>QKCJ01000024.1 GCA_003245715.1 bacterium
CTTCATACTCAACAACATAAACAGAAGTGTCATCTGAAATATACTTTGATATTAACTCGTTTAAATGAGTATCAAGACCAGAATATCCAAACAGAACAAGGGTTTTACTTTCTTTTATAGATTCTGCAAATTTCTTCCAATAAGTCATCAATAAATTTGATTTTCTAATATTTTGTACTTTATAGTCACTATGAGTAAGGACAATATGCATACCATGTTGATCAGGACAAAAAACAGAATTAAGTAATTCATTGCGTTTGTACTTTTTAACAGTTTCTCCATCATTGTAAAAAAGTGGTGATCCATGTAAATGCATATAATAACCAAAACCAAATTGCCTACGTTCTAGATTTTTTGAGCTAAAACCCTTGGTCGTAAATCCGTCCGCAAGAAATGTTTCATTATATTTCCCAAATGATATTTCCTTGTCAAGAAATGCATCATAGAGAATTGTATCATAATTTAATGTCGCAACATTAACTTTTCGATTACTCGATTTAATATACACACAAAGATCATCCATAAAATCATTGAACTTTTTAATCTTTTCAAGCAACACTTCATCACACTCAAACTCTTCCCCCTTGTGTTCAGCAATTAATGATTTTACGATATGTTCACCTTTTGCTGAATTAAGAACTAAGCTTCTTCGAGCTAATTGCTTTGCAATTAAAAAATTAAATTTATTTAAAAGTTCTGGAATTTTTTTACCTTCAGTGGTTAACCATTCCCCCCTCCCAACATTTTGAATTAAATTGAATGTATTAACAATTTCTTGAATTTTTTTTAAATCTGGCTCTGAAAATAAGTTTTTAGACTTAGTATCCTCACCATCAGAAATATTATAACTATTAACGAAATCGCTAATAATTCTTTCTTCATCTTCTTCTAGCCAATCACAATATTCCTTTGCATCTTTGATTGCATTATGCAATCGAAAATGCATGTCATCAACAGCCATACCCAAGCCATTGCCAATTATAATTGTGATATGATCTCTGTCGCTCATTCCTGCCCTTTCGTTTGACACAACGTATTCAATATTGATCGACAAAAATCCAGCTTTATATAACTAAAAGTTAACAACTATTTTTAGTTGCTCAAATTTTTCGCGCCTTTCATCCCCATGCGGCAAGCCCGATACATATTCTGTAAGTCGATCAAACATATTTGCGTTGAGCCGCCGAAAGACTGTATCGAGTATAGTCACTTCCTTGGCCCACATCTGCGGTTCAGTGGTCGCCCAGAATTCAAGGCCTTGGGAAATATAGATTACGTTATCGTTCATTATTCATTACCATTTTCGATAAATAATTCCTTTTGAAGCTGTCAGAGTCCATTGCCATATTCTTATACCAGACAACAGGCAGGCCCATATTATTTAAGCTAAGTTCTGCGTTAATGTCACTGTGATTTGGGTGACAGTAGATAAAGCGATAAGACATTTCGATATACTTGACACCATGATTATTACACCACTGTTTCAGCATTTCACACTCTGGGCAATCCGGCCATTCGGGGTGTTCACCAATAGTGAAGATAACTGTCAGCGAAGTATCACTCATTACGTATTTGGCATCGATTTCATCAACAGCTTGCTTAACATCGCTTCTATTCCAACAATCAACTTTGTCATATGGTTGAATCTGGTTCTCCTTCATAATATCATGATTATTTCCAGAATCGAAACCATCATAATAAGCTAGTTTTACAAGTTGTTTCACTCGTTTAATTTCTTCATCTGTCATTATAATTTTCCTTTATTGTTTAATTCGATAATAAGTTTTCTTCTTGCCTTCTACTATTACACTCTCAATTTGCTCACCTTCAATTAAAGCATAAATGATTTCGTCACGTACCCTTCCTGTCAAAAACTGAGTCTTACGTGTAAGTAGACTTTTATTTATTGGTTTCCTATGGTCACGAATGATCTGCAAGATCTTCTGGTGATTGCGTTCGACATCGTTCTCGGCAACATTATTTTTTACTTCTTCTATCATGTACTCTGTAAGAAGCATAGATAATTCACACCCCCATTTAGCAGATTCAAGTGTGACCTTCGGGCAAAGATAGTTCTGGCAACATGCGTGAATCAAAGAAATACGCTGTCCTTTTTCGATGGCACGTGTCCATAATGTTGCTAAAGGTTCACCTACCTTGCGCCCAAGTTGACGGGCGTGTTTGCGCATTGAACGGTAATACTCAGCGACACCTTCACCATATGGAACATTGATAAGCGTTGGATTAAGATCCTGCGCAATACCACCAAGTATTCCTTGACCTACATATTTATTCTGTATTTCATTAAGAACTGACACAAGATTTTCAGGGATATAGTCACTATTACCATCTTGATCTTTAGGATTGCTACGCCCATTAATAATGAGAACACGAGCAAGAAAACCATTGGAAATATTTTCCTTCGGCATTTTATCATAAAGCGAATCAGCCACTGTGCAGCCATAAATTCCTAAACATGGCTGCACAATATCGTCTATGGAATAACCAGCTGCAGCTTGTGGAGTATAAACACTGTTTGAGCATGAATACATTTCCATCAAGTTCTTTACTATTTCTGCTAAATGTGGATTACTTTTGCCAGCCATATTAACGCCACGTAAATACAAACCAGCTTCATCAATAAGAGACAATATCCTTGGCCGTTCACTGAGAGTTTTAATCAATGCACTACCAGATCGAAAACCAGAAGGCCCTAAAATATTCTTCATTTCTGATATGGGTAATATTTTTTGAATAGCTTCAAGCGCCCTGTTTTTACCACCGCCACTAGGCGCAGTACCAAAGATATACAAATTTGTTCGGCAACCCTGTTCATCTTTATAAAGCCGACCAAAGACAACACCAAAGAAAGCAAGTGCAGCCCCCAATGATAATTCTGGTTGCAAACACCATGCTCCTTGATCCATATAGTCACACATTTGACTGAGCAATCCACCCGCATTTAAGAATGGGCGCATTCTTTTTAAGAATTCTTTTTCAGAATAAATACCTGGTGTATGTACTGGTGCTTCCACTTCCTGAACTGTCACTGTCGGCAAGGGGATATCAATTTCCTCGACGATCTTGTTGCCGGAATCTTTCTTGTGATACTTTACGGCGTTGTTAATGATCTTCTGCAGTTCCGGGTATCCATACTTCGGGTCATTCTGTATCGGCGGGTTATTGCTCATTAGATCCCAGCCGGTCAGAATCGTCAGTGCCTGCTGGTTATCCAGCTGATAATCATTGACCAGGACCGCCGCCACCCGGAAGGCTGTATTGGTGCGGCCGCCTTCGTTGCTGCCCTCGATGCTGGCAACATACTTCTTTGCCCGGCTGATTGTATCATCATCCTGACTAATTGGTGCGACCGGAGCGCCCGGTGCGACCGGCGTTACTGTTGGCGATGGCTGAGTCTCCCACGGCTTGATATTTACTGCCGGTTGTACGACTGGAGTTGAAACTTCCGGCAAAAAAGAGAGAAGTTCATCCAGTGAGTACGGGCTTTCATGGTCAGCGAAGATAATTCCTGACTCGGCAATTGGCGGTTTATGATTGGTGAAACCCGGAAGGCGCAGAATTCTTGCAGGGTCCTTGACTGATTTGTCACAATCAAAAGCCTGAATGATCCGGGTAACGCACTCGCAGATCCGTTCCTTTGTTTCCCATTTATCCAGCTTCCAGAATAAATGCGCACCATGACCGGTGTTGACAGCCATTGACGGTGGCGGGAATTCCTGCCTGCCGGTTCGTTCAATCGCTTCTTCTGGTGTCATATGGTCAAAGTCTGCCCAGACAACACGACCGCCTTCGACGTCTTCTGCCCTGCCCCCTTCTTTAATTCTCGGCAGAACCCCAGCGTAGATATTGGCGACACGGTTCTCAGCAATCAGCCGTTGAACCCGGTCGGGGTGCGTAATATCTTTGGCCAGAATCCATTCACGTTTACCCATGCCTGCCGGAAGTGGCCGGATCTCGATCAGATCATTCTCTGACCAGACAACTTTGGCATAAGCTGCAAGCTCACTTGTTACTTCACCCCCGTTCATACATTCCCTTCAATTACGAATTGTTCAATTTAAAATGGTATATCATCCTGGTTAAACCAGTCGATTAGATTGGTGCCTTCACCGATTCCCGCTTCTTCAGCCATGACCTGACGCTCGATATCAGCGGCGGCAAGTTTCTCGTCGATTTCTTCGTGGCTTAACATCGGACCGAATTCATAGCCAATGATCTCAGGGAAGTTCTTTCCCGCTTCTTCACGGACTGTGATCTTCTTGACCTGCCTGAATACCCCAGCGTCGGCAAGCTCAATCGCTTCCATTACAGTGGATGGGCATTCCAAAGGACACATTTCTACCCACCAGTTTTCTGCCTGCTGTCTGGCAAAGCCCTGATGCTCGATGCACACCCACTTACGGTATACTTCCATGCTCATGCCGCCGGTTCTGAACTCCACGCGCAATGTCGGCGGTACTTCTGGATCATCTTCAAAGCCACGCTTGCGGTGCATGAAACATCTTGTTTCAGCGATAACGACGTCATAGGTGTTGATCTCCCCAGAGACGACGCCCTTATTTCCGGCGATATGATTATGCAGAATGGTATCAGCTGCAAACTCATGGTTGCATTCCGGGCAAAGCTTGTAACCGGCGAAGACAATTTCGTGACAGTTCGGGCATTCCTTGGTGGCTGCTTCTCCATCACCGTCAGACTGCTTACCCTTTGGCGGCCGGATCATATCAATCGGGCCATGCGTTGCTACGTTCTCACCATAGTCAAGGACCAGGCAATCCTTCTTACCCTCGCAGATCCGCAGGCCACGACCAACCATCTGATAATAAAGACCAGGCGAAAGGGTTGAGCGAAGCAAGGCCACACAGTCAACATTAGGCGCGTCAAAGCCGGTGGTCAGTACATTGACATTGGAGAGGTATTGCAACTTCCCTTCTTTAAATGCTAAAAGAATTTTCGCACGTTCATCTTTGGGTGTATCTCCGCAGACAAATCCGCAGGAATATCCGGCTTCAATGATTGCTTCCTGAATTTTTTTACCGTGATCCACGCTTGCACCAAAGATCAGGGTTGACTTTCTGCCTTGCGTTACAGTCATGCGCAGGATTTCGTCGATAGCCGCCAGCATGATCTCGTCAAACTTGGCTGCCATTTCACTGCTGACGTATTCCCCACCACGGACTGAGACATTAGCCATGTCAGCGTGTTCACAACCACGTTTTGTTTTGAGTGGTGAAAGATACCCCTGCAGGATCAGCTGTTTGAGTGGAGCTTCATAAACTTTATCCGTGAAAATATCATCCTTGCCGCCGTAAATGATACCGGAATCCAGTCGGTAAGGCGTCGCAGTCAAGCCGATAACAACAGCATTAGGATTCGCAATAAGAATATCCGTCAAAAACTTGCGGTACATGGTCGCGTCTTTGCTGGAAATTAAATGACATTCGTCTACGATAATAATATTGAACGGGTTTGGATTGCAGAGTTTGAACGCCTTCTTATAAACTGACTGAATACCGGCAACAACAACAGGGTTATCCGTATTACGACGATTCATTCCAGCAGAATACAGACCGACGGTAGGATTGTTAATCGGGCCTGCAGGCAGGAAGTGAGCCAGTTTGTCGGCAGCCTGCTCAAGAAGTTCCTTGACGTGAGCAAGCACACACACCCGGCCGCCCCATTTGGTAACCACATCACTGCAGATCTGCGAGAGTAATGGTGTCTTACCGCTATTATGATGAACTAAAGACTGTTCATCAAGATAAAGATGGTCGCCGTCCAGAGTGAAGCCATAGAAATCACCAACCCCGACAGGCTTAATATCAAATATGTATTCATGTCGATATGTTTTACGTTCAAGAAATTTCTTTTGCATGAAAAATTTACAATTTAGTTTTTTCATTGCTTCATATACAAACTTAACGTCTAGATTCTTCATAGAGTAATTCAGGGTCACATGAAGAATATGATCTTGATTGACAATAAAACTATGATCTTCGAGAAACACCTCATACATATGGTGACGTCCGCGGCAAAGCTGCAATACATTACGCGGGTTTCCGTCGGCTCCCATCAACATATCACCAACAACAATGTCTTCAACATTTTTAATGTTGCCATTGAACATCATTATGCCATACCCTTTAGCATGACAACCCGTTGGCAGAACCGCGCAGGGGTGGCCGCCTTTGGTCTTGCGCATATAAGCGTAGATCGCGTCCAGCGCTTCCTGTTGGTACCATCGCAATGAGAAAGCCATATTACCCCCTAACCTCTTTACTCTGCAGTATCCGAATACTGGTATTCATAATCCGGTATTGATCGTCAGAACTGATAGCCTTGTCGTCAAAGAATTCTTTTGTCGCACCGTCATGTGGAGACATGAAAACAAAATCGTTCAACTCCTTGGCTGTCTTTAAAATTTCAAGTGGTGACATTTTTATCCTTTCAGTTGTTTTATTTCAGACGCAAAAGCAAGCTGGCACTCAGAAGGAAAATATTGAAATGGATTTTTAACAAGTTGATGTTGCTGGTATAGAGCATCAAGCGCCGTTACTGCGTCAACCAAATCAATCTTTTGCGTAACGTTTTCAACCAACCTTCTTAACGCCAAACTGCTAGCGTTGAACATATTTGAATTTTGCATTACAGTTATCTAGCCTTTCAACCAGGCGCCGGCCTTGGCGACCGTTACGCCTTTATCCATTTGCTGAACCTTGACAACTACCCGCCCCATTCCGTCCGCTGCTTTGTATTTGAATGCCGGATCACAGACGATAAAGGAATCATCCTCCCAGAAACCGGCCTTACTCAAGGCGTCATACAGCGGCTTGCGGATATTGTCGATATCACGACGACGGGCATCAGGGCAATAGACATACAGCTTGATTGCTATTGCCCCGGTGATCGTCTTGACGCCTGAAGCCATAACCACCCGCGCAACATCTTCAGTAAACTTACGTCCTTCAGCACTCAGCTTGACCGTTACAAACATCTTTCGGCCTTTTCTGGTGGGAACGTGTCGCCAGTAATGGTTGGCGCTGGGCGGGTATGGCAGTTCAAGCTCAATCATTTGTCGTCGTCCTCGTCTTCTTCATCTTCGATACCGAGCATATCTTCGGTGTCGTTATGGAAGTCTTCGGGATCATCGTCCTGATCGTCGTCTTCTTCGGCAGCGTCGGCGTTTTCTTCTTCCAGTTCCTGGTCAAAGAAAAGTTCATCACGCTTGGCAAGCTCAGATTCAGTCATTTGACGT
Organism: bacterium; assembly: GCA_003245715.1. Taxonomy (GTDB): domain Bacteria; phylum Planctomycetota; class SZUA-567; order SZUA-567; family SZUA-567; genus SZUA-421. The sequence goes on from QKCJ01000024.1 coordinate 7,277, forward strand.
TCTTCCTCAACCTCGCCTGTATCAAGACGAATAACTTTGACAAGGCCAAGATCATAGTCCTCGATCACTTCACATTCGACATCGCGGAACTCATAACCGTCGCGAATCGTGCGGGTAAGAATCTGAAGTTCTGCGTCATTGGTTGAGATCTTCCCCTTGATCCGGTCATTGAATGATTTCTTATCAGCTTCAAGATCCTCGTTCTTTTCAAGAAGTGACGCCTGTTTTTTGGCGTTCTCGCGGTATTCATCATCAGAAAGAATACATTTGAGATTCATATTCTTTTTTCTGGTGATGATGCGGGCTTCTGCTGCGGTTGCTTCTTCTTCTTCTGGGTGCATTGTTTCAATCCTTTATAAAAATGGTTGGTTGATACCCCTCACGCTACTATGCGTAAGGCGGTGTGTTATCCTGCTGCTGGTTATTCTGGTTGTTCTGAGCAGGCGGGTTGTTCGGCTGCTGATTGTTGGCCTGACCGACGGGAGCATAATCGGTGATGTTGTTGGTCTTGCCCATCGTGCCGTCATTCTTTTTGTACTCAGCAACGACGACGGTAATGTTCACCGGGATATTATGAAGCTGTTGTGTGTCCTGAACTGGTGGAATTCCCATTGCCTTGAGCATACAGCCATATTCCTGCTTGGCCATGTTGCGGGCTGCCGTGTTCTGGTGCCAGAGATTAAGATTGGTGGTAATGCTTTGACCAGCATACTCACCCTGCTGAATTGTGAATTTCAAAGCGAGAAGTTCCCCGTCATTTTTCTTGGTTTTTCTGCGCTCGCTGCCGGTTACAACGACACGATATACATCATTAGGTACGACTGAACCAGAAGGCATTTCAGCCCTTACGTTTTCCATGTTTACATCATTCATTTGTGCCATGATTTTCTCCTTATGAAAATTGGCGATTAAAAATAGACTTTAGTTGTCTGTGAAATTAATTACTGTGAAGTGTTACTGTGCTGCGGTTTCCGGTACGGCTTCCACATCGACAGGCTGAGTGTCAGCTGCAGGCTGTTCTTTCTTCTGGAAAACCGGACTGTTACAGAAGGCGTTCCAGAAGATCCCGAAGTCAGCCTGACCTTCTCCCATGCAGATTTCAGACGGAAGACTGTAGCGGTTCTTGGCGTTGTAGCTTGGGCCTTTGTTGGTGTAAAGCATACGGCGGCCAAGTCCTGTCACGCGGGTAACTTCTTTACCGAAGCCTTCCTTGTCTTTGTTGATATATTCCTCATATCTGGCAAACATCAGAATATCGGCCCACTCGCAAAGTTCCTCACCGATCCCGACGCCTTTGCTGTTGGTGTGAAGCTTTGGCGTAAAGCAGTCGTATGTTTTTTCCGGCGTCTCAATCTTCTGGATTGCAGCGTGAGCCATGAGGACAACCATCATGCGGCGTTTGCTGATAAGGTCGTCAAAAATTTCAATGAAGTCCTGCCAGAGTCCACGGGCATAACCATAGCCTTTGCCGTAATCAATGTTGGAAAGATCCTTGCATCCGAAGTGAAGGCAAGCTTCATTCCAGATCAATTTTTCCAGCCAGTCAAGCGTATCAACGCCGAGCATGGTAAACTCATGCTTGTCATTCAGAAGGGCCTTGAGATATCCCATTGCTTCCTGCATGGTTTTACAGACCGGAGTCTTTGCACATTGGAGTTGTTTTGCTCCATCTTCAGTCAGCATAAGGATAGGGTTATGACCATACCTAGCTGCGGACGCAAGCCATGAAGACTTACCAATGCCGTGAACTCCATACACAAATGCTTTTGGTGGCGACTTCTCAACATCATAGACAACATTGTCTAACATGCTGAGTGTACCCTGTTGCTCAAACGTTCCATTTCCCATAATAGTTTCCTTTCTCTGTTTCCATCTTGCTGAGCCATGAAGGACATACCCTCTACGCTCAAAATCATCAAATGCATCGCCCATTAAAGTATTCCTAAATAAAAATCAGGCTTGTACGGCTGTCTGGATTTGAACCAGATTTGATTGCTTGCCGTTGGTCTTTTCGGCTTCGATATGGTTTCAACCAGCTCAGGGGAAGGCTGTCCACCGCATATTTTCCCGCAATCAGGAAGTGTACATAAGTACCCGTATACACTATTCAGCAACCTTGCGTGTTCCCACCACGCCGCAACCGCACTTACCTGAAAACAAATTGAAAATATCCCGGCGTTGCTGGTCTTTGCTATATGCAATTAGAGAAGGTACAAGACTATCAAATCAGGTTGATTTAATTTCTTTGGTTTTTGCCATGCCCACTGCGGGCCGCCGGGATGATATTTTGAAAAAGGTGGGCTTTAATTTTAAAGACTTTTGAGAAGCCCACCGAAACTTGTCTGGGTCATTTTTATTTTGTTGATCAGCTGATTTTAAAAAATGACAAAAGACTCATTCAGCTTAAACCTATTTAACCCGGAAGCTTGTTCCACGTTCTTTAAGAATGCAGCCAGGTACTGTCTGACCAGCAACCAAAGCTTCGCGGATCGCTTCATTGTTACAGACAATAAGTGTCTTCTGGAATTCCGTCGGAAGTTCTTCCGGTTCGCAATTGATTTCCAACGGCTGAAGTCCACCATTTTTGGCAACACTCAAGCGGAAGCGATTCGTTTCCAATTTCTTGATACCACGACGGTCGAAGATAAACTTCAAGTGTTCTTTCAGACGCTTGGCATTATTCTCGTCCACGGTGGCCAGGCTGCTCATGCGCTTGGCTTCATTCTTGCGAAGCTCTGCCCGGCCTAGCCATTCCTGAATAAGCGCACCGGCATTATCCATCTTGGTATCGAAGGCTTCCGTGTTTTCTTCTGCCCACTGGCAAATGATTTCCTGTACTGCCGGATCATCAAAGTCAAGGCCTTCATCGGCCAGAAGCTGGTCGAGCGCTTCCATATCCTCGGTGATCTGTAAACTCGTTTTTGACATCGTTCTTTCTCCTGTTTAGATTTTCGTGTGTACCGCCCAAAATACATAAAATACAAGCTGCTATTACAAATATGATTAAGACCTTGCGCATGTCTGGTTGTTCGTTTTCATACATTGGATTCACCCTGAAATTGATTTACGTTCGTCGTAATTCTTGATTCCCGCCCTAAGAATTTTCTTCCAGTTAAAGCTGCGTTTGCTGCCGATTTCAAAGACACTACCTACAGGAAAGATGCAGTTCACCGCATAGCGATGTATGGTTGAAACACTTAGTCCTGTAATTTTTGATAACTTTTTTGCATTACAAAATTCAACTTCATCATTCATAATCTATATTCCTTTAAATCCAATAACAGTTTTCTTCGCTTCCCAAATTTCAAGCGCTTCGTTTGGCTCTAATGTTCCTATTATCACTGACGATATGATTTTTAAATGCTCTATGTGATAGCGAGGACCATATGAAAACTCTGTCATAATAGGCTGAAATATTTCGTGCTTCTTTTTCAACCGGTAAAAGCTTGCTATTGGTAAGCCCAAATACTCAGCAGCTTTTTTGCAGTTATACAAGAGTTTGGTTTCCATTTCTCGCTCCGAAAAGTTAATATTCACCCTTCCACTGAATACAGTGGTTTTCTTCAATGAAAGGGTGCCTTCTGATTTGCCTTACTCTCTGGCTCTGAAGGAAGGGGAATAAATGTTAGGTGTTATCCGTTGTGCGCCCGACGCATTAAGCGAACAGCTTTTGGTGAAAACAAGAAATCGCCTTCGCCTGTTTTTCGAACCAGGTCTTTTGAAATTGCTTTATGAGTTAATGAGCCACCATCATGTAATAGCCTAGCAGCACCAGCAAGACGCCATACATCATTCACCGGGCCACATAGAGCTACGGCAACTTGCTCGATATTCAACCATGTGGTGATTGGTTGATTTTTAAAAGATGAAGTATCATGGGGTAATAGTTTTTGCGATTCACCAATAGCGTTAAGCTGATCCTTAATATCAAATGCCTCCATACGAGCATTAATTGCTGCTATGGCTGTATTATCAAGATCGATTGCCATTTTTTTTAGTGTTGACTCAATTCGGTCAAGTCTATCATAAAGCGGCTTTATCGCTTCAGACATTACCGCCATCACCACATTTGAGACTTCTTTTTGCATTGCAGAAGCAAGCTGCTTTGTTTTGTTTTCAAAATCAATGAAGTATTGACGAACACGACGGCCAGCATCATTACGTTCCATCATGGCAATGTGTTTGGCAGCATCAATTGAAAGAGCGTACTCCATGCGATTGTGTCCGCCTTGAGGTTTTCCCCCATTTTTGGGAAAACCCCCACTCTGTGTTTTGCCGCTCAAATTTGAGCAGCAAACAAAATCCTGATTTTCAAGCAGTTGTGCTTCAGCAAGCCTTCGCTTAATCCAGTCCTTGAACTGTGTCTTTACTTTTAACTGTTCATGAAGCTCACGGGCATCAACACCGTTTTGCTGTTCACCGTTGAAAGGAACGAGGTTGAATGTAACGTTTCCAGAATTGACATTTTTTGAGATTTCCATTACAATACCGCCCATAGTCTAAAAATGAACCCCCAGTCCAAGCCTCGACTCTCGGAAAGGGGGTTCTTATGGTAAATCCGTTTGGTCGAGGTACAGAAATTTAATTTTTTGGTTGCTGCATAGAAAAACGCTAATTAACTTCTTCAGCGTGAACGTAGAAACTAATTACCGTTCTTCTGATTTTTTAAATCCCGTTTTTGTTGCCATTGGATGGTACAGGGGCTTGCAACAACCTGCGTTTTTTGTTTTTCCGTTTCCGGGGGCCGGCAGGTTTTTCTTCCTGCCTTCCATCGATCATGAAAAAAAATTCAGAACGTTTGGGATTTTTATTTAAGTTCTGGTTTCCCTCATGTCGATGAAGCCGAGTATAGCGTTCTAAAATATAGAACGCAAGGACTAAATACTAAATTTTAGAACATAAAGGATGCCAGCATGGCTAAGTACTCTGCTCCCAATGGTTTAATAGAAAGATTTTTTTCACTATTCCCTGATACTACCTATGATAAACTTTCCGAAATTTTCGAACTGAGTAAGAGTGTAATTGCTGGATGGAAAAAAGGAGTGAGTGTTCCCAAGCTATCCGAATTAGAAAAAACCTGCCAGATATGTAAAGTTGATTGGGAATGGTTGCTTACAGGAAGGACCTTTGATACAACATCAATAACTTATGCTTTTTTCCCTTTATTCAAAAAAGTTATTCACGAAAACATCTACAGTGAAGCTCGGCATCTAAGTGGCTATGCTATACATGCTGATCCAGAAAAAGGTCTTAACTCTATTGTTTATGCTGTTGCAGCTTTGCTTAGAGCTTCAACGGTAGAAAATGCCCCCGACCCCATGGCAAAAATCAGAGGTAGAGATCAATGGCCAGACGAATATGAATACATAGACTTTTGCAGCTACACAGAAGTTCCAAAAGTTTTTTTAAAAAACGTAAAATCTACAATTAGCAAAATGCGCAAAAGTGCAATAAAACAGGAAGAGCTTAAAATTGCGCTTTCCAATTCTGAAAATTTGAGTAACACCACAAGCCTTTTTCCTTGTGAATCGCAGCCCTTTGAGCTTCCAGTTATCGGCATGGCAGCCGCTGACAATAGCGAATACAGTAAGGCTGAATTGTTTGCTGATGAATATAATCTTGAGACAGTACAGGTTGTTAAAGAGCATGATAGGCTGATTCAGATCCGTGGTAACAGCATGGAACCGGTTGTTCTTGACGGCCAGTATGTGATTATCGGTGACGAGATCGGAAAAACGGAGCATATTCGCAAGAAAGGCTGGATCGGAGTTGTGCAATTTGATTGCGAGAATGCGGACCTACCGGAGGAATACGCATGTAACGGCATTTGCACGCTCTGTAAGCGCGTCTACCCAATAAATGGCACTCAGCTACTCCTGACAAGCATAAACAGCGCAGAATGCCCTCCTATCACGGTTAGTCGGGCTAACGTGATGCACCTCTGGCCAGTTAAGGGCGTATTGTTTGCAGGGAACGGCTATATACCGCATTAAGTAGAAAAAAACGAAAGGAAAGAGAATGTCAATTGAGTCAAGAGCAAAAGAAGAAGTAGAAAAGGGCGCACCGCCAGAAATGTTTGAAAAAGATGGCAATCATTTTCTTATCGGTGCTGTTGTATGGTTTGTTATTGCAATAATTGCTACTGCATCTTCTGGACAAATTGCAGTTTTGGGTGTTCTTGGAGCCATTGGGATTATCTGCCTAATCGTTGGAGGGCGAAATAAGCTTATTGCAGAAAAAATGAGATCATATTACAACAAAAAGCGATAAGCACTATAACAAGTCGATATCTTTGTCTTTTTTGTCTTTAGGTATGAATCTAGCATAATACCGCTTACAGACGTCAATTGAATGTCCGGCCCACATTGCGATTTTATCCAGTGAGACGCCGGACTGCACTAAAAGACTACAGAAGGTATGGCGAAATGGGTTCCAGCCAATGCAGTCAGGATCAATCTCTTTGCAATGAGTTCGCAGTGTCTTAACCAAAGCCCTCTGACTGCCCTTATACGAGCCTGAACTAAACACAAGCCCCTTACCCCTTGGGATTGCCGCCAAACGCTCTAAGAGGGGCTTTGCAAGCGGAATTGTGCGTACGTTTCCCTTCTTGGACTGAGCAACAACTGTCTCTGATTCAAAATTGATATCTTCCCAGCGTAAACCAAAGACTTCGCCACACCGCATTCCGGTATAAACAGCCACCCAGACAGCAAGGCCGTATTTGTATTTCCCAGCAACCTCAAGCACCTTCTCCCGTTCATCCCTGGTCAGGTAATGAATTTCTTTGTTCACTTTCACCGCACGAGTCTTTTTGATATCTTTGAATGGGTTGTTAGGCCAGTAATGAGTTTGGCAGGCCCACTTGTAAAATTTCTTCAGGCACATGAGCTTTTTATTTCTGGTTTCTACTGACTGCTTTAAACCAATTTCAGAGATATATTTCTGGGCTGTGATATCGGAAACCTCGGAGAGATCACCAAATTGCTTTTCAAAACCCCGTAAATATGCTTCTGAAGTTTTCAGCCAGCCATGGGTAACATCACCGGCAATCACTTTTAAGTAAACATCAATAATGCTTTGCCCTGGCTTCAACGAAACTGATTTGGTTTTGATGTATCGCTGTACTGCAGGTTTAGTCAACAACTCTGGCGGCCATGGCGCGGCTTCCACAAGAGCGAGCTTGACTTGAGCTGCGCATAATTGAGCTTCCGGGAGAGAATCACAGACAATGGCATACTGCACACGATCCTTACGCCAAACGACACGGCGCTTGGTGCCTTTGTGCGTCAGGATCTTAACTGATGAAGTTTTCGCTTTAGTTCTCATATCTTCTCATGGATTATCTATTTGTGTTCATAACGTGTGTTCACACAGTATAAAACATGAGATTTAAGCTGTCAAATGCAAAAAGAAAAACGCCTACAAGTCGTTGACCTGTAGGCGTTTAATATTTGGTGCGGAAGAGAGGATTTGAACCTCCACGATATTGCTATCACTAGCTCCTGAAGCTAGCGCGTCTGCCGTTCCGCCACTTCCGCGTGGTTTTTCAGCGCTAAAAAAGTATATTTCTGGCCGTTTTTAAGTCAAGGGATAATTATAGAATTATTCTAACATAAATTAAATTCTTACCAAACCAAATCAGAAGCTGACTTGACAACCAATGCAAACCGATCACTCATCGCTGCTAGAATTGCAGCCTTGAGTACTTTTGCCTCAATCACACCGCCCCCAACTCCCGGCAAATCACGTGTCGCTGTAAACTCCTCAACAATGGTACAATTATAACCAGACTCAGTAGCAGCACGAACTGTCGAACTAACACACATATGCGTCATATAACCGCATACCAGCAGGTTCGTTCGCCCCAAATTATCCAAATGTTCTCGAAGTGTCGTGCCCGTAAAAGATGACGGAAAACTCTTTACAACGACTTCCTCATTCACTAACGGGGCAAGCTCATCAATAATCTCGGCTGTTTTGCTTCCAGTTGCAAAAACCTCTGACGATGCAAGTGCATGGTGTACAATGTGGATGATAGGCACCCCCTTCTCACGGGCTGTTTCAATAAATTTCGCCAGCGCCAAAACAGAACTATCGATACCGTCCAATGGCAGGCGGCCAACAGTATATTCCTTTTGAGCATCCACAATAAGTATTACACTCTCTGAAAGCGGTGCCGGGGTTTTAGGCAGTCCGGCAATCTGCCTTAAAGTTTCAACCATTTTTCTATCTTTCGTAAGCCCAAAAAAAACATTTATACATGACACTTATAAACCTCCATAATTTGAAGTATAGTACAAATTACTGCCACAAGGGCAAATAAATAATGAGCATTGCCTGATTGACCTCAATTTTGTATAATCAACTTTGATCGAGCAGTAACCAGAAAAGTTAACCACAATTATGGTAAATAAGGGATGAACACAAGTATGGAACTTGAAAAAGAAACATTGGACGATTCGGCAAAATATGCCAAATGGGTTTTCTGGCTGATTCTATTAACTACAGCGCTACGCATATTTATCGCCGGAGTCACCGGCCTTGGTTATGGCGAATCGTATTATGCGATGGGAGCGGTAAATCCTCAGCTCAGTTACTTCGACCAACCTCCTCTGGCTTTCTGGATTGCCTCGCTTTCAATGAACGCTTTTGGCAGTATGAGCGCCCTCTCCCTGCGCCTGCCATCTGTTTTATTCTTCGCAGGCACCTGTTATTTCATGTATTGCATTACCCGGCGTTTGTACTCGGCACGGGCAGCTTTTTACGCGGTTCTCGCGATAAACCTTTCTGCTGTCTTCACCTTCACCGGCTCAACCTGGATGCAGCCTGATGCACCGTTGATGTTTTTCTGGATGGCCACGACTTACTGCCTGATAAATATTTTCTTCCATCAGTACCAGTCTGAAGAAGAGAAAAAAAGCTGGCGCTGGAGCGCTAAGTGCTGGGGCTGGTGGCTGCTTGCGGGGGTAATGCTCGGCCTTACAACCCTGAGTAAATACCACGCGGGCTTTCTCTTTGCCGGCGTAGGAATTTTTGCCTTGTCACGAAAAGAGGACCGCAACTGGGTATGGCATCCGGGCCCATATCTGGCTTTCATTATTAATATGATTATTTCTCTGCCGATTCTACTCTGGAATAACGAAAACGGCTGGGTATCCTTTCTCTTTCAGGCAGGACGGGCTGGCGCGGGGGAAAAGTTTGCGCTGCATTTTAACTGGTTTGCACAATCATTCGGCGGACAGGCAATGTGGCTGCTGCCTTGGATCTGGCTACCGCTGATCTACGCGCTTTATTACTGCTTCAAACAGGGCGCATCCAGCAAAAAGACCTGGTTCTTTGCCTGCACCGCGATCCTGCCCATAGCCTTTTTCACCATTGTAACCCTTTGGTCTAACCTGGGTTTCCACTTCCACTGGCAGGCTCCCGGGTACATGATGCTCTTCCCGCCGCTGGGGATGCTTTTAAGTACTGGTCTGCAGAAAAGCAGAACTCTGGGGAAATTTGTCAAAGCTGGAGTTATTGCCTCTGTAGTATTTACAGTATTTTTCGGAGTAATCCTGCAATTGCACACAGCAACGGGTTTCTGGAGCTTTTACGGGCCTAAATGGTTTGGGCAGCTATTGGGGGAAAAATATGACCCGACTATGGAAGGCTATGATTATGACGATCTGATGGCACGCTTTAAAAAAGAAGGCTGGCTTGACAATGACAATATCTTTGTCTGCACCGACCGCTGGTATCTGGCTGGTAAAATTGACTGGGCGCTGCGCGGCAAAAAGGCGGTATTCTGCTTCAGCGGCGATCCGCGGAATGTTGCGTTCTTCAATGACCAGAAAGATTTCCTCGGTAAAGACGCCATTTATATCACCCACGACGAACGGGCGCCTGATTATATTGAAAGAAATTTCGCTTCACTTTTTGAGTCACTCACTCCGAAAAATAATCAGGAAATTATTCGCGGCGGAGTGCCGGAGCTGACCCTCAAATTATTTTATGGAAAAAATTTCAATAAACCCTTCCCGCGCTTCAATTACGGCAAAGGGATCAACGACAAACCGCGAAACCCATAAAAACCGCCTTTTATCACAATTTCTGTTATAAATATTTTTACGACCGATATTCAAGAAGGAAGATATATTTTTATTGACACTAAAATTGTGTTGACAGTTTGTAAAAGATAATATAGACTGGTCAGTATAACGACTTTAGGATGACCATTATGAAGATTTTCACAACAGCCATAGCAATAATCGCTCTTCTGCTATCCATCGTGCCACAGGCACGCTGCAGAGGCACGGCTGATTGTGAGTGTGGACATTCTGCAAATACTCAAACAACGGCAAGTGATACCGCCCAAAATTCTGACTCTGATGAATGCTGCAATGATAAGCCGATGGGGCTTATGATAAATGAGCATTTGCAGAAAACCGCTTTAAATATTAAGGTAGACAACCGTTGCAACTGTAAGCTCACCAACGGCTCAGAAGCTGTTATTTTTGAACCTTTCCGAATCAACCACAATATCGGTTATCAGCCGGTAGCCATACTTGCGGATAATAATGCCGTCAGTTTTGCGCTGCTGAAATCTTCTGAAGCAACCTACACCCGCGGGAACGAACCGCCTGGTGTACATTACTGCATCTCAACAACAATCCTCAGAATCTGACTTACCGCCCCAAAAAATGGCGGAAGTTAGGGCATTACTTTTATATGTGGGCAAACAAGCTGAATTATAACACTTAGACTAAAGTGCAGAGATACGTCCACATCTTCCTAGAATTTTGAAATTGCTGTAATCTGACCTTGTTTACAAAAGACCGGATAAGCTAAATCGGTTAAGGGTAAAAGTTTCGGCAGTTACAAATGAGTTCCGCCTTTTCCGATACATGCAATATTGAAATTAACTTAAATAGCCAATACCTGATGGCTGCCATGTAGGCAGCCGGGTAATTGCGTAAAAAAAACAATACAATACAAAGGAAAAAAATGAAAACACTTATCGCAATTGCAGCCGTTATTACCCTTGGAGTAAGCGCCTATACCTTTGCCGGTTCATCAGAAACATTTGATACCATGTTTACAGCCGGTTCATGTTGCGGCGGACAGCAGGCAGTTACCGACGAGAAGGTGAAAATTGTTTACGAAGGAAAAGAGCAGACCATCTGCCCTATCATGGGTAACACGCTCTCAAGCAAAAACCTTTACGTAGACTACAAGGGCAAGAGAATCTATGTCTGCTGCCCTCCATGTGTCAATGCAGTCAAGAAAGACCCTGAAGCAGCCATCAAGAAGATTGAACAAAATGGCGAAACTGTAGGGATAATCAAAAAATAACAGGAAGGCTACAATGAAAAAGATTCTGAAAACCAAAACAGCCAGAATCGTCATTCCTCTTGCGTTGCTTGTTATGATTGTTGCTGCGGGGGTTGGCATGATTTTCGCCTCCCCCCCCGGCAGCGCTCAAAAACCGGAAACCGCCGGGGATAAAAATTCTGATACAGCAAACGCGCACAGTGATGAAGACGGCCACAACCATAAGAACCAGTTGTATATCTGCCCGATGATGTGCATCGACCCTCAGCCAAAGCCCGGTCGTTGCCCGGTGTGCAGCATGGACCTTGTACCGATGCCTGAAGGCATGGCCGGTAATCTGAATGAGCCGACAGTTATCATGTCTCTGGCGGCACAGAAACTTGCGCATGTCGAGACAGCTCCGGTAACGGAAGGATTTGCGGTATTACCGGTGCGATTCAGCGGCAAGGTCGGCTTTGATGAAACACGCGAGAAGGTTATCAGTGCGTGGGTTCCGGGCAGGCTTGAGAAGGTCTATGTCGACAACACGGGAACTTACGTCAAGGAAGGGCAGCCACTTGTTGAGATTTACAGCAAGAAACTAAACGGTGAGAAAGCAATCTACCTTTCAACCCTCAACGACACCATCAGAGATGGCGAGAGTAAAGAACGGCGTAAGGAGCTTAACCGCGCCCGTCTTAAGCTTATGGGACTGGCTGAAAAGCAGATTGATAATATTGAGAAACGCGCAAAAATCAATTTCACCGAAGAAATTCTCGCACCGATTTCTGGCACTGTAATAAGCAAGAATGCCAAAGAGGGAATGTATGTGACAGAGGGTCAACAGCTCTATACTGTTGCCGATCTCTCACGTGTCTGGGTGTGGCTTGATGCTTATGAAATTGATCTGCCTTTTATCCGTTACGGTCAGGAGGTTGAGATTATACCGCTGGCAATACCGGGGCATAAATTCAAGGGAATGGTCTCGTTTATCGAGCCGGTTCTTAACAATACAACAAGAACAGCCAAGGTTCGCGTTCAGGTAAAGAATGAGAACAACCTGCTCAAGCCGAACATGATTGTGCGCGCGGTAATAAAAACAAAGGTCGGCAAGAACGGAGCGGTTGTTGCTGCAAGTGATCTGGAAGGCAAATGGATATGTCCGCGCCACCCTGAAGAAATCAGTGACAAGCCTGGAATTTGTCCTGAAAGCGGCCTGAAACTTGTAAAGCCTCAGGAACTTGGCTACTATATCGAAACAAAACCACAGCCGGCAATTCTTGCTCCCGCAAACGCCATATTGTTCACCGGCAAACGCGGTTTTGCCTATAAGGCGGAAAAGGATAATAAATTCCGAGGTGTCGAGGTTGAGCTTGGTCCACGAGCCGGTGACTATTACATTATCAATTCCGGCCTTGAAAAGGGAGACAACATCGCAGTAAATGGTGCTTTCAGGATTGACTCTGCATTGCAGCTCTCAGGCCGTCCGAGCATGATGCGCCGTAAAGACAACGCAACCGAAGCAGCGGCAAAGAAGAATAATGACACGCAGATAATTAAAGCAGACAGCCCGTTTCGTACTGCTTTTAAGGATACTGTGCGCGATTATTTCAAACTCCAATACGCTCTTGGCGCCGACAATACTGACAATGCGCTGACAGCAATCAAGATTCTGGCCAGCTCATATAACAATCTTCCCGATACAGGGCTAACTGATGACCAGAAGACACATCTGCCGGCGGCAAAAATAGAGTTTGCTAAGCTTGCGGGGAAAATCAGCGCGACAACAGATATTGAAGAGATGCGGAAATTTTTCGAACCGTTGTCAAAGATCATAGAAAGCGGCGTCCGTGAGTTCGGCCCCTTTGAAGGGCTTGACATCTTCTATGTTTTCTGCCCGATGGCTTTCAAGGACAAGGGTGCATACTGGCTACAGGAAACCGATCAGGTACACAATCCTTATGAAGGCAAGCGTATGAGAAAGTGCGGATTTGTGCAAGAGCAGCTATCAGGCACGAAAAAAGAAAAAGAATAACCTGGACAGACTATGGATAATAACAATAAAAAACTCTATTCGCATGGCGACGGGCTGCTATCACTTATCATAGCCTTTCTGCTTGAGAACAAACTGGTTGTTGCGCTACTGGCAGTTATAATAATTGCCGGCGGGATATACACTGCTCCCTTTGACTGGAATATCGCAGGAATCACCCGTGATCCTGTTCCGGTTGACGCAATCCCCGACCTTGGCGAGAACCAGCAAATAGTTTATACGGAATGGGACGGACGCTCACCCAAGGATGTCGAGGATCAGATAACCTACCCTCTCAGCTCCCGCCTGCTTTCCATCAGCGGAGTCAAGACCGTCCGCAGTCAGTCGATGTTTGGCTTTTCGACAATCTATGTGATCTTTGATGATTCGGTTGATTTTTATTTCTCACGTGACCGCGTACAGGAGAAACTTAATTCACTTCCTGCCGGTGAGTTGCCGGAGAATGTTGTACCACGCCTCGGCCCGGACGCCACTCCGCTTGGACAGGTCTTCTGGTATACGCTTGAAGGACGCGATAAAAATGGTCAGCCTGCCGGTGGCTGGGACCAGCAGCAGCTTCGCAGTATTCAGGACTGGCTCATAAAGTATGAACTGATGGGCGTACCGGGTGTTTCTGAGGTTGCATCTGTTGGCGGGTTTGTAAAGGAATATCAGGTGGAGGCGGATCCTGATGCGATGCGTGAGCATGGGGTTACACTGGCGCAACTTCAGAGTGCCGTCAGGAACAGTAACCTTGATGTCGGCGCGCGTACCATGGAAATAAACAAAGTCGAGTACATTATCCGCGGTCTTGGTAACGTACAGAAAATCAGCGATATCGAGCAAGCGGTGTTAAAAGTCAGCGACAATGTCCCCATCCGTGTAAAGGACGTGGCGCGGGTATTTCTCGGCCCTGCCCTGCGCAGAGGTGCGCTCGACAAAAATGGTCTTGAAGCGGTTGGCGGGGTTGTCGTCGCCCAGTATGGCGAGAACCCGATGGAGGTTATAAGAAATGTCAAAAAGAAGCTGAGTAATATCGCCGCGTCGCTGCCAGAGAAAGAGATCACGGTTATCGACAATAACGGTCAGAAGAAAACAGCTGTAAGCAAGGTTACGGTTGTGCCTTTTTATGACCGTTCCGGGCTTATTGAAGAAACGCTTGGGACACTTGAAAGCGCACTCAGCCAGCAGATAATGGTCACCATAATTGTTGTACTGGCCATGCTTCTTCATCTTCGCAGCTCCCTGATTATTTCAATGACGCTGCCACTGGCTGTTCTTTTATGCTTCATTCTGATGAAGGTATTTAATGTCACGGCAAATGTCGTTGCTCTTGCCGGTATTGCTATTGCCATCGGTACAATTGTCGATATGGGAATTGTGCTGACTGAAAATATAATCAAACAGCTCAACGCCGCACCAGAAGGTGAAAGCAGGTTACATTCGGTATACTACGCAACAAAGGAGGTAGCCTCAGCGGTCGGCGCAGCAGTAGCTACTACGATTGTCGGTTTTATGCCGGTAATTTTTCTAACCGGCGACCAGGGCAAACTATACCGCCCCCTTGCCTACACCAAGACCTTTGCTCTTGGCGCGTCGTTAATTGTGGCGATAATTCTGATCCCGACCTTTGCCAACTGGCTGCTCCACAAAGACCATGACAATGAGCATCACCACCGTGGTTTATACATGCGTATAGGCGCGAGTGTAATAGCCTGTATGGTTGCCCTCTGGTTTTTATCACAGGACTGGATACCCCTTGGCCTTGGTGCTGGCAGCATAAGGAATTTTCTTTTCTGCTCTGTAGTTATTATTGTCCTGATTGGCGCGTTCTATTTGTTTTATAAATTATACCCGACAACTCTGCGCTGGTGTCTGAATCATAAATTGCTCTTCCTGCTTCTGCCGGCCACGCTTACGCTCGCAGGTTTAAGCATCTGGCGCACCTTGAAACCGGAACTGATGCCGCGCCTTGATGAAGGTTCATTCCTGTATATGCCTTCAACCATGCCCCATGCCTCAATTGGCGAGGTCGCGGAAGTTCTCAGCCAGCAAGATAAAAGACTTGAAAGCGTACCTGAAGTGCAGATGGCTGTCGGCAAACTGGGACGAGCTGACACCCCGCTTGACCCCGCTCCGGTTGACATGATTGAAACGGTCATTAATTATTACAGCGAGTATTATCATGACAGTAATGGCAGACTTGTTTTATTCAGGTATGATCCAGCGGATACTGACTATGAAAGAAATTTTACCGGACAAAAAGTTTCTGCGCCTGATGACAAGCCATATATAGTCAAAGGCAAATACCTGCGCAATTCCGATGGCAGCCTGATTGCCTCTGAGAGTGGCAAGCCTTTCAGACAATGGCGCAGAGCGCTTGATCCTGCTTTAAACGAAGGACGTGAGAAATGGGATGGCATCAAAAGTCCTGACGACATCTGGGCTGAGATTATTCGGGCGACCAATATTGCCGGTGTAACATCGGCAAGCAAGCTCGGCCCTATTGAGACACGTATTGTCATGCTTCAGAGCGGGATGAAAGGCGACACCGGTATCAAACTTATCGGCAGAGGCAACATTGACATCAGGCAGCTTCAAGAGGCGGGGGTTGAAATCCAGAACGCTCTTCGGACTGTTCCGGCCGTTTATCCTTCAAGCGTGAGCATGGACAGGATCATGGGTAAACCCTATCTGGAACTTGAAATTGACCGCGATGCCATTTCAAGGCACGGGCTTAACATTTCAGATGTTCAGAATATTATCCAGACCGCAATTGGCGGCAACAAGGTAGGCAGAACCATTGAGGGGCGTGAGCGGTACTCAATTCTGGTACGCTATATGCGTGAGCTTCGCGACTCACCTGAAGCCCTACTGCACATCATGGCTGACACTCCCTATGGGGCGAAAATCCCGCTCAGCCAGTTACTGGTCAATCATCAGGTTCGCTTTGAACGCGGGCCTAAGATTATCAAGAGTGAAAATGGCGGGCTTGCCCTATATATTACCTTCGACACCAACCCCGGCTACAGTTCAATTGAAGCGGTAAATGATGTGCGCAAAATCTTTACCCATATGCAGGAAAAAGGCGCACTCAAACTGCCAGCTGGTATCACCTATGAATTTGTTGGCGCTTATCAGAAGTACCAACAGACCATGAAATACCTGATGCTGCTTGTGCCGTGCGCTTTACTGATTATCTTCTTCATCCTTTATATGCAGTTTAAAAGTACGGTGACATCGCTGATTGTTTTCTCAGGTGTTGCGGCAGCGTGGATGGGTGGATTTGTCATGATCTGGTTGTATGGTCAGGACTGGTTCATGAATTTCTCGGTATTTGATGTCTCGATGCGTGAGTTATTCCAGATGCACGAAATCAGACTCAGTACTGCGGTATGGGTAGGATTTCTTGCACTATTTGGCATTGCCACTGATGACGGTGTTGTCATGGCAACCTATCTTGAACAGAAATACCGCCAGCACGCACCGGAATCTATTATTGAAATGCGCGACACTACCCTAAAAGCAGCGTTGCGCAGAATTCGCCCGTGCCTGATGACAACCGCGACCACAATTCTCGCACTTTTGCCCGTACTCTCAAGTACAGGGCGCGGCTCCGAGATAATGGCGCCTATGGCAGTTCCGATTTTTGGAGGAATGGTCTTTGAGCTGATAACAATGTTTATTGTGCCGGTGGTCTGGTGCTGGTATCAGGAAATTCGCATCAGAAAATAGAAGGCATCTGGAGATAATAATTTTACCGATAGAAGACGGCCGGAGTTTATTACGGCCGCTTTTATCTTTCAGACAATTTTATTACTGCGCCGGATATGAAGATTCATCCTCAATTTTTGGCGCGTTATCTGAATTTTTTTCTATCTGCTGACGCCGGGAATACCAGCTGTCAACCGCGTCAAATGCAAGATACACAAATGCCGCAGCTATCATGACCGCCAAAATAAAAACCAGATTTTCCCGCGAGGTGATAGTATGTAAAACTGACGGACGGTCTTCTGCAGAATCATAAAGCATTGATTCGCCCATCCCTGATGCTGAACTTTCTGCAGGCTTGCCCTCATTCTCATCATAGAAGCGCACACTTCGGCCAACCCCGGCAGTTGAATCAGAACTGGGTTCAAGCCCTTTTAATGCCCGCTCAATTTCAGCAACCACCTCCACCGGTGTCTGAAATCTCTGGTCAGGATTCTTCTGCAGACAACGCTCAATAATAGAACGGGTTATATCAGACAAACCTGTCCGGATATTGTTTATATCAGGAATATCGGCATTGCGGTGCATCGACATGAGTTTGCGCATATTATCAGCAACATACGGAGGATCGCCACAGAGCATATGGTATAAGGTCGCCCCAAGGCTGTAAATATCGGCCCGGCAATCAACCGAACGGCTGTCGCGGCTCTGCTCTGGTGCCATATACGCCGGCGTACCCATCGCGACATTACTCATTGTCAGCGAGGCATCGAAATTGTTATCAAGCAATGTTTCGAGTGAGTTGAGATCGACAACAGTTGTATCTGAAGTATCATCATGTTCCTGCGTAGCCAGACCAAGATCGGCGAGCTTCGCAATACCGTCCTCAGATAGCATTATGTTATCAGGCTTAATGTCACGGTGAACAATACGCACCTTGGCTGCCTCAACAAGAGCCTGCGCCGTACCCAGAGCAATCTCAAGCGCTCTTTTCTCAGGGAGTGTTCCCTCTTTCAGCAGAAGCGTTTTTAACGAACCGCCACTTACATACTCAAGGACGATGTGATAAAAACCGTCTTTTTGTATAAAGCCGATTACATGCACAACATTTGGATGAGAAATTGCAGCCGCAAGGCGCGCCTCACGCAAAAAGCGCCGCGTATGGCTTGAACTGATTGAATCCGCACCTTTAATGGTCAGGCTTTTAATCGCGACAATCCTGCCACTCTTTATACTCTCGGCCTGATAGACAATCCCCATTCCACCGCTACCAATCCGCCGCGTAATCCGGTAACTGCCCAAGGTGTCGCCGGCCTTGAAAACCGGCGGCTTTAACGAAGATGTTGTCTCTGGATCAAAGGTGACAATCGTCGAGCATTTCTTGCAGCGGACACGACTTCCCGGCGGCACAGATTTATTCCTGTAGCGCTTGCCACACTTGGGGCAGATAAAATCAGCGTCATTTCCCTCAGCCTCAGTCAAGTTTTTCTCCGTGGAACCTAATCTTTAATGAGTAGCTCCGTGCCGAAAAATTCTTCCTCTAGCATCAGACATAACACATGGTAAGCCGGAAGATGCAACTCCTGAATACGGTGCGTCTCACTGTCAGGGGCAATGATATTAATATCAGACAATGCCTTGAGCTTTCCCCCGCCCTTGCCGGAAAATGAAACAACCTTCATTCCTTTGGCGCGCGCTGTCTGCGCAGCATATAAAACATTCTCTGAGTTACCGGAGGTTGAGAAGCAAAGAAGAATATCACCCTTCTGCCCCAGCGCCCAGACCAGTTGCGAAAAAACCAGCTGCGGCAGAGAATCATTTGCATATGCTGTAGCCAGTGAAATAAAACTTGTCAGCGGAATTGCGGCAAGCCCATTCTGAAGATTATCGGCGATAATATCAGGCAACCCTTCCCGCTGCCCGGAATCAAGCGGCCTGAGCGAACAAAACCCCTTAAGCAGCTCACCGCTGCAATGCTCAGCATCCGCCGCACTCCCGCCATTACCACAGAGAAGCAACTTTTTATTGTTTTTATATGAATCCCGACAAAGCTCAAAAGCAGACAGAATACTGTCCCGGCATACAGCCAGAGGCTTAACTCGCTCAATAAGCTTATCAAGATGGTATATCGGCTGCATCAACTCTCCCTTGTTTTTACAGAACCTCGATGCAAAAAAATATTCAAACTTAACCGTAACGACAACCGTATATAATCGCGTATAACTGATTATATTCATAATTTACCCGGCATACAAGAAACTTTAATTACAAGCATAAGCACATAACCATAAAGTGTGATTTTCTCTCTTGCGGATACGAAAAATTTTCATTAATCATCCTGATTTGTAAGGACTTACCTACCATGATGTATCTAAGCTGAATAATTAATGGTATTTCCGCTTGAAATAAAGGCCTGTGGTAGGTACATTCTTATATTCTGAGTGACAAGTTTCAGGCATTTTTTTTATATATGCCTTTTTTTTACACCCAATGAGCTTTTTTTCCATATAATTTAAAGTGTTGCGGTAAAATTTAACCCTAATAACCCGTTTATGACGTATTTATATACAGGAAATGCTGGAGCATGACAGTTACAGCTGAAGATAATAACCCGACTGCCCCTACCGGAGAGGATTATGACTTTCTTACGCCGGAAGAGCTTTTAAACTCCTATCTTTCTGGGAACATAAAGGCTTTTGAGGTGCTGACCGGGCAATTTAACGGCAAATTATACGGCTTTTTATGCCGTTTTGTGCAGGATGAACATCTGGCGGAGGATGTCCATCAGGAGGTGCTGGTTAAGATCGCCGTCCATGCCCACAAATATGACGGAAGAGCCAAGCTCAGTACCTGGATCTTCCAGATAGCAAGAAACAGCGCACTTGACGCGATCAGAAAACGTAAACGCACCAAAGATTTTTCCGCCAGCGTTGACGTTGAAGAGAAGCATACAATTGAGGATGCGATCAGCTCAGACCTGACTCCCGACACCAAAGTTACTGTTGCAGAGCTTGGAGAGCGGATATCTGATGCGGTCATGAGATTGCCAGACGACCAACGGGAAGTTTTCCTGATGCGCGAAGATGCGGATTTAAGTTTTGACGAAATTGCGCAGATTCTTGGTTGCAATAAAGAGACAGTCAAGAGCCGTATGCGTTATGCTGTAGAGAAGCTGCGAAATTCCCTTAAAGCCGAGGCGAAGTTGTACGGTCTGCTGGCAGGATTGTGATATTATGGATAAAAACGAGATTACAGACAATATACTTGCGCACCTCTACGGTGAGATGAATCCCGAAGAGGAAGACCATTTTCTTGCTGAGGCGGAGAATGACAAGGAGCTTGGCGATGAACTTGCCGAGACCCGTAAACTGCTTACAGCCTACCGTATTGCCCCGGAGAAAAAAGCTCCGGCAATTGATCTCAATGAGATAATGAAAGAAGCAGCGCGGGAGAAAGCACTGCGCACGCCACTTTATCAGGAAGAAGAGCCTGTCAGGGAAGAAACCGGACCTGTCATAACTGAAAAACATAAAGAAAAGAAAACAGCAAAGCAGGAAGCTGTAATCCCGGTAATTGACATGACCTCGAGTAAAGAGAGTCAGAAAAAGCCCGCTCAGGCTGATGAACCGGAAATGAAAACGGTTCTTGAAGTGCGGAATTCTGATACGCCAAAACCAGCTCAAGAAATGCCGGTAACTCAGGAAAATATCCCTGAAAAAACCGTCGAACTTTCGCAGAAAGAACCTTCCGTTCAAATCGCCGCTGCAGAACAGCCCGCAGAGAAGATCATAACTATCCCTGAAATTGAAAAGAACGCAGCAGGCGGCGCATTCCCACTATTTAAGGTAGCGGCTGTTATTGCTGTTGTTGCCGGCGGGGCATTATTTTTTGCCATGACGCCAGAGTCGGCTCCGAAGAGTGAAAAAACAGACACAACAGTACGTCAGACAGAAGAACCGGTGCTTTCGCAGAATGTGCAGGAAAAGGCCGCCGTCAAGACTGCAGCAACTCCTGAACGTGCAGACAAGATTTCAGTTATGAAAGAACAGGAAACTGGCAAGGACACTATACTGGAAAAGCAAACCGCGGTTTTCGCCGAAACGCCTAACGCTCCTCTAGCGACCCCCGCACCTGCAAAAGCCGCAGAAACGCCCAAGGCTGCACCGACAGCAGATCTTGCCAAAATTGCGACACCAGAAATGCCTAAAGACAAAGAAACAGTGACAGCCCCGGTTGTTAATGATATTCCTGATACGCCAATGATTGCGACAGAAGCTATCGAAACGCCAAAAGTCAAGGCAATAGCGGACGAGATTGTTTTTGAGAAGGATCTGACTCAAGCCAAACCAGCGACAGGACAACCAAAGACCGTTGCCAGCAGCAATACAGAAAAAGAGAACGCAACCGTTGCTTCCGGCGTTCCGGCAATTGACCCTGTTGCAATCGAGAAGTTAGCGGCTAAAAACAGTGATTTCAATCAACTGACAACCAGCGGCATTCCGGAGTTTACCGATTCTCTGCAACCGCATGAAAAACAAAAAGTGTCTGCACGGAATTCAGAAACAATAACAGAAACATCAGACACTACCGACAAGGATAAAACCGCAGCCTTACTAGCGGCAGCTCCGGCCAGCCCGGCAAACGTTGAGGGGGCATTGTCAAATATCGACGATAATACGCAAAAAATCCGCCATATTCTCAAACGCAGCAGTAAGAGCGATCAGGCCGAAGCAAAGAGAGAAAATAATAGAAGCACCCTCTCTTCTGCCCCAATAATGGCTGCTGAAATACAATCACCGGCAGTTGGCACAAGCCTTCCAGAGCCGCAAAAGGAGGTTGCTAAGACAACACTTAATGCGGATACCGCTCCAGGTATTCCCGGCATAATCAGTGAGGAAATAAAACCGGCGTCAATGCCTTCAACGCCAGCCATCACGTCTTCTACCGGCCTGCCGCCTGTTAATGACGAAGTGGAGGCCCCACAAAAAATGACTGCGGCACTACCGCCGATGCCCAAACACAGTACCGAGACGAAAATGAGGGCTTTAACACCAACGTTAGCAAAAGAAGAAACGCAGCAATCATCTGCCCCGGAAGCAGAACCTGCTCAAGCACCGGCAGGCCTCGCTAAAGAATTCAAACCTGCTCCACTTGCATCAACAGGCAAAGCAGTAACTGACGAAGCTGCTGATAAGGATAACAATAACAAATTAAGCGATGCAGAAAAAATAAAAATGTTTAACATAACAGGACTTGAGAGTCCGGAGGAGTTGCTGAGCAAAGCACGTCTGCTCAATGAATATCAAGCATATATGCGCGCACTCTTTGCTGTCTCAGAAGCGCTAGACAAAGGACTTACCGGCAGCAATCTCCGCGAGGCGCTGACGATGAAGGCACGGATGGAGTTCAAATTAAGGCAATATGACAATATGGGCAAGACTATTGACCGGCTGCGCGAATCTGACCCGACCGCTGCCAGCGCACTTGAAATGTTACGAATGGCCGCTCAGTCAAGATTAAACAACAGGATTATAATTAGTCAGCCGTCAGTAAAATCGGCCGTCCCTGCAGCCCGTTCTAAACAGGCACCGCTTCCTGGGACAAAGGCGTACTCCACAGAAGACAAGAATAAATTTAACCCAACCACCGATCCGTACTACAGAGACAATTAATGAGTAAAAAACCACTAAAAGCTTTCTTTATGGATGTGGATGATACTGTTTACGGTATCACTGAGTTTGCTAAAATTGCCAGACAGAACGCAATAAACGCGATGATAAAGGCCGGCCTCAATATCCCTGAAGAAGAGGCACTACATGAACTCAATGAGGTTATCAGGGAATTTGGCAGTAACCATCATGAGCATTTTGACAAACTAATCAAGCGCATGCCGCCTGAAGTTTACGCCGGGTCTAATCCGCTGCTGATAATGGTCGCCGGGGTTGCCGCTTACCATGATACAAAAGCACGCGAACTTTCACCATTTGGCGACGCAATTGAAGTTCTCAATATCCTTCGCGAGCGTGGCTTGCTGCTTGGCATAATTACTGCCGGCATGACAACCAAGCAGGCAGAAAAGATCCACCGTCTTGGCCTTGCCCGGCTGGTAGACCACAAATATATCTATATCACTGACCATGTAGGTATTGCCAAGCACAATCCGAAGATTTATTTACTCGCCTGTCGCGATGCAAAAGCGCCGCCTGAACAGTGCATGTATATCGGCGATAACCCGCCTGTTGATATTGACGTTCCCGCACGTATCGGCATGCAGACCATTCTAAGCCGTCGTGGCGGCAAATACCGTGAAGTCGTCGGAGAAATGGAGCCAACCCACGTTGTTGATAATTTCTATGATGTCCTTGATATTATTGATGAGTTTTACGAAATCGTTCCTCATAACGAATGAACAAGCAGCAATATGGCTAAAACGCTATAAATAATAAAAAGGAAGCCCCCAAAAAAAGGCTTCCTTATATATTGTGTACAATATCTGTTGAGCAGAAACTAGCGGATAACCTTATTTAAAGGCAACTCAATAATACCTTCCGCGCCGCTGCTCTTAAGAGCAGGAATAAGCGAACGAACCAGATACTCGTCGGCAATGGTTTCAACCGCAACCCAGCTTTCATCGGCAAGGTGACTGACTGTAGGTGAATTAAGGGAAGGAAGAGTCTTAAGGACCTCCTCAAGACGGTCACAAGGGACATTCATCTTGATAAGAACCTTCTCCTTGGCATCAAGCGCACCCTTAAGCATCAGGCAGAGCGCGTCAATTTTCGGCTTTTTCCATGAATCAGAATAAGATTTTTTATTGGCGACAACAACAGTCACAGACTCCTGAACTGTATCAATGATGCGAAGACGGTTGGCCCGCAGACTGCTTCCGGTTTCAGTAACATCAACAATAGCGTCAGCAAGGTGCGGAACCTTGACTTCAGTAGCACCATGTGAGAATTCAACAGTAACATTGACGTTACGCTCTTTGAAATACTTTCTGGTAAGCTCAACAACCTCTGTACTGATGACCTTACCCTCAAGATCCTTGGCATCGCGGATGTCGCTATCTTCCGGCACAGCCAGAACCCAGCGCACAGGCTGCCGGGTAGCTTTGGCATAAACAAGACGCTCAAGAACCTCAACGTCAGAACCATTCTCAAGAACCCAGTCAAGGCCGGTAATCGCAACATCAAGGGTACCACGCTCAACATAACGGCTCATCTCCTGCGGACGGGCGAGCATTGCGCTGATATCAGGGTCATTACATGTAGGGTAATAGCTGCGTGAGCGTACGGTAAACTCCCAGCCAGCCTTTTTAAGTAGCGCAAATGTAGAATCCTGCAAACTTCCCTTAGGAAGGCCAATTGTCAATTCAGGCATTATTTTTCCTCACTTATTTTTCTATTTTCTATTTTTTCGTTGTCTTCGTGGTCGTACTTTTCTTTACGGCGGTAGAGCTTCTGGTGCTTTTCTTGGAAGATGTCTTCTCGACCAACTGCTGGGCCATACTCATCTCGATATAGTGCAGAACCTTTACCGCCTCGGTATGGTCCTCAACAGAAGTGAGTAATTTCTGAAGCTGCGCCTTGGTTCCGTTCTTTGTGATAACGCCAAGTTTTTTGGCTTCAGCAACAATCTCAGGGGTAATCGGCGGGGTCATTCCGGGCAGACATTGATAAAGCATCAGCCCCACCTCATCGCGCTTAAAGTCAGGATCAACTTCAAAAATAACCTTGCGCGCTTCAGTAACCTTCATATCCTCAAAGAAGTCAAGGCTAAGCTCGCCGCGAAGATCGAAAAGCCGGTTCAATGTATTACGCAAACGAATTGCAGCCTGGTCAGCATCATCTAGCGGGTCAAGCGCACGGGCAATTTCAACCCAGCGGGCAACACGTGCTTCATTCCAGTCAAAAAAGACTTTCAGCACACTGGCCATCGCCTTCTCTACAGCAGCCGGTGACCGATTCTCCGAGAGAACGGCGTAAACCAAACGATCAAGCGGCGCCATAAACTTTGGCTTGATATTTAGCTTCTCAAGTTTATTGATAATACTGTCAAGTGACTTAGCCGAAGCAGATGGCATCTGCACCTCCTGTCATGATTAATAATTTGCGGTCTTTAAACGGCAAAAAAGGAGAATGCCTCCTAGGCAGTCTCCTGTGCAAAGCTTTAAATATACCAATTTTGCCCTGACTGTCAAGAATTATCGGCATTTATTACAGCGCTTTCGCCCATTTAGTTGAGTCATATTCATAAAATCCAGACAATCTATGCAAAGGCACAATAACCACAACAAACACAGTAAACGTAACCAAGTGCCAGCAAAGAACTAATAACAAAACAACAAAACAATACACTTGCAGCACAACATTATATCACTAAGCTGTGACATTACTTAAAGATAAACTCAGACAAAATAAATCCATTACAGATTGAGTTCATTGCTCTTTACGAGGCTTAAACTGAAGAATATTAATTTTTTTATTGGGATCACCATTTTCCCTAAAACTGATTTTGCCTGACAAAGAATTAAATCCCTTGCTTTCATGCAAGACCTTTGCAACATCCGGCGCTGACGGGCAACCAGCCTGATTTATAGCCTGTGCAAGAATATATAAAGCTTCAAAAGAATCAAAGCCGACATAATTGGGTTTCTGGCCATACCTGCTATTAAACTTTTCAACAAACGCTCTGGTTAAGTCAGAGGCGGTGGCCATTTCAGGTTTGACATCAATCAGGTAAATCGAGTTTTTGTATGCGCCAAAAGGGTCATCTTTCTGGGCGGCAGATACTTCGGGGGTTAAAATAATCGGCACATTAAGCTCTTTCTTCTTAACAGCCTCAATAAAACGAGCCTGTTTTTCCGGCGTCACAAAAACCCCTACAATAACATCAAAAGAATAAAAGGATTTCCACTGTTCAATCATGTTTGAGAAATTACAGAATCCGGCGTCAAAGGAATCTCTTGCGGAAATTTCGATATCCGCCAAATCGGCGTTCGATTCAAGAGCGTTGGCAACCCCTCGGCCATAAACTGTCTCAGGATATACAAGAGCGATCTTTCTTGCATTAAGCTTGTCTGCAAGTTTTGCGATAAAAGCCCCGATCTCAGCATCATTTGGATAGTTTCGAAAAAACAATTTGCTTCCGTTAAAGCTTAGCCTTGGCGTGCTGGCTGAAGGGGTGAAAAAGATAATACCGTAAAAATCATAAATAGGCTGGACGTTAATGGCAATTGATGAGTCTGGATGCCCAATGACAATGTCAATATCCATGTCATCAGCAAAAGCCTGAGCGATTTTTCTGGCAGTATCAACTTTTCCATGATCGTCTTTTATCACCAGCTCAAGCTTGTAGTTTTTAAGCATGTTTTCCGAATTAATTACATCCACAGCCAGCGCAACGCCCTGCACCAGCTGATCGTAGGTAAGGTTTTCAGAGTTTGTGGCGACACCTATCTTTATTATGCCGCTTTTGTGTTCTCTGGCTTTACCGGCACGTATAGTAGCCGACTCATCAAGCACGGAAGCCCTGCGGTGCGAATCAATCGCCAGCTTTACAAACCATACACTGCAAAGCAGACTGAATATAATTGTAATAATCAGCATTATGCGTTCTTTTAACACGTCAGATTATCCTCATTTTAAAACCAAAACAAAACCGCGACTAAGCCATCTGCCTGCGGCACAGATCAGCGAAAATTCCATCCTCTTCAAGCAACTGGTTATAGCTGCCCTCCTGCACAACCCGCCCCTTGTCAAGTACATAAATTCTGTCGGCGTTCATAATTGTGCTCAAGCGATGCGCAATAACAATCCTTGTGAGATTAAGCCGTTCAATATTCTCGGAAACTTCTGCCTGCAAACGATTGTCAAGCGCGCTTGTCGCTTCATCAAAAAACAATATCCGTGGATTGGAGGCCAAAGCTCTGGCGATAACCAGACGCTGACGCTGCCCGCCGGAAAGGACCCCTCCTCCCTGCGGAAGAACCGTATGAATCCCCATCGGCATCACACTGACCTCTTCTGCAAGACCAGCCATATCAAGAGCGTCCCAAGCCTGATCGATAGTAATATTTGTCGCCCCACAGACATTGCTGTAAATGCTGCCCTGCATAATCCCGCCATTCTGCAGCACCACCCCAAACTGCTTGCGCAGACTTTTAAGATCAAATGAGGAAATCTCCGCATCATCAAAGACGACCGAACCGGCAGACTGTTTCTGCACGCCAAGCATAATTTTAAGTAATGTACTCTTGCCGGCGCCGGAAGAGCCGACAACAGCAATAAATTCACCCGGCTCGGCAGAAATAGAAACCCCGGAAAGCACTTTTGCGCCGCTGCTGTAGGAAAACTCAATATTGCGCAACTCAACCCGTCCCTGCAATATGGGGGCCTGATTGAGAAACGGCTGATGTTCTACTGGAGTATCAAGAATCGGCTGGGCGCGCTCATATTGCGGCAAAGCCTGAACAATCGACATAACCAAAGAAAACATAGAACTGAGCGCGGCCGATATCTGGGCTGCCGCAGCGCTAAAAGCCATATAAGCCCCAGTTGAAATACGCTCATCAGCATTCATGGAAACAATAATATAAAAAACCACACCTGTCTGCACCAGAGGCAACGCCGAGAAGATCATCCCAGAAATCTGTGAAAAAATAGAATAGGTGAAATTAGACTTTTTCTGCCGGACAAATAACCTGCTCCAGAAAGAAAACGCCCTCACCTCCGAGCCGGAAATTCTGACCTTGGCAATTCCGGTAATAAGCTGGAGGACAAAACCTGAAAGGTCCCCCGAGATCTTCTGGATTTTCCGCTGATACTTCAACTGATAAAATGACAAAGCCAAACCGACCAGACACCCAACCAACGAAAACGCGATCGTAACCAACGTCAGCTGCCAGGAATATACAAGCGCAACAATGACATTAAATGCACCGACAACAATTGCCAGTGACGAGGAGAGCAACTGCTGGCCAATAATCTCGCGGACAGCCTGTATCCCCATTGCCCGGCTGGCCAGATCCCCCGCGTCATATTTACCGAAAAAAGAAGCCGGAAGAGAAAGCAACCTGTCCCATATCGCAGCCTGCAGCCTGAAAGAACTGCGGGACGTGAAGCGCATCATGGCAAAATTCTCAACCATCGAAAACAGAGAACCCGCTACTGTCGCAGCAAGTAACCCCAGCCCCAACTCAAAGAGCATTGAATATTCACCCGCCGGAATAATATCACCAATAACAAGCCCCGTCATTGCAGGCGTTACCATTCCAAGCAGACCAGTAACCAGCCCCAACATCATTATCCAGTATAAATCCGAACCGCCCCCCCTCCAGGAAAGGGAAATGATATCCCGCCTACGCACCTTCTTCTGAGGTAATCCCTCAAAAAAACTCCAGGCAAAATCATCAATTTTTTCAGCAATCGCAGAATCAACCCTGCAGGCTGGTTGTCCAGCCTGATACAGCAGGTAATGATCGTCTTTATTGATTAGAGCAACAACCGCGCCATCATAAACGCCGACCAACGGCCCGCAGTCAGAGTTATACCACTCGTTATCAATCCGAACCGTCCGACAGCGAATTGACTGGCGGGAAGCGAATTCTTCTACAGATTTCGAGTTGACCTGTTTGCGTTCATTCAGATGTATTCCCGACTTTTTCGCAACCATCATGCAGGCAAAATCAACCGCATCACCACTACCCTCCGCAACGATTTCAGACTCCATAATAGTAGCCATATCACGCAGGGTAGAGCTGAATGAACCCAAACTGTTCTCCTTGCGCGACCTGATCTCGTCGACCCATTTTTCATCCTGCGAGGAAGAAAACGTAAACATCGTCCGAGTCAAAAATCCGCAGATATTCTTTAATACATTTATTACTGTCTCATTATCCGCCTCAACTCTTCGGCACGTTATTCCGGAATCTGAAACAAGCCAGCTGCTTTTAGCCAGCAGCCAGACACTTCCACCCGAAATTTCATAATCACCGCAAAACAGACAATCCCTTGAGACGGAAATAACCTCGGGAGTACTTCCAGCACGAAGAACCTCACCCTCTTCAAGGTCAACAACATTACCATCAAAAGACCTGCCACCAGGAGCGGCATGCAGAAAATCATAAACAAATGAATCAAAAAAATGTGCGACTGGCGAAATTATTAAATCAAGTTTGTCGCCAGTATTCCCAAGCTCAGAAAGAGCAACAGGTCTGACGGAACTGCCCTCTCGCCCGCTTATCTGCATCTGACCGACAGCAAGAAACAACTGCCCTTCCATGAACGAATTGATCGGAAGAAGATCACCGTTCTCGCGGATATAGAACAGATCCGCTTCACCAGATGAGACCAAATATAGCGTCGCAGCAGTACATATTTCCGGCCTGTTTCCACTCAGAGCAACAGCCTCGCAACTACTGAATATTTTGTAAATATCTTCATTTATCGTCATGACTAATTGTCCGAAATAAGCGCAGCATAATAACCGCCTTGATTTTTCAAGAGCTGCTCATGCGTTCCGCGTTCAATAATCTTCCCCTTCTCAAGAACAATAATCTCATCAGCATCACGGATCGTACTGAGCCTGTGGGCAACAATTATGCAAGAACAACCACGCCTGCGCAGATTATTATCAACCAGACT
The DNA here is from genome assembly GCA_003245715.1 of bacterium. Lineage (GTDB taxonomy): Bacteria > Planctomycetota > SZUA-567 > SZUA-567 > SZUA-567 > SZUA-421. Next base: position 36,956 of record QKCJ01000024.1, read on the forward strand.
CTCCGTTACCGGGTCAAGCGCACTACTGGCTTCATCAAGAATCACAACACTCGGCTTTCTGCAGAGCGCTCTGGCAATCTCAAGCCGCTGGCACTGCCCGCCACTGAAATTTCCACCGCCTTCATCTACACGAGAATCATACCCCCCCTCACGCGAAACAATATCGTCATGAATACAGGCATCGCGCGCCGCGACAATAACATCCGAATCTTCCACGGAATCATCCCACATCGTCAGGTTGTCACGTACAGTACCGGAAAAGAGGAAAATACTCTGATCTACAACTGAAAGAGAGTTGGAGATGGCTTCACGGTCATACTCAGAACGATCCCGGCCATCAAAATAAACCTTGCCCTCCCACGGCTCAAGCAAACCTGCGATGATTCTGGCAATTGTTGACTTACCACTGCCGGATCCGCCAACCAGTGCAATCCGTTTGCCGGGATTAAGCTCAAGCGAAAAATCAGAAATAACCGGCGGCTCAAAACGGTTATAGCCAAAGGTGATATTAGCAACCTTGATGTTGCCACTCAGGCGTTTTATGATCTTGCCGTCATCCCCGTCAACAACCCTCTCCGGCTCATACGCAAGAACATCTTCAATACGCCGAACATTCGCACACATTGAAGACATCGAGTTACCAAGGGATACAAACTTGCCAACCGAGGCCAGAAACACCCCGCTAAGCATCTGAAACGCCAGCAAGCCACCCATCGACAACTCACCCGACATCACCTTCAAACCTCCGGCAATCAGCACCACCGAAGAATTCAGAGCAATAAACATCGTCGGAATTGAACGGTAAATAGCCCCCTTTTGCGCGGTAAGGTTTTTGGTTGTGGCATAGCGTGAATAGTAACCGCACCATTTACTGAAGAAATCATCCTCAAGTCCGCAGGCCTTGATCGTCTCAACCATCTGCAGTCCGCCCATGCTCAACGAGGAAAGCTGCCCATGCTCCTGCAACAACCGCATATTAACATCTGTCTGCCAACGCCAGAGCACCTGCATCGCAGTAACATTAACCAGCGCCATCAACACCGCCAGCAAGGTCAGAAAAACATCATACTGCAGCATTACAACAAGATAGAAGACCGCCGTAAGCAAACCGACAACCGCCTGCGCCAGTTCACCGCTGATAAAAGAAACAACCATGTCATTAAGTGCAACACGCGAACCAATCTCCGCGCCATAACGCTGAAGAAAAAACTGTACCGGCAGCCTGATTACATGCCACATAAAACGCGAACACTCTTTAACAGAAAGTCCGGTGTTAAGGCGCAGCAGATAATATCCCTGTATCCAGCCCAGCAGGTTCTGTGCCATAAAGGTCACAAAAACACCGATAAGCAGTGGCCATATCCAGTCAGTAAGCCCGCCAACCATTATATCATCGACAAAGACCTGACTAAAGACCGGAGCAGCCAAGCCCGGCAAAACAAGCGCCAAACTCGCAATCACAATCATAACCAGTGACATCCGCCCCTTACCGATCCGCGACAACAGGCCACCAAAAACAGTAGGCTTTACTCCTTGCGGTTTGAAATTGTCGCCGGGTTTGATAATCAGTACAACACCGGTGAATTTCCGGTCAAACTCATCCCAGCTGACAGAACGCGGGCCACAGGCAGGGTCATTGAAATAAACCTTGTCACCCCGTCGCCCTTCGACAACCACAAAGTGATTGAAGTCCCAGAAGATGATGCAGGGAAAATCCGCTTTGTCTTCAAAAAAATCAGCTGCCTCAACCTTATAGCCATCAGCCTCAAAACCATACTGTCTAGCAACACGAAGAATATTTCCGGCTTTACTTCCATCACGGCTGACTCCACACTCAACCCTCAGTTTCTCAAGAGAAACCCAGACACCGTAATGATGCATTATCGTACCAAGAGCCGCTGCTCCACACTCAACCGCCTCCATCTGCAGTAAGGTCGGAGTACGCACCCGGAATGCTTTTCCCGAAGGAGCAGTAACAGGCTCAACTTGTGTTTCTGAATCATCCATGAATATTATGTTCCGAAGATATGTTTAATGATAGGCAGAACCAGTGAAAGCGGACGACGCTTCTCGACAATGATCTCGCCATCAGTGATCGTCCCGGTTTCGATTGTCGAAGCGGGTCCTTCAGAAGAAGTCCAACGGTAACCGCTGGGTGTATTAGGCGAGGGAACAAGGTCGATAAACGCGATGATCGGTGCGCCATTAGCCTGTTTGATAAACTGATCGGCCATTGTCTGGTTACCAAGAAGCTCAACCAGAGCCTCAGGAGAGATCGAGTATGGAGACACTCTGGTAACAACCCCAAGAACACCGCCAAACTCTTCGCGCTTGACAGTACTGGGGAAAATCCGCGCCGTCATGCCGGGGCGGACCTTTTTGCCCTCAGCGCCGTCAAGGAACAGAACCGCGCTTTTCTTCTCTTCAGGATCCTCAAGCATGGCGATAACATGGCCGGCCCCAACAATATTTCCGGGCTTTGAACGGATCTCAACCACCCTGCCCTTAAATGGCGCAATGACAGAAGTATTGATTTCAAGCTGCTGTATTATCTCTGCAACCTTCCGCTGGTCTTCCGCCACCAGCTCCGCGCTCTTAAGAATCTCAAGCTCGGCATCAGTACGTGTCCTGAATTTTTCACGCAGAGCATCAGAAAGCTCAACACGGGTATTATTTATCCTATTAACCGTCTCAAGCAGATTGCTGCGCACCTCCTGAACCTTGATGGGAGTAATAATCTTACCCTTACTCAATTTTTCCATGCTGTTAAGGTGATTGTTCAGAAACTCCTCCTGCGCGAGCAATTTATCTGACAACTCCTTAAGAGCGTCAGATTTCTGCTTACTCAGGGCATCATGGATATTCAAATTTTTTCGGAGGAAAATTTCCAGTTGCCTGTGGATTTGCGAAGCGTTATTAAGTGTCATTCTGGCGTTACGTAATTTTATAAGAATATCAGGGCGACGTATTCGCGCAATAACCTGACCACGCCTGACATCCTGCCCCAGGGTAACCAGCACCGCTTCAACCTGCCCCTCGCCAAGAGCCACAACCCCCTTGAGCCCGCCTTCCCGGATAACAAGCCCAGCCGCATTAACCTTTACCGGTATCCGTCCAAACCAACTCCAAACAACACCAAAACAAAGACAGACAAGTATGGCAAAAAGCGCAATCCATCCCTTGCGATCAGCCAGACGCATAACCTGGTCAATATCATCAGGAGACTGCAAATGCTCCAAAGCCTTCTTTCGAAATATTTTGTCACTCATTTTATCTCATTAATAAATTTTCAGATAACAGCAAAATAGCTGATTTGCCACCATTAATTAATCAAATTACCGACACAGATATAATATTAATTTCGACAACATATAACAATTATTTTCTGAATCAAGAGCAATTTATATATTCAGCTTATCCATATAACCTCAAAACAACCAACTGGATAAAAATTATTAGAATTATTATCAGCACATTACGCAAACAGCCGGAAATGCGACAGGCATCTCCGGCTGAGAATATAATTTAAACTCTATAAATAAACGATTTGACTTTTAATACCTGAAAAATCCCGGTTTCATAAAGTCTTTAACAAAGCACCCCCGTTCCGGTGTCTTTCGGTCGGTGCAGGTAAAACGCCACTTCAGCAACTCATCCTTGAGTCTTGAAATATGCTCCACAACATCTGAATTACCAGCAAGATTTTTCCATTCATAAGGATCATTATCAAGGTCATAAAGCTCCTGCCGCCCATTACTGTAATACACTAATTTCCACCGTTTATCCTGCGCAACCATCCAGCTGTCAAAGTGGTCATAATGTTCTTCGCTGAAAGCATACTCCCTGACCGTCTGACCATTATCAAACAACTCAACCATGCTCTTACCCTGCACGCCTGAGGGAATGGCAATACCGGCAAGTTCAGCCAGTGTCGGGAAGAGGTCGACATTCTGCACAAGATTGTCATCAACCCTTGCGCTCCAGCGTTTGGGGTAATTAACAATAAGCGGGACACGTAGCAGATTATCCGCAGAGCTTATACACTTACCAAGTGAACGGTAATTCCCCAGATGATCGCCATGATCTGAGGTTATAATGATTATCGTATTATCACGCTGCCCCGTTTCCTCAAGTGCCTTGAGGAGTTTTTCAACATTATTATCAACGATCTTGATAAGAGTCTGGTAAATCTTGATTGCATACTTAAGCTTCTCATCCGTATCAGCAGCCATCGCGCGTTTCTCAAGATAAGCCTTCAGCTCCGGGTGTTTACTTTCAAGCGCATCATCAGGAATCTCAGGCAAAGCAATATCATCAGTACTCAAAAAATCCTTATATTTTTCCGGGATCGTCCATGGAGAGTGCGGTGCCTCATGACTCATGAAGAGCAGAAACGGTTCTTTTTTACCAGCCATGTCCCGGATAAAACGGTCAGCAATATTACCAAGTATGTTCTCCGAGAAATCCTCATCAGGAATCGCTGAAATACCGGCACATAAATCAGCTACCGGCGGACGTTCCGGATAAGCAACAGCACTGCCCCGCCCCTTGAGGTAACGGTTATAATCCGGATACAGATCAAAGACATCATCCCACTCCTCCTGATTAACGGAATGGGTCTTGCCGTAATATGCACAACGGTAACCGGCCTTGCCAAACTCCTTGGCAATTGTCGGGTATACAGGATCAAGTTCCTCAGTACCATTATTTCTGACATTATGCCCTGTCACGTAACACCCCGTATGCAAACTCGCACGTGAAGGCTGGCAGACAGGATTTGCCGAAATACAATTGGTGAAGCGTACACCTTCAGAAGCAAGTTTATCAATAACCGGAGATACATCGTTAGGGTTACCGTAACAGCCTAAAGCATGCGCTGTCAGTGAATCAGGATATATCAGTATTATGTTTGGCTTCATTTTATCTCCGAACATGCAAGTCGCTAAATTTCAAAATACAAACAACCGCTCGCAATGCACATTATTTTGCCGAGAAAGAATAGAGCTGGAATTCAAAGTCAGATGCGAAGTTCGCAGTTATACCTGCAGAAGACGCTTCAAGACCAGAACCAACAACAGAAACAAATTCAAGATCATAATTATCAAGAACACTCTTTATAACTGTCGTTCTATCTGCTGCGCCGTTATTATAAAGGCCAATATACCCCTCAAGCTTATTCGGAAACTCAGAAGAAACGGAAACAATCGCGCTGCAGTTACCAAGATCAGGCATATCTCCGGCAGTAAAGACCAGTCCATCAAGTATCTCTTTGCGGTGCGGTGCAAGAATCGAATAAAACTCTTTCATTATTTTCTGTTTATCAGCCGACATCTCGCAGAGTGCCCCCCAGTAGAGAGGGTTGCCAAAAAGAGTAGTTCCGAGGATATAACTAAGGTCATACTCTTTGTCTTCAATCTGCGGCATCATCTCAATTTCAAGTTTGTTAGCCGGTGCGTACTTTATAACCGACCAGAGATTGCGCAGTGTAAGGTAAGGCTGGTAATAGCGTTGATCTTTCTCATCCCGGCCGCGGTTCTCAACAAAGAGCCGACCATAATCAAGGCCGAAATCAAAATTCGGGCGGTTACGTCTGGTCACATCCATTGATATAATCATATCAGGGATGGCAATTTTAAGATCGTGCAGCAACTGACGATACATCTCATAATGAATATTGGCATCTCCAAGAAGGGTATTAAACTTATGAAGCTGATATAAATCAAACTTGAAATGCCTAATCGAAAAATCAGTATACATTGCAATTACTTTATTCTTGATGTGGTTGTAATATTCGCTGTTACAAAGGTCAACGCCATGATAGCCACGGCCACCACCAAGATTACGAAACTCAACAGGAGCAAAGTCATTGGAACGGGCAACATAATTCCAGTTATTACCCTCTGTGATCGTATCATGACACTCCGCCCCATCCCACTCTTTGGCAATAACAAGAGACGTATCCATGCCAAGCGGATTCATCCAGATACCGACATTAATGCCAAGTTCCTTCGCACGCTTCTGAATCGGCGTAAGCAGATTCGGGAATTTTTTGGTATCAAAATCACCCATGAACGTTTCAAACCAGCCATCATCAATAAACACCGTATCAACACCAGAAGCATAGGCATTCTCAACCTCCGCAAGAATACGCTCTTCATTGACATTATGACGGAAGGCCGGCCATGAGTTTGTAAGAATATCTATATGTTTTTGCACATCACACTTATAACGACATTTCTGATAGCGGTGCAAACCGGCAAGCGATGCGGCATCTTCAAGAAAACCTATGACAACACCATTCGCGCGGCGCGGCTGATTGGCAAATATCGAATCAAAACCCAAACCGACTGCATTTACAGTCTTGCGCGCAGCATCCCAGACAAAATCATAATCACCCTTTATCGGCTGACAATCAGGCATCGGCCCTTCTTTATAAACAAATATGCCCGCATCGCCGCTTCCACCAACAGCATCAACCCTCGGTAATACCATAATACCGGCCTGATTCTTACATTCCGCTTTAAACTCAGAAAGGCGATGGTTTGACTGGTCAGAGCAGCTAAAGTAATTGACACAATAAGGTGCGCTTTGATAATCAAGAACAACACTGCCGAGGTCAGAGTAGTACAAGCCAGAAAAACAATTATCACTTTCAAAAGAATCGTACCAGCGAACTGCGGCAGAATTATCAAAGACCGTGACACGGCGAACAAGTGTCAATTCACCATGACGCGTGGAAAGTTTATATACTAAAGAAATTTCCTTGCCCGGCTCTGAATAAAGCTCAGCGACATCAACAATTTCTCTTGATATAAGCGATGAATTACCCTCCTTATTCAAGCTAAATACATTCCGGTCAATCGTGAGTATGGCTTCAGAGCCCTTTACCACAGAACCAGTTCTTTTGTCTTGCAGAGAGTTTAACAGGAAAAACGGAGAAAGCTTAATCTCAGCTTTCAACAAATTATTTTCAATTAACAGAACATCATCTTTTACTTCAGCTTTTGTTTGGCACGACATGATAAATCCTTATAAATAAAATTGATTAATTTGTTTTGATATAATGACATGAATTTCTGTGAATCAGCTTAACCGGAAATGACTGATCGGACATTTTATAAGTGCATTTCTTTTTGGCATTAATGTTTTTTATCAACAGCTCCGTAGCGGCTGCAGCAATTGCGGAATTATCATATTGCATTGAAGTCAGAGAAGGTGAGAGATAAGCAAAAAGATCATACTCGTAATTACTGACAACACTTAAATCACCCGGAATAGAAATATTGTTTTTTAACGCGAGATCAATTATCCCCATGCAGGTCTGCGGATTGGTTATAACCGCAGTAGGTCTGGATTCAGGCGACGTACTCAAATATTTGTCAAAAAACTCGACCGCGGAAGATTCATCGCACCTGTTATCTGAAGTGCATTGCGTCTGAAGATCAATTTCATCAGCAGTGAATTTTTCCTTTGTTACAACTTTTAGATGATATAGCAACGAACTCATGTGTTCACTGCCGCCCTCAAATAGAACTATACGCCGATGCCCGAGTTCTTTTAAATAACGCAGTGTTTCCAGCAAACCATCGAGTAAATTCGGAGAAAACATTGGAATCGAACAATTCGCCCCGCCACCCGATGCGCCAACCCGCACGCACGGCAGCTTTATTTCCTCAAAGCGCTTAAGAATCTGACTGGATGCAGAATTACTGATAATCAAACCATCAACATTGCACTCACGTACCCCCTGCGGAATAATAAATTCCAGAACATTCTGCAGGTTGCAGCAATGCACAAACAATCCGAAATTATTCTTGCTGCAGACCTCTTCAATCCCATTAAGGAAATCAGAGTAATACGGGTTAGACCAACGCCCTGATGAATATTCCGGTATAATAAATGCGAGATTATTGGTTCGTTTGGTAGCCAGCGCCCGTGCTGCGGCATTGGGTGTATAACCAAGGCGTGCTGCGACTGCACGGATTTTACTTCTGGTTTCTTCGGTAAAAGATTCCGCCTTGGGATGATTATTTAAAACCATTGATACCGTGCAAACCTGCACACCAACCTCAGCAGCAATATCTTTGAGCGTTATCGCCATCTTCTCTCCATGAAAAAATCGCCAACCAAACCCACGTTTTATTTCTTCAGCAACATCTTTTCAATCTGCTCAAACATAAATTTATGACCGTGATTATTAGGATGCGCTCCATCGTGCATGAATTTCATGTGTTCATTATTGCTAACATCAAGCACTTCCTCCTGCCAGCTTTTAGTTATATCAACCAGATCCACCCCAAGCTTCTGAGCACATTTACGGACCTCTTCCATAAACTTAGGCAACTCAGGACGGCGCTTAACCGGATCGAGATTACAGGCGTAGTCAACCGGATTCTGGGTAAGAAGGACAGGAATTGAATTTTCCGCACGGACAAATTCCACCATCTCTTCAAGTGCCTGACGGTAAACATCAACACCCTGTCCGCCTTCAACAGAGTCATTCATGCCAAACATCAACGTTGTTATCTCAGGCTTGAAACGTTTAATCAACCCCTTGAGAAATTCCTGCGAATCACTTATACGACTCCCACCAATACCGGCATTAATAATAACAAATTTTTTCTTGCTGCAGGCAAGGCGCAACGCTTCATCAAGAAGACCGACATACCCGGGATGGCCTTCGCTGCAGTGATTGGCCTCAGTGATACTGTCTCCAAGACAGAGAATCACCGTGTATTTGTTATTATTAACATAATCAATCAAATTCATATTATTATCCTTTATCTAAGTGGCGGCAACGCAATAATTGCCTGTATCGTTTCAGCAGCCTTAACGGTAAACTCTTTAGTATTATGCGGAATCAGAAGACGTGTACCAGAGCTAACCTCAAATTCCTCTCCGGCGCTTTCAATCGTACCGCAACCACTTTCAATAATTATTGACCTGAAACCAGAATGTGCAACGGTCATTTCACCGCTGACGGCGATACGCTCCGCCCTGAAACAATTGGTATAGCGCTTATCAAACAAAGACCAGCGCTTACCTCCTGGCTGCTCATCAATCAACTCAGGCGTAACAAAGAATTTCTTCTGCAAATCGGTAAAACTGTACTCGGAGAAATCAAACATACTCAGCGCAAAATCAGCATCACGCCCCATGAAACGCGACTCCTCCGGCAGAACATATCCGCCACGCTCAAACTCAATACGCACAGCAAAATCAGTAGGCTCCATAATCTCAATCATGAAGACCCCTTCACCAATTGCGTGCGGCAGTCCACCAGGCACAAGAAATACATCCCCCGCCTTTACCGAAATTTTATCAAAATGCGAAAGAATGTAATCAGTATCCTGACTAGTTATTGCCTCTTTGAATTTCTGCTGGTCCGGTGAGCGCTGAAAGCCCATATAAATATACGGATCAACACCCTCACGATGCCCAAGAATAATATAACCTTCTGTCTTGCCCGCATTGGCATTCAGGTGCTGACGTGAAAACCCCGCAGTCGGATGACACTGCATATGAAGACGGATTGACGAGTCGAGGTACTTCAAAAGAAAACCCGCATTTGTTCTAAGAGACGCAACATGCTCCTCGCCAAGCATTATTTCCGGATACTCGGCAAAGAGGTCTCGCAGGAAATATTCTTTACTACCGATAACAGTGCGCGACAGTCCCTCTTCTGTAAACTCCTCACGTCCTTTATTGATGGCATTGGTTGTAGAGATAATCCAGTCTTCAGGAAAGTGGCTGTCAACCGGATTTTCTTTATTTTCCATTATATCAAGAGTCCTGCCGCCGCTGTAGGTGCGCCAGACACGATTTGGCAGTAATGGCAGGATCGGTGGTATTTGCAGAGTCATTATTTTACTTTCCAAGTCTGATTACAGCGTTTGCAAGATTATTAAAACTTAAAATATTTCCTTCAAATTTCACTTCACAATCACCAAAAATCAATTCATAACCTTTGTAATTATTTTTCAGTTTAACACTGCCACCCGCTAATTCCTGATAGTTTCCGACAAAAAGATAATCAGCGTCTTTACCCTCAGTCAAGACAACATTTAACTCAGAGTCCGCCGGGCAGATTTCAGGGATTTCATTCAAGAGAACACCAAGAATCTTTTTCGCATTGTCATCATTACCATCATGAGCCGCGTTCCATAGAGCTGTTGCAATATAAAAGACCTGCCCCGCCCCAACCTTTCTGCGGAAGATCAGCGGATCACCTGCCAACTCACAGATAACGTCCGCCCCGTCATCAATGGCGAGTTGCTGGATCTCTTCGCCGTCAGCAACCAGATTATCAAGATGCGTCGCACCTATCAGGTCATTAAGCGGACCACCCGGCAACGCCTCATAAAGTCGGCCATTAGAATCAATATCAACAAAAGGATAATTGGCTACCAGAGTCCCCCCCGCATTGACAAACGCACGAACAGCGTTACAGCTCTCTTCAGACAGTGAAACCTGATAAGGAACAAAGAGAACCCTGCTTTTCTCATAAAGACCTTCAAGTTCTTCGGGGATAATCACAGACAGCGGAATATTATTTTCCCAGCATAAACGGTACAAGCCATAACGGGCCTTCACCGGCTGGTCATCACCGATGATATGTTTAACACGGTTATTAATCGCCTTAACGGTGAAATTATTCTCGCGGTCATACAGAACAGCAGCACTGGCATAGGGCTTTAGTGAATTAAGCTGCGGATTGTCTTTAACCAGTTTGCCGATTTTTTCCGCTGCACCTGAGCGTTTGCTGAGACTGCCGTCAGCCAGCACAAGTCCTCGCCCACCAAGCTGGAAACCGGTCTTGAACGGCGCCCATTTCCAGTAGATACAGCCAGCGCAACCCTGTGAGAGTGCTTCAAGATTCCAGTTGACAATATCCTCAGAAGTCACGCGCTCGGTTGTAAAAATTTCAGAGTAATAATGGCTCTGCATTTCTGAGACAATAAAACTTCCCTTACCAGCCGCCGCCGCAGCAGCAAAGGTCAGGCAACGCAGCCACGCTGTATTGTCAGGCAGCAACCGTCCACCGGTTTTGGGATAAAATGAAATACCGTAACGATCGGCAGACGCCGCAACCTTCCAGTCGTCTGTGCCACGGTCAAACTCACCCCACACCGCATTTGACATTACATTGTCAGCCGTTGTAGGATGCTTGCCGTCAAACTCCTTTATCCACCCTGTCCAGCTTGCTGAAATCTCAGCAAGGTTGTCTGTGCGGAATTCCTCCCAGTCACAATCAGGCATGATTGACGCCCAGGTAACAGGGTCATGACGCACCTGATTAAACGCATTGTAACTCTTCTTCCATGAAGCATTGAGCTTTCCTATTGTCCCGTACTTCCGCTCAAGCCATGACTGGAACACGCAAAAAGTATACTCATCGTAGGACTTGAAATGAGTCTCATTCCAGACATCCCACCCCGCAAGCGCCTCATGTTCTTTGAGCGCCTCGACAGTATCCCGGAAAAATTCTTTCAGTGCAGATTTTACTTCCGGATGATTGTAATTAAGCTCGCCAAGGCCGTTCTGCATCTTCTCAATTTTGCCATCAGCATTAACCACCGCATATTCGTCTTTATAAGCACAGTCAGGCAGATACTCAAGGTTGAAAATCTGCCCCGTAAGCTCAACAACCACATCAAGCCCGTGCATCTGCGCAACATCCAGAAAACGCTTCTGTACCGAATAATCACGTTCACCATCAACATAAAAAACAGGCGGCCAGACAACAACCGTATTCATGTGCAGGCTGCACATCTTCCTGCAGCAGTCATTCCAGTAATTCTCATCCTGTTCCTGTTCAAGGAGTAGCACCGTACCATACGTATAACGTTGTGTATTATCCATTTTTATTTCCAACCAAGGCTATATGAAAACGAATTATCCGCTAATGACGAAATTTCTGCGACAATCGCCGGAGACTGCGCCGCATAAATGGACGGCCCCTGTACTTCCTGTCGCCAATTAACTTCCGGCGCATCTACTTCGAAATCTAAACTGAAACCAGCACCATTTACAGAGGCGCATTTACCTTCACTTTTTACTGCCGCGCCGCCAATGTAGAGATAAGTTTTTATTATATAACCATCCGGCAGACTCTGAGAAAAATCAAAGTTATAGCTAAGCCCGTCAATACCGATACTCAGTTCGGCAACAAAACCAACCGGTGAGACCGTCTCAAACTCGGCTGGCTTGCAGTAATTAAATCTCTGTCTGCTCACAAGCCTGCCGTCTTTCTCAAGAACCTCAATATCAAGCGGCTCAAGGTTACGCGGAACCAGCACCTCCTCGCCCTTGCAGAGCAGCGGCAAAAACGGAATGTGATAATCAGCATAAGGCGCTGGCAAGAGCTTGCCGAAGTAAGGGATAGGCATGAATTTCGCGCTCATATCAACCGAAACATCATTCTCGCGGGTGATCCGGTTATGCCAGAGATACATCAGCTTGGTCAGACGGTTAGTCAGCGGCACAATGCAGTGCAGTCCGCTTTTAGCGTGGTTTACAGTTATAATTTCAGGCCCTGAAAGATGACGGACATAATCACTCTTTTGCGCCGGAAGCTCATTTATTCCGTCCTTGTCAGTCACAAAATGCAGCGCCATCGCCAGGCCATACGCGCCATAACCCTGCGCCTGAACATGGGTGGTGTACTCATCCCAGAGACCTTTATTCTCAGCCTTGTCCTTATAAACCTGACCAGCGTCGCTGATACCGTTTTCAATGAAAAAGTCATACTGCATCTGCGCAGCCGCAAGACCGTCGCCAGCATTAGCAACCAGTCCCCGCCCTTCCGCATATTCCCAGATAAACAGCTTCTTCGCTTCAGCCTCGCCACGCAATGAACGTCCCCACTTGGCGTACTCACCCCTAGCATCAACCAGATAGCGGTTCTCCTCGCAAAACTCTTTAACTATCATCTCTATCTTTTCATGCCAGACACTCTTCCAGTCATTGATTTCATCATAATGAAGAAGCAGGCCTATAATCTCAGCGCTATAGGCATCAATGCGGCGGTCAAGAGAACTTCCCCGGATATCATCATCATTAAAGAAACCATCCCCAAGATAACCATCAAGCATAACCTTGATACTGTCTTCCGGCGGACAGTCTGGCTCAGTTATATAACCAAACTGCAGGCGCAACTGGTTGATAATCCCAGCGGCGACCTGATAGTTCCGTGACGCTTCACGCAAAAACTTCATATCAATCTTCATGAAAAAGTCATCAAGACACCTGCGTTCCTTCTCATCAAGCGAGGAATAGAAGAAACCATCCTTGCCACCACTCAGATACATCGAGTACAGTAACGCGAAAGTCGTCCATGCACTGCGTTTGTCATCAACATTACTTGAGCTGTAGGTCCACTTCCCCAAGACGTCCTGCAACGAATAATCAACAGGATACTCGCCGGCATGCAGCAGTCGGATAACACCAGACAAGATCATCCAGCCAGAATCCTTACAGTCAATCTCCTCCTCAATGACCACCCGGCCAAGCCCATCTGTATGCTCAATGGCAAACTTCAAAACCTTGTCCAATTCCTTAATTAATGTGCTTTTTTTCATGCCAGACTATTCCATCAGTAAACGGTAAATATTCGATAAAAACGACAAAAATACCCAGGTAAAGCGCTTTACCAAAGAATACCCGACAATTTCCATTTGTCAATATTTTTTTGCATATCATAAGAAATTATGAAAATTTCCGGGAGAAAGGGTGCGATATCAGTACTAAAATATTAAGAATCAGACACCAAAAGCAGGGTCTATTTCAAGTTTATAGGGCAGGATATAATTGCTTTCTGAATTTTTATTTGCAGCGATTATGTCATTTATTAAATGAACGGCCTTGTGGCCGATTTTTTCAAGCGGCTGGATGATACCGGCCACCTGCCCCGGAACTGAGCCAGGCATGGCGTCAAAGGTGACTTTGGGTAAACCGGCAATGGTCGCGCTGCCAAAATCATCGCAAAACACCTTTACGCCATCAAGTATCTCCTTATCTGTACAGAAGATCCCCTGAGCCGGAATTTTACGAGAGACCATCAGCGCCGTGCAGTCACGCCCGATATCCTGCAAACGGCCATAGTCAACTTTAAGAATGAACTCATCGCGTACCGGCAAACCGTTCTCCCTGAGAGCCTCACAATATCCATCAATCCGCTCCCGCCGGGCAACAGTATCAGGCTCACGTGAAAAACAGGCAATATCCGTTATCCCGCGCTCAATCAGCACATTAACCAGATCCCGGGCTGCCTTGCAATTATCAATATCAACGCAATTTCCCGGAATATTATCAGAGGCCGAGGCAAGAGCCCAGACCACCGGACAGCTTACATTCTGCAGAAACGGCAAAAGCCTGTTCTGATCTGAGATAAAAGCATTTGTAACGATAATCCCAGTTGTAAGCCGTGGGTTATATAAAGACTGAATTTTGGAAATCTCAAAGGAGTTGCTGCTGATCGCCCGGCAAGGCGCCCACAAAACCGGCAACTCAAGCTCCATGGATGTCCGCTGGATGCTGGTGTAAAGTGGGAAAAAGAAGTCCGGCTTGCCACTACCACCTGAAATAACCGCAGGCGCACCGCTTATCACCAGAATAAAACCGGTTTTATGATTCGAGGGTTTATGCAGGAGTTTGGTTCCCATGCCGGCTTTTCTGAACAAATACCCCTCGCTAGCCAGAGTATTGAGCGCCTTGGAAACCGTCAGACGGTTTAATGATAACTTTCTGGCAATCTCGGTCTCAGAAGGCAATAACTGCCCCTCCTCCAGATCATCATTGATAATCCGCCAAATCTCATCATATGCCAATGTAAACTTTTTACCCTTTGATTTATCCAAATCAACCCTCACATTCTAATTGTACATCAATCATTATCAGTAATATTAGTTTGTATAATCCCAAATGCAATATTTTTTTAATTTATTTGACAAAGTAACATACCTGACGTATTGTACAACTAAATAAAATCCAATTGATGTACTTTTAAAAACAAAATATCATATTTTACAATAAAGGCAATACAATGACAAAAAATGAAATGATTAGTTCTGAATCCGAAAAGATAAACAATGGTGATAACATCACAAAAAGTGGTGAATTTGTAGTCGGCTGCAATTACTGGGCAAGTCATGCGGGAATGCTGATGTGGAGCAAGTGGGATGAGGCAGTAGTAAAGGAGGATTTCCGTCAGTTATCAGAAAACGGCCTGCAGGTTCTGCGGGTTTTTCCATTATGGCCTGATTTTCAACCGCTCACCCGTACGACAAATGCCATGGGACACACTATTGATCTGCGCTTTGGTGAAGAACCGCTTCCACTTACTGAGGCAGGTCAGGCGGGTGTGGATGAAACGATGATGCAGCGCTTTGAGACTATGGCGGATTATGCTCAGGAGTACGGCCTGCAGCTTATTGTCGGACTGATAACCGGCTGGATGAGCGGGCGTTTATTTATTCCGACGGCCTTTAACAATAAAAACGTAATCACTGATCCGGAGGTTATTAAGTGGCAGACACGTTTTGTGCGATATTTTGTCAAGAGCCTCAAGCATCACCCGGCAATTTGCGGCTGGGATCTGGGAAATGAGTGTAATTGCATGGCGCCGGCAGACCGAGATCAGGCTTGGTGCTGGGCAAATACAATCTCCTCAGCTATCCGCGTTGAAGACCAGACGCGTCCGGTAGTCTCAGGCATGCACAGCCTTACCCCGGCAAAAGACGGTCAATCATGGAAGATACAGGATCAGGGAGAACTCACCGACCTTCTGACCACTCACCCCTATCCGCTTTTCACTCCGCACTGTAATCAGGAACCGCTGAACAGACTCCGGAACTGTCTGCACGCAACCGCCGAGAGCCGCATGTATGCAGACATCTCCGGCAAACCCTGCATTGCCGAGGAATTAGGCAACCTCGGCCCGAATATCTGTAGCGACCGTATTGCCGCCGAATATGCCCGCACCGCCCTCTTCTCACTCTGGGCCAATGACTGTCAGGGCTTTCTCTGGTGGTGCGCCTATGATCAGGACAAACTGACAAATTCACCATATGACTGGAATGCGATTGAGCGAGAGTTGGGGTTAGTAACATCAGCGAGAGAACCAAAGCCGGTGATAAAAGAAATCAAAAAATTCGCGGATGTTGTTCACAGCATGCCGTTTAAAAGGCTTCCCAAAAGAAAAGCCGAGGCCGTCTGCATACTTACAGAGGATTCAAAGCCCTGGACTTCAGCTTTCAGCGCATTCATTCTGGCAAAACAGGCTGGCTTTGATCTTGAATTTGTCTTTGTCGGTCAGAAAATCCCTGAAGCTCAACTTTATATCGTTCCGTCAGTTGCAGGCGTCAGGCACTCAAACAAAGAACTATGGGATATGCTTTACGCAAAGGCCGAGAAAGGCGCAAGTATTTATGTCTCCTGTGATGACGGCGTTTTCTCACCATTTAAAGACTTTTTCGGTGCAGAAGTTATCAGCCGGGAAATCCGGAACTGTGAAGAAGATTTTGATTTCGGCGACTTCAAGGTTAAGGGCAAGGCAAGCTTCAAGCTTAATCTGGAAATGACTGACGCTGAGGTTATCGGCAAGTTCAGCGACGGTAAACCCGCCCTCATTAGACGCAATGTCGGAAATGGCCATATCTATTTTCTGGGTATGCCACTTGAAAAATATATGTCTGAAACCAAAGACTCGTTTGCCGAAAACAATGATCCGGCCTGGAAGATCTACCGGATAATTGGCAAAGACATCATTGAGAAAAGAAGCCTGAAAATTACCGATCCTATGCTCTGTGTAACAGAACATAAGTTAGATTCGGGCGAAGAGATTGCCATTATAATCAACGGTTCTGAGATTGAACGAAAACTTGAATACAGCCTTAAAGACAATATGACAGTGAATAAAGTGTTATACGGAGAAAGTAACTGGAATAGCAAAGTTATCAGCCCGAATAACGCAATTGTCATAGGTATTTCTGGTTGCTGAAATCAAGACGTTAATCAGGCATTCATCTGACGCTCCCGGATCTTACAGGTCTGGGGGCGTTAATAATAAAATATGTTTGTTCTCGCATTTGTGCTGTGTATAATGAAATAATCTTATAAACATTATACAGGCTTTTTTTATGTGCGGTATTACCGGCTTTATACATAACCTTTCGGCTGATGCCAGGGATTTCGGCCAGAAAATGGCGGCCAGCATGATCCACCGGGGGCCAGACTCACAGGGCGTCTGGACTGGGGATGATATCTGCCTTGCCCACGCAAGACTCTCAATCCTTGACCTCTCGGACGCAGGCAGTCAACCGATGCTCTCAGCCTGCGAACGCTTTGCGATTGTTTATAACGGCGAGGTCTATAACCATCTTGAACTTCGCGAGAAACTTCCCGCGCATAATTACCGTGGACATAGCGATACCGAAACAATCCTGCAAGCCTTCAGCCAGTGGGGCGTTGAGAAAACTATTAATGAACTTAACGGCATGTTTGCCATTGCCCTGTGGGATCGCCAGAAGAAAGAACTGCACCTTATCCGTGACCGTATCGGCATCAAACCACTCTTTTACGGCTGGGTTGCTGGAGCGTTTGTCTTCGGCTCAGAGCTCAAACCGATCAGGCTTTTTCCCGGCTTTACGCCAAGAATATCACATGACAATCTGGCGCTGTATCTGCGTTATAACTACTACCCATGCCCGTACTCAGTTTACGAAGACATTTACAAACTGCCGCAGGGAACGCACCTTACAGTAACATCAAGAAACAAGCCAGCCGATTTCTCACCACTCGCGGATAAGTCTGAAAACTCGCCAAAGAGTTACTGGTCGCTTGAAGAAGTCACTATGGCAGCGATGGCGAATCCCTTTACCGGAAGTATTGAAGAAGCGGAAAATGAACTTGATAGCCTTTTAAGCAAGGCAGTCAGCAGCCGGATGCTTTCCGATGTCAGCCTTGGCGCGTTTCTGTCAGGCGGAATTGACTCATCTGTCACCGTTGCCATGATGCAGAAGAACAGCACCAAACCGGTCAAGACCTTTACAATCGGCAATACCGAAAAGAATTACAATGAAGCGTACTACGCCTCGGAAGTTGCCAACCATCTCGGTACCGACCACACAGAGCTTTACATCGAACCTGCTGATGCGTTAGCTGTTGTACCAAAACTGTCGGGAATTTACGATGAGCCTTTCGCCGACTCTTCACAGATTCCGACCTTTCTGGTTTCAAAACTCGCCCGGCAGGAGGTGACAGTAGCCCTCTCCGGAGACGGTGGTGATGAATTATTTGCCGGCTACCGCAGACATTTTCAGGCCGCACCGTTTTTCAACAAAACCCGCCGCCTGCCCTCCGCGCTGCGCAGGATTATCTCCGGCACCGGCAGATTTTACGTAAGCTCGGGAATTGCCGACCTGACTTCGCGCTACGCTCCGTTTCTGCTTCCCAAAAGTTTCAGGAGCGGCTCGGTTACTGACTCGATAATCAAGGCAGCGGACGTGCTTGATGCAGAATCAGCGCAGGAGTACTACACCAGGCTGATCTCGCAGAACCAGAACCCCGCCGATATTATAAAAGGCGCGCCACAACCTCCGCAAATCTTCGCTCTGCCGGGGTTTATTAATAATGACATCCGCAAGATGATGTACATGGATCTGATAAGCTATCACCCGGATGACATACTCGTCAAAGTTGACCGGGCAAGCATGGCCAATTCTCTGGAAGCGCGAGTACCGCTTATTGACTACCACATTGTCGAGTTTGCCGCGCGCCTGCCATTTTCCTTTATGATAAATCAGGGACGGGGAAAATACCTGCTGCGCCGGGTTCTGGCCAGATATGTTCCGCCGCATCTTACAGACCGGCCAAAAATGGGCTTCAGTATCCCGCTTGACAGCTGGCTGCGTAATGATCTGCGTGACTGGTGTGAGGAGCTTTTATCGGAGAAAACACTAAATGACAACTCACTGCTGAATACAAAAGCGATAAGAAAGATGTGGGATAACCACCTGACTAGCAGGGAGGACTGTAAATATCAGCTATGGGCGGTACTTATGCTTCAGAGCTGGATAAAAGGCCTTTGAACAACCAGAAAAAACTTGCCAGAACACGGCAATAATATACAATATTTTACTCTGGATTCTTTAGAGCCTCTAAAGCAGAGAATAATCGCAAGGGGTAAAATTGTCGAACAAAAATACAGTCGAATACAGCATCTCCGGAATATTAAACCGGGCTATCCGGCAATTGCAGGAAAATTTGCTGCCACTGGTCAAGATCAGTCTGGCCATAGCCCTGCCGCTAAATCTGATATTCAATCTTATCCTGGCATACTTGAATCCGGCACAAACCGGCAAGGGTGCGATGCAGATGATTATCTCGGCTGCGGAAAACCAGGAATTATCGGCAATAACAAAAGACCTTGCATCAAGCACCATTACAACCCAAATCCTGCAACTTGTCTATGCAGTTATTTTTTACCTACTGATAATGCCAATTACAGATGCGGCAATTTGCAAGATGATCCATATCCTCAAAACGGGCAAAACAATCACCTATAAGCGTTCACTCAAATGGGCCTTAAACAAATATGCAGAAGTCTTGCTTTCACTGTTAGTTTTGGCATTAGTTTATACAATTATCTTCTTGTCGCTTGCGGCAATTGTCTTGGCCAGTGTATACATTATTGATAATTTCGGACAGTCACTGCAGGGGTTGCAGGGGATGTCAATCTTTTTCCTGGTAATGATGGTTTCGTTTTTTGTCATCTACCTTGCCTGCAGATTATGGCTGTTCTTTCCTGTGGTAATTGTAGAAGAAATCTATTTTTTTGCCGCAGTCAAACGAAGCATGGCGCTGACCAAAGGAAACGTCAGCAAGATTTTCTGGCTTTATACTCTCCTTGGCATCACCAACACCATGCTTATGAGCATACCATATTTCACCCCGGTTATTTTCCTAAGCGTAATCCTGATCTGCGTAACCATTATGCTCAACAACACCTTCTACCATACAGTAATGATGAACACCTACTACGCCTGCCGTAACAACCTTGAAAATTATGACATCCACGAACTGACACGTCTGGCCTTTGAGAAGGTTGAGGAACAGAAGAAGGAAGACGAATCAGAGAACACCATCAACTATGCTGAAAGGCCAAACAATGCCTGAGCAGTTGGTAACCAGCACCGAACTGCCATCGGTCTATGACATAAAAGAAGCCGTACAGGTACTTGGCAATTCAGAGACCTTCAATACAGAACTCTACCATCCGCCACAAACCCAGTGGCTGGTAAAGCTGGCGGAATTTCTTGACTGGCTCTGGAGCCCAGTTAAAAATATCGGCGAGACGCTTTACAACGCCTCACCGGTGGTTTATTACTTTGTTATCGTTATTCTTCTGATTCTGCTTATGATATTCATCTGGCATATTATTAAATCATTCAAAATTGCTTTTGCCAGAAAAACCGTTATCCAGTACAACCCAACCCAAAAAACCCGCGCCCTAACCCCTGATGACTATATAAAACAGGCAAACGACGCAGGTAAACGTGAAGACTATATAACGGCTATCCGTTTGCTGTTCCGGTGCTGCCTGATCCATCTTGAACAGGGAAAATTCCGTCCTGCCGTTACCAATCGGCAATATATAAAACGACATCTGAACACTGCAGCAGAAGCACCACTAAGAACGTTTGTCAATCTTGTTGATTACAAATGGTATGGCGGCAGGGAGTGCAACAAGGAAGACTGGCTGGAAGCCAAAAGAGCCTCCGGAATTATTTTTAATTACACAAAATCTGAAACCGTATCTGACAAGCACTGAAAATAAACGGTAACCAATTATGTTACGCACAAAATTCATCATTATCGCAGCGCTTTTAATCTTCCTGATTTCAGTAGGTTCGGCTGTTATCGAAACTCTCAGCGAACCAAACAGTAACGGCAAAAACCTTGACAGCTATGGAACCGAGTTTTACGGGATGCGGGGTATGTATGACACGGCCCAGATGCTCAACCTGCCGGTTGCGCGCAACTTCACCCCGCCCGACTCACTTCCGGAAAACACAGCGACTGTATTTTTGTGTTCCCCGTCAGCCACCCTTATTTACCTTGAACCGAAATACATCCACAGCCTTAAGGAATGGGTGGCCAAAGAAGGAGGAAGGCTGGTTATAGCCCCAAACCGCCATGGCAATACCAGTGCGCTCAAAAAAGACAAAAATCAGAAATTTGACAATATCCTAGCACTTCCCGGCATAAGGACCTCATACATAACCAAACAGAAAGAGACAAAAGAAGAACTGGAAAATCCAGAGGACATTCCGCAAGGCAGCGAAAAAGAAGAGAACAATTCCTACAAAGTAAAACTTGAAAAAGCACTTATGCAAAACGAGCTTTACAAAGAAATAAAAATATTAAAACTCAGCCCGAACAAGAAAAACGATATCTTTAATGATGTTGACGAACTCGCTTTGCCGGCGAATTTTCGTTACATCACAAACTTCGGAAAACGAAAACCAAAATATGTCTTCAGTCTCTTTAATAAAAATGGAACATCATACCCCTTCACCGCAATCTTTAGCTATGGCAAAGGCGAAATTATCTATGTAGCAGACCCGTCAGTATTTTTCAACCGCTTTTATTTCAACGCCGACAACGCGGTATTTGCCATGCGTTTGCTCTATCCTGATAAAAAGCCCATGGTCATTGATGAGTTTTACCACGGCCTTAATATCAAGGGCAAACCATTCTGGCTTTTGACCCGCATGCCTTATACCTTCATCACCATGCTGATGCTGGCAACGATTTGCGTCTGGATTCTTCGCAGCTCGGTACGTCTGGGGCCACCGGTAAAACTAATCGCGGAAAACCGCCGGAGCCTGCATGAATATATCTCGGCAATGAGCAGGGTCTTCGCCAGAGCTGATGCACGCAAATACATCCTTCAGGAAGCCTATGAAGGTATTCTATGGCATATAAGGCGCGACTTGAAGCTCCCGCCAAAGTGCCAGAACCCTTATGACCTTTCAAGGATAATCGCCAGAAATGACCCGGAACGTGCGGCCAGACTTCTTGGCATTTCAGAAAAAATAGAAACAATTTTAACCTTACGGCATATTAAAAAAAATGATGCGATAAACTTAATCAGGGAGATAAACCAATGTCTGTAGATATCAGCGAGCTGTATCCGAAGATAAAAGCTGAGATTCAAAAAGTAATTGTCGGCCAGGATGAGATAATCAATCAGGTCCTTGCGGTCTTCTTCAGTGGCGGGCATGCGCTACTTGAAGGGATGCCAGGAACTGCCAAAACCCTACTTATCAGAACCATCGCCTCGGCCTTGCAGATGAGTTATGGCCGGGTACAAATGACCCCTGACCTGCTCCCTGGCGACATTACCGGTTCAAGCATTTACCGTGAAGATATGCACCAGTTTGAGTTCCATCCTGGACCGGTATTCAATAATTTTCTGCTGGCTGATGAAATCAACAGAGCGTCAGCCAAAACACAGTCCGCGCTCCTTGAATCAATGCAGGAACTTAATGTCACTTACGGCGGGCAGACCTACAATCTTCCCGAACCGTTTATGGTCTTTGCCACGCAAAACCCGATTGAGCAGGAAGGAACTTATCCTCTGCCAATTGCCCAGCTCGACCGTTTCATGTTTAAAATTATTATCGACTATCCTCAAGCAGACGTTGAAGAGCAGATTTACCGCCAGCATCACGCCAGCAGCTTTTGCCATGATCTTTCTGAATCTGGTATTGAAGAGGTCATAACTCCGGAAGATATTTTGGCAGCCCGTGATATTATCCGCCAGACATTCGTCAGAGACGAAGTCATTTCATATGTACAGATGCTTATGACGGCAACTCGAAATGATGACGCATTACTCTCAGGAGGAAGTCCGCGGGCGGGGCTGATGCTCCTTATGGGGGCAAAGAGTCTGGCGCGTTTTGCCGGGCGGGATTTCGTTGTGCCGGATGACATCAAGGAATCATTTCTTCCTGGACTGCGCCACCGGGTAGTACTAAGCCCCTCTTCAGAGCTTGAAGGTTTTACAACTGAAGATGTCCTGCTGCGAATTCTTGAAACAATAGACGTACCCAGATAATTATCAAAGGCAAGAATATCTAAATACTGAAACCACTAATTCCTTGCCTTTATAAACAACAGAATAAATTAACCGTGAACTGATGACAAAAGAAAAAACTAAAAATCCAACATTGCGAATAATGCCGGGACGAAATCTGATTTTTGTTCTTTGCATTTTCTGTGTGCTGTCTTTTACCGCTTTCTGGTGGGACGGCACATTCAACATCATGGTTAACGCCATGATTATTATTGTCGCTGTCAGCGCTTATGATCTCATAAAAATCAGTGCCGCCGATAATCATATCATAACCAGCCTCAACATACCGACCAAGGCAGGTCGCGGACTGGAGTTCAACCTTGAGATTTCGATAACCAACCATCTTGAGCGTAATATCACCGTTGACTGCCGGACCATCATTCCGCCAGTAGCTGGCAGTGACCTCCGTGCTGACCACATAAAAATAAAGTCAGAATACATAGAGACAATCACCTACCCGCTAGAAATATCACAGAGAGGAAAATACACAATCGGCGAAACATGGATAAGAATTTCCGGGCCACTCAACTTCATAGACCTCCAGTGGAACGCGGCTGCCGCAGACGATATTATGATTTATCCTGAGAGTATCATCACCAATAACGAGTTCATTGACCATCTTGGTTCGAGACAGACAGAAAAAATAAAACATTTTCAGCGCCGCGGCGAAGGAATGGAATTTGACACTGTGACAAATTTCAAACCCGGTGATGACATCAGGCATATTGACTGGCGTTCAAGCGCCCGCCATAGATCCCTTCTGGTAAAACGCCACACTATCGAGCAACACCGTGAAGTTATTATTCTTCTTGACTGTGGCAGGCTGATGGGATCGGACACCGGTAACGGCACAAAGCTCGACCGTGGGGTTGATTCGGCGCTGATGCTTTCCGAGGTTGCACTAAACCGTGGAGACCGGTGCGGTTTTGGCGTCTTTGATGACAGGATCATAACTTACCTTCCACCACAGGGTGGCAACCGGGCAAGAAAAATTATCCTCAACAGCGTCTATGATGTGCGCTCGGAGTTTCGTGAAAGCAACTTTGCCGAAATCTTCGCCATGCTACAATCAAAACAACGTAAGCGCTCACTGGTCATTATCATCTCCGACCTGACTGACGGAGACACGTCAATCAAGTTCCGCTCTGCCATGTTATCGCTTTCCCAGCGGCATATGGTGGTCTTCGCCGCACTGCGCACCCCGCTTCTCAATCAATATGCAACTGACGCGGTAGAAAACTACCAGCAGCTTTGCCAGAAAGCATTGGCCCTCAGGCTTGAAAGGCAACGCGAGGACACATTACACAAACTTTCTCACTCAGGGGTACGGGTTCTTGATGTACATCCCAATGAGCTGACCGTCCCGCTGATAAATGAATATTTATACTTGCGTGAATCAAATCTCGTTTGATTTTTTATTTATTGACAGCAACAGACACATCTGCGATCATCTATTTATAAACAAAATATGTCATCATTATTACAGGAGAAGATAATGCAAAGGACACTGGTAATTTTGAAACCTGACTGTGTTGCCCGCGGACTTATCGGTGAAGTCCTTGGCAGATTTGAAAAACGAGGGCTGCGTATTATCGCCATGAAAATGTGCAAACCGGGAAAACGCCTTATCCATCAGCATTATATCGATCACGTCAAGAAACCCTTCTTTCCGGCCCTTTATGAATACATAACCTCAGGCCCGATTGTCATCATGGTTGTTGAAGGTAAAAACGCAATCAGCTTAACCAGAATGATGATGGGTGCTACCGACTGTGCAGTTGCCGCTCCGGGAACTATTCGCGGCGATCTTGGCAAGAGTATGCGCATGAATATAATCCACGGCAGCGATAGCCCCAAAAGCGCGCTACGTGAGATAAAAGTATGGTTTAAACCTTCAGAAATAATCCGGACCAGTATTGATGACTACCGCCACATTCTGGCATTTGAAGAAGGCAAACCGTTATAAAATATTTATCCGTAAAAAAACAAACACCCTGCCGGATCAAGGCAGGGTGTTTTAACTTGTAAGGTTTAACGGCCAAGACGGTTTCGTATCCGCTTACTCAGCGCCTCCCTTTCAGGAGTATCTTCAAGCAGTCGCGCTTCTTCGTTATATTGTAACGCTTCCTGCGGACGGTCAAGATCAAACAATGCCTGTGCGCAATACGTAAGTGCCTGCGGACTCTTTCTGCCACTGATCTCAACTGCCGATTTTGCCGCATTAAGAGCCAGCTCAGAGGCAGCAGGAATAACCTTGCCGTCAAAGTCCTTACCTGGAGAGAGGAAGAATGCCACCGCCGCAAGGCGTAAATCAAGGCTATCAGGCAACGATCTGAAGGCTTCATCAAAGGCTACCACACCGTCAATTGTCGCCCGGTTACGCCGGTACAGAAGTCTCGCGCGTTCAAAAAGCGGCAGATGCCATCCCTGAGCCAACTCTATTGCCTGACGGTAAATCGCCTCTGCCTCTCCATATTTACCGGCTTTTACAAGATTCTCGGCCAGAGTATTGTAGCGCAAAGCAAGTTCTTTGCCAGCTGTGTCTGAACTGAGAGTCCGGATTCCTTCAAGCATACTCCAGGAAGAGGGAATCATCTTCGGATCAGCCAAAAGTTCATCCGCTTTAAGCATCATATAGTTGACTGCACCACGGGCTTTCAGTACGCGCGAATACCGGCCGGCAAGCAATTCAAGCGTACCATCACGCTGAAGCGCACTCAGAGCATCAACTCCATTCTTGCTTCGCCCTTGCCTGAACTCAAGCAAAGCCAGATCAAGCTTGGAAAGCAAGCCAAAAACATTGGCATAGGCAATCCCTGTTCTAGTCGCATTAATCCAGAACTTAACCGCTTTCTTAGCAGCCGGAACCTCAAGCAGTACTATATTATCCCCCTGAATAAACTTCCCGCCAGCAACCAACTGACTTTTGTCATCATTCAGATCTGCCTTCATAGCCCGACCATTGATCCATAACCTGCAGTACGGCGGAAAAGAAATTTCAACATCCGACTTATTCTCTGATGTATATAATTGCGCTGAAAAATATACCCCTTCATTTTCAGACATTAACGGTGGCAAGTGGAAATTATTCTCAGAATCACGATAAATCATCTCCCAGCCCTGCTCACCTTCATTAGTCACAAAAACCTCTGAGGGGTTAAATACCGAAAGCTGGCTTGGCGGGGGAAATTTATTATTTGAGAACGGGCCACACCAAAACGACGCATCCGGAGTAACCTGACGTCTTGCCGATGCCAGAGCAAGTTTTATTGAACGCTTGAAATAGTTTATCGCTTCACTCTCAGAGACAGGGGCATGAACCAAGCCCTGCAGATATTCGCTCTCACCAGCACTTAACCGTCGGCTCTTGCTCTGCTTGATACTCTCGAGAAGTTCGCGTGATTCATTTTTGATAATTTTAATATCTTTTGGAAGGCAGGCAGCAAAACCGGTATAGGCCTGAACAAGGGTGTTGACCGGAGCATCCTCACGCAATACTCGTTCATACAAACGAAGCGCCAGAGTTTTGTCACGAGGCTGGGTGAGCAGGCTGTCACCCATTTCAAGAAGACTGCGCATCATTTCAGTACTCATCCCGCGAATGTCACAACTAAGGCTCAACAACTGAATATCCCCCCCCTGAGCGCCCAGAGCAAGATACGTATCATCCGCAGATGACGTTTCTGTTGAACCTTCAAAATTAAGGACAACTTCCTGATTGATAGTCAAAGTCAAGCGTGGCGTGGCAACATTACGGGTAACCTCAATATCGTAGACCTTATCCGCTTGAAGTGCAAAAGAGCTGTTCTCAACAAGAGAAGTTTTATCCCAAAACAACCGCGCCCCCAGAACCCCTTCGCCACCGATACTGAGAATCCGGGTCGTATCAATCTGACTGAAGCGCCGATTAGTTCCGATGAAAATAAGAAAAGATCCGACAGAACTGCCGGGCGTTTTAATTTTCGCTTTTACGCGAAAAGCAAACGGAAGCTGCACCGGCAGACCAAATGCGGGAGAAATTTTATCACCGCCAGTAAGATTAAGGCCTGTAACCGTCGGACTCGCCATTGAAGTACGGTACCAGCCAAGACGTTTATGCAGAGCCTGATTTCGATCTGGTGTGATACTTGCCTTGTCTCCCGGAGAGAACTGAAATTCACTGCGCCAGCTACGCTTGACCATCTCAGTCAGCCGTTGTTTATCCTCGCGGGTTTTCTGATGACTAACCTCAGATTCATTGAGCTTTCTGGTAGTACTTCTCACCATGTTCATAAAACCAAGGGTTACAACACCAAGCCCGAGAGTTACCAGACCAAGCAGCGCTAGTTCCGGATGCCTTGTAATGGCACGGCGCAAACGGTAAAACGCAGTCGAGGGCCTGGCCTTGATTACTTCGCCATTTAAAAATGCCCGGCAATCATCAGCAAGCTCACCGGCAGTCTGATAACGCCGCTCAGGTTCTTTGGAAAGACACTTAAGGCAGATCGTCTCAACATCCGTACTCAGGCGCGGACGCAACTTGCGCGGTGACGGCGGATAGTGATGAATAACCCGCTGCAGAAGTTCATACTGCGTCATCCCGGAAAACGGCGGCCGCCCCGTAAGCATCTCATAAAAAAGCGCACCAAGCGAGTAGACATCACTGCGCGGGCCAATTTTTTCCAACTTGCCAGAGGCCTGTTCCGGGGGGATATACGGGATAGTACCCATAATCGAACCGGTGCGGGTCATACGCTGGGTATCGCGGTCGGATGAGAGGTTTACAGCCAGACCAAAGTCAGTAATAAGCGGGCGTCCATCATGGTCGATAATAACATTGGCGGGCTTTATATCGCGGTGAATAATCCCTTTTTTATGGGCATAGTGAATGGCTCTGGCAATCACCATTATTAATTCGCAGGCACGGTATGGCGCAAGCGCGCCCTTCTCAAGTATCCGGTCAAGCGCGTTTCCCTCAATATAATCCATTGTAAAATAATGTTGGCCGCGATAAACTGACAAGTCATGTATCGGAACAATGTTTGGGTGCGAAAGACTGGCGGCCGCTTTGGCCTCCTGCATAAAACGTCGAACTTCTTCATCAGAAGAACCATCACCAGTCCGCAGAACCTTAAGTGCGACCGTACGCTTGAGTAAACGGTGACTTGCCCGGTAAACGACCCCCATCCCGCCTCTGGCAACTTCAGAGAGAATGTCATATTCCCCGAATCTCTTATTATCGTCATTGTCATCAGAACCGCCAGTAAGCAGCGAAAAACTCCCCCCCGTCTCTACAAGATCAGACTCGGGAGCAATCGTATCTGTTGCCAGAATGACAGTTTCTTCAAGCAGGGATTTGGGATGAAATTTTTTGCCGCAAGCCGGACAGAATATATAGGCAGGCAACTCCCCAGGATCAAAGAAGTGACGACAATAGGGACAAACAATACGCTTGTTACCTACAGAATCTTCAGAGTTGTCTTCAGCTAAACCATCAACCATAAATTACCAAAATCCAGAAAGCAAAACTTACTTTTTATCAAAATCACGCTGTATGCGCATCCGCATAAATTCCATTCCCTGTGTTGCTTCAGGCTGCATCACAATTTTATCACGAGGAAACTTGTCACCATCATTCCAGATTACATTACTTCTATCAACCTTATCCCCCAGCCAGTTGGCCTTAAAGATGTCAACCTTGCGTTGTGAGAGAAAATTCTCGATATATTTTCTGGCCTTGCGTATCGGAATAACGACCCCACCCTTGACGTCTTCAAGATAAAGGATATGCCAGCCGGATTCGCTCTTGCTCAACTTGACGTCCCCCTTACCAGTCAAGGAGCGGACGCCACGCAGCATACCATCAGGAAATACCGACTTGCCGTTCTGCATCTTAAACTCATAGTCCTGCGGAAACCAACCATCAGACCCGACATTAAGCAGACCGCCTTTTTCCTTAAAACGATCCTGACTGAAATTTTTAGCCATCTTCGGGAACATCTCCGCGCGCTTATCAAGGCTCAATTTATTCAGTTCATCATACAGCATCGCCGCCTGCTTCTTGGTCAACTCCGGTGTAATTGTATCCTGAGCCAGAAAAATGTGTCGCACTTTAACCATCCGCCTGGTGACAAAGATATCATCGCGGTGATTTTTGTAAAAGTTCAAAACCTCACGCGGCGCACAAGTCGCAGACATCCCCCTGCGCTGCAAGATAATATCCATTGATATCTGAGACTTTGCAAAGCGCATTGTCAGCGGCTTGGCAATAAACTTCGTCAGCCCCATACGGTTGACCTGATCGGAAACTTCCTCGCTTGTCACCCGAACGTCATTTGTCGCATCACTGTCAGAATTAAGAATATTAACTTCGTCCTCAACGAGATCAATGATAATCAACTCCCGCAACGCTCCTGCGCTAAGGGCCGCGACCTCTTTTTCCGTAACCTCTTCAAGCGGTCTGTCGGGGAAGTTCAGCCTAAAGAGCAGCAAGCCCATATCATCAAGGTTTTTCCGGGTGATCTTATTGCTGTTGACATTCACCAGAATCGCATGCTGCAATTGCTGAAAAGAATTACTCTCACCAGCCAGCACTGAAGCAGGGATAAGAACAAGCAAAAAAATAAGTGCATATCTTTTCATGGTAATAATTCCGCTATTTAATCAAATCAGACATATCGCGTCGGATCAGGCACACCAGCATCAAGAAAACCTTTTTTGCGTAACAGGCAACTGTCACACCCGCCGCAAGAAAGCCCTTCAGAATCCGGATCATAACATGAATGAGTTAGGGAATAATCCACACCAAGCCTCACCCCTCGCCTGATAATATCAGCCTTGCTCAAAGAAATTATCGGGGCATTAAACCTAACCGCCCTGCCCTCAACCCCGGCCTTGGTACCGACCGCAGCCATCTTCGCAAAAGCATCAATAAATTCCGGGCGGCAGTCAGGATAACCGGAATAATCAACCGCATTCGCACCGATAAAAACATCCCCCGCCCCGATAACCTCAGCCATACCGAGCGCAAAGGAAAGAAAGATAATATTACGCGCCGGGACATAAGTAACCGGAATATTTGAACCGTCAAATGTACCGTCATTATTTTTCGGCACATCAATATCAGCCGTCAGCGCCGAACCGCCAAATGCCCTCAGGTCAATATCCACTACGCGATGCTCAACCGCACCAAGAGAAGCCGCAACCTTCGCCGCGCTCACAAGTTCAACACTATGCCGCTGCCCGTACGAAAAAGAGAGGCAATGATTTTCAAACCCTTCCTCACGGCTAATAGCAAGAACCGTCGCTGAATCAAGTCCGCCAGAAAGCAGGACAACAGCTTTTTTACCCATCAGAACTCCCAAACGCACCCGCCTGAAAAAGACAATCGCAAGGTGAATCAATTATTGATAAACAACCATCTACTTTTTTTTATTAACGATGCCAAGCTCAATTATGTTTTTTCCGTCTGCCCTGTGATACTCAAAACGGTCGAACATGTTTCGCACCATCGAAAGACCAATCTGGCCGATAGGCCGCTCCTCCAGTGGCAGATTCAAATCCGGAGCCTGCGCCGTGGTCGGGTCAAACTCCGAACCAGAATCGACAATTTTAATTTCCAGCATTTCACCGTCATAAGAAAGTGAAATAGTTATAACATTACCCTCAGTATTGCCATATTTGACAATATTGGTAACCAATTCTTCAAGTGCCAGATCGGCAGCATACGCCAGATGTGAAGGAACCTGAGCCTCCTCGTGATACACCGCGACCTTACTGGTAAATGCAGTAAAGGAGTCATAATCAGCGTTGAATGTTTCGTTGATTGATACCGGCATTACTAGCCAAGCTCGCTTATTGCCGCGGCTTCACTTTCAACAATCGGAATCACCTGATCCAGCCCAGACATGCGCAGGGCATTCTCAACCTCTTCCTGCGGGTTGACAATAACAATCTTACCGCCTTTAGCTTTCATGGCCTTTGCGCCCATCATCAGCATACGCATACCAAGACTTGCCAGAAAAGACAACTCCGCCGCGTCAATGACCAGTCCCTTCTGCGCATCATTTGTCTGGCTTTTAAATGCGGCTTCAACCTGCCCCACACCCGCCAGATCAAGACGCCCAGAGAGCTTTAAAAAAACGATTCCATTTTCCTGTTTGGTTTCAAGCATTTCCATTTTCATATCCCCTGTGTACAGAATCTATTTAAAAACTAATCTTACTAATGAATAATCATCCTCAAATTCCTGCGCCCCCTGGTACTCCCGCGCCTGACCGACAACCTCGTCCAGATCAGAATCACGTCCAAGCGAAGCGGTGAAATCACAAAACGGCAGCTGCACATTATCAGGCGAGGTAAGTTCAAAAATCCCGTCGCTGAACAGGTACAATACCGCTCCTTCTTCAAGCACCACCGACTGCTGCTGATAAATCATCCCCTCCATACAACCAATAAACAGTCCCGGTGTTTTAAGCTCCGACATACCGCTTAAGCCGTTGTATAAAATTGAAGGAGGATGCCCGCCGGAAGAAAAAACCAGTTTCCGCGTTTGCCGGTCATAAACGCCATACCAGATGCTAAAAAACTTACCGCTCTGGCGCTCCATCGGAAAAGCGTCATTAAGCCCCTCCAGAACCTCGGAAGGGTTCTTGAAGTCAACCCCCGGCAGTGCCCCGGAACGTACAACATTCATCGCCGAAATACTAAGTAACGCCGCGCCGACCCCATGCCCGCAGACATCAAGCAGATATAGCGCAAAGTAACGATCATCAATATCATGATAGCCAAAAGCATCACCGCCAAGCCCGCTACTGGGAATAAACCGCCAGTCGGCTGTGATCTCCCCCTCAGCAACCGGCTCAGGCAGAAGCTCACGGACATACTCCTCAGCCTCACGCAACTCCGCAGCCATCAGCTCATACGCTTCGTTTCGCTCAAGCATACTGATATAACCACGCGAATGATAACGGATGCGCGCCAGCAATTCAAGCTCATCAGGAAGTTTTACGATATAGTCGTTAGCACCAAGAGCAAAAGCCTGCGCCTTGGTCTGCGCTTCTTCCTTGGAGGAAAGAACAATCAATGGAATATCTTTTGTCTTAGGGTTAGCCCGATAAAACTTGACCAGCATCATGCCATCAATCTCAGGCATGACCAGATCCTGCAGAATAACCGTAGGCTCAAACTCATTTGCGGTACTTATTGCCTTTGACGGATCCTGGCAGTAACAGAAATCAATATTTTCATCCGCCTCAAGCATCTTCCTGACTGCCTGCCCGATCATCTCCTGATCGTCAACCAGTAGAACCCGAACCCGTCTAGATGATGCGACCGCCACTGAATCAGCCAATGCTTACTCCGAAGATATTTCTCTGTAATCGATACGGTTAATAGTGATTATATTTTATTCATAACTATCAAAATTACAAACCTTTCCCTCAACAAAAGCACAAAAAAAACGACCCGCGTCAGGGTCGTTTTTTTTATTAAGAACACCGAGAATCACCAAAAACCGTCATCTTTGCTCTTTTTCTTGTCGTCGGTCTTTTTAACCTCATCCTCAACAGATCCTTCGCCAACGCCTTCCTTGGTCCCTTCCTTGGCGAACTTGTCAGGAGGAGTCGGAAGAGCTTCGCGTTCATTTGGCAGGAATTTCTGGAAACGGGTGGAAATTACCGAATCCTCAACCGCACCGCCAGTCTTAACCTCAAAAAAAGTATCAGTTATTGATTTCTTGTCTGCACGGGCAACCATCTCATCCCAGGCAAGGTTATTGATTAATACCGCAACCGGGGCAAGATTACCATACCGGCGCACGTCTTCATCGGCAATATCAATGCCCTTTTCCTTTAATTCTTCACGCGCTACCCTGTCAAGCATCTGCACAACAACGCTACGGTCCGGCTCAGACGGCCTGGTCCAGGCCATCCCCGGAACCCTAATCTTTTTGCACAACTTGTTATATTCCGCAAGAAGTTTGTTGTCACCGTCAGAACGACCAACCAGAGACTTGGCCTGCAGAGCCGAAATCAACTCACCAACAAGCTTCGCTGCATCTTCAACGCCCCAGCGGATAATCAGCACACCAGTAACAATCTTACCCGAGCCGATAGTGCCGTCAAAAAGTCTGGTATCACTGCTTTTAGGCAGAAATTCCGATTTACGCTCAATATCTTTTGCCTTCAACTCATCAAGAGCTTTCTGCATTTTGACAATACGATCGCTTGATTTGAGAGTACTCTGGAGAGCGTTTTTATCAGCCTGAACCTGCGGATCCTGGGGAATATACTCGATACGCAGATTTTTTGTATAATAATCCTGCATATTAACCGCAGAGTATTTTACAGGATAATTCTCATTTTTTGCTGCAAACTGTTTCTCCGTGCCATCGGAAACACGCTCTGAAATTATGTCATAAACCTGCTTGGTCCAGCGTGCATCAGTACCGCCATTATCAAGCATCACGACACTCATTTTTTCGCCACCCCAGACAACCTCCTCAACAATACCGGCCTTCAAAACCTTCATTGTCTGGTCTTTATGGGTATTATTCCAGATATAATAGG
This sequence comes from bacterium, assembly GCA_003245715.1. Taxonomy (GTDB): domain Bacteria; phylum Planctomycetota; class SZUA-567; order SZUA-567; family SZUA-567; genus SZUA-421. Next base: position 70,643 of record QKCJ01000024.1, read on the forward strand.
GTATGTAAACGTATTTGCGCTTCAGACCTGAAAGACGTGAAACCTCCGCTTCGCGGAAACGCCCGGTAATCACCTGCAGCGGCCAGAGCCATTCCCAAACAACATTACGACCTTCAAACTGAACCGGAGTCAGACCAAGTGCCGCCGCCTGACCGATTTTGCGGTATTGATAAGTCAGAACACGCTGCATGGTAGGACGGAAAGCGTTTTCATATTCAAGCGTGCTAGCCGGATAAAGCAGGCTTCCGGGCAGGAAAAGCGGCAACTGCCTCTTGCCAAGACCAGAAACCTTGATCTCAAAAAGCCTTGTAGAATCAGGTACAGATGAAAAAACAGCAACACCTTCAACCCATTTGCCCTTGCCATAATCCCGGTCATAACTTTCCTCTACAGAGTTAAGATCAAGACGGGAAATCTCACGGGTAGTGTAGAGTTTTTTTCCAAGTTTGCGCTCAAGGATATTACGGGCGATCAGGTCACCGGTATCATTGATTTTCTCGCCATCATCAGCCAGAAGTGAGATATGAAGTTTGGTTCCTTTAATATTCTCAATGGAGGTATCAATTCGCTTGATATTATTCTCTATAACTTCAGCTTCGTCATCGGCGCCATTCTGCTTGAGACGCTCAATCATTTCGGTATAGTGTTTCTTCAGTTCATGCAGGTTAGTATTATACTTGAACTTGAAAGTCCAGCACCAGTAATAGTCGAGGTTTCCTTTTGATCCGGGAATACTTACAGCCTGTGGTGCTGAAGCATGAAAATCCGAGATATTGATACCCCAGAACGGTAGTACGCTTGTCTCATTACTATCCTGCGCAGAGACACAAAAAGAGACCAAAAACAGCAATAAAAGATAAAACCGCTTCATTTTATTCCTCACTAAGAGTCTTCGCCGAAAGAAATCACCCCTGTCAAAGACGGGAATTAACACTATCATTTGCGTTAAACGGTTAATTCCTTTTAAATTATAAAAAAAATAGTTATTTTTACGCCAATTATTATTACAAATACACAATCAGCAGGCAATATGAAATCTTTGCCGGCAGCAAAAAAACTTTCCATAACCGCAACAAATATTAATGACCTTTCGTATTATATAGATATAATAGGTAAAAAGATAACACTATTTAAAAAAAAGTACACAAAGAACTTCCAGCGTTACTGCATTAGAATCAGCAATTTTTTTTCAGGAGAATGTCATGGTAAACAGCAATATTAATCGTCGTGACTTTATTAAACTCAGCCTTCTGACAGCCGCTACCGCTGCCTCGCCCCTGTCATTAGCCGCAGACGAGAAAACCAAAGTATGGGTCATCAAAGGTTCAGACAACCGCAAACTCATGCAGGAAGCGCTTAAAATCATAAAAGCCAACGGCGGACTTGGCAGGAAAACCGACAAGCTGGCGCTTAAAGTGAATGCCGCCTGGGCGCGAACCCCTGAACAGGGCGCAAATACTGATCCGATACTGGTGGACGAATTCATAAAAGGCGCTAAAGCGATGGGAGTAAAGAGCATAACCATGCCAGAACACCCTTGCCGCGCGGCCAACCAGTCCTTCCCGCAAAGCGGCTTGCAGGAAGTAGCCGATAAAAACGGTGTTGCAATGATCGACCTCAAGAGCCGATACCGTGATTACCGCGAGATTTCCATTCCCGGCGGCAAAAACCTGAAAAACGCCAAGCTTGCCGGAGAATATATTGACGCTGACATCATCGTAAACATCCCGGTTGCCAAGCACCACAGCGGCGGCCAGATGAGCGCAGCGATGAAAAACTGGATGGGGGTGATTAAAGACCGCGGTTTCTGGCATAGCAACAACCTCCACCAGTGTATCGCTGATTTTTGCACCTACATCAAACCTGACTGGACAATTATTGACGCAACCCGCTGCATGCTTGACAGTGGTCCGCAGGGACCGGCCAAGAAACTGATTCACCCGCAGGAGCTGATTATCTCCAAGAATCAGGTCGCTGCTGACGCAGTAGCCTCAAAATTCTTCAAAAAGAAACCGACCGATATCGGCTACCTAAAAATTGCCGGAGAGATGAATCTCGGTCCTGTTGATCTCTCGGAAATAGAAATTATCAACAAGAATGTATAGCTCATTATGAACAGAAAAATATTATTTCTTTTCTTTATAGTAATAAGCGCCCTGCTCGGTTATGGTGCATATGACGCAATTACCCAAATAACCGGGTCATGGAATATCAGTGGGCCTGGCAATGAATTACTCGATCAGGATCAGAGCTACTGGAACTCCGGAGCGCTGGCTCTATTTACCGTTATTGCCTGCTTTATCTCCTTCTGCGCCCTCGGAATATATCTTTTAAGCAAGGGCGATAACAAGTTAAACGCCAATAGGCGCGACGCACTGAGCGGAATTTTAATCGGCCTACCACTGGCTGCGCTGTTGCCACGTTTTCTTCGCTCCGGTAAAAAGCCCATTCTGCCTCCCGGCGCAACCAACCCAGAAGAATTTGCAGAACTCTGTAACCGCTGCTATCAGTGCGTCCACGCCTGCCCCAATAAAATCATCAAGATTCGCAAAACCGGCAAGCTGACGGAATTATTCATGGCACAGATCGACTATTCCCGCCCGCCTGATGGTCAGCAGGCAGAATTCACCATTGTCTGTGAGGAGGGGTGCAATGAATGCTCAAAGGTCTGTCCGACTGGTGCGATAAGCCAGCTTACCAAGGAGCAGAAAGCAAAGCGGCAGATCGGCAAAGCCGTTGTCCTCCATGACAAGTGCATAGCCTGGTCGAAAAACGAATACTGCCTGGTCTGCGATGAATACTGCCCGTACAACGCGTTTGACATTGATAAAATACAGACTGGCAACGGCGAACTTGGTCGGCCGGTTGTCAGTGCCGAGCGCTGCCGGGGCTGTAATGCCTGTGTTGATGCGTGTGTGGCCAAAGAACGCGCACTTTTAGTAATCCCCGTAGACAACCAACGGCAACTGAAAGCATAAACATTACTTTTGAAAAGTCCCCGTTTATTATTAGCCCGCTAATTTATTTTCCCGAATGAAAATCAAAGATGGCTCCAAACCAGCCAGCCCAATATGCTATTAATGCGTCCCGACCCAACAGCGTCATGCACAAACCATAAAAAAACAAGGCTCCCATAAACCGGGAGCCTCGAATGATTTTAGTCTATATTATCTTTGAAAACTAGTTTCTCAGGAAGTCATAAAGTTCTACTTCGCGGATAATCGGAATACCGTAACGGTTGGCAATCTCCATTGTCTTCTGGAAAGATTCAACATTTTTATTGGCGTTCTCAGAAGCCTCGCCATTCTCCGATGCGGTATTTTCCTCAACCCGTCCTAGAACTAGGAAGTCAGTATCAATATCAATGTTATCCTGCATGATGGCGCCAGCTTCCTGAATCTGATTCTTAAGAACCTCAATTGAGTGTTCAAGAACAGGCTCACCGGCAAATGCAAACTTCAACTTCTTGTTCTTGTCGAAGAACGGATTGCTGATGCTGTCGCCCTTGATGATCGGATCAGCGGCACTCATGCTGACAACGTCTGACTGGGTAACGGCAATAAGAGGAACGACTGAGTTATTTTCACCAGAAACGTAAGGGCTGTAGCGCTCTTCAGGGTCGCGCGCAACATAACCAGTCTGCGGGCAGACCTTCTTTACCGGCGGCTTTTCAATAATGATAGCTTCACTTGTGCTTGGGCCGACCTTGTTAACCTCAACAGTACCGATCTTATCCCAACGGTTCTTGCGCCAACGAATAACGTTAAAACGCATACCACGGTGAACATTATTGATGCTGCCGAGATTAATTACACAGAAACGGTTAGCAACATCAAGGGCAATAATATTACCGTCTGCTTCGTTTTTAACCGATGAAGAACGGCGGCGAATTACCTCGGCCTTCTTGTTGATAGCCTCAAGCAGAACCGACTTTTCGCGCTGCAGTGCGCGGATTCGTTTAAGAGCAGAGCCGGTAAGCGCAGCCTTGTTGGCTTCAAGTTTCTTTTTGTCGCGGTCAAGGTCTTCAGAAATCTTCATGTATTCCTGAGCCTGACGTTTATAACGCTCACGCTGCTTCTCAAGGTCTTTATCCCCCTGACGGGCGATCTCGACATCCTTGCGCAGTTTCTCGGTCTCTTTCTTGAGAATCTTGTTAGCCTCAACCTGCTTCTGGTATTCACGCTCAGATTCCTTGGCGCGGTCACGTTCAGCCAGAAGTTCTGCCTGTGCGCTACTGAGATTTCTCTGCAGATCAGGAATAGTAACTGATTTGTATTTTTTTACCTCATTTTCCAGGCCCTGCCTCTGAACCAGAAGATTACCAACAGCCGCGTTGCCGTTAGTCGCCAGCTCAGCCGGGTCAGACTTTTTCAATGACTCCCGCATATTTTCATATTCAACCTGCTGGTTAAAAAATGAGCCAATGCCGTAGGCGGCGGCCAAACCAAGAACCACTATGGCGCACCAATGTCCTACTGTTCCTTGCATTTGCTGTCTCCTTCTACTATCTCTTAGGGCAATCCTGTAAAATACAGAATTTGCAACAAGCCACCCCCAACCAGGGATTACCCGTTACAAATTTCTTTAATAATAATCATTTACCATTTACCTCAACCATAGTAAATCTTTTAAATATTTTACGAAAATCATCCGCTATTCACAGAAAAATGCTAAAAATATTTGTCTTTTTTTATATTATATGAAAAAAAACGTTCCACTTTTACCGTAAACAAACCTGACTAAACGATACTTTCTCTGGCAGCAACAGCCAAACGATCAGCCCGTTCATTCTCCGGATGACCATTATGGCCACGCACCCATTGCCATTCAACATCATGCACTTTAAGTACTTGCAGCATTTCACGCCACAGCTCTGAATTTTTGACCGGCTTTTTCTGAGAGGTTTTCCAGCCGTTTCTGAGCCAAGACTCCAGCCAACCCTTGCGAAAAGCGTCGCAGACATAACTGCTGTCAGTATATATCGTTATATGGCATGGCTCCTTCAGCGCGCGGACCGCTTCAATTACCGCCATCATCTCCATACGGTTATTGGTAGTATCAAGCTCCGCCCCACTCAGTTCCTTTTCAGCAACCGGATCATCACATTGCAAAACAGCACCCCAGCCGCCGGGGCCGGGGTTTCCGCTGCAAGCACCATCAGAGTAAATTCTAACTTCTCGCATCAGACTCCCTGTTTCGTCTTATATTATCATATTTTCTTGAACGAACCGATTCGCAATTACCTTGTTCCATCAGCTTATGATTACGTCGCCAACTTAACATCTGACGGACAACCCCGTTTTTTTCAAAACGACGCGAAGAGGTTATTGCTTTAAAGCGGAAAAAGAAAAGGTATTCAACACCAACTTTGCGCGCCCGCAGAATAAGATCCGTACTTGTTCCCTGCGGCAACTCTGGACTGAAGCCGCCAACCTCCTCAAAGACCGAACGCTGCATAATCATAACCCCGCCCGGAGCATGGACTTTTTTATGCCAGGTAAAGAGATTGGCAATAAAAAACATTCCCCTAACAATGATCCCGCCTTTATCAGGCACACCGGCAACCGTACCAATTATCCGCGACTTACCTTCTACTGCCTGCGCAATAATCTTCAGCGCGCTCTGAGGAATCAGAGTATCAGCATCGACAAATACAAACAACTCACCAGTCGCATTTTCAGCCCCAAAATTCTTGCCGAAAGACATCCCTGACTCGCCACTCTCAAAAACCTTCACACCCTCATAGCCGCGGCAGATCTCTGCCGTATTATCCGTACATCCATTACAGGCCACTACAATTTCATAGTTATCATAATCCTGCGCTATTACCGCATCCAGGGTTGCCCGTATTGCCCCGGATTCATTGTGCGCCGGTATTATCACCGAAATAAAAGGTGCTCCCATATGCCCCCGCCTACATCTTTTAATAAAAAAAAATATTGTCAAACAAAGTATGAATATATACAATTATATATATCGGATTTCAGGGCAGTTTCAATTACATTAAAAATATATTAATATGTCTACCGGCATTAACAAACGCCGACGATAATAGACGATACTTTATTGTATGATGACTTTTCTGCTACACTATGCATGTTTTCTCAGGAGCGATAATGAAAAAAGTTTTGCTGGTCGGACATTGCGGCCCTGATACACTTAGAATATCAATGGTACTGGAAAAAATTGGCGCCACGTACGAAGGTGCGTTTAACCATATCGGGGGTATTGATAAACTTGAAAACAGCAACTTTGATCTTGTCCTTCCCAACCGGGTTTTTGGCAGTGACGAAAACGGCGGTGTCAGTTTTATTAAAGCAATGAAAGAAAATGCCGATTTAAAGGATATACCGGTCATGCTTGTTTCTGCTATTGATGAAGCACAGAAAAAGGCCATCGCTGCCGGCGCGCTTGAAGGATTCGGCAAGGACGAACTTGAAAAGGGAAGTGCCGAGGCTAAAATGAAAGTGGCAATGGGCATTTAAAACCATGATATAGTCAGATGGTTTTAATATTTTTTATCTCTGAGGGGGGAAGGATTATGGATCTGTTAAAAGCAATTCTATCAAAACCAAAATCTAAAGCACAAAACAGGCCGACTAGGATTTCCGGACAAAATCCTGATAAAGGTCAACAACCAGCTACTACGGCACATACCAATACTGGTACCAGCTCACAACGGATCGCGGGGCGGGCAAAAACATCCATGCACAAACTCGGAAACCGGACATCAAACAGAGGCACAACGCACGGAACTTCAACGCGTCAACTGACCGACCAGGATCAGACAGCAACTCACGAACAGGTAAGTCAACCCCTAAAACCGCATGCTCCGTCTGAACGCCGCCTGAAAGAACATACACTGACCAATGAAGCATATGAAGAAAAGATCGAAGAACTCTCAGATCAGGTTGAAACACTGAGTAAGCTTGTCAGCAACCTTGTGATGATGCTCAAACAGAAAAATCAGTTAAGCCCTGAAGATGTGGATAAGCTTATCATGTTAATGCATGAATAAACCAATGTTTAAAAACCTTTAATACATGCGCCCAAACGCCGCATAAAAAGATAAAAGCTCTGGAGATCAGTTCCGGAGCTTTTTTTCCAGGGTCGGCATAAGACGGGTTGAGATTTTGTTCTCGATTTTGTCGAAGGCCGCCTGACAGTCCCGCAGAAACGCCTCGCTTTTTTCCTTGCTTCCCTGCCATATCTGCTGTTCACGTACGCATTCACGGATAATGTCTTCAACCACCGAGCGCAGTTCCTCATCAAAAAACGGCAACCCAAGTTCAAGAACCGTAATCAGCTCCATACTCGCGTCATTCATGCAGGCAACCGCATCTTCAGTAACGCCATAAGTCTTGCGGTGTTTCTTCTTCCAGAGACAGATACCACTCCAGACCGAAAGCATCGCCTGCTGATAACCACTAATAACCACACGGCCAAAATGCAAATAATCAAGCTTACGCTTAAAAACATAAAGAATTTCAGCAATAATCTCGGCAAACCAGACACGGAAGGTAATAAGCGCCGCGATTATGAGAATCGGCATTATATATGGCGAAAGACCGCTCCAGGCGGAAACCAGAACATCCTCAAGTACAGATTCATCCATTACGCTGTCCACACCTCCACCGGTTAAATAATCATGACCGGTTACATATTACCGCTAAAAAACAGTAATGACAAAATTATTTCTGCAAAAACATCCGGGCAATCTCATCAGTCATGCCCAACTCACGCAACCCCTCAAGCCCGTCAGCCTCAGTGACCGAACGCGGAAAAACAACCCATTGGTCACCGGGGAAAATCTCAAGATAATAATCCGGTTTTATCTCAACCAGCGAGTTCTCCGGCTTATAATAAAGGGTCACTGTCTTGACGGTCGCCTCAGGAAACTCTTCCTGCAGTTTATTTACAACCGCTTCAATTGTCATACCCCGGTCAAAAATATCATCAGCAACCAGAATACGTTTGCCGCTGCCAAGCTCAAGACGCGCCTCCTCAAGCGAACCAACCTCAACACCCACTCCAGAAGCCTGCGTTCCCTCATACCCCCTGGTACGCAAATTAGCCAAACCAACCTTGCGCCCCCAGAAAGCCATGAAAAATTCCTGCAGATAAAACGCAATCGGGCCACCGCCTCTGGTAATACCGATAACAAGGTCAAAAGGCTCTTCGTCCTTACAGAGCTTCGCAGCCATCTTCCAGCAGTCAGAACGCTCACGGTCGGCGCTGATATAATATTTTTGTGCAGTTTCAGATGCCATTAGCAGTTACCCCTGAATTTAAAAGCCTCTAAGGCTCCTAGTAAAATCATTAGCTGTAAACATTATAGTAGAGCGCCCGGCCAAAAGCCAGACGCTCTTCAAATTTTAGTTTTTTTTACTGTTACCGCGCAATTTTATTTTAATGCAACAAAACAATTACATTCACTTGCGCACTAAGCTCACGCCTGATCGTCACTCTTGTCAGAGCAGTCACAATCAGCAGATTCAGCGCCCGCCACCTCGGAACATGGCGCCTTACCCAAAGCTCCGCCACAAACCGGACACTTGCCAGCCCTGCTCTCTTCAGCCTCACAGTAATTCTGGCATGACTTGCAGACATAGCCACTACGTGAGCAGTATTCAACATTACCACCCGCAATACGGATAGCCTTGCCGAAAATAAGAGCTTCCGTAACTTTTTTGCGCGCCTCGTCAAGAATACGGCCAAAAGTTGCGCGAGAAGTCATCATTTGTTCAGCACCCTGCTCCTGATAAAGCTCTTCAAGATTAGCCAGACGCATCGCCTCCAGCTCATCAAGGCGCAGCTCAATTGTGTTCTCTTCAGTAATCTCTACACCATCAGGGCGGAAAAAGGTAAATCCCGGCTTGATACAGATCCGGCGTTTCTTATGCGGACGCGGCATAGTTGCTCCTCCAGAATAACTCAGGACTTTTTATTGACAAAGCCACTTATGAGTATTAAATTAGTTTAAGCTGTTTTCCAACTGCAATTATTTATTGTAAATATTATTATTATCCAACCACCCGGTCAAGGGATATCTCAATGCTGTCTGATAAATTAACCAGTGAAATATGGTATGAAATGTCCTCTTCATCCGGCCCCGGAGGACAGAATGTCAACCGAAACCGTACAAGGGCAACCGCCTGTATCATCCCCCTTGAAAGCAAGGTGCTAAACAACGCCCAAAAATTACTCATCCAGCGAAAATTATCCCATAAGATCAGCAATGACGGCGTGTTACGCGTTAGTTGCGAAATTCACCGTTCACAAATGGCCAATAAAAAACAGGCATATCTGCATCTAATTGAAGTAATAAGCGGCGCGCTCATAACTCCCAAAAAACGTCGTGCAACCCTGCCCAAATACAGTAGCGTGGAACGCAGAATCAAGGAAAAGAAAATTCGCTCTGAACAGAAAAAATTTCGTCAAAATCGTGATTACTTATGAAAAAACACCCTACGCATATTCACAATACAGTTTATGAATATATCAATAACCCCGAAATTGCAGAGGGTTACGATGAATACTTCAATAACAGCGAGCTGTTTAAAACAGATTGCCGGTTTATTCTTGATGAGCTGCCTGAAAGCGGCCGGGTTCTTGATGGCGGTTGTGGAAGCGGCAGACATCTGGTATTTCTCGAGAAAAACGGCTACGAAGCCTACGGTATCGATCTGAGCGAACATTTTCTGAAAGTGGCAAGAAACAAGCTGACACAGCATTCCTTCACGCCCCGCCTGTATCACGGCGATATACTGAACCCGCCGATAGATACCCGCGAAAAATTCTCCGCCATATTATTAATGTTCAGCGTTTTGGGGATGGTCAAGGGGCGGCAGAACAGGATAGAAGCCCTGAAAACACTCGCGAGGTACCTTGCGCCGCAGGGAAAGATAATATTGCACATACATAATCGTGAATATGGCTCCTCAGCGCTCAGGAATAAATTATCATTGATACGCTCGCGTCTGCGTGGCCGCAATGACGGACTTGAAGAGGGAGACTATATAATGAAAAGCTACCGCGGCTTGCAGGATCTGTATCTGCACAGTTTCTCGCTTGGGGAGATAAATCATACACTTAGCAGCGCCGGACTGAAAATTTGCACCCTTTTTCCTCTCAACCACGACCGCAGCGGCATCTGCCCTGAAAAAAACATTCCGACCCAATCTAACGGGTTTCTGATAAGCGCGACAATCAGATAATTTGCATAATCTTAAAAAAGCCCGAAAAAAGAATTACTAATGGGTCTTGACTTTTATGCCCATATGTATTAAATAGATTTTTTACATGACCATGCTACGGAATTTAATCATGCAAACGGGTCTTATAAAGTGGTTCAGCCCTGCCAAGGGCTATGGTTTCATCACCCGCGAAGATGGTGCGGATATATTCCTGCACCACTCGGGACTGGCTCCGGGACAGGAGCGCAGACTTTACCCTGGTGACCGGGTTGAGTTCAGCGAAGTTGACGGCGAAAAGGGGCTGAAGGCTACTGATGTTCGCTGTGTGGAAAAGTCGGAGAACCATCCCGAATAATTTTGGGTTAGTTTATTTTTTTCTGGATCTTATGTTATAGCAGGAGCACTTCATTGCAATCATATGAATCACTGAGTTCTATTCACCAGGATAAGCTCGCTGGCATGGTCGGTGGCAAATTCCGCCTGACCAAGCTGATCTCACAGCGTATGCGCGACATCAATAACGGCGCACCTCTGCTTGTTGAACGGGAAAAGAATGAAGCCCTTCTTGCTGCTGTCTGCCGTGAGATTGAAGAAGGCCTGATTACTCTTGAGACAGTCGAGCCGGTTGTTCAGGAAGATGATGGTGACTTCGACCTTCTGGGTATCGAGGATGAACTCGGCCTCTAAGGTGCGGATAACGCTTAAATTTCATACAAGACCACTCCATTTTTCCGGGGTGGTCTTTTTAATGATTCTCAAGCAATGAAGCTCCAGGCTGAACTTTCCCAGACGGATTTTTTGTCAACAAGCGCAAAGCAGAGCAGCACCAGAGATACTTATTAATTTGAAAGCTTACTTGACATAATTTATCAATATGTTAAAATTGCGCATGTTGTAAATATCAATGAATAAAACAATTAGGGCAAGTAAAAGCCTGATTGAAAAATATATTATGAAAGTTTTTTATGGGTCAGTTCAAAATAGAGGGTGGTCACCCCATCTGCGGCAAAATAAAAGCGTCAGGCAATAAGAACTCCGCCCTTCCGGCAATCGCCGCAACCCTGCTGACCAACTATCCGGTAATCCTCGGTAACGTCCCCCGCATCGGTGATGTTCTTGCGTTGCTTGATATCGTGGCAAGCGTCGGCGGCAAGGTGGAATGGATCTCTGATGACGAGGTCTGCATCGATGCCTCAACTCTCAATGACAATATCGAGATGCGCGGCGAATTATCACGTAAATTGCGCGGCAGTATCCTGCTGGCTGCACCCCTGCTGCACCGTTTTGGCCATGTCGAACTGCCCTTCCCCGGTGGCGACCGCATCGGACGACGCAGAATTGACACACATCTGCTGGCGCTTGAAGCATTGGGCGCACGGATTGATGTGGGCAGTGGTGTTACAATATCAGCCCCCGACGGGCTGCGCGGTGCGGATATATTGCTTGATGAGGCGAGCGTTACAGCGACCGAAAACACCATCATGGCAGCAGTGCTTGCCCGGGGAAAGACGATAATCAATAATGCCGCATGCGAACCGCATGTACAGGAACTCTGCGAGTTGCTGGTCAATCTTGGCGCGGATATTGATGGAGCGGGAACCAACCGGATAACCATTCACGGCGTGCAGTCACTTGGTGGTGGCGGGCTTGAACTGGGGGCGGACTATCTTGAGGTTGCGAGTTTCATGGTTCTGACAGCTCTCACTGGCGGCGAACTTACAATTGAACGGGCGTCGCCTGATAATATGCGGATGATCTTGCAGCAGTTTGCCAGAATCGGTATAATCGCTGAAGTCAGGGGAAACGATCTCTTTGTGCCGCGCGACCAGCCGCTTGAAGTCAGGTCCGACTACCGCGGGGCGATCCCGAGAATTGATGACGCGCCATGGCCTGGTTTTCCGGCTGACCTTACCAGTGTTGCTCTGGTAGCGGCGACAAAATCTAGCGGTAGTGTACTTGTGCATGAGAAGATGTTTGAGAGCAGGCTGTTCTTTGTTGACCAGCTTATTGAAATGGGGGCAAAGATTGTTTTATGCGATCCGCACCGGGCGGTAATTATCGGCCCGAGTAGGCTCAGCGGAGCCAAGATAAACAGCCCCGATATCCGCGCGGGAATGGCAATGCTTATCGCAAGCCTCGCAGCGGAAGGTGAAAGTATTATTGGAAATATCGAGCAGATTGACCGCGGTTACGAGCGGATAGATGAACGCCTGCGCCCACTGGGAGCGCGTATCACCCGACTTGACTGACCGGCAACCTGCGCTGGAGCGCCAGAAGACGAGCGCACAGTTTTTACAGCTAATTTTGGAAATGCATAATTTATGACCAAGCACCAGAAAATCGTCCGGCAGAGAACGGAACACAATATCTCCCGGCGTGACATTGATCCTGATGCGCTGAAAGTCCTTTACCGGCTTATCAGGCGCGGACACATTGCTTATCTTGTTGGCGGAGGCGTTCGCGACCTTCTGCTGGGGCGAAGCCCGAAAGACTTCGACGTCAGTACCGACGCCAAACCCGGACAGCTCAAGAAGATGTTCCGCAACTGTTTTCTGATCGGGCGTAGATTCCGTCTTGCCCATATCAAATACGGTACAAAAATAATTGAAACCAGCACCTTCCGCAGTAATCCCCAGAATGAGGGCGAAGAACTGTTGCAGCTTGATGACAATTCCTTCGGTTCACCGGAAGAAGACGCCCTGCGCCGTGATTTTACAATCAACGGCCTTTTTTACGATATCGAAACTTTCAGCGTTATCGACTATGTCGGCGGGCTTGAAGACCTGGACAAAAAACTCGTTCGCTCAATAGGTGAACCTGATATCCGTTTTCAGGAAGACCCGGTACGGATGCTGCGTGCAGTCAGATTTGCCTCGCGTCTGGGCTTTACACTCGAGAAAAATACAGAAAAAGCCATTATTGATTACCATCAGGAAATCCTCAAAGCATCTGAGCCGCGCCTGCTTGAGGAGATTTTCCGGCTCTATCCTTTTGGCGCGAGCGAGGCGGCTTTCAAGCACCTTTATAAAACAAAACTGATGTCTGTTATCTTTACCGAGATCGACCAGATAATCAGGGAGAGCGGCGACTTTGACGGGAACCCTCTCTGGCAGTACCTCAGTGCGCTTGACCGGGGCGACCTGATCGTGCCGGAAGTAAGTAATTCACTTATGCTTGGGGCGTTATTCCTGCCGGTGATGCTCCAGCGTATCGGCAAGTCCGACTCCGGAGTTACCAGAACTCTTCTTAACGATGAATTCGACAATATTGTCGAACCGTTCCTGCAGCGGATCAAGGCGCCGCGCCGGTTACGGGAAAAACTCAACCGCATCATCACTATCCAGCACCGCTTCTTTGTCAAGGGCAAGAAGAACTTCAGCCGCACAAGGTTTGTTGCCCAAGACTGGTTCCCGGAAGCGCTTGCCCTGTATGAAATTCATCTGACTGCGTCAAATAAAGATTTCTTCCGCGCTGACGAATGGCGTACCCTCTGGGAAGAGCGCCTAGAAATTGAAAGCAATAACACCGAGACAGAGCAGTCAACACGAAAATCACGGCGCCGCGGTCGCAGGGGCGGACGCAGAAGAAACCGTCTGGACAATAATCAACCCTACAATAATTCAGAGTCAGAGGCAAATGCCTATGAAAACTTTGATGATGATGATATGCCTGAACCGGAAAATACCCAAGCGCCTGACAGCGCAGAGCAGAAAATTATCAGACAGCCTGAGCAGTCCGGACAAATACGCCCCGCAAAAATGCAGGAGCAGAGCAGCAGCGATAATATAACTGTCCGGCCAACAGAAGATGCCGCACAGGATTCCGAAGAACAACCCAAAAAGAAACGTCGCCGCAGAAGGCGCAAAAAGAAGAAAAACCCTGATGAAATTTCCTCTCAACAAGATGGAAGCCAGCAGGAAGTAAAACAAAATACCCCTTCAGCCCCGCAGACAGCAGAGGCCGAAGCACCGCTTAATGGCATGGATATTCTGAAAAAGTCCGTCGCAAATGCCAACAAGCCGGCCAATAAAAAGAAACGCCGCCCTAAAAACAAGGACAAGCAGATTCTTCACGACAACAGGCCTGCCAATGTAGGAAGTTCATTTGATCAGCATAGTCAGGCTCCGCACTGGCTGGACGAAATTTAATATTTTTGCACTCCAGCACGAAAGCTCTCGCTAGCAATAAACGCGCCGGACTATGATAAAAGAAATTATCCCCCTGCCAGGTCAGCCGACAGAAAATTTGCTGGCATCAGGAAAAATATCAACCACACCCTACCCCTGTCAGCTTGTAAGCAGACAGGGGATAATAATTAATGCTGACTGCAGCATCTGCCAAACCGATGATGGCCTGCGCATCTATAACAACCAGTTACGACCTCATAAGAGTATTATACGTACCCAAGATTGGCTGCCGGAGGATTCGATAATAATAATAGACAGCATCCCGGTCTTCATGGTCGCCAGCAAGCGCTCTGATATCAGTAATTTCAATAAAGCCAACCAGATTAACCCAACCATCCCAACAAACCATACGGGCAAAAAATTATCGCCCAAATTACACCGGGCAACCATAATTTTCGCAACAGCCATTTTACTGATTTTGCTGCTGATTATAATTTTTCAGATACATTAAAAAGCAAAATCGTCAACAGGAATAATCTGCAGTCATCCGGCAAAAAAATCCATACCATGCGGATAACCACACAAATTATCAACACCTTATCAAAACAAAACTCACACCTTAAAAAATACCGCTATTTTTTTTTATCAATACAACAACATTCAAAACAACAAGTTACATTAAAACAAACAAACCTTATTTTATTTTTTTATATCTAGTTGGTTACCGGAAGAGATTTCGCGAAATCTGGTACAGACTTTGCCTATAGGTTATGACACTCTCTCTGCAGCAAGGCAGAAGGAGCTAAGTGATACGTCTGAATCACGGATGTGCTGACGACTTAATCAAAGGAATATAATATGGGAAGCTTTAACAGTCTTAATATCGGGATGACCGCTCTCTTTGCTCAGAAGATGGCTCTTGATACTACAGGACAAAACATCGCTAACGCTGCAACACCTGGTTATGCCCGGCAGCGAGTTGATATGCAGGCGATCCGGCCACAGGTAATGACCTATGGCGCGATCGGAACTGGTGTTACCGTCAATACAATTGAACACCTTACCGATGAGTTTCTCGAAGCACAAGTACGCACCGCCGTTGCCGACATGGGCACGCTTGAAGTAACCCAGGATGGTTACGAAAATATTGAAGTATACTTTAATGAGTTGACCGAGAATGACCTCTCATCAGCTTTCGACCGTTTCTGGGACTCAATGCAGGACTGGAACAACAATATCGAGGATATATCAACCCGTCGTAACGTAGCATCAGAAGCCCAGACACTCTGCGACAGCTTTCAGTCAACCAGAGACAAAATTTATGAATACCGCTTCCAGCAGAATAACGCAATCAAGGAAGTTGTAAATGACATCAATGAAATCACCGAACAGATTGCCGTCCTTAATGCCAGCATCATGAAAATTGAAGCGGGCGGCGCAACCAACGTAATCGCAAATGACCTGCGCGACCAGAGAACGGAACTTATCAAAGAACTCTCGTCAAACACCGACGCAACCATAACCTACGAAACCAATGGCTCGGTAACTGTCGCACAAAAAGGACGGATGCTGGTTTATCAGGATCAGCAGTTTGACCTGACTACAGAAAAAGTGACCAGCGGTGACATGCTTGTTGACAGGGTTATTTTTGCTGACGACGGCGAGGAAGTAAATATTGAAGCTGGCAAACTCTACGGGATGATCGTGATGCGTGACGAGGTTTCTAAAGGTTTTATCGACGACCTTGACCAGCTTGCCGGAGAATTCATCTGGAATATGAACCGCCAACATACTCAGGGCGTTGGACTTGCTGCATACAGCACAATGACAGCACAGAATGAAATCATTGACGCCAATACCACACTTGATGATATTCAGTTTAACTTCACACCAGTCGAGGGAACGTATCAGATCAAGGATGGCAGTTTTGAGATTCTGGTTTATGATGAATCAAGCGACACCACGCAAACAGTTGTTATCGATATTGATCTAGACAATGTTGAAGATGACGAAAAAACCATTCTCGCCAATACCGAACCGACACAGGATGGCAATGGCAACTGGATTGTAGAACAGCCGGAAAATTCACTCCTGAGAAAAATACAGGATGCACTCGACTCGGTCTCGCCGACAACCTTCAATGTTGAACTTGATTTTGGCAACCAGATAAAAATCACTTCCAACGCAGACGATGTCCAGTTCAGCTTTGGCCGTGATACTTCAGGCGTTCTGGCTGCACTGGGCCTGAATACCTTCTTCACCGGTTACAACGCTGAGAGTATCAGTGTTCAGGAAGAATACATCGACCACCCGGAATATCTGGCCGGTGCGAGCGAATTCACCGCCGGTAATCAGGATAACGCTCAAGCGCTCCTTGCCATGCGGGCAAAAACAGTTATGTCAAACAACACCGCATCATTTGAGGACTACTATCAGGGAATCATTGGACGTCTTGGCATTGAAGGTGCGCGTATTGATTCGCTCTATGAAACACAGCAGGACATTCTTGTCAGAGTTGAGAACCAGCGTGAAGACCTGTCTGGCGTGAACCTTGATGAAGAAATGACTAAAATGATGCAGTTCCAGAAAAGTTACGAAGCCGCAGCAAAATTCGTAACCACCGTAAATTCAATGTATGATTCACTGCTTAGCATGGTGCAGTAATCAGCAAGGAGATATAAGATGAGATCCACGCTTAAAATCAGCGGCAACTCGATGATTAATAACATCCTGAATGATTACGCCCGTCTGTATAATGTCCAGAACCAGATGGCCACCGGTCAGAAGGTGAACAAACCATCAGACAATGCCCTGGCAACCAACGAAGCCCTGCGCCTTGATGCGGTTATCGCCCGCACCAGACAGTACAACACAAATATTATTTCAGGCAACTCCTTCCTCTCGCTATCTGATGGAACACTCAGCAATATGCACGCGCTTTTAAATAGTGCAAAATCACTGACCGTATCCTCAGCCAGTGAAACCACCACACATGAAATGCGCCAGGCAAATACCGTCGAGATCCAGAGTACCCTCACAGAAATTATCTCTCTGGCAAACGCCGAAGAAGCCGGACGCTATCTCTTTGGCGGAACAGAAACAACCGAACCGCCATATGAAATTGTCGGCACGCGCTATGTGTATTACAAAGGAAACGAAGAATCAATTAAGATTCAGTCGGACGCTGCGACCTATACAAACATAAATTCTACCGGGAGCGAAGTTTTCGGTTCAATGACCTCAACACTGATGTCGGAGGACTTGTCACCAAAGCTTTCTCTGAGTTCTTCATACAGCACAAGACTTGATGATCTGAACAATGGTTTGGGTATACCTGCAGGCTCAATTAACATTCGCTACTCTGCCTATCCGGACAATGGAATTAACATTGATCTCAGTGACTGTGACACGCTGGCAGATGTCGCGGAAAAAATCGAAGCTGAAACAAAAGCGGCAAGTGCCGAGCTTAACCCTAAAAAAACCGCCGGCGCTCCGGTAAGTTACATTGCACAGCGCTATATCAAGGTTGAGCTTAACCCCGACGGCAACGGTATCCAGCTTATCGAGACTGATCCGATCTGGGAAACCACCGCAGACCTTCCGGACAAGCGTCCACCGGACTACCCGGCTTTCACCAACCCCTCATCACTTGAAGTCACCGATGTCGGCGGTGGTCTTGTAGCAACTCGTCTTGGCATTTCCGGCGAGGTGAACTATACCGTTGACCCGTTGAATATCAGCAAGGTCATCCCGACACCACTTGTCGGCGTTGATGTTGACGCTGCACTGACAAAAAACACCTTACTGTGCAATCTCAAGAATTACGTTGATCGCCCCTTCACAATCACCAACGGCGCTCTTCCTAACAAGGTCGGCATTATTGAGATTGACGACAGTGCCAATAATTTCAGTAACTGGACACTCAACGGACTTGACAGTGGGATAAACACTGACAAGGACGGTGGACTGTATGTGCGGATGGAAGAAACCGCAAGTGGTTCGGGCGAATATTATCTGCGCATATATAAGAACGATTCATACCTTTCCAAAGATCTTGTCGCCCAGAGTACAGAAGTTCTGACCTCTCCGGTTAATGTAGGTCTGATCGCAATTGATGAGCAGAATCAGTCAGGTATTACCGGTTCAGTCCAGATGCCTGCCGTATCATTGCCGACACCTCCGACAACTCTGCAGGCACAATTTGACGAGTCATTCTCCGCGACAATCAGCGTCCCTGCCTTCATTCAGGAATTGCAGGAATCTGAATACCATAACGTGACAGACGAGTTCCGTCTTTCCGGGATGATGCGTGGCCGCGACCCGCAGGACAAGGGTGATGACACCTGCAGTTACGACGGTGAGTTTTATATGGAAGTAAGTAACAGCTATACCGGAGTAGTCAGCGGTGATCCGACCGGGCAGATGCAGAGCGCAAATATTAATACCGCAAATCTTGTTCGTGGCTTTGATACTGATGCCAATGGCGATGTATATCTTCGCATGGACGGCGCAAACACTATCGGCGTATACAGCGACAGCACATACACGACCCTGGTTGCAAATGCCACATGGAATGTCGGCGACAGCAGCGTATCATTTACCAGCGTAGGCGGACATAACTTCACAGGCACGATGTCTGTTGAGGATGCAGGTGCACTTCCTGTTGTTGGCAGTGAAGCTAAACTTTCAATTGAAAGCAATGTCGAAGTTAATGTTTATAACTCGGCAACGGCTCCGCGCTCCCTGATTGCAACCGGTACTCTGCCTGAAGGGGCAGAAAGCGGCATGGTTGATCTTAAGGGTACGGATAATTTTTCATACCTCAGCGGCTCTGTCTATGTTGACTGGACAAAGAACCTTAATCCTTCAACAGGCTTTGAGTATTTCCAGAGTGACGGGGTTACGCCTCAGGATAAAATCACTTATGACATGACCTCGACCTTCAACACCGTTGAGGACCTGATGAATGCGGTAAATTCGTCAAACACCTATACCACCGCATCAATTGACGACGATGGCAACAGCCTTAACATCACCAGTCATCTTGCCGGCGCGCATATGATTGTTACAGAGTCAATGAACCGTATTAATCATTACAATGACAACGGGCAACTTGGCGAGATCAACCTCACAAGCATCATCAACGACTTCAATACTGAATTCGATGGTAAAATTTACAGCAATATTACTACAAAAACCGGAGATACCGTTACCATCGGTGCCGCAACCTGCACTAAATATACAACAACAGTTGAATTGTTCAACAACACCCCCACAGATGATGACTTTGACGAGGAGACAGATCTGGTGGGAAGTACAAAATCTGAAGCAGCCTATGACGCAAGTACCAATACATGGTATCAGTATGATTCCATTAATGGCACATGGAATAGTGTCAGCAATTATCCGCAAAATACGGCGCTGAGCATTACCCAGTCCAATCATTCAGGGCTTAACGGAACACTTGAGCTGAACAGCATACGTCTGCCGCAGCCACCGTATACCGAGACAACATATTTCGATCCCGATGCCGCCGCCGGCCAGAAGAACCTCAGCGCCGCAATTGTCATCGACACCAAGAGCAGCGTTTTCAATAATAATATTGACGGCGCAGGATCATCATACGGTTTTCTTGATTACAGCGAAATAACCAACGCCCTACAGGGAATAAATACTGATGATGATGGCAACCTGTATGTAACAACCGGATTTAAAGTCACTAATGACACAGACGAGCAGCTCAACAAGCTTGAATTACGCGGCATTATCGACGGAACCAATACAGATGCAAACGGAGAATTGTTTGCCGTAACCTCCTACGCAATTGAAAATGACAATAGCAGTGCCTCAGGTGGCCGTCAGATAAACCAGCTCTCCCTGAAAAACTTCACCAGAGGTAATGAATCAACCCTCGATGGCAAGATTTATGCACAGATTGATACAGGCACAGGTTTCATCAATTTTTATAATGACGACCCCAATGCAATACCGTCAACAGCCACTCTCGTTGGACGTGGCACAATCGCCGCTTTCCCAGCACAGGTCACCATCACCCCGCAAAACGGCTACAAACTGACCGGCAGCCTTTACCTTGATGGTGGTGTCAGTGATGATGGAAACATTGTAATCGACCTTAACCGCGGCTCAGTTATGATGTATGAGGACTCAACGCTTAATCCCAATACTCTTGTTGCCGCCGGTAACAGCGACTCAAACGGTGATGTCGAACTTCTGGAAGAAAACAGCTCAGGTATCAGCGGTGAAGCCCTGCTTCCAGCCCCAGGTGGCAAACAGGACATTTCCTTTGATAACAACATCACAATTGACACCCGTGAGCGCCAGCTTATTGCCTACTCGGATGCTGATTATATCCATCGCGTAGCGACCGGCAGTTTTTCACAGTTTGCCGGTGGTGAGGTTGATCTGACTGCTCTCAACAGCAGCAAGCTCGGCGGCTCTATGTACTTCAATTCTGTGGTTGAGAGTACTGACACAGCCAAGCAGATTCAGAACCTCTCACTTGACGGTATCAAACTCGGAGTAAACACCAACGTCAACGGACAGCTTTATATGGAGGTCACCGAGAACCCTCCGGCAAGCGGAACCTGGGAGGTCAATGTCTTTACGACAGATGATCCGGCAATTGCGGGTAACCGGGTTGCAACCGGAACTATTGATATGGACACCGGAATCGTTACACTTACACAGGACAACGCTTCAGGAATAAGCGGCAGCCTGAAAGTTGCCGATCCGCCAGCATGGTACCCAACAGCTCAGAACACGGCCGGCGGTCTTGTACAAATTGATGTCAGCGGACAGGACAATGATTTGGTGGTTTCGCCGCAGAGAGGACTGCAGAATTCCGGTGAGAACCGTGAAGAGAACATCTTCACCACCCTCAACGATGTTATGGATGCGATGAATAATGATGATGTTGAGAAGCTGCACGATCTTCTTGAGAACTTTGAGACTGACCACAACCGGATTCTGACGGCGCGGGCAAATATCGGTACGCGAATTGACCGCCTTGATCTGCTGACCTCAAGGCATGAGGATGAAATCATCAACTTTGTGACCCTGCGTTCAGAACGTATTGACCTTGATTATTCTTCAGCGGTTGTCGAATATCAGACAGCACAGAATGTCTTTGACGCTGCGTTAAAAACAACGGCTCAGATTATGCCTATGAGCCTGGTCGACTATGTATAACTATCAGGACTTTTGCTTTGGCAGAAATAATATTATTACGCTTTGGTGAACAACTAAGTCAGAAAATTGCCGCTGGCCTGCTTAACCGCGGGCACAGCGCAATTCAAATTGAAGAATTAAATGAACTGTACGACACCCTGATTAAAAACAAGTCAGACCTTGTCCTGATTAATTTCGACCCGGATGAGGGCTGGCCATATCTGGCGTCGCAGAAAATCCGCAAAACAAAAGGCATCAGCTTCACGAAAATCCTCGCTATTACCCCTAAGACAAACATGGGACAGATCGAGAAGATTTTCGCCTCGGGGATCAACGACTGCTTCTCCCGCCCATTCAAACTTAAAGCCCTCCTCGATAAAATTGCAGAGCTGCTAATTGCCAAAATGGAACCGGAGGAAACAGTTGCTGAAGCCAAAGAAGACAAACCAAAACTGCCAAAGGTTCTTCTTGACACCTACAACCTTATTGAGCAGGAAGGCCGGAAACTTGGTGATGTTGCGGAGATCAGCAGTGGCATCGCCGTCCATGACCCAAGAGCCAGAAGAATGACCTGCCCCGGCCCAGACTGGAGCCCGGCAATTATCGAATCTTCAATCATCCCGTTTTTTATCAATGAAGAGCGCGAATTCTATCTTCTGCGCAAAGACCTGATGCGTCGCATGCCAAGGGATGAGGAGTACAAGGTCAATGAAAAAATCATTGTCAAAAGAACTGTGCTGCCGGTAAGTGCAGCGATAGATAATGCCAAGCAGCCCTTCGTTGCCGGACTTTACGGAGTACAGACGGTAAAAGGATTATCCTGCGGCTATCTCTGCAGTGTGCTCAATTCACGTTATTGCCAGTTTTTCTTCAACCGTTTCCGCCCGCCGGCGGAAGGGCTGCGCGGAGTATATCTCGCAAAAAAAGATCTTGAAGGACTGCCGCTGATAATCCCGGACATGAGCGAGCAGATGGAACTTGTAGATATCAACCACCGGCTGAGTACGGTCAACCCGTCAACACGTAACGCCTCACGCATGATTGAACGCGGCAAAATGCTGGCGGAAGCAAACCGCCTTATTTTCCGAATTTTCGGTTTCACCGATGAAGCAATAAAAGAGCTTACCGATATGCACTTTTAAAATCCGGCGGAATTGTTTTCAGTAAACCCACAAAGAAAACGCCATCCAGTCACCGGCAGGACAAGACGCTATTTTCTCGCGATAATATAGCAAACCCAGCCTTCACAGTTTTCCGCTTCATGAGTGAGGACAAACTTGCCATCCCCTTCCTCATTCTCTTCGTCCCAGCCTTCCCAGTAAACACCAACCTCAGTAAAACCGGCTTCGGCAAGAAGATCCGTAATCTCGCGCAATGTCCACAGACGCCACTCATACTCAAAAGCCTTGTCAAGACGCGTTCCGTCAGGGAAGTTGAAATGAATATAGTTAACCGCTTCAGAGGTTATCGGATTGAAACTGTGCTGCTCCCAGACATAATTAAAGCCGTCAACCTCCTTCTCCTCCTCACAGGTATCAGCCGACTCTGTTCCGCCATAGGCGTCAAGAAACAAAATGCCGTTTTCATTGAGCGACTTGTGTGAGTTTTTAAAGTACGCCAGAAGATCCTTACGTTGTTTGAAGAGAAAATACGAAAAATTCATCGCCAGAATCACGTCAACAGAAGGCTTGCTGACATTAAGGACATTATCACAGACAATGCTCAAATCCGACTTTCTGTCCTTTAACTTAGGCAGAATATTCTTGCGCCCCCAGTCCAGAACCTCACCATCAAGGTCAACGGCAATAGCTTTATTCTTCTTGCTTCGCGAGACAAACTCAACAGCAGCCGCAAACGATCCGCAGAAATCCTCCCGCAAAACCCTCGGCTTAACGCCATTAAACCGTTTGTAATGCTTGATAACAAAATCAATATCTGCATCCACACACTGCACCGACTTGAGGTATAGCTTATACTTGTCCGCCTTTGCTGCCGTAAGCTTTGCCATGATATCAGACACTCCACAATAGAATATTAACGTTTGTATAAAAAACGATGCCCGGCACTAGCACAGGCATCGCAGAATAATCTATTTGCTGCAAGCTAAAACCAGACGCAGCAAACAAGACCTGAATCAGAACTACCCGCGAGCAGTCTTCTTCTTGGCTGGTAATGAACCGCCCTTGTGCAACCAACGGCCACGGTATACGCCACGACGGGCACCTGAAGGCCTGCATCTTGAATGTGCCATTTAACATCTCCTTATATAAAAAAATGATGAATATATCTTTTAATATTCGCTCAGCCGATACGAAAATAATCGACAATAAGCATAATAAGATACAGAAATAAAGGCCAAAGTCAACAAGCTCTGAAAATTTAATCCATTTTAGATAAATTTTCCACAAAAGATGCCAATGACAATAAATTAGAATTCAGTTAAATTATCAACGTAAACTTCTTGTCGGACATCGACAATAACCGCCTCTCCATGATTTTTTTTGCCTTTTCAACAAAAAAATTAACGAGTTATTAACACTCAATCCAAAGATGCCACCAAACATCAAACAATCACCTGCACCGCCATAACCACTTACAGAGAATACAGTTAAAATAATCAATATTTTAACGACCGCCATTATTGATATATAGCAAAGCGCAAGTTACGAACAAAAAATTCAAAAACTCAACTTTATCCGAAAAAAAGGTCTTGAAATTTAATTATATTCGGATATTTAAGGGTAATGTTAATTCATTTAAAGTTGATTTATTTGGTTAACAAGATGTATGGGAGCGATTTTATCGCGTTGGGAAGTTGGGAGAACTTAATCTGCCGTAATCATGTAGGTGCGGCAACAATTAGGCAAAGGGGGATATTTATGGGGGGCGACATCAAGAGCAGTGCAATGGAACTGGGGTTTTCTGAAGTAGAGATTGATCAGTGGCGCGAAGGGGTGGTCAAAATACGGGAGAAGATGTTCCGCAAACACTGGAAGAACCGCAGGCAGATTCCTGACCTGATTTCCAGAACTGATGCCCGTAATTTTGAATTTATTGTTGAGTGGCATGATGAGTCTCCGGACTTTATCAACCGTAATAAGGAAAGACGCCGTCTCGACAAGCTAATCGCCATCGGAGTAGATGTCAATCTCCCGCGTGAGCAGCAACCGGTAGTCTGATTTAAGCCTTATTCCATCATGCCGACCTTACCGGGTCGGCTTTTTTAATTAACCAGCCAGTTTTCAGAAAGGCTTACCATGGATCAGCAAACACCAAAACCTGACATCATGAAATACATAACGATTATTATCGTTTCTTTTGTTATTGCTACGGTGGTACTTGCCTATCTGACGATAAACGCCGCGCCTTCTCTGCTTGATAAAATCTTTGAGAAGACCGACCATCTGAGCAAGACCTTCAGAACCGGGACGGTCAACCATTCTTTTCAGGATTATGTCTCAAGCATCTCATCATCCGGCGGCAATGAGCTGATGGTAGCCAAACTTGAATCACTTGAAACAGTATCCAAATCCGACGAGCTGAAAGTTTTCTGGGAGAAGCTCAACCTCGGCACGACCCGGTCAGACATTTCCGTACCGGCGATTTACCGTTTTTATATTGATATTAACGGAAGCTGGTCGATGATTACCGACAACAACGTCTGCGTGGTTGTTGCCCCGCCGATCAGGCCGATCATACCCGTAGCGATAGACACAGAATTACTGCAGAAACGCTCTGAGCAGGGTTTTTTACGCTGGAATGAAGAAGAGCAGATGGCGGAGCTTGAGAAGAGTATCACCCCGAGCCTGAATCAGAAAGCCAACGCTAAAATTGAGCTGATTAAGGACAAAGCCCGCTATTCTATCGCCAGATTTGTCGAGAAATGGGTAATGCTTGAAAACCGGAAAGCGAAGAATAAAATTACCGCGATCAAGGTTATCTTCCCTGATGAGGTCGGCAAACCCGGTAATATTTACTCAAGCCTGCTGCTTGACTCAAAAGATAATTTCTTTAATGAAGCTAACGAGTAAATCCCGGACGCCCGCGGAAAATTAGTGCAGGAATTTATGCCATGAGCCAAGACTGTGCAGAAAGCCCTCACCGTAACCGAAATACTTGTTAAGGATCGCCCCCGCAAGCAGGCAGGGGATCATATTCAGAAAATAATTATCAAACCGCGCATGCCCGCCGACAACCGGGAATTTCCATTCCTGATCCGGATAGAGAATAGGCACACCGCTGACCGTCAACGAATCACCAAGGATGTGAATGAATACCCCAAGAAAGCAAAGAAAAGCGGTAAATGGCGAACACCAGTTACCCATAACACCAAGAATGTCAAGCATGGCCGGGTTAACAGTATCGGCAAAAATATCATTACGCAGCGGCCCGGAAATCAGATAACCGGCAACGAACAGTAACCCCGCCAGCAATGCCGTCCAGAGACTGTGGCTGGCAAAGCCACGATGCTTTATCGGCAGGTATTTCTGCAGAATAATATCAAGATCCGGCAAGGTTGCAGCTAAGCCGGCAATCATAAAACAATGACCCGCGCCAAGCTCGGGCAAAGAGAATATTTTTTCTGGCAAGCCTGATAATCCCTGCAGATCACTTCTGAAATAAATCAGAGGTGAGACAACAATAACCGCAGTAGATACATGGCCTATCAGCTTCACAGTAACATCCTCTCCTTCTTTCCCTATTTATCGGAAGAATCCGGATACAAACAGCAACAAAACACACAAAAATACGCGGCAAATCCTAAAGCCACCACCGCCCCATTATTTTATTATGAGAAAACGGTATTTTCCGCCAAATGCTCTTTATTGACAGAGTGCATTTATGTATTATAGATGAATTCTTTAATCGGGTGCCAGCACTCAACTTTTAACAAGAGAAGATTATGCAATTATCAGTGATTATCCCCTGCTACAATGAACATGACAACGTCAGACCGTTATTTGCCAAGCTCGTTGCGGCACTTAAAGGTATCGAATGGGAAGCCGTTTATGTTGACGACGACTCCCCTGACGGAACATCGCAGGAAGTTCTTAATCTGGCAAAGGAAGACGGCCGGGCGCGGCTTGTGCGGCGGGTTGGACGGCGCGGCCTATCCTCTGCCTGCATTGAAGGAATGCTCGCATCATCATCAGGCGTCTTTGCGGTTATTGACGGCGATATGCAGCATGATGAGACGGTTCTGCCGCAAATGTTAAAGAAAATTGAAGACGAGGGGTGTGATATCGTTGTCGGCTCGCGCTACACCGAAGGCGGAAGTACCGGCGACTGGAATGCAGCCCGCCTTGGCATGAGCAAATTCGCGACCATCCTCGGCAATGTGCTGCTCAAGGAAAATAAAACAACCGACCCGATGAGCGGCTTTTTCATGCTCAAGCGTGAACTTCTTGATGATGTCGTCCACGGGCTATCCGGTGAAGGCTTCAAGATCCTCCTTGACGTACTCGCAACCTCAGAGAAAAACCTCAAGGTCGGCGAAGTCGCCTATACCTTCCGCACACGTGAATTTGGCGAGAGCAAACTTGATGCACGGGTACTCAGTGACTTTGCTATGCTTCTTTTTGACAAGCTTATCGGCAAGATCATCCCGGCGCGTTTTCTAATGTTTGTCACTGTCGGAATGATCGGGGTTCTTGTCCACCTTGGCGTTCTCGGACTCTTCAACCAGGTTCTTGATCTTAAATTCTGGGGCGCGCAGCTGATTGCGACTCTGGCAGCAATGACCAGTAATTTCTTCATCAATAACATCTTCACTTACGGCGACCGCAAGCTCAAGAAAAACAAACTTGTCTGGGGGCTGATCAAATTCTTTGTGATCTGCGGTATCGGCGCAATTCCCAACGTTCTCTTTGCCAATTACCTCTACGACGACCTCGGCGCTTACTGGCTGCTTGCCGGTGCTGCTGGCATGATTGTCAGCTCGATCTGGAATTACTCGATTTCACGTTACTTTATCTGGCGTGCCAACTAAAATATTGCTAACAAAATAATCAAAAAAAAGGGGCAGCTCAAGCGGCTGTCCCTTAATAATTTCAAATACGCTCTAAAGCTTATTTATAAACCGAGTCAGGATCAAAGACCTTGTCACCCTTCTCTGTTATTGAGCAGTCATCCTCAATCTTCCATGAAAAACAGCTGCGGTAACCGGTATGGCAAGCCCCGCCGTTCTGCTTGATCTTAATCAGAAGAGTATCTTTATCACAATCAAGGAAAACCTCTTTAACTTCCTGAGTGTGTCCTGAAGACTCACCCTTAACCCAGTACTTCTGACGGCTTCTGCTCCAGTATGAGCAGAGCTTCTTCTCAAGGGTTTCCTTAAGGCTGTCTTTATTCATATACGCCATCATCAGAACCTCACCAGTATCAACATCCTGCGTGATACACGGAATCAGCCCGTCAGAATTATACTTCAAATCATCCAGAAACGAAAAATCCATTACTCTCTCCTCTACAATTTATACATTCTTTTTTTTGGGTATCTGAATAATACTGTAATAATAGCCGATGACAAGGATAAAATTACTCTGCAAATAAAAAAAAGCCGGCTAAAACCGGCCGCAAAACAAAGATAACACCCTAAGCAGCATAAACTTACAGACAACTACTCCCAATTATCCGTACGAAATGGACTGGCCGGAAGACCGCTGGCATCCCGCAGGTTGGCTTTTACCGGGTTTACGCTCCAACCATAACGAACCGCTGCCGGCTCGGCAACCTTGTCAGAACCGACAATAACCTTATCTCCGTTGATAATCGCGCTTGCAGGATAAAAGACGTGATCTTTACCGGCTATCTGAAAACCGATCAGTTCCTTATTCTTTCCACCAGCTTTAAGTCCGCCAGCCACAGAATCAAAGCTCAAAACAATTCGTCCGTCTTTGATCTCATGTGAACGGTATAAAGGCCCAGATACAGATGATTCAAGGCCGTAAACCAGCTTCTGCGCAGCCAGCGAAAGCCTTCTTCCCACCTCCTGCATATTTCTAATACGCAGGTCTGAGCGGGTCGAGAGGTCAGTACTGACAACCATCGCCGTCTCGCCAAGTTTAAGGCTGTGCAATTGTTTCTCACGGAAAAGCGGTATCATCTCAGCCTGCTTCTGATCGTTACCTACATCTGCCCCGGAAAGCTGGACGTAGATAAACGGCAATTCCCTGCCCCACAATTTACGCCAGCACTCAATAACATCGTCAAACAAATACAACCCCTCCTGAGTGTACAACGGGGTTATATCCTCATACCAGACCACCCCTTTGAGATCAAACGGGGCAACTGGATGAATTCTGGTATTGAAAAGCGAGGTCGGCGCCTGTGGGCTGTCTGAGCTTATTGCGAGGTCTTCAGGCTTATTCGCGGTGAGGGTAAACTCTTTTTTGCTCTTCCAGTTTTCTGCGATGCCAATAGTACCGGAAGCCAGTTTCAGAGTTAGAAATGATTTATCAGAGATAAACCCGCCGCTATAGAAATTGTCAAACACACGCACCGCAATGACATTATCTCCCACCTTAAGTAGTTTACCAGGAATCTTGTACTTGCGCTTTATCTCCCAGAATAATGGTGTCTCGCGCGCTGTAGAGCCGACTTTCACCCCATTGACAAACGTCTCATCATAATCGTCAATGCCGCCAAGTGAAAGTTCCGCGTCCTTGCCAGCGTCTTTCGCGGTAAGAGTTACATGCTTCCTGAACCAGACCGTACCGTCAAATGTTTTCTCGTTTATCGCCTTTTCAATTGATATCGGCAGATCAACCTCTGACCATGAAGAATCATTGAAATCAGGTTTTACAAACTCATAACCGGAGTGATCATTCCAGATAAGGTCCGTTGCTTCAAGCCACTTTTTTTCCTGAGCTTTATACTCCTGAAGGCCGCTATTGCCATTATTTGCCATGGCTTTTTCATAAACAGAGATGAGATTACTATACTTGCGTTCATACAAACAGTTACGGCTGCACCAGGCAGAGCAGAGCGCCCCGCCCCATGAAGTCTCGATAATCCCCACAGGAACATCAATGCTGCGCTGCAGATCGCGGGCAAAATAATAGGCAGCCGCCGAAAAATAAGATATCGACCGTGGCGAACAAACCTTCCAGCGCCCGCGTAACACAACACGTGTTTCATCACCACCGGCTTGAGGCTGGTTAAGAACATTAAAGAACCTGATACGCGGATGATTGGCCGCAGCAATCTCAACCTCGGCATTATCTGCATTTTTCACGCTGAGCTGCATATGGCTCTGGCCAGAGCAGAGCCAGACATCCCCAACCATAATATTTTTTAATATTACCGGTTTCCTGTCTTTCTGCGAAATCATCAGGCTATACGGCCCGCCCGGCTTGATGCCACTGAAAAAGGTAATCCACTTGCCAGACTTATCAGCTCCGGCTTTTATTTTTTTACCGGCGAATTCAACCGTAACCTCAGCCTCCGGCTCAGCCGTGCCATAAACCGGTATTTTATCAGCACGCTGCAGAACCATATTACTACCAAAGATATGAGAAACTTCAAGCGCACCAAGCTGCACGCTCAAAACATTAAGAACCAGTATAATCAGAATCAGGATAAACCTGCCTGAAATCATACAAGACTCCTCAAATACGCACCGTAATTACTCTTACCCATTTCCTCCGCACACACAGCAATATGCTCTCGGTCAACCCAACCATTCTCCAGAGCAATCTCCTCAAGACAGGCAATCTTGACCCCCTGCCGCTCTTCAATTGCCTGAATAAACGCCCCCGCTTCCATCAGACTGCGGTTGGTCCCCGTATCAAGCCAGGCAATACCACGGCTGAGCCTGTTTACTTTGAGATTTCCCTGCGACATATAAATGCGGTTAAGTTCAGTGATCTCAAGTTCGCCGCGCTTGCTTGGTTTGAGACTCTTGGCATGCTCACAGACATTATTATCATAAAAATACAACCCCGGCACAGCGTAAGTACTCTTGGGTTTTTCCGGCTTCTCTTCAATACTTACCGCATTACCAGCCTTGTCAAATTCAATAACGCCGTAACGCTCCGGGTCAGTCACCTTGTAACCGAAAACAATCCCGCCCTCGGTTAGCGATGCACTGCTGCGAAGCAGTGAGGTTAAACCATGACCATAAAAGATATTATCGCCGAGAATCAGCGCGCATGAATCACCGGCAATAAACTCTTCGCCGATTATAAACGCCTGCGCCAGACCATCAGGAGAAGGCTGTTCAGCGTAGGACAGGTTAATCCCGAAACGTGAACCGTCACCCAGAAGCTTACGGAAAAGCGGCAGGTCGTGCGGGGTGGAAATCAGAAGGATATCACGCAAACCGGCCAGCATCAGAATACTCAGGGGATAATACACCATCGGCTTGTCATAAACCGGCAGAAGCTGCTTGCTGATAGCCAGAGTAAGAGGATGAAGCCTGGTACCACTGCCGCCAGCGAGAATAATTGCTTTCATTAAATATATATCCTTATAGTTATGAGATTTAAATATAACTCATCAGCAGGCTTTAATCAAATTATTTATACAGAAAAACCAGACATATCATCCTTGACAACAAGATGTTACGTAATTTTGAACGCAAAACTGTCCGTTTATTGCCCTGCCCGCAAGAAACAAGAAATTGAGGAAAGAGTCGCCCCCTTCCTCAATTATTATTACTTATTTGATATCAGATAGTTATAAAACAACAGTTTATACACCAACCGAATTTTCAGCCTCGACCAGATAGTGCATAACCGGCGCCAGACTCTTGTTGGGATCGCCCGAGCCGTCATAGAAGTTACAGATAATCGGCACATTAAGCTCTTTCTCAAGAACCGGGAAGATACTTGTTGTAACAGTACCCGGCATACAGAACATCGGCGAAGCATTAACAACCGCCTTGGCTCCGTCGCGCTTGACGAAGAGTTCCGCACGGCCAAGAGTAATAATCGACTCACCCTCAAACTGCCACGGCAGATATTTCTGACCCGCTTCCATAACCGTCCTGATGTCATGTTCATGCCGGTCATGAAGAATTGGATCGGCTACCTTGTAGTATTTATGCTCCTGCTTCTCGAAGAAGAAATTGCTCTCAAACCAGGCAACGGCCTTCTCGATAATTGAGCCGGCGGAAATACCGCGCTGGTTGGCAAGGAGGTGACGAACCTGAATTGTATAGAAAATCCATTCGGCAAACGGCGCCAGCCAGGCTTCGCCGCCAAGTTTCTCGATAGTCTGCACAAGCCCGCCATTGATGTACGGGTCTGAGCGGACATAAATCTCGCCGACAATACCAACCAGCGGGCGTTTTTCATCACGCTTTTTTATTGTCAGAAGATCATCAACACAGGCAGCCAAAAGATTAGGCGCGTTACTGATATCCGTACCCTCAAAGAGTTTTGCCATAATGTCCATGTGTTTGTCAATCATGGCGTCAGTCTCGCCCTTATTGACTTCATACGGGCGGATCTTGCAGGCGAGTTTACGGAAGACATCACCAAGGACCAGCGCGTGCCACATCCGCATGCGAGCACTCTGCGGCAGACCCGCATAAGCATTCTCGGCGGTAGGACTCATAATGGTAATACCCTTATCGCCATTCTTCCAGCCCTTGTTTTCAAGGATTATTTCATTGAGCTTGGCGTACTGGCCGAAACGGCAGGGGCCGCAGGCGGTAGGCATGAACAGGATAACATCCTCAGGCGAGAGCTTTGATTCCTGCATGGCTGAAATCAGCGCGCCGGTGGTAATCGGACACGGTACGCACTCACCGCCGCCAGTGTGCTTGAAACCAAGAGCCAGCGTCTCGTCGCTCTCTTCAAGCAGACGCGCATCATAACCGATAGATCTGAAGACCGGTGTCATGATCTTGACACAGTAGGGCTCCATTGCCGGTACAAACATAACCTTACCGTCACCATTCTCGGTAACACGAACCTCTTCACTTCTTGCCATATCTTCTCCGTTACCGGCTCTCAGCCGTGAAAAACATAAAACATTTTCTATTCTTCAATTTTTCTTTTCCGGTTATCAATTCCCCAACCAAAACCGGTTATTTAACAGAACAAACTACTGACTACACCTCAGCCTTCTGCGAATCATCGTTCGACGATTCTTTAGCAACCACTTCGCAAGCCTCACGGCGTGATTTCATCCAGTAACGGAAGATCTCCTCAATCCAGCCGCCGCGCCACTTCTGGACGGTAAATTTCTGAGTCTTACCGTTTTTCATGCGCAGCCTGATACCTGAAGGCATAAAATACTTTGAGTAGGTCTCAATCCGGTCGATATCACCGAGCATGATAACATCTTCCATGCCATCCTTGAAAGGATAGTAGCTAAAGTGCAATTTCTGATTGGTCAGACAGAGATAGCCGTGACACTCACCCTCAAAGCTGCGGTAATGCGTCGCGTACCCTTCCATGATAATAATCTCACCGGGAAATACCGGAGGATTATTCTCAAGTTTCTGGTAGTTCTCTTTAATCTGCGGATAACGCGCCATCCCGACGAAAAAACCGCCGATGAGGGCAATCACCAGACCAGCCAGCACCGTACCGACCAGAAAGAAATTAAAGGCCATAAACACCACCGCCAGCAGCGCACCAAAACGTGCAGCCTTGATTAACACTATCGCATCAATCTCGGGCTCTGCCTGGCTGGGGTCATGGGTATTCCTTAACATTTACTCCCCCCTCAGAGAGTAGCGGCCACCAGCTAGAGTTCAGGACGCCTGATACCAGAGTAAGTATGGAAGCTTTCAAGCGCCGCTTCAATACGAGTCAGATAACCCGCATCAGCCCCGTGGCCATCAAACTGAAGACACA
Source organism: bacterium (assembly GCA_003245715.1). Lineage (GTDB taxonomy): Bacteria > Planctomycetota > SZUA-567 > SZUA-567 > SZUA-567 > SZUA-421. Next base: position 103,964 of record QKCJ01000024.1, read on the forward strand.
GATAAGGCTTGCCGGCCTTGCCCATCTCTTCTTTAAAATACGACATAATATAACTGTCGGGTCCGCACATGAAGTTGGTGAAGTAAATACCAAAAAGTCGCTTATGGTTAATCACATACTTCGCCGCAGCCAGAATCTTCTGGCCATAGTGCCAATACATATTGTTATAGTCAGGCAGAATTGAGTCAAGCTCAAAAGGAAGCTGATCCATATAAAGAACCGGATATCCCATTTCTGCAATCTTGCGCGGCAGCTCCAGAGTCATGCCAAAGTCAACCGTGTTATAAGGACGGCCGATGCAGACAATACCCATCTGATCGTTCTTTTCAAGGTCTTCAAGTGCCTTCTGGCCGATAATCCGCGCTTCCCTGCCAAACCACTCATGCTGCTCTTTAGCTGCAGCCAGTGCTTTTTTGACCTGACGTTCGGTAACACTCAGCGGCCCGGCAAGTGCCTCGGTAAGCTGGCGCACCTGAATCTTCTCTTCCAGATTATACTGCATCAGCGGCGTAAGCAGCTTATTGCCCCAGTCAAGCCCCTGAACATTCTTCAGCACCGACGGATGCGACTGCACATAGCAGCAGAAGTGCGAGTCGGTAAAGCCTTTATGCAGCGGCTCACGCAGCATATGCGGAACCATCACATAATCAACCTCGTCTTTCTCAAGCATCGCCTTGGCATGCCCATGGCTCATCGCCACCGGCGCGCAATACTCAGCCTGTGAAACTTCAACACCCTTGTGCAGAATTTCTTCCGTAGAACGACTTGAAAGAACCGGTGTACAGCCAAGCTCAGTCAGGAAGCGGTTCCAGAACGGATAGTAGCCATACGTTCCAAGGCTGCGCAGAATACCCACACGCGGCCCGCCTTCACGATTCCTGGGCAGATGTTTCTGCCAGGCCATCTCACGATCACGCCAGTAATTAAAGGTATTGACCTTCTTGACCTTGACCTTCTCATCAGCGTAATCACGCCCACACTTCAAGCCCCAAGCCAGTGTCTGGCTACCGGCCGAAATAATCGAAAGGTTACAGCGGTTATGACAAAGTTCGCAGACCTCATAATCAACACTGACCTTCTCATCGGCAAAATCAAAGCCTTTAAATTTCTTTGATTTATCCTCTTCAGCAACCCGGTCGCGCGCCAGCAGGCACATACCAAGGGCACCCGTAACGTGGCAGTAATCACTAACCTGAATCGGCTTGCCAAGCTCAACTTCAAAAGCCGCAACCAAGCCCTTGTTACGGGCTGTTGCTCCCTGAAAGTAAATATGCTCGCCAATATGCAACCCGCCGACAACCTTGTTAAGATAGTTATCACGGACTGAGTGCAGCACCGCCGCCGCTACCTGATCTTTAGTCCAGCCACGCGCCAGAAGCAGGTCAAGGTCGCGCTCCATGTAAACAGTACAACGGTCAGAGGTCTTCGGACATTCCTGCCCCATGGCGCGGTCGGCGTACTCTTCAAGCGGAATACCAAGTTTGATTGCCTGTTCTTCAACAAAGCTGCCCGTACCAGCCGCACAGACATAGTTCATTATTGAGTTATAAACCATGCCATTTTGTAACTGGGTAAATTTCGCGTCCTGCCCGCCAAGCTCGATAATTGTGTCAACCTCAGGGTCGATATAGGCTGCAGCAGTTGCGTGGGCGGTGATTTCATTGGTCGCCATGTCAGCACCAATCAGCTCGCCGATCATCTTGCGACCAGAGCCGGTTGTACCAACGCCTCTAACCTTAAGAGTGAAGCCGCCGCGCTCCTGCATATCACGAAAAGCCTGAAACAAAAGCTGCACCGCGCCAATCGGGTCACCCGCAGTCTTACGGTAAATCCAACCGACCACATCACGGTCATTATCCATAACCGCAGCCTTGGTCGATGTAGAACCGATATCAATACCAAGAGAAACCTCAATCTCACCCTTTACAGGCTTGATAATGGCAATCTCTGATTTATCCGCATTAACCCACTTGTCGTGCGTCTTGAATTCCGGGTACTGGCTAAGCTCAAGTTTCAGAGGAGGACGCAGGAAACTCTGTTTCTTGAGATCATCCTCAGGATGAAGGTTGCCGAAATTAACACCACCCTCGCCCTTATTTTTAACCGCAACCAGTGCCGCACCAAGAGCGCCGACAATCTCCGGACTCTCAGGGACAACTGTTTCCTGCCCAAGTTTTTCACCAACAGCGTTGACAACGATCTTGTTCTTGGCAACACCGCCAATAACAGCCGTCTTACCAAAAAGACTACGACCACCAAGAAGGCCGTCAACCGTTGAGTTACCAAGCCCGGCGCAAAGACCCGCCGCAATCGCCTCAACAGAAAAACCTTCCTGCTGCAGGTGAATCATGTCACTCTTGGCAAAAACTGCGCAGCGTGTTGCAACGCCTGGAGGGCGTTTATCATACTTCATCGCACGCTCGGCAAGCTCGGTCGGCGGAACCTGCAAGCGCGTTGCCTGCTGGTCAAGAAACGCACCCGTGCCAGATGCACAGGCCGAGTTAATGCTTGAGCGGCTGTAATTACCCTCATCATCAAGCTGCGTCAGCGAGAATGACCCGCCACCAATAGAAATGATATTCTTAACGTCCGGCAGAACCGACTTGACCCCTTCAACACCGGCAACAATCGGATCAATAAAAATACCGCCAACAGCCAGCCGCTCACCGCCGCTGCCAGTACGGACAATTCCCTTGACCGACGCCGTGTCCACGGAGTCAAGCGCCTTCTGCAATGCAGTCAGCGGCTCTCCCTGATGACGTGCGTACTGTTTGCTGATAACCTTCCCGTTGTCATCAACCTCAACCAGCCCGATACCGATACTACCTACATCAATGCCAAGATACGACATCCCTTCTCCTTGCTGCGAAAACAGTCAGCCTAACCCCGATCGGGAGCAAACTGCCATCACCTCCAGCTAATTAAAAAACCACACCAGCAGCCATTGCAGCCGGGGGTTTAACCATAACCATTTTTTTATTCATAAAAATTCAAACATTGCAACCAGCACCAATGCTCAAATTTCCCTTACAATGCAAGAGGTTATATATTACGTTTTAAGAACTTAAAGGCAAGACGCTGGAAAAAATTTACGCCCCCACCCGGCAAAAAAGGGGAAATTTGACACTAAAATAATCCCAGATGCAAAAAAACCGCTCCCGGAAGCTCCCGGAAGCGGTTAAATTCAGATCACAAAGCCATAAGGACTCTGACTGCCTCAGGCAGTAGCGGCGTTAACCTTGCGGGCAAGCCATGACTTCTTGCGGCTAACAGCATTCCTGTGCATGAGGTTCTTGTCGCCGGCCTTGTCAACAAGGTTGCTTGCCTTCTTGAAAGCGACCTGGATGGCAGCAGCATCACCAGAAGCAAGAGCTACGTCAAAAGCCTTCATGGCCTTCTTGAGACGTTCCTTGCGGGCACGGTTACGGGCTGTACGCTTGATGTCCTGTTTAACACGCTTGATAGCAGATTTAATGTTTGGCATTTGTTCTAATTCCTGTTATATTCAAAACAATTTAATAAAAATTTATAAACTCAATAAATAACTCTCACGGACATTTACTATCCGTGAAGGGTGCAATATTACCGGCAATCACAGAAAAATCAAGGGATTAACTGTTTTTTTTAATAATTTTCAAACAATTATCCACAAAATCCGGGCAAAGATGCAGGTGGAATAAAAAAAACTTCCGTAAAAACCTAAAAAATTTGCATGAGCGGCAATATAATATTACAATATATAGTAGAGGATATTTATACACAACAAAACTAATGTCCGATATTAATAAATGTGTGGGAGGTAAGGCCATGGAAATCTCCGGAAATTACAACAACTATTATTCGCAGCTCAAGACTCAGGCAAACAGCGGCTCTGCCCTTGAGAACGGTCGTAAAGGTATGCAGAATGCGCAGGAAATCCTTAACCAGAGCGCCCAGAATATTGCTGAAGGCAGCGGCCAACTCGAAAAGGACATGACAAACCAAATTGTTGCAGAGACAACAATGGGGGCAAATGTTCAGACAGTACAGACTGCTGAAGAAATGCTGGAAGAACTGATGAATATGCGCCGCTGAGTATCGCGGTAATACCGGTATAAATTAAAATTTATTAAATTATTTCTGATTAAAGACAATAAGCCCGTTTTTTTTACGGGCTTATTCTAATACAAACAACCTTACCACCGGATCACCGAAAAAATGTTTTTAAAATGAAACACTGTAAAACCCTGCGCCAAACAAGCATATCCGCATAACAGACATAAAAAATTCCCCATTATGTGATAAACTACAGGTGTATTTCATTATAAGATAAAAATAAAAATCCTCTTTTAAAGTTGCCATAAAAGAATATACTCTCACTCGTTAAGACTTTAACCCGCTGTTATTGCTGCCGTTAGAAATCTGTTCAGCCTATTCCCACAGAATCGCCCAGCGTTATAATAGCAATATCATTTACCTGTCTTTTACGGATGAATCGTGAAAGACATTTTTGCAGTATTGCAGTAAGGAAATATTTTGGCTACACAAAAAATCGAGAACCAGCGTAACATCGCCATTATCGCCCACGTTGACCACGGCAAGACCACACTTGTTGATGCACTTCTCAAGCAGACGAACGTCTTCCGTGACAATCAGGATGTTGCAACCTGCGTTATGGACTCAAACGATCTTGAGCGCGAGCGCGGTATTACCATCTTCTCAAAAAACGCATCCATTGATTACAAGGATGTCCGCATCAACATTATCGACACCCCCGGCCACGCGGACTTCGGCGGCGAGGTGGAGCGTGTCCTGAATATGTCTGACGGGGCGCTGCTTCTAGTTGACTCATACGAAGGCCCGATGCCACAGACGCGTTTTGTTCTCAAGAAGGCTCTGGCTAACGGTCTGAAGGTTCTGGTTGTCATCAATAAAATCGACCGCCCGGACGAGCGCGCGCATGAAGTTCTTGACGAGGTCTTTGAGCTTTTTGTCCAGCTTGACGCTAATGATGACCAGCTCGACTTCCCGGTTGTCTACGCTTCAGGACGTGCCGGTTTTGCCAAGCTAGAGATGGAAGACGAATCAGATAACTGCCTGCCGCTGCTTGACGCGGTTATCAAGCATATCCCCGCTCCGGAGGTTGATCTTGACGCGCCACTACAGATGCAGATTGCGTCAATTGAATATAACGAATACGTCGGTCGTCTGGCGATTGGCCGCATCAACCGTGGCAAAGTAACAGAAAAACAGGATGTCGTCCTGATGAAAAAAGACGGCACAACCGAAAAGGTTCGTGTTGAATCTCTCAAGATCTACTCAGGTATCGGCCAGAAAGCGGTCAAGGAAGTACCGGCCGGTGATATCGCTATTATCGCCGGTGCTCCGGCAGTTGACATCTACGACACTATCTGCGACGCGAACTTCCCTGATGCGATGCCGGTTGTCGAGATTGACGAGCCGACACTGACGATGGAATTCCGTCCCAATGACTCACCCTTCTCAGGACAGGAAGGCAAGTTTGTCACCAGCCGCCACGTTGCGGCCAGACTGCAGAGAGAACTGCTCAGTAATATCGCACTGCGCGTAGAAGAAATGGGCGACCGTTTCCTTGTCTCAGGGCGCGGCCTGATGCACCTTGGCATCCTGATTGAAAATATGCGCCGTGAGGGGTATGAATTCGCAGTCGGCAAGCCACACGTTATCTTCCATGAAGTTGACGGCAGGAGACAGGAGCCTATTGAACTTCTTACTATTGACGTCCCGGAAGAGCACAGCGGCAAGGTCATGGAAATCACCGGTCTGCGCAAGGCCGAGATTATCAGCATGGAGCCGCGCGCCGGTCGCCTGCATATGGAATTTTCAATCCCCAGCCGTGGCCTGATCGGTATGCGTTCAAGGCTCCTTAACGCTACCAAGGGTGAAGCGGTTATGAACCACGTTCTGCAGGGCTATGACGATTACAAGGGCGAGGTGCCAAAGCGTCTCAACGGGGTTATGATCTCAAGTGATAAAGGCCCGGCAACACCTTACGCAATCGACGGCCTGCAGCTGCGCGGAACCTTCTTCGTTCCTCCGGGCACACAGGTTTACCCTGGTATGATCCTCGGCGAAACCAATCGCTCAGACGATCTTGTAGTCAATGTCTGCCGCGCCAAGAAGATCACCAACGTCCGCTCAGCCGGTAGCGACAAAAACATGGAAATCGCACCACCGCGCGAATATTCACTTGAAGCTGCGCTTGAGTATATCGAGGAAGATGAACTTCTGGAGGTAACTCCAGTGAACCTCCGCATGCGCAAACGCGTTCTCTGCGAATCAGAGCGAAAACGTAACGCCAGAATTGCTGCGCAGGTTGTATAACTGAAAATTTTCGGAAGCAAAAACAAGAGCCGTTACCAAAGACAGGTAGCGGCTCTTTTGTTTTATTTGAAGAAGGTATCAAGTCCCATCGTCTGCTTTTTGGTGAAATCCGGAATCAGTGACCCTTTCCAGAATTTTATCAGCGGATAGATAATCGCCCCCCCCGCAGAAGCAGGAGACGGTCAACCAGACGATACTTTGATTGCTGGCGTAAAAAGAGCGGCATGGTGCGGCGTATAGCAAACGCACTGACCTTCGCTGGTGAAAAATCGAGGCGTACCGAATAGCGGCGTGAAAACCTAAGGCGGTAATTTTCTTTAAGCGCCGTAAGATCAGCTGCCGCCCTCGGCCGGGTTTCGTCATCCGGCGCAAAAAAATACACGCGCGCGGCCTGCAGAATTTCAAAGGTCGCAAGCTGGTAATCAAGCCCCTCTGAGGGCAGATTAAACTCAAGCGCCATTTCCTGCATCTGTTTTATTTTATCTAGCGCCTCCCGACCTTCAGCGAGCATCTTTTCTTTATCCCTAACAAGGCATGAGAGTATCCGCCCAACATCCGCAGTAATCATTATCCTGTCCCAAAACACGAACAAAGTCGGCGGCAGACGCAAGCGGCGGAAGAATAATTGTCGCCCGGCAAAATCACTGATATAAAGCAGCTGCTTGATAACCTCGTCAGAAAGCCGGAGAAATTCGATAAATTTTCCGGCGTCCGCTTCCGGCAGAAAACGGGAGCAAAATTCCCGCACCGCCTGAGCACAATTTCCCCCACGGGCGATATAGGCAAGCACAAAAATATTCAGCTCCACCCAGACCGGGGACTTGCGAAGATAAGTCAGGCGCCGGCTCTTGCCCCACCCGCCAGTCTGCGCCCAGACACTGATGCCGACAACATTTTTCGTCCTTTTAAGACGCGCAATATGCTCCTCGCAATCAAATCCTGCAAAGGAGGGATAAAGCCCGAAGCCCTCATACTCGCGCCGCGCCTGAAACTCGACAATTTTTTTATGGTCGCTGTGAAAGAAAAGAGGATTTGTACGCAAATAACGAAAAAAATCACTCTCGCCATACTTGATGGAAATAATCAGGTTTTTGCTTTTTATTTTTTTGAAGACCAGATCAAAGGTCGACGGATTCCAGAGCAGATCACCTATCCGGTACGCACCGATCGACCAGATGCGGAAGACCATATTTTTGCCCAGCTCTGCAAAGACCGGCAAAAGTTTTTTGATAATAAACCGTGCCTGCGCCGGACGGCGCAGTATCAGGCGACTACGGAAATCTGACTTAACGTCACTACCGTCAGATTCGCCAAAACGGAAAACAATCCCCCCAACCCCGTCAAACTCTGAAAAAACTTCCCGCAACCTCTCACGTAGCCAGAGAACAACCTTCGACAAACGCCCGCCTACAGCCTTGAAAATCGCCTCGTTAAAAAACATCAGATCCGTTGTAAGGTAAACCTGCAGCCCGCCAGCCGCCGCAAGAGCAAATAATCTGCGGTACAAAGCACGGTAAGACTCAAGCTTGAGAGTAAGCTCAGGCGGGTATGATTCAAAGAGACAAATATGCGCCAGATCATCAAGCGTAACCACGTTATAACCGGCACTCGCAACAGAACTGATATACTGCTGAAAATCCGCGCACAGTTCATCCATACCCTCAGGCGTAAGCCCGCCAGATTCTTCAAAATCGGCAAACGGAATCTTCGACCAGTTGATACGCTTGCTCTTCACATTACGAAAAAACGGGGCGATCCCGTCAATCATAAACAGCTCCATCCATTCCCCCGTTTATTCACTCATATAATGGATATTAAAATCAAATATGATTCTACGGAAGAGAACTCTTTTTGAATAATGTGAATTATGTTAGGAGTGCTTGGCTTGAATAAATGAACGAAGGAAGAAACAAATTTTTAAATTAAATACAGCTCTCGCCCAGATACTTACGCCAGATCGAGGCCGCAGTCTCAATTTCTTCAGGGGTGACATCACGCTTGCCCCCAGACAGGTACATACCAAGAGCCATGCCGCCGGTCTCCGGATTCTTCACCCTTGTAACAACCGCGTCGATACCAAGCTCAAGAGAAACCGTCTCGGCAACCTGAAAGGCCAGCTTGCGATTATCAGGAAGCGTCAACACATTCTGCCCCTCCCTGTCTTTTACAAACTTTCTCGCCATTTGTGCAGCCTTTCTTTACATACAACCGGGAATTTACCGGAAAAAGTGGTATAAACTTGATTACGCAGCCGACATTTTTATAATAGTATTTTTAATAACAAGCCGGAAAATTACTCTGAGTCTCTGACAGAAAGATATGTAATTATCCCGGAAAGTCAATAAGGATAAAATACTGATGATCGACGCGCATATGGATTTTAATGATGATATGGCACCAGAAGTCAGCCTGATTATTCCCGCGGCTGGCGACTCAACCCGTATGGGCATGACCAAGAGAAAACCCTGGCTGCCTCTGGGCGGCGTGCCGATTATCCTGCGCACACTCTCGGTATTCAAGGAGATTGACTGGGTAAAGGAAATTGTTCTGGTTGTCAATGAACAGGACGAAGCAGAAGCCCGCGGCCCGCAGTGGGAAGAACTGCGCAGACATGGCGTGACGATGATTGTAACTGGGGCTGAGAACCGGGCGATGAGTGTCTTTAACGGACTGCAGGTCACAGACCCGGCTGCAGAGGTTATCGCCATTCACGACGCTGTGCGCCCCTTTGTCAGCGCTGACACCTGTAAGGCGCTCTTTCGCACCGCCAGTAAACGCGGCGCGGCAATCCCGGTCACACCCGTAACCGATACCATCAAGCGCGTTGAGGGTGACAAGGTAATTGACACCCCGCAGCGTGTCGGGATGATGGCTGTACAGACACCGCAGTGCTTCCGGCGCGAGGTGCTGGTCGAGGCTTATGAGTACGCCTTCAAGACCGACGGTATCAGCGACAACATTACTGACGACTCCTCGCTTGTCGAACAGTATGGGCAGGAGGTATCGGTGATCTTAAGCAGCTCGGACAATATCAAAATTACCACAAAAGAAGATCTGGTTCTGGCTGGCAGCATGCTTAAGGCTGGATTGGTGTAGAAGACTATAGCCAAAAGAACAGTAAAAAAATTCCGATTACTGAATTTGTAAAAACCGCTCATACAATACATTTTGACTGAGATAAAAATTACAGGAAGCATTTATGAATAAAAATTTAGTTCTTAGTACGCTTCTGTTTTTTTCGCTGCTTGCCATTAACGGCTGTGACGCGAAGAAAACGATAATGAACAATATTCCCGGCGTAAATATGACAAACTATACCTGGATGTCACTTTACCTTCCCTGGAGGGTAGAGACCTCAATACCCGGTTTAAACGGCTGGTACAGCAAGCCCCAGAAATTGCCGAAAGTCTACCTGACCCAGACAACCCCTTACGTTGCCTACATCACCCTCGGCTCAAACGCCCGCCGCAGCTACGCCGTTGTCCGTATCGACCACCGCGGCAAGATTGTCGCAGCCTACCGCGACAGCTCGACCCTGCGTTACCTGCAGAAGTCCTTTGACCTGACACCGGAGCAGACCAAAGCCTTCACCCAACTTCTCATAAACAACAATGCCGGAGGTTTTGACGCAAGCTACGTTGACACCAAATCTGAAGGCGGTACGCAGGGCGGCTTCACCCTCGCCACCAAAGGCAGCCGCCGCCGGACATTCATGAGTAACGCCTGGCCGGGCAACTACCGTGATATCTGTAATTATATCTGTGATGAAATCCTGAAATTCGATCCGACCATGAGTAATTATGGCTTTGCTCCCGTTCGCCGCAGCATCGTCCAGACCGACCCGGAAGCCACTCTTGCCGTACGCGGCCTGATTGATAATTAACCATTCTTTACGAAAGGACATAAAATGCCCCTGATAAAACTGACCCTTCCCGAGCCTGAGAAAAATACTGTTGAAATCCAGCAGAAAGTAAGCAAGGTTGTTGCCGCTGTCACAGGCAAGCCTGAATCTGCCGTCATGGTAACAACAGACAAGGCCGACTTTCTGATGAACAGGGAAAAAGTAACCGGCGCATTTGTTGAAATCCGCGGGATCGGTAAAATTGAACCGGAAACAAACGCTGAAATAAGCAGACAGATATCAGCTATTCTGGTGGATGACTTAGGGATCATTCCAGAGTGCATTTACCTTAATTTCATGGATTTTGCCAGATCAAACTGGGGGAACGCCAAAGGTACATACTGATTCTGCCGATATAAAATTTATCAGGCAGTTTTTCCGGCTCTCAAGGCCGGTTGGGTTTCTTTTTTAAATTGTGGCAGGTAAAAAATGCAGCAGAAACTGATATTGACATTTCTGGTGGAAAACACTTCATGCGCCGATGACGTAGTCCCGGAGCATGGGCTGTCAGTATATATCTGTTATAAAAACATTTACGGGCTTTACGACACCGGCCAGACCGACCTGGTTGTGGACAATTCATTTACCATGGACAAGGACCTTGAGAACCTTGACTGGGTAGCCATCAGCCACGGACATTACGATCATTGCGGCGGGCTGGCTGACGTCTTTGAGCTTGCCCCTTTCCATACGCCGCTGCACTTTGGCACCGGAGCTTTCAGAAAAAAATTCGCCCATAAAAGAGCCGGTGAAGAGGTCTACGAAAACGGCAACCCATACAGCATGGAAGAACTTGAAAAACTCGGCGCAATGCTGGTTGAGCATCACGGCGAGCGTGAAGAGATCAGTCCCGGGGTATTTCTGGTCGGTCCGGCAGAAAGGGTGTTCGAACATGAAAAACCGGCGGAGAGATTCTTTCTTAAAGATGAAAACGGCGGCCTGGTTATTGACGATTTCAACGACGAACGCTCACTGGTAATTGAAACAACAACCGGACTTGTCATCATTACCGGCTGCGCGCACAGAGGACCGGTAAACATCGTCCGCCATGCCCAAAAACTGTTTCCCGGACAGAGGATACGCGCCCTGATCGGCGGCTTTCATCTCAATGGCGATGATGACGAGGTACTTGAGCTTAAGGTTGAGGAATTCACCAAACTTGATATTGACGCGATAGGACTGGCACACTGCACTGGTGGAAAGGCTTCAAGATTCCTGCGCGAGAGGATGCCGGAAAAATGTTTCCTCTGCCCGGCTGGCGCGGAACTTGAGTTTGACTGAAGAATCGCGTTAATTACAACCGCCCCTCCAGCATTAATGCTCCCCGCTTGCCCGTATATCCATAAAACGCCGCAAGAAATGTATTGCGAAAATCATCAATCGCAAAAACAGCAAAAAAAACTAGCGGCGGCGGCCTCGCTTTTTCTTTTTATCTTTATACTTATTGCACACAACCTCAACCTCATCAACATCAAAGTCTCGCAGTTGCTCGATTATCTGACGCATCAGCAGGCTGTTTTGTGACTGTCTCCTGGCTTTGACCATCTTTATCTCCGTCTTAGCTATTTAAGTATTTCATAGGTTTTAATTATTTTGGTTATCACTTTTATTTACCGGCGGCGAAATTCTATTTTACCGGTTTATCCCTGAACTCCGCCCGTTTAAAGCCATAATATACACCAAAGCTGTAGTCCACGGTATCCGGTGTTTTCAGAAGTTTGGGGCACACAGTGAAATTATACAGCATCAAAGTCTTGCCCGCAGTATTCCCACCTTCAGCCTGACGCCTGACATCCTCCTGCAATCCGCGGTACTCCTCATGCAGCGGCACAACATTATAAAGAAGATCTTCAACCGCTTTCGGTGGATTATCAAGACATAATAAAGAAATAACATAAAAAATCAAAACAGGCAAGAGATACTTTTTATTAATCCTGATTTTTCGTTTAACAATCCTGCGGACAAAACGGCCGGCATGAAGCAAGAGCGGTACCGCACAGATCAGCAGCGGGAAAAGCCCGGCCAGATAAAGGATATACCAGGTCGAGAGCAGACGATAGACCGGAGGAGTACCGGTCGCATAATAATGAAAGGCCATTATCGAGTAGAGACCAACCAGATAAATAGCCGCGTATAACGGCCCAAGCAAGCGCAGGTTATATTTCCCCCGCAGTTGCCTGTACACGCCAACAGCCATAGGGAAGAGAAAAATCAGGCTGAGCCAGATCACCGGATCAACTGAAGACTGCAGCACCACTTTGAAGAAAAAACCCGCACCATCAACAATCGACGGTAGCAGCTTGCCGCTCTCTTTGAAGATTGTCATCCTCGTACCCTTGCCGGGGCAGAGCAGAATTGCAATAGTCGGCATCAGGGTCACGGCCATGCCATAAAGATAAAAGCGGATTTTCTGCTTTTCGATTATAGCCGCAAGCAAGAAGAAGAGCATCAGAAGCAGGGTAAGCGGCGCCATCACCTCCAGACTGCCCCCGGAAGCAACTATCAGAAAAAACAGCAGCAGATAACGCCACCACACAGCCTCCCGGTTACGGAAAACCGTCAGGCAGAGAGCAGCCGCACAGAGAAACATTGTCGTCGAGAAGATGTACGTTACAGAACCGATATGCCAATAGATAGTCTCATCAAGTGTCGGCATGCCACGGAGAGTAAGCGTAAAAACAAAGAACGCCCCCAGCCATACCGGCAAAGTTCTGGCGTAGCCGTTCAAAGCCCGGGCGAGAATAAAAATACCAAGAAAAAACATGACCGCGTAAAATAGAATGCCCACCCAGTAATAACTGTCAACCGGTAGGATATAGCCAAACCAGACAGAGGTCAGCAGCACCTGAAAATAGCGCGCCGCCCAATGGGTGTACTCATACTTCATCAGATAAAACGGATCGTTCGTTACAGCTTTGTAGGCATAATGAAAATCATCCGCGGAGGGTAACGCGAAAAAAATCAATGCCGTAAAAAGAGCAAGAACCAGTACATTGACCGCAAAGAGAATCTTGAAATATTTACCGGACATCGACAGACCGTCTCCCCAGAGCCTGTTAAACTCAAAAAACGTAAAACAAAATCAACTACTCAGACGGCTGCATATCCTTGATGCGCAGCTCAAGGCGTGGTGGATCGTAATATTCATTAAAGTTCAGTGAAAAGACGATATCCCACTTGCGCACCCCGCGGTCTATATCCTCAAGAGGAGAGATATTATTGAAGACCACCGCGCGGTAAGCGGTACGGTTCTGCGCGGCATTAAAGGTAAAATGACGGTTATCACGCCCCATCAGCCGCGGCGTACCACTGACCCGGACACCCTTGCATAAAAAGAGCGGTGCCGGATTACCCTCGCCAAACGGAGCAAGTAGCTTAAGCTCACGTACCAGCGAATCATGCACCTCCGTCAGACTCACCTCGACATCAATCTCAAGTTTAGGCTCGATATGATTCTGAGTTATCTGATTCTTGCACTGCTCATTAAGCTCACGCTTGAAAGCTGTAACCTCCTCACGGGAAATCGCAAAACCGGCAGCCTGTTCATGTCCGCCGAAGGTCAGAAGGCGGCTGCGGGAAAAACTTATCGCCTGATAGAGATTAAGCCCCGCAACCCCGCGGGCCGATCCCTTACCACGCTGCGCGTCGCCACTGAAAGAAATCACCGCCGCCGGAAGGTTGTAGTCATCAGACAAACGTCCCGCAACAATACCGATAACCCCTTCATGCCAGTCATCCGCGCAGACGACAATAACCGAGTCACGCGAGAAGTCTGTCCCCTCCTCGACCAGTTCGCGCGCTTTTTTCAGAGTCTTCTGGCAGAGCGCCTGACGGGCTTTATTCTTTTCATCAAGCTCGTTGGCAAGTTCCGCCGCCCGCTCCGGATCGTCCTCAATAAGAAGATGCAACGCCAGATCAGCCTCGCCAAGACGCCCCGCAGCGTTAAGCCGTGGTGCAAGCGAATAACCGATATCACGGCTGCTGGCAGTCTTCGGGTTGACCCGCGCCACATCAAGCAGCGCATTAAGCCCAGCCCCACCCGCGCCGGTGGCAATAACATTAAGACCATAACTGACCAGCACCCTGTTCTCGGCAACCATCGGCGCAACGTCGGCAATCGTACCGATAGCAACCAGCGGCAGGACAGCCAGAAGCGCGTCCTGAAGCTTATCACCAACCTTCGGGCTGCCAACCAGCGCTTCACAAATCGCCCAGGCAAGTTTGAAGGATACCCCCGCACCGGTAAGCTCGCGGAAAGGATAAGTCGCGTCCTCACGCTTGGGATTGACAACCGTCAGGGCTTTGGGCAGCTCCTGCCCGCCGGGTTCATGATGGTCGGTGACAATTACATCAACCCCCGCTTCCATAAGCCGGGCGACCTTCTCAACCTCACTGGTACCGCAGTCAACTGTAATCACCAAGTCAACCTTGTTGTCAATCATCTTTTTGACAAAGGCCTCAGAAAGACCGTACCCCTCTTCCATACGACTTGGCAGGTAATGCTCCGCCGGATGATCGATAGCCTGAAAAATACGCAGGAGAATTGCCGTGGCAGTAACCCCGTCAGCGTCATAATCACCGAAGACTGTGATTTTCTCGTTATTTTTAATGGCGTCGGCAATGCGCTGGGCGGCTTTATCCATTCCGCGCATCTGACCGGGGGATGTCAGTGAATTAAGTGACGGGCGCAGAAAATCCTTGGCTGCCTCAACTGTAAAATCAGTGAGCCTCTGGGCAAGAATCAATGCTGTGATCGGGTTAATACCAAGGCTGTGTGCAAGTTGCTGGGCCTTCTGCTCAGGCTTTGGCAACAACACCCACCTCGGCTTTACCGGGGTAGTCTGGTTTTTTTTATAATTCATCTTCTACGGACTAATAAAAAAATATTCTTAATATTTCAATAATATTTGATATAATACAGGAATGCAAGAATAATATTAGTACTACATAATAAATATAAAACAACCTGCAAATGTTGAAAAAGGGCACAATTTTGAAGATTAACCGGTATATCTTACTATTTTCTGCGATTATCACCCTTTTTTGGGCGAATTCTGCAGATTCTGACGACTCCGCCAGTAACCCGGCAAAACTCAACAGCTTCACCGACCATCTCTGGAACAAGATCGCAACCGGTACGGAAAACGCCGCTATCTGCGCCCCATCAATAACCGGCAACCTCCTGACACTCGCCGAGGGCGCCGAAGGGGAAACCCGTAACGAAATTCTCTTCACCCTCAATCTGAATAACCAGACTTCCGCGAATATGCCTGATTTTCTCAACTCCCTTTACGGGCAACCAAATGAAAACATTCTTGTCTATAACTCGATCTGGGTTGACAGCGCAATTAAAATCAATGGCGAATTCAGCTCTGACACTGCCAGACAAATGTCCTGCACCATCGAAAACGCCCCCTTCGCCAAAGACCCGCTCAAAGCCCAGCAGCTGATTAATTTCTGGCTGACCAAATCCAGCAATAATGTTTTCCCCTCGCTTTTGAAGGGCCAGGAAACCTCCAGCACCACCAATATGCTTGCCTGCAGCGGCTGCCTCATCAAGTGCGCCTTTGCCCAACCCTTTGCCGTAACCTCAACCCGTGAAGACGATTTCTTTCTTGATTCAGACAAACCCGTCCAGGCGATCAAAGACAACCAAACCGATACAAACAGCCCCGCAGAAAGCAAAGCCGGCCTCGCCGCCAAAAATTCAATAAAAACCATGATTATGGAGACCTGTTTCACCGGCAATATCGAAAAAGGCAAGAACTTTACCGCAGTCAAGCTGCCGATGAAAGACGGAAAACACTCGCTGATCCTGATTCTGCCTGACTACGGCGTAAGCCTTGAGAAATGCTCGGCACTCTGGCAGGAGAGCGCGGACTGGTTCACCGGCTGGAAACAGATCATCCACATGCGCCTGCCACGATTCTCCTTTGACTATACCAGAAACCTGAAAAAAGACCTGATAATGTCAGGAATCTCCGACGCGTTTACCGCCGACAACGCAAATTTCAAACGTATCTCACAGCAGAAACTCCACCTCTCAGGCTTTTATTATACCCAGAAAGTAACGCTCAACGAAAATGGCCTCAACCAGCCCCCCGCCCTTGAAAATCAGGGCAAAGACACAGCCGACCAGTCATCGACCGTCCAGTTTTTCGCGACCAGACCGTTTATCTTTCTGCTTATTGACAATGACAACTCTACCGTCCTGACGATCGGCCAGTTCACCCGGCCTGAAGTGCTGGAGAAGAATAAGCCTAAAAAAGAAGACGAGATCATTCCCGAAAAGTTCGGCTACGGTCCCTGGAAATTCGGCATGAGCATGAATGAAGTCCGGCAGATCGGCAAGCCCGGACCATATCGCCCCACAGCCGACGGCGGGCTTAAATGCCTGCACGCACCATGGAAAAAGTTCTATGACCGGCGCGCCGAGCTGTTTTTCGATGCCACCCCGCAGCTTACCCAGATCAGGCTCTGGCTCTGCTCTGACACCACCGAGGAAAAAGCAAAAAGTTATGCCAGTGCTGCAGAAGATTATCTGGTGAAGCTTAACGGGAAATCCGAAGAGGGCATCGCCAGACGGATTTTCATCAAACTTATCGACAAGAATAAAGAACTCCCGGCGATCGAATCTGAAGAGACCGTCAAAAAACCCGGACAACCCCGCCAGCGCCTGACAGTCATGCGCCACCCGCAATTCGGCTGGTTTGTCTATATCACCTTCTATCCTTACTAAAAGTGGATTAAACCTGCAGGATTGACAGAAGCGGTTTTTATGCTATAAACATATTAGAGGGTGTTCATAATTAACCAGACGCTCTCTAGCTATTTCGATATTTAAAACTTTGCATGGCCAGAAACAACCGCTCCGGGCAGATTATGACCATCGCACAAATTTCAGGATAACCTTATGAAAGTTCTCTGCGTCTTAAGCGATCACCGCGCCCATAAATCAATGTCACCTCTGATGCACAACGGTGTTATCCGCGCCAGAAAACTTGACCACGAATACATGTACGTCCCTTTCCAGATTGACCCAGAAAACGCCGGCGCGGCAGTAGCTGCCCTTCGCGCGCTCAATATCGCCGGAGCCAATGTCACAGTCCCCTGCAAGGAAAAGGTCATCCCGTACCTTGACAAACTTTCAGATGAAGCCAAAGCGGTCGGAGCGGTCAATACAATTGTTCCCGAAAACGGCGGACTTAGCGGTTACAACACCGATATCGGCGGCTTCCTTGACGCGCTTGAATATGGTAATTTTTCACTCAGGGGCAAGACCGCCCTCCTCTGCGGCACCGGCGGCGCAGCCAGAGGTCTTCTGCAGGCCATGCGCCAGGGTGAAGCCAGCCAGATCCTGCTTGCCGGACGTAATCCTGAAAAAACTGCCGAACTCGCTACGGAATTCGGCGCCGAACCGATTGATATAAATTCTCTCAAAGATACCGGAGCTAACCTGATTGTCAACGCAACCGCCGTCACCGCACCGGAAGAATCGCCGGAACTGGCCGAGGTTGTCGCCAGACTCTATGCCCCGCAATGCAAGATGATCGTTGATATCAATTACGGGCGTAACCGCAATATTTGGCTTGAGTTATCGCAACGCTCCGACTCAGGCTTCATGGACGGCCTGCCGATGCTGGCAATGCAGGCCTGCCGGAGCTTCCGCCTCTGGACAGGAATCGACGTTACCGGAAATGAATTCATCAGCGCCCTGCTCTAACTCAAATAAATGCAGCAGGGAATATCCAATAAAACATTTTATACGCTTTAAGTTGTTGCCTCCTAACGCAATTACAACATAACACTTTATTATACAAGGTGTTATTTCTATATTTAAAGGTAACCTCATACTAAAAAAAGTTTATTTTTCACTTCACAATCCTTTCCTTAATCATACAATATCACTTACGGGGTTATTTGTTGAAATTTTGTTCACAACATTCGGGGTTCTGGCATATGCTAGGAATTTTTCAGAAAACCGGTGCTTTCTTTACCGGAATGCTACAGGATATTGGGCAGGTTGCTCTCCTGTTTGTACATATCATAAAAGGACTTAGGAAATCTCTACCGCCGTGGCGGGTACTGGTGAAGCAGAGTTACTTTATCGGTGTTGAGAGTCTTCCGGTCATTCTTACAACGGGTGCGTTTGTCGGTATGGTTCTTGCATATGAAGCATACGGACAATTGTCACGCCTTGGCGTTACCAGCTGGATTGGCCCGCTTGTTACAAACTCACTTGTTCTTCAGCTTGGACCGGTACTTTCCGGGGTTATGCTGGCAGGCCGTGTCGGCTCGGCGATGACGGCCGAGCTTGGTACAATGGCGGTTACCGAGCAGATTGACGCGCTCAAGACCATGGGGATAAATCCGGTAAATTATCTGGCCGCGCCGCGGGTTCTGGCGGCAACCCTACTCTGTCCGCTGTTGACAGGCTTTGCGATTCTCTTCGGCGTCTTTGCCGGCTACAATTTATGTATCTACGGACTTGGGGTAAATGCCCATTACATGTGGCAGCACACCAAGGAATTTCTGGACGCGTTTGATTTTTTCCAGGGTCTGACCAAAGCTTCGGTATTCGGCTGCGTGATGGCTCTGATCTGTTGCCACAAGGGGATGACCACCCGTGGGGGAGCGGAGGGCGTTGGCAAGTCAACGACGGCCTCAAACGTTGAGACCTGTATCTCGATTCTGGTGCTCAACCTGTTTTTAACCATGTTGCTGTCACTCTTTATCTGAAGCACGAAAGACTAATAAAATGAGTGAAGACCTGATTGTCTTTAAAGATATCTATAAAGCCTTTGGCAACCTCAAGGTGCTTAGCGGAGTTAGCCTATCGATCAAGCGTGGCGAATCACTCTGCATCATCGGCCAGTCCGGTGTTGGCAAGAGTGTCTCACTGCGACTGATGATCGGCCTGCTTTTTGCCGATAGCGGCCTGAGCCTTTTTCAGGGGCGGGATGTCGCCAAGATGGATGAGGACGAGCTGGTTGAACTGCGTTCGCACTTTGCCATGCTCTTCCAGAATGGTGCGCTCTTTGACAGTATGACTATCGGCGAGAATATCTCCTTTCCGGCACGGCAGAGGGGCATCAAGGATCAGGCCGAGCTTGAAAAGATTGTAGATGAGAAGCTGTATAACGTCGGCCTTGGCAAAAGCAGGTTTCCGGATATGCCCTATAAAATGCCGTCGATGGTTTCAGGCGGGCAGCGCAAGCGTATTGCTCTGGCGCGCGCTCTGGCGGAAGAGCCGGAGATCATGCTTTATGACGAGCCGACAACCGGTCTTGACCCGATAATGAGCGACGCGATTGCCGGGCTGATAATTGACACACGTGAATCCCTGAAGCATAAGGAACTAACCAGCGTGATCGTCACCCACGACATGCACGTTGCGTTCAAGGCTGCCGACAGGATTATCATGTTTAACGGCGGAGTCATCGCCGGTGAGGGAACGCCGGAGGAGTTTCAGGATATAATGAAAACTGATAACACCTCGACAATGAGTGAACGGGAACTGATGATAAGGCAGTTTGTCCGGGGCGAAGCGGAGGGGCCGATTCAGGCCGTCCAGTAAGCGTCAACAGGACAATAAGAAAGCATACGGAGATAAATTGTGAACAAGGATACTGTAAGACTTGAACTGGCGATCGGTTTTTTTATCGTTGCCGGCATTATCACGATTATGGGGATGGTTGTTTATATGACCGGCGGGGTATCGCTGGTTGATGACACTTATCTGGTAGTTGTGGACATCGACAATATCGGCGACCTCAAGACGGGCGCGCCGGTGAAGCTTGGCGGCGTGCAGATCGGTAACGTCAAGAATATCTCAATTGCCGATGATGACATCCAGCTTGTCGCCGGTATCGACCGCAAGTACAAACTCCGCGCTGACTGCAGGGCGTCTATCGCGACCTCTGGGCTGGTTGGCGACTCGTTCCTTGATATCAGCCGCGGAAAAGACCGCAAGTATCTTTATGCAGACGCAACCGACATCAAAGACGCGCCGCATATATCCGGTATCAGCCAGGCGGGTATGGGTGAATTGCTCAGTCAGGTTCAGAAGATCGGCGCACAGGTTGAGGAACTGGTCATAAACATCAACAAGGTTGTCGGCAAGGAAGAGTTCCGCAAGAATATAGAAGAGAGCGTTGCCAATGTTAACTCCACAACAGCCGAGGCGCGCGACCTTCTCGCGGGTCTTCGCAAGGATCTGGTTGAAGTAGACCGGGCTGTTGCCAGTGTTGCCAATGTCGCTCAGGCCGCCGAAAAGACCATGGACAAGGTCAATTTCTTTGTCGACAAGACTATCGGCAATCCGGAGAAGGTAGAAGAAATAAACACGACCATTGAGAATATCAAAACCATCACAACCTCACTGAGCGAGAACCGCAACTACATCATAAACACAATCAAGCAGGTTGATAAAACGACCTCCAATCTCGCGCGCATTACTGACGGGATTGATCCTAATCAGGGTCTGTTGCGCCTCCTGACCGACCAGCAGGCGGGAAATGACATCCTGCTCACACTCAAGAATCTCCAGAAGACCGCAAACTCACTGGCTACAGTCGGCCTGACGGACCTGATTGCCGACAAACTCGCCGCCGACAAGATCTTTGAGGTATGGCAGAAGGAGCATAATTTCAAGAATTCCGCAGAGATGATGGCTAAGTGGAAAGAATGGATGGCGATGCAGAAACGGGTCAACGACATGATAATGAACAGCCCGTACGGTGCAAGCTCCGGCAGTGTCTGCCCGCCAATGAGTCCGTCATACCGCTAGTTGACTTTCTGTTTTTGCCTGAAAAGCTGCCGATAAGGTTATTAATTTGCCAACAGAGACCAGCAAATTCAAAACGCTCAATACACTTGTAGGCCTGGGGCTTATTGGTGGCATACTGGCAATTATCATCTCCACCTCAATCAACAACTTCACCGGTTTTTTCAAGAGTGAAGATTACATCATTCAGGGTTTTTACAATAATATCGGTGAGCTTAAAGCCGGCGCCCCTGTTTCAATCGGCGGCATCAAAGTCGGTGAAGTCATGGAAATATCCCTGCAGCCCGACAAACAGATAAAAGTAACCGCCGGCCTGCAACTCAAAACCCCCATCCCGGCAAACAGCATAATGGCAATTGACTCGACAACTGTAAGCGGCGACACCTTTGTCTCGCTCATCCGTGGCGATTCAATCAATACAATAAAACCAATTTCAGAGACGGCACAACCGACAGTCCTGCAAGCCAGAGATTTTTTCAATATCAGCTCAATCGGCTCCTTTGCCGGAACCCTGGGCGAATCGGCAACCGAATTCATTGATTCTTTTCAGGCCCTTTTCGGGAAAGACAGCCGTACCGCCAATGAACTGAGAATCTTTCAGCTGGAACGGGAAAAAATGTCAAAGGAAATTTCAGCGTTTAAGGAAGACCTTCAGAAACGCGAGCCGGAATACAATAAATTAGGCACGCAAATCGAGCGTTGTGTCAAAAAGGCCGACGAAATAAAAGTAGCAATTGATATGGCCCTCCCTGAAAGCAAGCTAAAGAGTATAAATCAGAACCTTACAGAAATTGCGCAGGCCCGCTCCGAGATAAATAAGCTGAAAGAACAGAACAAGGCGCATTTATCTGCAATTTCTGGCAACCTTACCAGAATTTCCAACTGGGCAGCCAGTTTTAAAGTCGAAGGAGGCAGCATAATTGGTGTCCTCACCTCGGATAAATGCAGCGGTCTGCCGGCAACCTTGTCGCTTATCGACGACTCTATCAATAAAGTCAGCAATTTTTCACTGATGAAAAAACTTGGCTTTTATTTCGATGCCAAAAGCCTCTTCAGTGATTTTATCGACCAAATACCAGAGACGTATACCTTTTCACCAAGTACACTCTACAGTAGCTGGGCAAAATTCCGTTTCAAACGCTCAATGGCGCGGTTTCGCACTACACCCGACGGCTGCCAGATTAGAAAGCAAGAATGGTAAAATATCTCAATTATACCCTGATTCTGCTTCTCTGCCTGTGCTCGGGATGCTGGCGCAGTGAAGAGGAAGTGCCTGACACGGCAACGCCGAGCATGTCCTCAGCAGAGTTCAGCTGCCTCTATAAGATGCGCGAAATTCCACCTTCAGAAAACGGCGCCTATGGTTTTTATGCCGACAACAGCGTACTGCTGCTCTACCCCGGTATGACCACAGCCACTTGGCGGGGACGGGTTATCAATCTGCCCCAACCACCGCTTTTGAATGCCGCCGGTCTGCAAATACCAGTGGCAAGCGTGAACTCCCTGCCGCGGGATATCCTTAACCGTGAGAAAATTAAACGCATACAGACGACCGTCATTATTGACGCCGGTCATGGCGGACATGACCCCGGCGCTATCGGCGGCAGTCTGGCAGAAAAAGACCTTACCCTTGATATCGCCCTCAAAGTTTCGGCAATTCTGCGCCAGAACAAGGTACCGTTCAAACTGACCCGCAACAGCGACGATTTCCTGACCCTGCGCCAGCGTTGCGCGGTTGCCAATACCAATCCTGGCGCTATCTTTGTGTCAATCCACGTAAATTCTAGTTCATCATTAAATGCTTCCGGAGTTGAGACTTACTATATATCGCCAAAGATTACCGATGAAAGCCGCGCCAAGATGGCAGTTTCGCGGTATGTTCTTGGTGGTCCGGAAGGGCGTTACTCCAAGCAAGGCGGTTATGACAAAGCACATGATCTGAGCGCGCGCTACCGCAAGGATAGTGAGCGTCTGGCGCAGAATATCCAACAGATGCTCTCACTCCAGACCAAAGACCGTGACCGCGGCGTAAAATCGGCAAATTACGCCGTACTGCGTGAAAGCTTCTTCGGACCCGGTGTTTTAACTGAAATCGGCTTTATTTCAAACCCCTCAATCAGGCAGAAGTTTCAAACCGGCAGCTATAAAAATAAAATTGCCACGGCTATAGCCATGGCAATAATAAATTATCTCTCTTCCTGCTCCGGCTGAAAACCGTTACCACCCTAAAACCGATAAGATTATTCTTCGCCGTCAATGACCTGCGCCATATTAACCATTCTCAGAAGCCGACTGATCTTGTCGCAAGTATTAATAATCGTCAATTTACGTCCCTCTTCCATGAGCTTCTGATATGTCGCGAATAATGACCCCATGGCAATTGAACTGATTGCTGTAACATCTGTAAAATCAAGAAGGATATCGCCGGAAAGGCTTTTTTCGAATTCATCGAGATCACGTGAAAAAGTATCCGCCCTGTCACCTGTAATCTCAGGATATTTTTTTCCAACAGCAAACACGTTATCCATATTTTTTATCTCCCACCCTATAATGTACCAATAATTATTAGTATAGATTAACTTATTTCAACAAATTCGTCAAACAGAATTTACATACGTGTCTAAAAAAAATTACAATAAATCATCAAACAGACCACCGCCGGACTTATCCGTTGGAGCTTCAGCGTCTTCGTCAACAGCATTCTCCAACGCAGAATCATCCTCACCTGAACGTGTAGCGTCCTGTCCGGTTACGTTAGGAGAAGCAGGCGTCTTGAATAACTTAGTCTCAAACATCCAGTTACGGGCAGTCCAGTTGTCATCGGTCTCATCTTCATCAATAACCCTGCGCGCGGCAACGGTTTTAGCATCAAGATTATCAATATGATGGAGAGCCAAAGCCTCCGGAATTTTCGGAAGCACAGGAGAGCCATATTCATAACGACCGTGATGACTTAAAATCATGTGCTGCAGGAGCATCTTTTTGGTTTCATCAATATTCGGCAAAGCCTCCGCCCGCTGCTCGACCATCATCGCCCCGATTATCAGATGTCCAAGAAGCCCCCCTCGGTCAGTATAACGGATCACCGCACCGGCCTCAAGTTCTTCGATCTTGCCGATATCATGCAGGAAAACGCCAGCCAGCAAAAGATCACGGTTAAGCCTCGCGGGGCTGTTTTTACAGAAGACATCTGCATAACGGGCAAGCGAGACTGTATGTTCAAGCAGACCACCAATATAGGCATGATGATTGCCGGTCGCCGCCGGAGAAGTACAAAATTTATTGTAAATCTCAGGGTCATCAAAAAAAGCATTTAACAGGGCTGAATAATCAGGGTCGGTTATGGAATCAAGAAAACGCCTGAGTTCGTCTTTAAGCTCATTAATGTCAGCGGTAGTCGAAGGCAGAAAATCAGCAGAGTCTGCTTCATCATTCTCCGCTTTGCGCAGGCGATTGACCTTAAGCTGCAGTGCGCCGCGATAAGTCTCAACGAGCGCCTGTACCTTGACAACAGAACCAGCAGAGAAAGTGGAAAATAACTCCTTTGAGCCGTCCCACATATTGGCACTGATCGAACCGGTTGCATCAGAAAGGGTCAGGCGTATATAAGGTTTGCCAGAGGAGGTCATATTAAGCGAGGCCTCTTTTACGGCATAATAATCCTCGACAAACTCCCCTTCAGACAGCCCTGATATCTCAATATGCGACATTATTCCTCCCGCGACCAAATGTATTACCATCAATTAAGCAGCTATAATTTTAGCGAGCAGATAAAAAAACTCAATCAGTATTTCATAATATTATGCAATGCCCAGCAATAAAGGTTAAAGTTAGATTACTTTTATTTATAAAAAGATCCCGGACTTTTAACAGCCCGGGATCAGATAATTCAGTTGTTAGCGCACAGACTAGATACCGTTTTTGTAACGCTGGATTAACTCGCCGGTTGTCTGGTTGGTGCTGCAGACGTGACCGTCAAGCTTCATGATGCGTTCGTGGATTGTATCAAGGTACCACTGAGTCTGCGGGAAGAACATCGCCTCAAGCTCGGCAGCCGGTGATATCCAGTTGCGGCAACCAAGAACAGCAACCGGAGCATCAAGATAATCAAAGGCCATTGTTGAGAGGTTCGATGCGACGTTGTGCATGTATGAACCACGTTCAACAGACTGCTGCGCGAGAAGCACCTTACCGGTCTTCTTGATCGACTCAATAAGCGGCTCGTAGTTAAGCGGGCTCAGGAAGCGCAGGTCGATAACTTCGGCACTGACATTATATTTCTCCTGAAGCTCATCAGCCACTTCCAGCGCGTCATACATCGCCGCTCCCAGTGTCATGATAGTCAGGTCTGTACCAACTCGGCGGATTGCCGGCTCTCCATAAGGTATTTCATAATACCCTTCCGGCACTCCGCCCTCAACAAACATCTCACCCATATCGTAAAGCTTCTGGCTCTCGAAATAGAGAACCGGGTCTGTACCGCTAAGGGCAAGGTTCATCATACCCTTGGCGTCATATGGGGTAACCGGGTACATCATGCGCAGACCCGGAATATGGTTAACCAGTGAAGACCAGTCCTGTGAATGTTGCGCGCCGTACTTCATACCGATTGACACACGCAGCGTTACCGGCATCTTGAGGATACCCGCACTCATTGACTGCCACTTTGAAAGCTGGTTGAAGATTTCATCACCACTGCGGCCCAAGAAGTCACAGTACATCAGCTCAGCCACCGCGCGGCCACCTTCAAGAGCGTAACCAACCGCAGAACCGACAATCGCCGCTTCAGAGATCGGTGAGTTAAAGAGGCGGTGATAAGGAAGCGCTTCTGTCATGCCGCGGTAAACAGCAAACGCACCACCCCAGTCACGGTTTTCCTCACCAAAAGCAATCATCGTCGGATCAATATAGAAGCGGTGCATCATTGCTTCAAAGATCGCATCGCGAATATTGTAAAGCTTCATCTTCGGCACAGCCTTGCCGTCCTTGAACGCGTAACGTTCCTTACCGGCGATCTGCTGAACGCGGAAGTTTTCGCTCATCGGGTGGTTAACTTCAGGCTCACGGTCATCGAGCTTCTCGGCTTTCTCATTGCTGAACATGTAACCGCCGATAACTTCAGAGCTGATCGGAAGACGTGGAGAAATATCGAGATCAATCGCTTTCTTGAACATCTCAAAGATGATGTCCTGCATTGAATTCTTGAGACCTTCAAGCTCATCGTCCTTGGCAACGCCAGCTTCAACAATACGCTTGCGGTAAGCAGGGATTGCGTCAGCTTCAATGAAGAGATCCATCTCTTCCTTGCTGCGGTAGCTGGAAGCGTCTGACGGGCTGTGGCCGCTGACGCGGTAGGTAACTGTATCCATAAGAACCGGACCTTCGCCTGATTCTGCGATTGCCTTCTTACGGCGGTAAGCATCGATAACAGCCAGCGGATCATAACCGTTGACACGTTCTGCATGCAGCTGGTCAGGATTGATACCTGCACCGATACGGGCGAGGAACTGGTAAGCCATTGTCTCGCCGCAGGTCTGTCCGCCCATACCGTAGCTGTTATTGAAGCAGTTGATAATCAGCGGAAGACCGCCGCCAAGCGCCTTGTCCCAGAGAGTCTTGTACTGGTCCATTGTCGCAAACCACAAACCTTCCCAGACCGGGCCGCAACCAAATGATGCGTCACCGATATTACAGATGACAATACCAGGCTTGCGGTTGATACGCTTAAATAGTGCAGCACCAGGCACAATCGGACCTGAACCGCCAACGATAGCGTTGTTAGGATAAATGCCAAACGGGGTGAAGAAGGCGTGCATTGAACCGCCGAAACCGCGGTTGAAACCTGTATCACGTGCAAACATTTCTGCGTAGGCACCGTAAACGAGGAACTTGATAGCCAGCTCCTTGACTGTTCCGCTATGGCCGCCTTCAACAACACGCAGAGTATCGCCGTCCCAGAAATTCTTCATGATGTCCATGAGTTTCTCATCATCAAGTTTCTGAATAGCCGACAAACCCTTTGCCATGATTTCACTGTGGCTGCGGTGTGAGCCGTAGATGTGGTCCTCAATACCAAGCAGGTAAGCCTGCCCCACAGCCGCAGCTTCCTGACCGATTGAAAGGTGAGCAGGACCGGCGTGGTTGTACTCGACATCGCGGTACTGGCCTTCCTTCTTCAGGCAGTCAAGACACCATTCAAACTCGCGCAGCAAGCTCATATCACGGTAAATACGTTTAAAATCGTCCTCTGAGAAATTAGTCTTCTCATCAGCGATTGACTTGTTATACTGACAGACGTCAATATCCTTGAAAGTAATCTTACCCGGTGCAAAAAGCTTTTCCGGGGTTATCTCAAGTTCTCTAACCATTTTTTTATCTCCTGGCCTTTTTCCGACCCTTGCCGGAACACCGGCGGTTGATATTGACTGGCGGGTAATTACAAACCTTTAAAAAGAATTTTAATTACCGCCAATCTGATTCATTGAAATAAAATAAACCCAAATAATCCGTCAGGCTTATGCCCGGATGATAGTTTCTTTGAGCGCTTCTGAAATTGTCGGATGCGGGAAGATAACCTGCTTGATCTCGTCAACTGTCATCTCCATCTCGATCATCATCGCAGCACTGTTAATAAACTCACCGCCACAGCCACCGATCATATGCACGCCAAGAATCTCGCCGTAATCCTGACCGACCAGAACCTTCACAGTACCTGCTTCACCGGGATACTCAACAGTGAAACGACCGGCAATCGCCATCGGCATTGATGACTTGCGGTAAGCAATGCCTTCATCCTTGAGCTGCTCTTCAGTCTTACCGACACAGGCAACTTCTGGGTTAGTATAAACAACGCCAGGGATAGCATCAAAACGCATACGCTCATTGCCGCCAAACATATTGGCAATTGCCACCAGACCTTCGCGGGTTGCTGAATGAGCAAGCAGACAACGGCCAGTAACGTCACCACAAGCCCAGACGCCCGGCAGGTTGGTCTTGCCAAATTCATCAGTCTTGATACCGCGACGATCGTAAGCGATACCAGCTTCGTCAAGTCCCAGACCGGCGATAACGGGTGCGCGACCAGTAGCGCAGAGAATCTTCTCAGCCTTGACTGACTGCTCGTTGCCGTCTTTGTCTGTGAACACTACCGCGCCGCCTTCGATCTTTGAAACACGGCTTGAAACATAAAACTCAATGCCCTTCTGCTTCATGGCCTGCATCAGACGCTTTGCCATCTCACCGTCAAGCGCGCCGCCAATCTGCGGCAGCATCTCAACAACTGAAACCTTCGCGCCGATGCTGTTAAAGAATGAGGCGAATTCAAGACCGATCACACCGCCACCGATCACGCAGAGTGACTCGATCTTATCATCCATTGAAAGGATGCCGGTGCTGTCGATAACGTTAGCTGAATCAAGGCCGGGAATCGGCGGAGTAGCAGGCTTGCTACCGGTCGCAATCAGGATATTGGCTGTCTCATAAACTTCGCCATTAGCTTCAACCTTACCGCTGGCAATAATCTTGGCCTTGCCCGTAACGATCTCAACCTTTGACTTCTTGAGCAGCCCTTCAACACCAGCAGTCAGAGTCGCAACAACTTCGCTGCGGCGCTTGGCCATTGCTTTCATGTCAAACTCAACACCGCTGCAGTTGACACCAAGCTCCGCACCTTCTTTAGCGCTCTCATAAACGTGCGCACTCTTGAGCATGGTCTTGGTAGGAATGCAACCAACATTAAGACAAGTTCCGCCGATGTACTTCTCTTCAATAAGCAGAACCTTCTTACCCTTCTGACCGGCGTGTGCGGCAGCTTCATAACCACCAGGTCCGGCACCAATAACAATCAGGTCATACATAATATATAATCTCCACTGAAAAAAAATGTTTAAACTTTTTGTTTAATTGCCTAGAGCGCGATACCGGTCAGCTCGTCAATCTTCTCGATATTAGCCTTCACCGCCTGCAGGAACTTCGCACCCGGAGCGCCATCAACAACCTGATGGTCAATTGTCAGAGACAAGCCAATATAGTCGCAGTACTTGATCTCCCCACCCTCACGCACAGGACGCAGTACCGGAGCGCAGACACCAAGGATCGCTACCTGCGGAGCGTTAAGAACAGGAGTAAAGCTTTCAATACCGAACGCACCAAGGTTGGAAACAGTAAAGGTTCCACCCTCAAGATTGTCCGGGCTGATGCTGCCGCCGATTGCTTCAGCCGCAAGCTGCTTGACTTTCAGAGCGATGTCCTTAAGTTCCATCTTGCCGGCGCCGTGCAGAACCGGAACCAGCAGCCCCTTAGGAGTATCACAGGCAAAAGCGATATTAACGCCCTTACCCGGATAAATCTTGTTGTTATAGTACTCGCAGTTAAGCGCCGGAAATTCCTTGAGCGCGGCAACAACGGCAAACATGATAAGATCACCGACGGTTACATTAACAAAACCAGGCTCGCCCTGCTGTTTCTTAATCGCACCACGGCAGGCAAGAAGCTTGTCTGCACGTGCTGAACCGTTGAGGGTAAGCTGGGCGTGGTCCTTCAGTGAAGCATTCATGCGCTGGGCGATAACCTTGCGGACGTTGCTCATCGGCTCGCCCTTCTTGAGGTCGGCACCGCGAACAAGACCGTCGACACCAGTCGCGACCTTACCCATTTCATAACCCTTGGTCAGAAGCTTACGCGCCAGGAATGATTTGCGCGGCTCTGAATAATATCTGGCCTTGAGGTCTTCTTCAGTGATACGGCCATTAGGGCCACTACCGGTCATGCCGGAGTAATCAATGCCGTGGCTCTTGGCGTACAGACGCGCACGTGGTGAAGCGACGCCAGTCATTACCTGAGGCGCGGCTGGTGCTGCAGAAGCGGTTGCTGTTGCTTCAACAGTAGCTGCACCACCGGCAACCGGAGCTGCCGCTGCAGGAGCGCCACCCGGAGCCGGAGCCGCCGCTGCCGCAGGTGCAGCTTTAGCAGGGCGGAAAGACTCAACATCCTCCCCATCCGCACCGATAACCCCAACATTGGTCAGAACCGGGGCAAGTTCCCCTTCATTAACAAACAACGCAATAATCTTACCGTCGGCCGGAGCTTCAATTTCAAAGGTCGCCTTGTCGGTTTCCATCTCCGCGATCGGCTCGCCTGCAGTGACTGTCTCGCCGACCTTCTTCTTCCACGCGACGATCAGACACTCTTCAACACTGTTACCCTGTTTGGGCATCAGAATAGGTGTTGCCATCTCTCTATCTCCAATACTGCTAATCAAAAAAGTATTTACTGTTTCATTTCTTGCGCCCCAACTACAGCGCTCATACTAGCTCGCAAAGTTAGCCAGCAGGTACTCCTCAGCTTCAACCGACCAGAGTCCGTTATGCTTTGTGCAGATTTCATCAAGCTTGGCATAACGCGCATCAGACTTGCCAATCTCAGCAAAATCAGAAATAGCAGTCATCGGCATCTCAACAACTGTGTAAATCAGCTTCTTGCCGCCCGGAATATTCGGCAAGTTGAGTGTCGTCTCAACAACACTGTTAAGACCACCAACGTGGGTAATCATAACCGCCGGGTTAAGCTTGCCCTGCCCCATCATCGCCAGAGATTCTTTCATGTCATCAGTATTACCGCCACTTGTACCAACAATGTGAGTAGCAGCGTAGTGGACATTGTAAAAATTAAACTCGGCCTTGAATTCAGGATTGGTAGGACCGGCAAAGAAATTCAGACAGCCGTCTTTACCAAGAATCGCATCGCCCTGCTCGATAACCGGACGAACCGGTGCAAAGACGAAGACATCGTCATAACCTTCACCGCCATTGGCATCGAGAATAGTCTTGATCGGATCGCCATTACCGGTGTTAAGATAAAGCAGTTCCACACCGTTTTTCTTTGCTTCTTCAACAGTGAACAAACTCGCCGCACGTGCCAGTCGCGCGTCATCAATATCAGTAACAACCAGACGCGCAGGCTTGCGGTCGCAGTGAATAGCGTAATCAATCGCGCCCAATCCCATCGGGCCAACGCCGGCAAGGATCGCCATCGAACCACCCTCGACAATTCCCATATCATGCACATATGTTCCCTGAGTTGTGTGGTAGTTGGCGTGGAACGCGCCAACAATACAGCTGACCGGCTCTGAGAGGCTGGCAAGAAAATAACCTTCGCCTTCATAAGGAAGCAGACAGCCCATTTCCATAACTTCGTTAGGAATGTTAATGTAAGTAGCATCGCCACCGATAAACTTGTATGAATAACCCGGAGCATAAAGGCTGCCCTTGTAGTTGAGCGCTGGCTGGATTGAGAACTTCATACCGGCCTTGAACTCCCCTGCCCACTTGCTGCCAACCTCAACGATCTCGCCGCAGAATTCATGGCCGATCATTGTCGGATTATCAGCGCAATCATCAGGAACGCGTTTGTGCTCAGGTCCCTGCTTGGCTGCTTTATAGCTTGACATACAGATACTGTCAGAGATAACCTTTGCGCGGATTTCATCCTCACCGATCTCCGGTAATTCAAATTCCTCAAGGCGGATATCACTCTTACCGTAAAGTCTTACTGCTTTAGTCTTCATTTGTTAAACCTTTCTGCAGCGCGCCCGCCGCAACATTTATATAGCCTAAAAAAATATGCTTAATTATTTTCAACACTCACCCGGTCAACCCGGATACCCTCATGCTCAAACTCCGCCGCCGCCTTTACCGACAACCCTTCGTCAGTAATTATGCGTTGCAGTGTCTGAACTCCGCCGGCAGACGAGAATGAAACCTTGCCGAATTTCTTGCTGTCAGCAAGCAAGATCACCTCACGTGCCGCGCGCGTTGCCACCTTCTTGGTAAAGGCCTCGCCCGGCTCAGTCGTCGTCAACCCCTCACGCGCCGAGATACCGATAGTTCCCATAAACGCCTTATCAACATGCAGCTCAGACAAAAGCAGTGAACTGAGCGACCCGATAATCGTCTGGGAATGGCGGCGCAACTCACCCCCGGCAATAATCAGTCGCGGACCACCGCTTGACAGCTCCATCGCCGCGCGCAGCGAATTAGTAACAACGGTAATGTCTTCGCGGTTCTTGAGAAGACGCGCCAGCGCCAGCAAGGTACTGCCACCATCAAGGAAGATCGTTTCACCTTCACCGATGAGATTATAAGCCGCTTCAGCGATAGCCAGCTTTTCCTTCTCCGACTCCATGGTCTTCTCGTCGAACTGCAACTCGTCAAGAAGCTTGTCCGCCGGTACAGCCCCGCCATGCACACGCTTCAAATCACCGCGCGCCTCAAGCTCTTCAAGATCACGCCGGACTGTCGCCGGAGAAACCCCAAGTGTCTCGCAGAGCTCATCAACGCGCACCACATTCTCACGCCGGAGATTCTCAAGGATCTGTCCCTGACGCTGCGGAGCTAGCTCTTTGTGCTTTACCTGTGCCATATTTTTGCCTCAATTTTTTATAAACATACTTCAGTAATTTTATGCAACCAATCTGCAAGTCGCAGACTATTTCATTTCCTGACCACCGGTAACGTTGATCCCCTGACCGGTCATGTAGCTTGAAGCGTCAGACGCAAGGAAAATAAGCAGGTTGCAGACATCGTCATACTGGCAGCCGCGCTTCATCGGAACCTGATTAATATAACGTTCACGAACTTCCGCTTCACTGATACCAAGCTTTTCAGCGTACTGCTTGTAGAGTGAGTTAACCCAGAGAGGACTGTCAAGAAGGTTACCAGGGCAGATTGAATTAACGCGCACACCAGTTTCAGCAAGATCAAGAGCGATACTCTGAGTCAGGCCGATACCGCCGAACTTGCCGGCTGAGTAGGCTGAATTCTTGAAAGAACCCTTCTTGCCTGATTTTGAATTAATCTGGATAATTGAGCCTTTACCGTTCTTCTTCATGGCAATTGCCGCGTGCTTTGCAAAGAGAAAATAACCGAAAAGATTAACGTCGATTACTTTCTTCCACTTGGCAGCGTCAGCAACAGTAATCTCTTCAGCAATCAGAATCGCAGCGTTGGCAACCGCTATATCAACCTTGCCGAATTTGTCCTCAGCAGTCTTGAGAAGGTTGGCGACCTCGTCTTCATTTGTGACATCAACCTTGACGCCGATAGCTTCGCCGTTAAATTCCTTGCTGATCTCTTCAGCAGTCTGCTTGACAACATCTTCCTGAATGTCACCGATAACAACCTTGCAGCCTTCCTGCAGAAGACGTCCACAGATCGCGCGTCCCAAGCCCTGCGCTCCGCCAGTAACAACCGCAACCCTGCCAGCAATTGAAAATACGCTCATCATCAACCTTTCTCTTAATCTTTATTTTTCTAATTTTATAACTGACTAAAATTTGAATCCATTATCACGACGCTCAGACACAAGCCCCCGCCGGAAAACCGCCAATCCTCGCAAGCTCACGGTTACGCTTGAGGCGGTCATTCTCCTGCGGCAATTCAGTAACGCCTTCCTCACGCTGCAGCTTGCTGTAGCCATACAACGCATAAGCGTTCTCGCGGAAAAGCCGTGCGTGCTTCTTCATCTCGGGCGCATCAAAATTATCAACAAACGGCAGGCCGTAATTATTCATCTCAGTACCGACAGTTATCAGCATGCCACGCTTTCTTGACTCCTCCACCAGCGCGTCAAACTTGGCAACCTTGATCGCCTTAACCTCGGCATCAGCGATGTTCCAATTGCGGTCAGGGATAATGCTGATCGCCTCACAACCAAGCCCAAGAGCAAAGTCACAGAGCTTCTCCGCGTCACTCTCACCGTTGGATGTACCGTCCAGCCACGCCCAGCAAGGGATCCCGCCGCAAGCCTTGACCATGCTTATCATCTTCTCAACAGCCGGGAAGGTAGTGGCGTCAGGCTGCACATAACCAGGTCCGCCCTTCTTCATCAGCTTGGCGCGGATTGTATTACGAAGCTTTGCCTTGTTACTGATAATCGACTTGACCTCATCAGCAGTCATTGACAGAGTCTTCGCCCAGTAAGCAATAACCTTGTCCTCATACTCAAACATCAACCTCGCCTTGCGGTCAAAGGCCGCCAGCATATGACGCTCGGTGGCATTACCAGACGGAGTCAGACGCTCAACATCATGAGCATAATCAATCTCAAGCTCGCCAAGCGCACCGCGCAGACGATCAAGCATCGCGATATTACGCTCACGCGCACCGCTGCGCATCTCGGCCAGAGTCTTCGCCGCTTCGCTGCCCTCTTCAGGCAGACGGGTAAAACAGCAACCCATGTGATAAGCGACCCCAGGCTCACCCGGTGAGTTGATATCCTTGTCAGCCATGTCATTTACAAAGGTACGCGATTCAAGTGAAGAGATCGTGCGAAGATCCAGAATCTTGCCCGCTTCATAAAATTCATCCATCGCATCAAGCACGTCAAAGTCAACCGTACCAGCAACCTCAAGACCACGTACCTTGGCCTCATAAGCAACACGGCTCGGTGACCAGTCCTCCGCATTAAATGAAAAAAAAGTGTGCAGGTGGGTGTTGACCGCCTCCACACTCAACGGCGCAATATCACTGGCCGCTTCTTTTAATGCCTCAAGTCTCTGCTTTAAATCGAATGAATTGATCTTCGCTTCGTCCATCCCCATAACGTCCCTTCCGACAATTTGTTATCTGCACCCTAAAAAATGAAATCAATCGCCGACCATGATTGATAATGATTACTTTTGATTATTATACCCCCCAGTTTTTGCGATGTCAAACTCAAATAAACAAAAACAAATAAAAATAATCACCTTTTGCCGATATCCGATATTTTTTTACTGAAAACGCTTAAATTAGATGGATAAATAATCAAAATCTTTCAGAAAGTGACTGCCGCAGCCGGAAACAAAAACAGATAAAACGTTTAAAGATAAGAGATTACAATTATTTCGCGGCTTCTGCCGACAAGAGAAGAAATATCCGTTATCTGTATTTTTTTGATTGATTCCTCAGGCAGGGTGAGGTCTTTGAGATAAAAAATCTCAGGGGTGTTTTTTTTTGTTTCCCCGTAAACCAGTCCTGCATTGAATGACTTTCCCGCACCGGCACAGCAGCAGAGACATTCAATGAATTCACAGATCAGGTTATTATTTGCTTTATTACCGCCAAGGATGATTACCCCGCTAAAGCCCGACGGGATAGACCCGGCGTCAGGAATATTTTTGATTACGGCAAGAAAATTTTTAAGCTCCGCCGGCTCTGGTGTGTGGGCGCTAAAAATCATTAATTTATCAAGAGGCAAGGCAAGCCTGCAGGCCGCAACCTCCACAGAACTGATCCCCGCAACAATCCTGCACCTGGCTCTGCCGAAATACTCAACCACTTTACCGGCAAGGCTGTAAAGAGACGGGCTGCCTGAGACCAGCACACCAACTCTACCCGGCAACCCTGAAAGCTTCTGGCAGAATGCCAAAACATCCCGCCCGTCAAATAAAACTTTCTCGCCGCGATAATCAGGGAATAACGAAAAAAGGCGCTCCGTACCCGCAAGGTTGTCAACGCCCTGCGCCGCAGCGATAGCCGCCGGAAGAAGATAATCCCTGCCTCCGGGGCCGCAACCGATAATGACCACTTCATCCGGCATTACAGATATCCGTTTTTATAGACAGTGCGGTCGTTGGCGATATCAGAGAGAACGTCCTTAGGCAGATAGTTACCAAGATCAAATTTGCGGTTGATATAACGGATAAGCTCCTCGGACTCATGGTTGAGCTGATCGAAGTTACCTTTCTCGACATAACTTTTTACAGTTGTACACATGGTAAGAAGCTCATTGAGCTGATTGATGTAGAACTGTTTTCTGGCCATGATACTGGTGATTGCGTCCTTACCGTTGATGATGATTGTCTGAAGGCGCCCGCGCAGCATGGCTTCATATTTATTGAGCATCTGCTGGACGTACTCCGGTTCCATATCCTTAGGCATGTTACTGCTTCGCTTGAGGTCTTTGACCTTCTTCAGGGTTGAGTCGGCGACCGAGCGTATTTCCTCTTCCGGGAATGTTATATAAAATGTCCGGCGCAGGCGCTCAAGTTCTTTTATATCAGGTACCGCAGCATCAAGTGCGTCTGAAGCAATATTCATGTAGGATGTGACCTCTTCCTCATCGATATTTTCCCGCAGGATTTTCAGCAGGTTTGTCGCCTGTCCGCAAAAAGCCGCCGACAGGATCGAATAACGCATCTCGACCATCCGGTCACTTTTTGCCACAGCGTCATTTAGAGGTTTGAATTTCGGTTTTTTGATCTTCCCCCGGCTCTCGCCAAGGATCATTTTCAGGTCTTCAGGAACGCTTGTACTAAGACGATCATAAGGGAAGAGGTTACGCACCACCCGCAGCAGCACCTTCTGCGAGGCCATGACATGCTCAAGATTGGCAGACTCAAGAATTTTCTGGGCAATACAGATTCGCGTCGCATAGTCAAAAGGGCTGCAACGCCCCTGCAATTCCCAATACATTGCTATCAGCCAATCGACAAAAAAGCCCTTTGGCGCCTGAAAACGCGCCAAATACTCCCGCTGTGTGGAGAAATCCACATCTTCTTCATAGGCTTTATCTATATCTGGTGAAGCAATAAACATTTTTTACAGAAAGACCCGTCCCGTGTAATCCCCAATAAAAACTGCAATTATAGTCTGTACTCAAATATACAAAAAAAATGACTCCTTCCCTAGTATAACCGAAGGAAATCTTGCCATATATTGCTGCTCCCCCTGTAGCCGGCCCCCTCGCCAGCTTTTTGCGCAAATCCGCTTCATCCGATCAGAAATGCTACATTTGCGCAATTCGAGATTAGCAAAAAAGATGATTTTTGTCAAGCAAAGCCTTAATTTTTGTTTAAAATCATAAATTTATCGCAGAATCATTATTTACAATGGTTAGAGTCTGTCGTCACGAGATTTTGCTGTCTCAGCCAAGGCTGTCGCGACAAAGAGACCTTATTGGTCTGTGCGAAGCGATACCCGAACCGGGCCGATTAACCCAGGACAATCCACCAGAACACGCATATTGAATAATTTTACTATTTATGTGACGACTGGCTCTAATTTATCACAAATTTAATCAAGAAAACTGCCGATGAGATAAACGTTAAATCTTACCGCCCGGTTAGATTCATTAAAACTTTTTGTAAAAATCTCCAATTCAAGGCTTCATTACCATGTGAAAACCATTATAATAAAAACAATTAGTAATCTTTTTATACAGCACGGTACTCTAAACCGGCAATAATGTAATTTTAGTGATAATTAAACAAAGGAATATAATATGCCTAACATATATCTCGATAACGCAGCAACCACACGGATTGATGAAAGAGCGCTTGAAGCGATGCTACCGTTTCTGCGCGAGAACTTCGGTAATGCCTCAGCCAAATATTATGAAATGGGCAAGATTGCACGACGCGCGGTCCTGAAAGCCCGCCAGCAGGTTTCAGCCCTGATTAACGCCGTCAAACCTGAAGATGAGGACCGTGTCAATGAACTGGTCTTCACCGCCTGTGCGACCGAGAGCAACAACTGGGTAATCAAAACCGTTCCCCTCATTGACCCGGAGAAGAACCACATCATAACCTCATCAATCGAGCATCACTCGGTTCTTGAGACCTGCGAATTCATGGTCAAAAACCACGGCGCACAGCTTACAGTCCTGTATGTCGACCAGTACGGTCAAGTCTCGCCTGATGATCTGCGTGACGCGATGCGCCCCAATACCGGCCTGGTAAGCATAATGACAGCCAACAACGAAGTCGGCACGATCCAGCCGGTCAAAGAACTTGCCAGGATTGCCCACGATGGCGGAGCACTCTTCCATACTGACGCAGTTCAGGCGGCGGGTAAGATCAAAATTGATGTTCAGGACTGGGATGTGGATTTCCTCAGCCTTTCAGGGCACAAGTTCCACGCACCAAAGGGTGTGGGCGCGCTTTACATCAGAAAAGGCACACGCCTGAGGCCGTTTATGTCCGGTGGCGGACAGGAAGGCGGACGCCGTGCCGGTACGCTTAATGTCGCTGGCATTGTCGGCATGGGCGAAGCGGCCGAGATTGCTGTCGGCAAGATCGAAGAACTCGACCCGCGCCTTCGTGCGATGACGGAAAAACTCTGGAAGGGTATCAGTGCCTCTGTGCCGAAGGTTCACCGTAACGGACACCCTGACAACCGCCTGCCTAATATCCTCAATGTCCGCTTTGAAGGGGCCGAAGGGGAAGCGATCCTGCTGCGCCTTGACATGTTCGGAATTCAGGTAGCCTCAGGCTCAGCCTGCTCAACCGGCGACATAACCCCCTCGCACGTACTTATGGCGATGGGAATCCCGCAGGAGGACGTCCACGGCTCGATCCGTTTCAGTCTCAGCCGCGATACAACTGATGAGGATATTGAAAAGACACTTGAAATACTGCCCGCACAGGTCCAGCTTATCCGTGACATGAGCGTTACCTGGAACGGCTGAAATCCGTGCTTTGAAGAGTTCGCGGTTATTTTTTAATCTTTATATGGAAATGGTGAAAAATGGCTGAAGTATCATCAGATGCCAAGACTAAAATGCCTTATATCCCCGGGATTCAGAGCAGCGACAATCTCGGAGACACCTTCCTGTTTGTCATCGCTTTCACAATTTCCGGGATTATTATTTTCGCTTACGTGCGCTGGCTTCAGCGCAAGCGCCGCAGCAATCTTGAAAGCATTGCCAATATCGAACAGCACCGGCCGGTTGCTGACGAGAAGTCGCGCTTTATCGCCTCAAAGCCCATAGCCAACAACTTGTCCGGAACCATGGTTTTCAGCCCCGGTCAGGGAATGAACGTATCTTTTCCGAGTAAGGGCAAAAATTTTGCATCAACGATTATCAATGTTTCGGCGGAGAGCTTTGTCATTACCTTACCGCGTGAAGACACCGATGACTTCATGCCCTCGGTTGGTGATATTGCCGCCTTCCACACCGTTAAGGACGGACGGAATCATAATTTCAAAACCAGCGTATTACAGGTCTTCAGCGGAGGCTTGCGCGCCTGCGCTTTCAGGCATACCGACAATATCGAGGTCACCGACCGGCGCAAGAAGACCAGAGTATCAGGTGAATCGCCGGCACTCTTTTCCTATATCCCGGCAAGCCTGATTAACAGCAACAAGATACCGTTTTCAGATATCTTCAAAAACATGCAGGGCTATATCCCCGCCAATATGCTTGATATCAGCACCGGTGGCTGCGCTATGCGGACACGCTCCCCCCTGCATTTTAACGCCGGTGATCTGGTCGGAATCTACTCAACACTTCCGGATAGCGATGATGAGGAGTACTTTGTTCTTGGCGGCATAATTTCAGCGCAGAAAAGCCCACGCAGCGAAGGCGGCGGATCAATTTTGAGCATTGAATTTCTTGGTGTTGAGGAAAAGACCAAAACCAAGCTACGTGAACATATTTCAAATATTATTGAGGACGAGGTAATCGAATAGGGTGACAGACTAAAGGGGAAGAAATGTCTGCAGGAAAAGCCAACAAACGATCACTTGAGAGAAAAAACCTGATTTATTTTCCGAAGGCCTTATTAAAGGAGAACAACGAAGAGTTTGGCAAAATTGTCGATATTACTGTAGAAGGATTCATGCTTATACGGTACAATGCAGTACAGAGCGGAAATAATTTTGATCTGCGCATCGCCTGGGAAGCTGAGGACGGACATGAAGAACTCTTTGACTGCTCAGTCACGGCCTGCTGGTGTAAGCCCGACAAAAACCCCGAGCTTTATGCAATTGGTTTTAAATTTAATAACCGGGATGCGAAATCAGACAATGAAGTAACTCGTCTGATAAGGAAGTGGAGCTTCCCGGAATGGTAGAATAATTTTCAGTAAAGGAACATACTATGGAATATACACAAGCAGTTATAGATCACTTTCAGAACCCGCGCAATGTTGGTGAGATCGCCGAAGCTGACGGGGTTGGTGAAGTCGGCAACCCGAGTTGCGGCGACATGATGCGCATCAGTATCGCAGTCAAAGACAAAAAAATCACCGACTGCAAATTCAAAACTCTTGGCTGCGGAGCGGCTATTGCCACCTCCAGCATCGCCACAGAAATGGCCCGGGGCATGACCCTTGACGAGGCAATGGCCCTTACCCGTGACCAGGTCGCTGAAGCGCTCGGCGGACTGCCACCGGAAAAGATGCACTGCTCAAATCTGGCGGCTGACGGATTGCATGCTGCGGTTGAAGATTATTACAGCAAGCATCCGGAGGCTAAATGAGTCCCGCAAGCCCCAAGACACCGATATCACTCTGGCTACCGCCGATACTGGCGGTAGCCCTTGTTGCGCTGGTCTTTCTGCTGCGTTCCAACCAGAAGAAAGAGGTGGAGAACAGTACTGAAAAATACCAGAAACATTTTTCCGGTATTATGGGTACTGAAGCCAATTTCATTATCATACCTGACAAGGCCATGACCGTCTCTGCCCAGGATGCAGCCGATGAGGCTTTCAAGGCGGCAAAATACATTGAAAAGCTGATGAACGCCTACTCGGAAACCAGTGATATCAGCCGCATCAACAGAGCAGCCCCCGGCGTGGAAGTTCCCGTCTCTCCGCTCACCTGGTCAGTAATCGAGCAGTCACTGCGCTTTAATTATATCAGCGAGGGCGCGTTCAACCCGCTGATGGGGCGTCTTATCAAGTTATACAAATGGGGCAATGCCAAGGTCAAACAACTGCCGGCAGAGGAAAAGATTTTATCCGCCCTGCAGTCAACGAAATTATCCAATCTCAAACTTAAGCGCGAAGGGATGCTCGTAAGCCGCACCAACGCAGACACGCTCCTCGATCTTGGCGGAATAGCCAAAGGCATGGGTGTTGACGCTGCTGCCAACAAGCTGATCGAACTTGGCGTAAAAAATGCCATTGTCGAGATCGGCGGCGAGGTAAGACTGATCGGTCACGCCCCTCAGAGCAGCGGCGTAAATGACCTCATCGGCAACCCCGACACCCCATGGCACGCCGGTATCCGTGACCCGCGCGGCAACGGCACAATAATGACCCTCGAAGAGAAGGGCGACTGCGCCATTGCCACCTCCGGCGATTATGAGAAATTTTTTGAGATCGGCGACAAGCGCTACTCACACATTATCGACCCCAGAACCGGCCTGCCGGTAAGCGGCGGGGTTATTTCCGCAACAGTTATTTATCCCGGCTCCTGCCTTGAGGCTGACGCGCTTGCCACCAGTGCGTGCGTGCTTGGCGTTGAGAAGTTCACAAAACTTCTTAATTTATTTCCCAGTACCCGGGAGGTGCAGACCAGAGCCATCCTCATCCTTGAGGACGGAAGCAGGGTCGAGGTCAAATCTGAGCTGTACAAAACCATCAAGAAGCATTTTATAAAACCACAACCAGAAAACAGCAACCCTCCGGCTGCCCCTGATGAAAATAAACCAGACACCCCGCCCCACACGTTCGCCTTTAACCACAGGGACACCCTATGAGCCGGCTTGGAATTGATATCGGATCAACCACCGTTAAGGCGGTGCTGCTTAATGATGACTCAGACGAAATCGTCTCGTCAATAATTCTTCCCACAGGAAACTCTCCCGTTGAGACCGCCAAAACCGCTGCGCTAAAAGTCAGCGACGGCGACCTGCCGACAGATATCTGCGCTACCGGTTACGGCCGGAAGATCGCGCCCTTTGCCATCAAAGATATTACCGAGATCACCTGTCACGCGGCCGGTGTTAAAGCCATGCACCCAAACGCTGCGACGATAATTGATATCGGCGGACAGGACAGCAAAGCCATCAGGCTTGACGCGCGCGGCGGAGTGCTTGACTTTGCGATGAATGACAAATGCGCGGCAGGAACGGGAAGCTTTCTCGACTCAATTGCCAGACGCTTCGAACTTACCCTTGAACAGGTCGCGCAGAAATGCCTGCAGAGCGATAACCCGCTGCCAATCAGTGCAACCTGTGTGGTCTTCGCAGAAAGCGAAGTGATCGGCCTGCTGACTCAGGGACATGACCTTGCTGATATCATCAGCGGCATCCACGCTTCAATTGCCGCCAGAATTTCCCGGCTCTACGCACAGGTGCAGGGCTGCGGTCCGGTTTATTTCAGCGGCGGTGTTGCCAAAAACGAAGGCATGATTCTGGCACTGAGCCGTGAACTCTCAACTGAAGTCAAAGCGGCTCACGAACCACAGTTAATGGGCGCGTACGGTGCGGCTCTGCTAGCCTGATTTTTCTGCTTACTGAAATCCGGCACAAACAAGCATAAAACAGTTTCACTTACCGGCAAAAGCAATTCCCCTGAAAGTTCCACCACGCACTAAACCGGGAAAAACCTCATGTGTATTAATATTACAGACCTTAACGATATTGCAACGGAATTCATTCTGAGCTCTGAGCTTAACTCCGCTGAAGAAATCGGACTGCGCCAGATCTTCAACGCGCCACATCTTTGCGTCAGCTCCGCCAGCGACCAGCTTTACCGGCAATTTAAAGAGAGTGCCATAATCGGCGCGCACCACCTT
This sequence comes from bacterium, assembly GCA_003245715.1. GTDB lineage: Bacteria > Planctomycetota > SZUA-567 > SZUA-567 > SZUA-567 > SZUA-421. The sequence goes on from QKCJ01000024.1 coordinate 146,495, forward strand.
TCACCAGACGAGTGGCTGGAGGGTGCAAACTCGGTCATAAGCTACTTTCTGCCCTTCACCGACGAAGTTAAAATTGCCAATTCAGAAAAAGGGCTGCCGCACCTCAAATGGGTCTATGGCCGAATTGAAGGTGAACAGCTCAACAATAAATTGTGCGCCCTGCTTGCAGAGACGCTGAGAAAGAGTAATCACAAAGCTATCATACCGGTCTTGGATGCGAGATTTGAAATCATAGACATGCGCGCAAATTGGTCGGAGCGTCATGCGGCCTTCGCCTCCGGCCTTGGCACCTTCAGCCTCAGCAAGTCAATGATAACAAAAAAGGGTAGCGCCGGGCGACTGGGCAGTCTCATAACGGATCTCTTTATCCCACCGACGGCGCGCGAGTATTCTGAGATCTATCAGTGGTGCAGCATGTGCGGCGAATGTATCGAGCGTTGCCCGGCCGGCGCCATCGACCTTGAAAACGGCAAAGACCATGTTGCCTGCGCAAAATATCTCAAGGAAGTGACTTCAGTAAAATTCGCGCCGCGTTACGGATGTGGCAAATGTCAGACTGGGGTAATGTGCCAGAACTGCGCGCCGTCAGTAGCATAACTTCCCGCCAGAAGAAGCAAACGGTAAATAACCGGCGAAAAAAGATTGAAGGGAAATATTTTTAGCCAACAGCCTGGCGTTTGCGCTGGCGCTGCATCTCGCGGAATTTGTCATAGATAACCGAGATCGTATCGTAGATCGGGTTAACCACACGCACAACCCCGCGGTAATTCTCAAGCCCGGAACGGATAAGCTGAAGGTTCTTCTCGATCTCCTTGACCTGATTAGCCAGCTGCTCTTTCTTCTGAATGTTTTTGGCTTTATTCATGTCTGCGCGAAGCTTGCCGATCTTGACCTCTTCAAGCTGGAACTCACGCTCGGCCTTCTTGACCATATTATTGAACTGGTTGTAAGTCCGCTGCAGTGAAGCGCCTGCCTGCGCGAAACTCTCAAGGTGTTTAAGCTCATGCGCCGCCCAGAACTTTCTGGCGTTAAACCTGACATTCTCACGCACGTCAAAATTCTCAACACTGCTGTCAGGAATCTTGATAAAGCATTTTAGCGCTTCCTTGATGGAATCAAGCCGCTTTTTCTTGATCTCCTGAAATGAATTTGACAACTCCGGATCTTCAAGCTGCTTCTCAAACTGCAGGGACTTCAGCAGGTTAAGCATCCCCAGCTGATACATCAGCTCAGCCTTGCGGTTGATACTGACCTTACCGATAAGAAACTCCAGAGTATCCGAGGCAAGATCAATGGAGATCGCCGCGTCCTCTTCTGTGCGCTCGGTAGAAAAAAGACGCCGCCCCATATCCCCGGCACTCTGCGCCAGGCGCATGCGCCGCTCAATATTATTATGAAAAGCGGCATAAATTTTCTGAGGTATCTTGGTATGCTTACGCTTGATCCACTGCGGATTTTTTGCACCAGCATCCCAGAGATCAAACTCCTTCTCGGTGGAAGCGTAAAGGCATTTTGGGCAAAGCATGATATGAAAAAGCGAAAAGTCGACAAACTCCTTCTCGGAATCCTGACGCACACCGGTGTAAACCTCCATCTGGGTACGCTGGTCAACCTTAACAAGCAGGCTTCCTGTCTTAAGCGCCGGCGCGGTAAAGGCATTCTCGCACATCGGACAACGGTATTTTCGTTTGAGAAATACTGACTCAATCCCCGTTTCAAGATCCTGAAACTCATCCGGATAATCAACCGGCTCGACCGGAGAGCTCGCCGCCTCATCCCGAATCCGCTGACGTTTGTCGGCAAGTGCCTTGTAAATCTGCGCGTACGCGGCTTTGCTTTTTAATAATGTTATATGGATGCGGGTTATGGATTCCTCGATAATCGTCTCAGGAGTCTTGACTTTGCCTTCCTCTGCGCGAAACATGCTACTGATTGCCAGTAGCCGCAGTGAGGTCTCCTCATCAAGCGTGTAATCCGTTCTCTCTAATTCCTGATCGTTCATTAATCAAACCCGTTTTTAGCAGCACTAACACGACACATTAATTATAAATTATAACAATAAACCAACCAAATCATACAACTATGTCGGCATATTTGATATTTTTTTTTACAACCTACTCCGCTTTTTCCACGCGGGAGAACATCCGGAAATCAATATCCTTGTCAAAAATATTATCCGCCGTCTCAAGAGTGCAGAGGTAGCTCATATTGATATCGTCATCCTCAATCTGGCGCAGCAGTTCTTTTGAACGGTCGATATGCTTGATGGTACGCACCTCAGAGTAGCGCACCGCCTGCCCTGTTGAAATAAGAAATCCCCAGTCAGAAGAAATCGCCAGGAACAACTCGCGCGCCGCCTGATTGAGCGCACGAATCAAAATACGCTTCTTGGGATCCTTTTCCGTCTTATAATCAAGATCAATATACTTTGTCGAGTACCCAATCATGCGGTTACACATACGGTAGAGGTGACGGAAGATCCAGTGGTTGGGCTGATATTCTCGTTCCTCAACCCAGGTCTGGAAGTAATCCTTCTTGCCCCATGAACTTGCGCCTGGGGTCATCTTCTGATGCGTCGGCTGCTCCATGAGATACTCACTTGGCGTAACCGGCCTGATCTCAGCCTGATCAAAGAGCATCTTGCGGAAGACCGACTCAATCCAGAACGGCCCTTCCTCCCACCAGTGGCCAAACAACTCCGCATCATAGGCAGAAGCGATAATCGGCTTGTGGCCGGTATTGGCGCGGTTATGATAAACTTGCGCCCCGCGGTGGCAGACAAACTCTCCAGCCTGCTCGTGCGCAGTGCCTTCCGCCCAGTGCGGATTGTAATAATCCTTCTCGTGCAGCTCGGCAGTCTTTGAGGTGATGCGGTAATACTTCAGCCCCGTATTGCGACGGACATTGGCTGTCTTGAAGTAATCCGGCAGATAATCCCACTCCGCCTCGTAACCAAGGTCACGGTACCATTCCTTATAATTAGGATGCCCCGGATAACCGCCCTCGCGGCTCCAGACGGCAGAGCGTGTCATCTGGTCAATGCCGAACATCGCCACGCCATTAGGCGTAATCACCGGACGGTCTGTGCCGTGGTGGCAACGGGTATCGCCCTCAAGGATACCGTTCTCATTACAGAGACACCACTTGATTCCTTCATCAGCCAGGAACTTGTCAACGCCCGGAGTGTAGGCATTCTCAGGCAGCCAGATACCACGCGGCCAACGGCCAAGCACCCGCTCGTACTGGCGGCAGGCAGTCTGAATCTGCGCGCGGACTGCTTCCGGGAAATGCTTGAAGAGTGGTAGAACCATATGCGTCGCCGGACAGGTGATAATCTCAATCTTGCCCATGTCCTGAAAATCTTTATATGCCCTTGTAATATCACCATCATAAGCATCAAAGACTTCCTTGGCGACCCAGAAACGATGCAGCGTCTGCTCGACTGTGTCATGGTAAGGCGTGCCGAATGAGTTATCCCGCTCACGCGTTGCCAGTTCAATAAGCTGGTCGATATGCCGCGCCACGCGCTCCTTTAAAAGATCATCCTGCATCATGCTCATCAGCGGCGGAGTCAGTGACAGCGTCAGACGAAAGTCAACATTGTCATTCTTGAGATTCCAGAACATCTTGATAAGCTGCGTATAAACCGAGACCACCGCCTCCATATACCACTGCTCCTCAAGCGGCACATTATACTCAGCATGCTTGACATACGGCAGGTGCTGGTGCAGAATCAGCGACCAGTACCCCTTCTCCTCCGGAGCATCATGCTTACCCTCACGCCAGTACTTGTACTGGTTGATGCGCCAGCTATCGGCATCAGCCGGAACTTCGGCCGGATTGCCGTCAACCTCGATAGTGCTGTATTCATTATAACGCTCGACAGTCTCGGTAAAGCCTTTGGGTGAAAATGCGCTGTTACTACGGGCAACCTTCTCAAAGAACTCCGTACCTTCAGAACGGTACCCGATCTCGGCGATAAAGTCCGCCCCGGCCGCAACCTCAAGCCAGTATGAATTTTTATCATTGAGCCAGTCGTCAATCTCAAAAACCGAGTTGGCATTAAAACCATCAAAATCCACCCCCGTCACCTCATAGACGCGCAGGATAAGACGGTTCTTGTTAAAGAATTCACTCCCGTAATCCTTGCAGAGCTGGTCACGTGTCTGCTGCCCGACCTCCCAGATACAGAGAATTTTTCCCGGCTCGCGCGGAATCAGATAACAATACGTTTCATTATAATAATCATCAATGAACGGCTCCTGCAGAAGCATATCCCGGTCGATCTTGACCTTCTCACCGGTATCGGCATCCTCAACAAACTCAGGCAGCCCATGCACCTGATCGTCAAGCAGATTCTTCTTCTGCTCGGTATCCGGCTCCCCCTCACCCTCTTCGTTTCCGTTGAGAGTAGAAGGACGGTCTGTCATCTTATAATCAAGGCCACCTGAAGCGCCGGCAAAATCATTGCCAGCATGTCCGGTCAGTTCATCGTCTTTGTGCTCGGTTGTCATCTTTCCCCACTTCCATTTATCCAAACATCATAAAAAATTCAGCCAAAATTTTTCACGCGCCCCCGCCCGAAGCGACGCGATTATATCGCCATCAGGGTAAAGCCATAACGGTTGAGCTTCAGCCTGTGCTGCGCCTCATCCTCAAGCGGCTTGCCCCCGCAATTATTAAGAAGATTACGCAGATCAATCTCCGCCTCACCGTCAGTACGGTTAAAGATAAGAAGAACCCGCTGGTTTGTCCCCGCACTGTTCTTGACCAGCGCCAGAACCGAACCATGCCCCGCGTCCTTGACCTCCAGACGACCATCATCCTGCAGCGCCGGATAGTGCATCTTGAGCTTATTGACGTCACGGATAAAATCAGTCAGGTCGTAACTCGCACCCTCGTAATCATAAGGATTGGTATGAACAACGTGCAGATCCTTCTTAAAGCCGTACTCAAAACCGATCGGAATGAGAACGCCTGACGTCACCAGAGTTGTATATAAATAATGCTGCTTGATGCGGTCAAGGTCATTGTGCCACTCATTACACAAACGCTTGGTGTCATGGCTCTCCGGGAAAGCAATCGAGCGTCCGCCGTGCTTGGCCAGTTCATTATTCTGCTGGATAAACCAGTCAGATTTATAATCCCACCACTTGCCTGAATTAAAGACAAAATCATGCCCCGCCTTGTGCAAGCCGACGGTCTGCTCCAGAGAACAGCCAAGGCTTTCAGCGAAGAACGTCACATACGGATCACGTTCCCGCGCCCGGCCAATCAGCATCCGCCAGAGGTCATTGGGAATCTGATACGCCGCATCACAGCGAAAGCCCCGTACCCCGCAGTCAAGAAACATCTCAACAACCTTCCACCAGTACTCCCACAAATTCTGCCGGTCAGGTGAATGCTCGTTATCAACCTCGTTAAGGTCACCCCACGTCACCCAGCCACCCGGCGCAGTATCATCCTTACAGCCGGGATTACGGATAGACCCGTCATCATTAAGCTTGTACCAGTTGCGGTGGTCACGCGTCAGCGGATTGTCATACGCAGTATGGTTAATAACCAGATCCACCATCACCTCAACGCCGATCTCGCGCGCGTTCTGCACAAAACGCTTAAGCCTCGCCCGTTGCGCAGCCGGCTGACCGCCGGGGAAAAACACCGGACTGAGTGTAAAGTAATCACGCACCGCATAAAGACTACCAGACGCACCCACAAGGTGAATCGGGTTAAGAAAACACCAGTTAAAGCCCATATCCGCAGCACGCTCAATATGAGGCAGCCACTTGTCAACTTCCCCCACCAGCGGCGGAAAAAGATTGTAAATCAGCGGGGCGATACGTTTGTGACCATCAGACATGCTAGTTCTCCTGCACGCAACAAAAACTTTTGGCAGCCATGGCTGCATAAAATGTATACTTGGATTTATTACTGTAAATTCACCGGACTAACGCTCCCCCGCCGATACTTAAGGACATGAGAAATTCCCCCCATTTTCTGGCAGACAAGGTAAAAATACATTACGACAAAAATACGTTTTGATTTTCCACAGTTTTCACAATCCGTCAAGCAATTTCAGGATTATGTTTATTATTTACAGTTAAGGTTGCGACCAGCAACGCGACAAATGGCTTAATCGGCATTAATTTCCGATATAATTATCGCAAAATATTAAAAAAAGATATAATAGTCTTCGTATCAGAGATTAATCTAACGTGAATACTTCTAGTTTGAAGGATGCAGACACCAATGAACGCCGCACAGAAGAAACGAACAGAAAGCCTGCAAAAGGAATTTGAAGACTTCTTCGCCCTGCCCTGCCCCCGACAGCTCACCCCGGCAGTCGAGACCATGCTGAACAAATCCGCCTCGCTTTTTCTCTACCGCTTAATGTCCATATACTCTGCCGCGTTCTTCCTTATTATCGCTGTGGCACTTATTCTCTGGCAACAAGGAGTAAACATCCCGCCCGCGATTTATATTATAATCCCGTTGTTTCTTACAGCCTCTGTGGTTATCTCCTTTGTAAGCCGGAGCATCTTTAATAAATCCAAACGCAACCTGACACACGGCCAGCTTTACCCGGCAAAAATTCTCGCAATAAAGCAAACCTCATGCCACTCAAAGGGCGAGCATTTTTTCAAAGCAACGCTAAGTATTCAGACACCCGAAGAAGGCGAAATTAAATGCCACGATCTTGTCGGCTCTTTATCAGTCGAATACTTTCTAGATAAACGCGATAACGCTCAAACTGTTGACACAGCGTACTATCCAAACTCATCAAGGCGCTGCACACTTATCAGAAAATTCATCACCTCCGCCCGCTTTGACTGAACCTATTTCTATAAGAGATAATTTATGTATAAAACAAAAACCCGTGAAGAATTAGAGAAATACCTGCAGGATTCAATCAATAATCTGGCACCTAAAAGCATTATGGATAACCGCGAAGCGGTCGGGGAGATCTGCCGCTGGCTCTGCACGCAGGCCTTTCATTACGAGTTACTCCGTGACTACGCCGCTGCTAACGCCCTCTTTATGACCCTCCCGCCAATAAAGGGGCAGCACTCGGTAATCTTCTCCAATATCGCCAATAATTTCGGTCGCCTCGGCAAATTTGATAAAGCTGTCGAGTACGCCCGTATCGCCAAAGAAGCAGCCACAAAAATGCAGATGTGGCAGGAAATGAGCCGCTTCAGATTTCAAAATCACCCTGTATATTGTAATTGAAAATTTTGAGAATACTTTTTTCTAACATTTTTTTTAACAAATATGCAATATTTATTCCACCACAACCTCAAGGTCATACGTTATCGCGTTGCCTGATAAATAGTTGTTGTTTTTTCACTTTACTTATTTTTCATGCCACGAAATAATTGATTGTAGATGGAAAACATATAGGGAGGAAACACAATGGCTTCAAGTATTATATCAGGAATCCAATCTGACAAACTATTAAGCAAAATCATGAACTCATTATATGATGGCGTTTATTGCATGGATTTAGACCGTAACATTGTATTTTGGAATAATGCTGCAGAAAAATTAACTGGATATTCTCGTGATGAAGTCATTGGAAATTCTTGTGCGAATAATATCCTTAACCATATATCAGAAGATGGCGTATGCTTATGCAAAGAAGGCTGCCCAGCAGTTAAATCTATGACTGACGGTCAAAATAGAGAGGTACTTGCATATTTACATCATAAAGTTGGTTATAGGAGACCTGTGTATATCAGGACTAGCCCTATTGTTGATGAAAATGAAAACATTATTGGTGCTGTTGAAATCTTCTCTAGTGCATCAATGTTTGTCGCAATGAAACAAACGAACGAACGATTAAAGAAACTTGCTTTTTTAGATGAACTAACGGAGCTTCCCAACAGACGTTTTGCCAATCAAACATTAGAGGAATTTCTGTGGACTTTTTCAAATCACAACACTAAATTTGGTGTTGCCATTTATGACATTGACAACTTCAAAAAGATTAATGATACATACGGGCATGATGTTGGAGATCAAGCACTCAAAATGGTTGCAAGTACATTAAAAATGGCTATACGTGAAAATGATGTTATTTGCCGATGGGGGGGAGAAGAGTTCTTGTTTATTTGTCATTGCAATAGCGAAAAGGAATTACTGAATATTTGTGATCGTCATAGAGTATTTGTTGAAAATAGTTTTATTGACAATAAAGGTGAGATTTTGACTGCAACTATTTCTGGGGGTAAGTGTTTTGTTTGTGAAAAGACTTCTATCAATGATTCTATAAAACGAGCAGATGAGAATTTATACACAAGCAAGCTATCTGGGAAAAACCAAATACATTAGTTTCCACTAAAATCGGTTTATTTCCGTCATTAGCCATTTTCTTTGTAAAAACAACGTCTCTTACACTTCAGCAATCGCTCTGGCAACCTGGCTTGCAGCATCCGGCAAGACCGCTGAGACTGAAGATGAATTCTCATCCTGCACCCCGCCGCCGGATTATGACTCGCGCGATGTTTCAGCCTTCCACTCACTGCGCTGCCAGTATTTCGCCGTCACCAGAAACCGTGAAGAATTAAAAAAACAACTCGCGCTTTCACTCAAATACGACATGGGCGAAGAGCCATTCCCCTACTATAACCGCATGCTGATCGAGAATGACATCCTGCTTGACGAGTACCGCGATGAAGACTGATTCAAAGAGCTCTTGGCATAGCTTATAATTTTTCGATTCCGCCAACCGACGCGCCACAAATAAAAACGCCGCAACCCGTTTATGTCAGGTCGCGGCGCTTTTTATATCAATAATCTCAGCCATAACACAGAGAACAAAAATCTATTCCTGCGGCTGGTGTTTTGAGCCGGGGCCGGTGTAGATAACAAACTCGTCATCATCGAGCGCGTCATCATCATCTTCATTTTTCTCCTCAGCCTCGTCAGCCTCCATCAGGTCATGCTGCTGTTGCTCAAGCTTGACCAGCGGGTGGGTCATTAATTTGCTGACAAACTGCTGCGGCGTGCGCGGGCGGCGTTCACGATCTTTATTTAGCAGCCACATTATAAGTTGCCCCGTAGCCGGAGTGATGCGCGAATCAACCTCATGCGGCATCTCCGGATCATCAGAAATATGCTTGCGCAGTACAACCGCCGCCGACTCGCCGGTAAACGGATACCGCCCCAATAACATCCGAAACCAGCAACAGCCAAGCGAGTACAGATCAGACCTGATATCAATGATCGGATCAGCCGAAGCCACCTCAGGCGAAGCGATCTCGCAATTAGCCAGAGCCGCATCTTCAGCAGACAGAAAGGTTAAATCTTTAGCCATGCCAAAGTCAGCAAGCTTGACCACACCCTTATTATCAATCAGGATATTACTCGGTTTGACGTCACGGTGCATCAGCCCCTGTTCGTGGATAAACTGCAGAGCGTCTGCAACCTGCATCACATATTTAAGCGACTCAAGCTCGCGGATCTTCCCCTGCTGCAACCCTTCAAGCCGCCCCTGCAGGGATTCACCCCGGATATACTCAGTGACAAAATAAAAATACTTCGGCGTGCGCCCGACATCGTAGCCGCGCACCAGGTTCTCATGCTTGAGCCTGGCCACCTGTCGCGCATCGTAAAAGAAACGCTCCACCGCCCCCTCAAGGTCATCACCAACCGGCGCCATCGTCTTGATGACAACATCGCGCTCAAAACGGGTGTCACGCGCCAGCAATACCGAGCCGCTCTTACCGCGTCCCAGAATATTCAAGACCTGATAACCCTGAAACGGCTGCTCCCAGAACTCCTCCTGCCGCTCCACACTCACTTCACTATATTCAGTCTCTTCCACCACTCGTCATCCTCATAAAATCATGAAAGAATAATTCCACCTGATATTAATTAACCACCCCTACCTGCTCTTGCCTAATTTTTCAGCCATCGCATCCATAAAGGTCAGACCATAATTGTTGATAAGACGCCGCAACTCCTGTAGGCGCAGATTAAACTCCGACCTGTCCTGCGCGTCAATTATTTTCTGCACCATATCATAAGCCCGCCCCAGCGCCCACTCCCGGTAGATACTCTGCCCGCCGTAAACCTGACTGCCTTCTGGCCTGAAGTAAAATTCCCGCACCCCGCCGCTAGCTGACACCCCCATCACCCGAATCACAAAGCTCCCCGGCTCCTGCGAACTGCCGGTAAAAACCACCGGAGTATTTCGATATAAATTCGGCAGAACCTGCGGGAAGACCGAATCCGGCTCAAGATTAGTATAACTGCCCACGCAATTTGAGAGTACCGGCTGGTCGTAACGGGTGAAAAAAGTCAGCAGGTCATTTGACAAATTCAACCCCGGATTATGCCGGGCGAAAAAACCGCGCGAACGGTAAGCAAGAAGACGCAGCAGATCCGCATCGCCCTTATCCCCACTCATAAACGTGAAGATCGAGAAGTTGTCACGGCGCTGGCGGCTGAAGCCCTGCACAATCCTGCGCACATCATTTGTACTGTAATTAGCCTTGCCATCAGAGATCAGAAAGATATTGCAGGGACGCGACGACCCGGGGATGCGGCGCAGAATCACACTTGTCGCATCAAAGAGATCAGTCATGAATTCATTGGCCGGGCGCTTGATAAACCGGCTTACCGCCTCCTCGTCAAAAGCATCCGCCGAGCGGAAAGAGTAATCGCGGGTAAACGAATAAGTCCGCTCACTGAAAATATAAACATTCCAGCGGTCACCACTGCGCAGGCTGGAAAGATACGCCAGCACCGCCGAGCGCGCGGCCTGAATCTGGGCGGTACTGATACTCTGACTCACATCAATCAGGAATGCGACATCCTTGGAAAGCACCGGCAGCTTGCTCTCAGGGCGCAGACTGAATTCAACACTGAAATAATTCTCTCCACCTCGCTTCTCAAGAAAGAAACGCGAACTGATCTCACTGTCAAGCGAAGGATACCCTTCCTCAGGACGGTATTTAACCAGGTCCTGCACCTGCAGGTTAACTTCAGAGGGCAAGGTGAAATTGCCACCGGTAAGCTGCGGCTGCACCGCGCCAACCGCGACCTCCGGCAAAGGCCCCTCAGACACACCCGGCTTGAAGTCAAGAATCTCAGGCTTTGGCCGGATACGTTCAACACTCCCGCCATGCCCTGAAAGCGCATCACCAATCAGCGCCGCCCCGGCCTTGTCTGCGCTGACAACCTTGCGCCGCAGGGCAATCACATCATCGCCGCCCTCACCAATCCCCGGCAACGTACTTCCGGCTATGGCACTAAGACCGCTATCCTCAGGACTAAGCCCCAAAGGCGGCTGCGCCGGCAATTCAGGCGGCTGCATGCTGCTTGCAGGAAATTTGTCAAACCCCACCTGCGGCAACTCGGGCATCTGCGGAGCGCGGGCAAATAAACTCTCACTCTGCCCCATCGCCATCTCCCCGGCAAGGCTTGTCGCTTCCTGCTGACTGCTGCCGGAAGTGAAAGTGGTAACCGCCGAGAAATCAACCTGAAAAAGTTTCTCCACCTTCTGGCGGAAATCCCCAAGATCAATAAATGCCATCGTCGAGGCAAGCAGAAACAACCCGGCACAGACCACCGTCGCACCCAGTAATGAGATATAGATTTCCTGCTTGTGCTGCATTATATTCTTCCAAAACGCCTCAATGAACGCTCCCGGCTTCACACCCCGCGCAAACCACCGCTGTATACAGAAAACCAGAGCCCCCAAACCAGCCTTTTTCACGGCCGGAGCCAAACGGTAAAAGTTGAGCATATTCTACACGTAACGCACTACGACACAATCATTTTATTTTTTATCACCGTTAATATGATCCCCGCAAATTAACCCAATTCCAACACCCGCCCCATGGAAAACCGACACAATATGGGTAATTTGAGAAAAGTTACAAAAAAGAATTGATTCTCGACCAACTTTTACCGATACTACATATAGGATTAATAAGATTTGAATAAAACCCGGAATACTAAAATACAACAAGATAACGGGAATGTTCCCGATATTACAGGGGGAGATGATAAGTACGTTCATCTCAATTCTTGCGGAAGTGCAAGCTCCGCGGGAAGAAAAGAACAGGAGATAAGTGCCATGGCTGTGCAAACGGGGGGAGCAGTAAATGTTGCTACCAGTACGCCTATTCAGTGCCTTGATTGCTCCATGTTTCTGGGTTCAGGCGTTACCGGCGGCAGGTGCCGCAATCATCCGGAGGGTATCCCGGGCGAGAAACGAACGAGTCTGTGCCTGCAGCATGAATACCGCCTCAGGTTCCGCTGACAGATACTGATTCTGCAGCGTTTTTTATTGCCTTTTTCAGGGCGATACTGGCGGTAGTTCAAATAAATGTCTCCGATGTCGGCGGGGGCATTTATTTTTTTGCGCAAAAAATACCTTATAAAAACCCATAATACGCGGCCATTAATAGAACAAAATAACTGCCACACAGCTAGCGAAGTTGCGCTCAAACCTGCCATGTTTGCCGGGGTATGGGGTGGGCAGTCCCATACGTTTAACAAACAAATCCAAAAAAAAATTTCATAACTCCAACGCCATTAAATAATATTTTTCCGGCAATTTCATTTTTCATATTCCGCATTATACATATACTCTTATCCCTGAAAATTAATCATGCAGAATAACCGTAAAATTGGAGCAAAAATGTCAGAAATAAGCGCAAAACATATCAGGGAAATCACCGGCGGCAAAACTGAAACAGCAATCGTTCTCGGCTCGGGGCTTAACTTTTACGGCGAGCAGATTGATTCGGCTAAGGTCATCCCCTATCAGGAAATACCGGATTTTCCCGTCTCAACCGCTCCCGGACACAAGGGGCAGCTAATCAGCGCCAATATTAGCGGCAAACCGGTTCTGCTGATGCAGGGACGCTTTCATCTCTATGAAGGATATGATGTTACAGTTATTACCGATGTCATCCGCTCACTCAAACTTGCCGGCATCAAGCGGCTACTCCTGACCAATGCCTCCGGCGGCATCAATGAAAACTTCCGCCCGGCGGAACTGATGCTGATAACCGACCACATCAACCTGACTGGTCGCAACCCGCTTATCGGCGCCAATGACGAGAGTATCGGACTGCGTTTTCCCGATATGAGCAAGGCGTATTCACCAAAACTCCGTGAAACCATGCTGCAGGCCGCGGAAAACTGCAGAGTTAAGCTCCATCAGGGCGTTTATATCGGTGTAACCGGGCCAAGTTTTGAGACTCCGGCAGAAATCAGAATGATGCGAACAATGGGCGCGGACGCGGTTGGCATGTCGACAGTTCTTGAAGCAATCGCGGCGGTTCACGGCGGCATGGAGGTCTGCGGGCTGTCATTTATCAGCAACCTCGCTGCCGGAATTTTAGACCAGCCGATAACCTGTGAGGAGGTTATGGAAGAGGCGGAGAAGGTCAAGCCGGTGGTTGCCAAACTGCTTGAGGAATTTATCAGCCTCCTCTGATTTCAGCAAAATTAATGACGACATAAAAAATTCCATGCTCAAAAATGAGCATGGAATAATCAAATTTGATTATTTGGAAACCCGGGGCGAGTATTTTACTCGGTTCTAGCCATCGCCACGCGGCCTGTGCGCATCATCTCAACAATGCCAAACGGATTGAGCATCTTGACAAAACGGGCAAGTTTATCCTGGTCGCCGGTGAGTTCGAGAATAACCGCTTTTTCAGCCATATCCAGAATATTAGCTCCAAAAACCTCAGCTATGGTACAAACTTCAGTACGCTTGGCCGAAGTCGTCTTGACCTTAACCAGCATCAGGTCACGAACCACGCAGGGAGTATCGCGGAAATCCTGTACCCGTATGGTATCAACGAGTTTACTGAGCTGCTTGCGGACCTGTTCAAGAATGGCATCATCACCAGGCACCACCACCGTCATACGGCTGACATCAGGGTCTTCAGTCTCACCAACCGCAAGAGACTCGATATTGAAACCACGCGCAGAAAAAAGCCCCGCAACCCGTGCAAGAACACCCGGCTTGTTGCGCACCAACGCTGAAATTACATGCCTCATTTTAGCATCCTGTCTATATCCAGATAATCGACAAATAGCCCTAATACATTCCTTGCCAATGAGTTGCAAACCAGATAAGCGAAAAACGCCTGCGAGATCAGGTTTACCGGCAACAAAAAAGAGCTACAAACTCAATCTATTTTCCGTAAGCAGAAAAAAAACGCAAGCATATTTTTTCAGTATAAACCAAATTTATCATTATTATACAGGCTGAATACTGCGCAGGAAAAAACGGAAAGAAGCATTAACCCCAGTATTTATGCCAGCATATAAAGCCTAAGTAACGCAATAAATCACTCGCAAAGGTTATTATTACAAATTCGATTGTGTTTATAATCAACCATTGCCCTACTCCTTGCCTTCCCTATAATAATCAATATAATATCGGTAACGCCACAACACGAAAGCGAGAAATAATGAGCATCAACAACCTGAACGAAATCACCCTTGAGGCAATCGACGGCCAAGGCTGCAGCCGCGAAAACGCCCTCAAGCTGGCAACCGAATGCGGCCTGGATGAGCTGAAAGATAGCGCAACCAAGATCCGCGAACACTTTTTTAATAACAAAGTCAACCTCTGCGTTATCATTAATGCCAGAAGCGGCGCGTGCGTTGAGGATTGCCGGTACTGCTCACAGAGCGCGCATAATGATTCACCGGTGGAGATTTATGACCTGCTGCCGGAAGAGAAGATTGTTGGCGAGGCAAAAAAACTATCCGCGTCGGGAGCGAAAAATTACGGCGTTGTCACCAGCGGCGCGACGGTTGAGGGTGAGGACCTTAATAAATTATGCGAGACCCTTGGCAAGATTCCGGCCGAGAGCGGGCTGCAGCCCTGCGCTTCATTGGGGCGGTTTAATGAAGAGAAGCTCACGAAATTAAAAAATGCGGGACTCGCGCGCTACCACCATAACCTTGAAACCTCGAAGAATTTTTACCCTGAAATCTGCACGACGCACGACTGGTCTGAGCGGGTGGATACGGTCAGGGCGGCGTTTGCGGCGGGCCTTGATGTCTGCAGCGGCGGGCTATTTGGCCTTGGCGAGAGTTGGGAGGACCGGATTGATCTGGCGATAACTATCCGCGAACTTGGCGTGAAAAATGTGCCGCTCAACTTTCTGCACTCGCATCCGGGAACACCGATGGCGAATCACCCTCCGCTGACGACCGATGAGGCTCTGCGCATTATTGCGGTATACCGCCATCTGCTGCCAGACGCGACGCTGCGGGTCTGTGGGGGTAGGCCGAAGATTCTCAATGAGCGTCAGGGCGAGATCTTTGCCTACGGCGCCAACGCGATGATGACCGGTAATTATCTTACCACCAGCGGCATTACACCGGAAAAAGATCTTGAAATGATAAAGTCTTTGGGGCTTAAAATCGATAAAGAGTAGTAGTTTATAACTAACTGGCAGATAATTTTTATTGCCGCTTTATCTTTTAAGCTTCCTGCGGCGGCTTTGACCGTCCTGCAAAAAAAGGCGGATTTATGCATAATATCCTTGTACTTAATGGTCCGAATTTGAATCTTCTGGGAAAACGCGAGCCGGGCATTTACGGTTCTCTCACTCTTGAGGAGATCAACGGGCAGTTGCGTCTTGAGGCTGAAAACCTTGGCCTGAGCATTAGCTTCATGCAGTCCAACCATGAAGGCGAACTTGTAACCGCCATCCAGAAAGCCGAGGAAGAAGGCATTACCGGAGTTATCTTCAACGCCGGTGCCTACACCCATACCAGCGTTGCGCTGCGGGACGCGATTGCGGGGGTCAAGACTCCGGTAATCGAGGTGCATCTCTCAAACCCGCACGCCCGTGAGGAGTTCAGGCATGTCTCGTATATTTCTCCGGTCTGTATCGGCACCATCTGCGGCTTTGGCCGTGAGAGCTATTCTCTGGCACTGACCCATTTTTCAAAGACGTCAGCTGAAAGCGGGAAATAGTCAGAGAACGGCATGGGGCTGAAGTTGCAGCAGAGTAAAATGATTAAAAGACTCACGCTCTAATCGAGGGTGAGTTTTCTTTTGCAGGTCTTGCCAAGTGACGGGCTGCTAAGGTATACGCCAAGGCCGGGGTTTGACACCTGCGCAGAGCCGACGCCGAAGTACCCGGCCGGGCCGCCCCGGAAAGGGTCTGGCTTGAGAAATAGTCGTGGGAAAGCGTACTCAACGTGGGTAAAGTCCGTCAGGGTGCTGGCAGCTCTGCCGGCGGCCTGCAAGAGCGAGGTCTCACCAACGAGCGAGCCAAGGTGCAGCGCGATATTATTAGCCCCGGCAAGCTTTATCATCGCCCGCATACCGGTAAATCCGCCAACCTTGGCCAGACGGACATTCCAGAGATCAGCCGCGCCCATGTCAATTAATGCCCGCGCATCAGCCAGAGTGCAGAGCGACTCATCCGCCATCACCCGCAGGCCGCTTTCTTTCCTGAAACGGGCAAGGTCTTCAATATTATCAACCGGTTGCTCCACCGAACTGACCGAGAACGCACGCAGAGTATCAGCCGCCGCCAGTGCCTGGTCGATACTCCAGCCGCCGTTTGAATCAACGCGCAGATCCTTGTCGGCACCGATATAACGACGAACCAGCGACAAGGTCTCGCGGTCATGGCCAAGGCCGGTCTTGACCTTGAAATCAGTAAAACCAAGGGCGCGGAAAAGGATGGCCTTCAGGGCTGTCTTTTTACCTTTGCCACCACCAAGCGGGGCGCTCAATCTGACCTTTTTAGCTTTACCGCCAATAAATTCAACCAAAGATTTGCCGTTTATCTTTGCCGCCAGATCATGCAGGGCAAGATCAACCCCGGCGTATGAGGCGGTCTTTCGTGCAGCGTCAGCCTGAAGGTAAAACTCATGAAGCTGCGCGGAAAATGCTGCATAGTCGGTAGAAAAATCCGTATCGCGCAAGGCCGGCCACCAGAGAGACAGGATATCCTCCCAGGCAGAAGAGATGCTTTCACCGGTAAGGTAGGCGCGCGGAACAATCTCCCCCCAACCCAATGTGCCATCCTCGGCAACCAGACGCAGCAGGATAATATTGCCGCATTTGCGGTCCGCCAGAGCATGCCGGAAGGAAAAACGGAAAGGGATCTCAAGCTCAAAAAGTTCTACTCTCTGGATTCTCATTCAAACCAGCTTTCATCAGGAAAAACAAAATCAATAAGCACCATTTTAATCTGATATTCATTAAAAGCAAGACATATACCGCCTTTCAAAATTCCCGGCAGAAAACAGGGCTGGAAAAACTTAAATTTCTGTCGTAAATTCAAAATCTGAATAATTTTATTTTTCTTGTGCGAAAAAGAAAATAACCTTGATAAAGAATTTGATCTGTGCTTAAATATAGTTGTATCCTATTTTTACTCATTTATGAATGGATTATTATCCGTGACTGACTTTTCTTCAATCCGTTGTCTGTTAGTAGAGGACGAATCATTCCAGCAGGAAATTGCTGTTGTCGTTCTTAAACAGGCGGGGATAAATGACATTTCAGTGGCAACCGACGGCCTTAAGGCTGTAGCGATGCTGGAGAAAGCGCAGGAAAAGGGCGCCCCATTTGAGCTTATTATTTCCGACCTTGGATTGCCTAATATGGATGGCGTTGAATTTATCCGTCATCTGGCAAACAACAATGTCAACTCAGGCATTATCATTATCAGTTCAATGGACAAGAAAATTATTGATACGGTGGAACTGGTTGCAAAGACACACGCGCTTAATATCCTCGGCTCAATCGAAAAGCCACTCAAACCCGCGGCAATCAAAGATCTCCTGACAAACATGAGCTGCACTATCACCCCAAAACAAAAGAGTGACAGCTATTCACTGGATGCTACAGACCTTCAGAATGCTATTGAACAAATGCATATTGAATCTTTTTTTCAGCCGAAATTCCACTTCAGCAATAAATCAGTGGCTGGCATGGAAGCACTCGCGCGCTGGCGCGACCCTGATCTTGGTTTTATCAGCCCCAATGTATTTATACCGCTGGCTGAAAACAACGGGCTGATTTCACTGCTTACCGAGAGAATTCTAGAATGCGCAATTTCCGGAGCGTCACCGCTTATTGCGGCTAATCTTGTACCGTCAGTCTCAATCAATGTCTCTGTTGACCTGCTGGATTCACTGAGCTTTCCGGATTATGTTTACAATATGACCAGAAAGTACGGCTTGGAACCAAAGGCTGTAGTTCTGGAAGTGACAGAGAGCCGGGGCATCTCTGACCTGGCCAAGGCGCTGGACAGTCTGGTGCGCCTGCGCATGAAGGGGTTCCGCCTCTCGCTTGATGATTACGGAACAGGCAGCTCTACACTTGAGCAGCTTTCACGAATACCTTTCAGCGAGCTTAAAATTGACCAGTCCTTTGTTACCGGCACCTGGGAAAAATCCGAGCAGCGGATCATTCTTGAGTCTACGGTAACGATGGGGCGCAACCTTGGCCTCTCTATTGTTGCTGAAGGAATTGAAACCACCGAGGACTGGAACTATATTTCATCGCTTGGCTGTGACGAGGGACAGGGCTTTCTCATGTGCCGTCCGCTTCCGGTTTCAGACCTGGCGCCGTTTCTGGCCGGTTCATCCTGGTAGCCAGCAAACCGGGCTCACAGACAAACAGATAGAAATCCGCCATGAATGACTCAAGACTGGCAGCAGACATCACACCAATCGCACCAAGCCCAATCTGTCAGAGCAGGTTCAGTGGCCGGGTAATGCGCCGCTTTCTGCTTGTGATAATTCCTTTACTTGTCCTTTTTGGCGCCACGATGTATTTCCTCCGCGAATCAGAGATCAAAGACAAAACGCAACAACTTTCGCAGCGGGAAGCAAAAGGGGTAAGTTTTATCTATTACCTTATCATGCACGACCTACAGGATACCCTGTCTGAGATTAACAGCCTAAAGGACAATATTCATCTCATAAATTTCATCAACAATATTCAAAAAGAAGATAACCGCCTAAAGTTAATCGATGATCTCAAAAAGCTGGCCTACCTCAACCAGCATTATCTGCAAGTAAGATTACTCAATAACGCCGGCAAGGAAATAATCCGCATTAATAATGACGACAAGCAAATAACGTCTGTCGCTGAAGGGGCGCTGCAGGACAAGTCCGACAGGCTTTATTACAAGATGGGCAAAAATCTCAAACGGGATGAGCTTTACATTTCAACCTTTGACATCAATGTGGAAAAAAAAGAACTCCAGGTCAACAAGCCTGTCATCAGGTTTGTACAAAAAATCTATAACAATGCTGGCGCTGAAGTCGGCTTTATTGTTATCAACATCAACGGCAATACCATTTTCTCGGAAATAAATGACACACCGATAGATATGCCCGGAGAAATTTATATCGTATCCTCCAAAGGCACATGGGTGCGAAGCTCAAAGTTACATGACCAGATTACCACAAACGATTTTATCAATAATGAATCAATGCTGCCAGAGAAGGCAAGGCCGCTCTTCCATGCCTCAAATTTTTCCGATACCTTCAGTACCAGCTGGGATATTATCGACGGCAGCACCAGCGGGCAATTTCATAATGCCGAGGGGTTATTCACATATATCATTGTGACAACCGAAGCCATAAACAATTTCCAGCATGACCACACAATCCTTGACCTTTCCAAAAACCAGCCCCGTGAACAAACCGGTGAGGGTTGGTATATCATCTCCCATATCAGCCAATACATGATAACCCAGCAGGCAAAGCTGATAGATAACAACTACTTCCCGATGATACTGGCAATGTTGATTCTGATTCTCCTGCTGTCAGTCTACGCCTGTTATGTCTGGACCAAACGTGACGATACAATAACGGAACTAAATATCCGCTTCCGGGCAATTGAATCTGCCAGTAACGGCATCACCATCGCTGACGCGCGTGCCGAGGACATGCCGCTGATTTACGTCAATCCCGCTTTCACCAAAATCACCGGTTACACCGCCGAGGAAGCTCTGGGCAGAAACTGTCGTTTCCTGCACAGACAGGCCGCCGACCAGCGGGGGCTTGATGTTATCAGAAAATCATTTGCCAAGGGCAATGAATCAAAGGAACTGCTGCTGAATTACAAAAAGAATGGCAGCGTCTTCTGGAATGAATTGTTAATCGCGCCTATCCGCGATAACAACAACAGAACAACCCATTATGTCGGAATCCAGAATGATGTTACCGAGCGGGTACTGGCTGAGAAAGCTTTGCGTGAGAGTGAATTCCGTTATCACAGTCTAGCCACGATCTCTCCGGTAGGGATGTTCAGGGCCGACTTCTCCGGAGAGTTGCTCTATACCAATGAACGTTGGCGTGAACTGACGGGGGTCTCGGATAATGATACTGAGAGCAAAGGCTGGAATGATATCATCTTAAAAAGTGACCAGGAAAAATTCTGGCAACAGTGGAATGTCTCGGTGGCAATGAAAGAGGTTTTCTCACTACAGTTTAGGATCATCCATTCAGACGGCAACATCAAATGGCTCTGGGGGATTGCCCGCCTGCAGGAACAGGAAATTGAAGGGAAAAAGACATATGTCGGTATTATTGCCGACATCACCGAATTACGCGAGACGCAGAATGAGCTATCACTCTTCCGCCAGCTTGTTGACCATCTCACAGACTCGGTATTTATAATTGAAACCGAGAGCGGCAATATTATTGATGTCAACGAGAGCGCCTGCAGAAGCCTGCTGTACAGCCACGAAACACTCTGCACCAAAAAGATCTGGGAAATTCAGGAGAATATCAACTCTCATTCATCATGGGAGAAGCATCTACTTATCAGCGCCACACGCGAAGACACGGTATATACAGACCTCCATAAGCGTAATGACGGGAGTGAATTCCCGGTTGAAATTAGCCAGAGTAATGTCACTCTTGGCGAGGTAAATTACACCCTCACCGTGGTAAGAAATATCACCGAAAGAAGAAACATTGAAAACCAGTCCAGAGAACACGCCAAAGCGCTGGCAATTATGGCAGACATGGCCGGCCCGATCAACCAGAGCACGACCGCATTCTCCCTGCTCAGTGATTGTGCAAAAGTCATCGCCAAACACCTGCCCCAGGCCAGCATCACCATCTGGAGCCATAACAATGCTGATGAGAAATTCAAGCTGATCCTGCATGAAGGGGCGGCTTTTGAAAATTCAGCCCCGACTACACGTATTCTGGCCGAGTCTGCCCTTATTGAAAATATCGCGAAAAAGATGACCGCCTTAAGCATCAACGACTTATCACGCCAGCCGCTGGAAGGACATAACTGGCTGCCGGAAAATAACATAAAAGCGCTTATCGCACTGCCGGTCATGACCGGTGACAAGTGCTTTGCTATTATCGCCGTATACTTCCGGGATATTTTTTCAAAACAGATCGGTCTTGGCCTTAACAGCCTTGCAGTGCAGATCGAAGCCGGAGTCAACCGGCTGCAGGCGGTGAATGAACTGCATACAGCCAAAACTGAGGCTGAAAGAGCAAATAAGGCCAAAGCAAAGTTCCTGGCCTTTATGAGCCATGAAATCCGCACCCCGCTTAATGGTGTTATTTCAATAACCGAGATGCTGCTTGAAAGTCAGCTGAAAACGAAGCAGGCAGAATATGCGTCGACGATTCTGTCTTCCTCTGAATCGCTGCTCTTTCTGATTAATGACATCCTTGATTTCTCGAAAATTGAGGCGGGCAAGCTTGAGATCAAGAACCAGAAATTCAATTTAAAGGAATTAAGTTACGAGGTCTGCCAGCTTTTATCGGCAAGGGTGCGCCTGAAAAATATCGAAATCATAAATAATTACCCGGATGACTGCCCCGAAGTCTTTATCGGCGACCCCCTAAGGATACGCCAGATAATTCTCAACCTTGCGGGTAACGCCATAAAATTCACCTCAAATGGGTATGTGAAAATAAGTTTCCGCTCGACAACAACCGACCACGAGCAATCCAGAATCATCATCGAAATTGAAGACACCGGCTCAGGCATCCCCCCCCACGCCAGAGAAAAAATCTTCAACATGTTCACCCAGGCAGACAACAATCCAACCAGCCACGAAGAAGGAACCGGGCTTGGTCTGGCGATAACCAAATTCCTGACCTCAATGATGTCCGGCACCATTGACTTCCGTGAACGCGAAGGTGGCGGAACAATTTTTCAGGTTGTGTTGCCACTGGCGCAACTCAGACACAAAGCCAAACCCGGTTACAATCTGTCTCTGCTTAACCGGCTCAACGTCGCATTGTTAGGCAGCAACGAAACCAATCTTGACATCTATTCAGACATTCTCGGACTTTATAATATTTATCATTCAAAATTCAAATGCCCGAGTGACAATGAAGAACTTCTCACCAAGCAGATGGCTGGCACAATAAACGCTGATGTTCTGATTATTGATTTCACCCCCAAAGCGTTTGATAAATTTGATTTCAAAAATATCATTTCAAAGTTTCCATCTGCGCCGAAATATATTATTGGCCTCTGCCCCACCAAGCTCCACGCACAGGTAAAATCGACTGGTTTCTTCCGCACCTTCACCAAACCCGTCACCGAAGACAATATCATCACAGCCCTTGACGCGGTTGCACTTGATCTTTACGACGACAACAGGAGCATCAATGCCCGCGAAATCCTCAAGGAAAGCGATTTCACCTCAGACTATAACTTTAAGCTCAGAATCCTTTTTGTTGACGACCATGTCATCAATCAGGAAACAGGCAAGATCGTTCTCGGCGCACTTGGCTGCACTACCGACATCGCCCAGAACGGCAAGGAAGCGCTCGAACTTTACTCAGAGAGTGACTACGACCTGATCTTCATGGATTGCTATATGCCGGTTATGGGAGGATATACCGCCACTACTGAAATCAGAAAAATGCAGAAGCGGCAAAACCGTCCGCACATTCCGATTGTGGCAATGACTGCCAGCGCCTTTGATGATGACAGGAAAAACTGTCTTGAGGCCGGCATGGATGAGCATCTCTGCAAACCAGTTAAAAAGTCCGAGTATATTGAGGTAATAAAAAAACTGGTCAAGCCGGCAAGGGATGATAATGCCGCGCCTGAGGATAATGAAAAAAATACCAGCCTGCAACCTCAGAGGCAAACGGATAACCCTGAGACAGAGAACGACATTGACATTATCGACATTCCAGAAACAACCGGGGATAGTGTTCGAGTAGCGACCTCTGACAGTGCGGATGCGGTTGTTGACCTGAGCAATATGCTTGAACAGATTGGCGGCAATGCCGAACTGATGAAATCCCTGCTTGAAAAATTCATCTCCTCACACAGCGAGGACCGGGTGAAGCTATTCAATCTTTTTGCCCAGAAAAACATCAAACAACTGTCACTCACCGCACATCGCATGAAGGGCGCAGCCGCTATTCTCGGTGCCGACAAACTATCTGAAACCTGTGCCAAACTTCAGGTAGCTGATGAAAACACCGACTGGGAAATCATTACAGATCTTATTCATTCCTTCAAATCCCAGTCAGACGATGTAATTACTTTTGTTAAAGAACAAATCAATAACGCCTGAACCTAATCTTCAAACGCTAATCAAGCTTACGGCTACAGTTGAAGTACTCCATTATTTTCATTGCAGATCAACCAGCAATAAAAAACCGGAGACAGTTACTGGCTGTCCCCGGTATCGGCATTATGATTTTGCTGCATGTTATTTGTAGGGAACCTTACCGGCAACAAGCTTGGCCTTATTAGCGTCAAACCACTTTATCCAGCGGTCAACGTCAGGCATGGTAATCTTTTCTACCTCAACACCGGAAAGTGTAGGACCGGCATCTTTCTTTTCTTCCTTGGCCTTTACAACAACAATCTGGAAAGGAGCTACGCCGGTAAGAGAAGTCAGCGCCACTTCAATATCTCGGATCATCTGACGTGAAGGATTATCCTGTTTGGCTTCCATACCTAAAAGCGCAATCAGGCTCTGAACCGGGATTACACGATCAAAGTCAACAGGGATACAGCTCAAGCCGAGAATCATGGTCTTGCGCAGCTCAGCGGGGACCTTATCAGCCATATCAGGCTTAAGCAGGTCGATCATATGTTTAATGATGCGGTTAGCTTCGTCCTTATACTTCTTGGCGCCAGTCTTGCTGTCAGAGATACCAAGCAGCACATCAATCAGCGCACTGTTAACAATATTAATGGTCTCATAAGAAAGAGGACGTGAGGCTGAAGGGGTAGCAACTTCAAGAAGCGGCATCGCGACCTTCGGGTCACGACTGGTCATACCCATGAGAAATTTCACCGCGGAGACAACTTCCGGATCGGTACCGTTTCGCAGCATACCTTCAACTGCGGAAACAGTGGGCTTGCTCGGAAGCCACCCAGCCTTCGGACGGCCGCTGTCAATTGACATCCGGTTAATATTAGCCGAGACAATCTGAAGACAATCAAGCGACAATACCGCGATTGTCATATTTTTATTCTTAACGGCAGTCAGGAATCTTGCCTGCAGGTCTTCAGCCATTCGCGCGTCCATTGACTCGGTAACCTGCAGTGCAGCTTTAAGACCAGTCAGGGCAGCTTCGACGACTTCCTGTGAAGGGTCTTTAAGCGCGTCCATCAGCATGGTGCGTGCGCTCTTTTCATTACCAAAGCCACCAAGCGCCTGAAGGATGCCAACACGCAGAGAGGTCGGAAGATCGCGCCGCCCCTTCCAGAGGTTTTTAAGAATCAGCAACGCGCGGTCAGTGGTCGGGTTGGCCCGATTCGCTACCGGCGGATGGCTGCGGACAACTTCAGTAAGCATCTGCAGCGAAATAATCCGGAGCTGAAAGGGAACCCCATCCGACTGCAGAAGGCTGTTAATGATATCAAGCAGGTCAGGAATCTGAATACCGTTAGCGTCAAGCTCGACCAGACCTGTCAGCGCCGCACGACGGATAACAAAATTCTGTTTATCAGAAGCGACAAACTCCTTGAACTTATCGACAACCTTGAATTCATCGATAACAGAAGGGTTGTTAATCTGAGACAATCCCTGAATAGCCAGCATTTTCTCAGCAGTAAGAGCAGAGTTCAGCCCTCTGACCATTATTAAAGCATCATTTCGCGCGTCCGACTTATCCGCGCCGAAGATCAGACCATTAGCGAAAAGGCCAAGCACAACCAAAAACACACCAGCTCTTTTAATCATAATTTCCTCCAAATTATAAGCACCATTTTCTCAGCACCCCAGCAGGCAAAGCCACCGCCCCTACTTTGTTGAGAGAAGATATAAGATAATCCCTATTGCCACAACAAGCAAGCCCGAATTAATAATCAGAAGGATCGTCAGGAATTTGATTTTACCTTCTGTCTCCTTATTGGAGATCGTTACCGATGTCCCGGAGATTTCTGCGCCTTCGGGGTTGACCAGCCTGCGCAGGAGTTCCATGTCCGCAAAAAACTCGGTATATTTCTGGTAGCGGTTCTCGGGCTTTTTGGCAATCATTTTATTGACAATATCACAGGCAAGCTTGGGCAGGTCGGGCCTGAATTCGGTAATCAGTGGCGGCTTCTTGAAAATATGGGCGTCGAGAACTTCAGAGCTTGTACCGGCAAAAGGCGGCTTACCCGCAAGCATATGGTAAAAGCTCACTCCAAGGCTGTAGATGTCACTGCGAAAATCAATATCACGATCACCATTTGCCGCTTCTGGTGAAATATAATCAGGCGTACCCAGAATTTCACCGTCAGGAGACAGCACCGAATCAAGCGAGCTTTTCACAAAACCGAAATCTCCCAGCTTGGCTACGCCTTTGGTTGTGACCATGATGTTACCAGGCTTGACATCGCGGTGAACGATCTTCTTGCTGGCAAGATGCTCAAGCGCGCTGGCAACCTGGCAGACAATATCCATCGCCTGCGGCAACTCCATAGCACCAAAATCATCAAGCTGCGTCTCGACCGTGACACCCTCAATAAATTCCATCGAGTAATAAAGCTGGTTGCGGTGGCGTCCGACGTCGATAACCTGAATCAGATTAGGATGCGACAGCCGTCCAACAAGACGCGCCTCAACAAGAAAACGCTTGCGGAATTCATCATCACCGATCCACTTTTCATGTAAAACCTTCAAGGCGACGGTACGCCCCATACTCAGCTGGCGCGCGCGGTAAACAACACCAAGGCCACCTTCACCAACTTTACTGATAATCTCGTAACCGCCGATCTTCTCGCCGACATTGGTCGCGTCCCGCAGCAGCCGCTCCTGCGCTTTCTTGACCGCCCAGATTTCTTCGTGCTTAATCATCCCCATCTCAAGCAGGACATCTTCAATTGCCCTGCCGGTCACGCCGCGGGCCTTTTCATCAGCAAGCACCGCCTGCGCCTCTTCGACCTGGTCATGGGTAAGAACCTTGTGGGCAATTGCCAGCGTGGCAAAATCCAGGTCCTTGTTGTTGGAATTGTCAGGCATGGCTTACCTCTTGCTTTCTGCAGAACTAAGCGATGCGGCGTAATTGATAATTGCCTGCTCCTGCTCTGAGGTTTCAATTGAGCCGGGACGGATAGACCTGACCGAATCAATCGCTTCCTCAGCACTCTCGCCAAGGCTGACAAGATAACACGCAAGCATCGTACCCGTACGCCCCATCCCGGCAGCGCAATGAGCGGCAACCGCAACACCATCACGGTTACACTCGCTGACAAAGGCAACGAATTTCTCGATCTGCCCAAGGGTCGGTGCAGTAAAATCATGTATTACAATGTGAGTATAGCTGAAAGAGAGCATCTCAAGGATTTTATTGTCAAGCGGCGTTTCACAGAGTGAAGCGATCGCGCCGACGCCTTCCTTCTTAAGCTGCTCCAGCTCAAGCTCAAGCGGCAGGGAAATACCGGGGCGGGCCATCCCTGCAAGCTTTCCCGGAATCACATATGAAAAATTATAAAGCATTAATTATTCCTCATTTTTTGTTTTATATTTCAGATATCAGAAAAAGCCTCGGAAAAATCATAACCGTCAGCAAAATCTTCCCGCCGGTCACATTCACGCTTCTTCCACTGCATGGTCTCGTCCTCAACCATGCAAAAAACTATCTCACCAAAATCCTCCGTGCGGTAAACCCGCCAGTTAGCCAGAACCGCCGGCGCCATCATACCCCAACGCTCAGAAGCCAGCCTTTTTATGCCGGCAAGAAGCTCACGCCCGCTGACATGGAACTCGCTCCCGCCACCACGCACACCACCAGGATCATTCTCTTCAAGTTCACCATCACGCAGCCACTGCGCAGTATAGGCAATCGCCTCAGAAACAAACATGAACGCCTCAGGTGCGTAACGTCCATCGCGCTCTGCCAGCTCACGGATATATTTTAAATGATCGAACGGATTCATTACCAGAGACTCCCTCAGAAAAACACAATAAAAGAGATCATAACGCTAATTACTGTTCTCTTTATCGTCCTCTCCTTTACCGGAATCATTTTTTTTATCGCTATTATTATTGCTCCTAGCCTGAGGCTCTCTTGGCTTCTGGCTATCGTTGCGCTTGTCGCGTGGCGAAGTATTCGGTGCCACCGGGACATTTTTCTTTCGGGAGATTATGTCATTGGCATTGATAACCTCACGGCTGCCATCGCGCAACTCGATTGTGACATTCTGGCTGAGGGTCTCTGTAGAAAGAACCCGGCCACTCACCTCCCCGGTTTCAACAAGATCATTTTTATACGGCAGGGATTTTTTATTCTCTTTATATACCTCATCCTCAAAGCGCAGACAGCACATCAGCCTTCCGCAGTGACCGCTGATCTTGGTCGGATCAAGCGTGCTTTTCTGGATCTTTGCCATGCGCATGGTAACCGGCTCAAGCTCACGGATAAAGCTGCGGCAGCAAAGCTCGCGCCCGCAATGCTCATAATCAGAGAGCATCCGCGCTTCGTCACGCACCCCGATCTGGCGCATCTCAATACGGGTGCGGTAACGCCGCGCAAGATCCTTGACCAACTCGCGGAAATCAACCCGCCCGTCAGCAAGGAAATAAAATATTATCTTGTCGCCGCCAAAAAGATGCTCAATACCCGCCATCTTCATCGGCATATCACGCTCCGCCACTTTGGACTTACAGTAAGCAAGCTCTTCAGATTCCTTGCTCTTCTCAATATGTTCAAGGAGGTTTTTATCACTTTCAGTTGCAATGCGGATAACCTCGCCAAGCCCTCTGGGAGAATTTGCCGAAGGCATGGGCTTGTGGACGACGATACCAAAATCCTCGCCGCGCGAACTTTTGACAATGACCATGTCATTAAGCCGGATGCCGGGGAAATCAGCCACAAAATTCTCGGTAATCCCCATCTTGCTGTAATGAACAGAAACAACAAAGTACGGGCCGTCGCCGTCACTTACCGACTTCGGCGGAATATAAACAATCTCCTCACCAGCACAACCGCCGCACGCTCCGTCCTTGCCACCGGTATTGCCGCAGCAGCATGAAGCCTCTGATTTATCAGCCTTAGCACCCGCGCAACCACCAGAACACGCACAAGCGCCCTCATGGTTATCAGTACCGCCGTTCTCCGCTCCAGCCTGATTGCCGCTTTCATTTATTGCGCCGCTTTTATCTGCCGCACCGGAATTTTCACCGGCGGCAGTAGAATCACTTTCCATAAACTTCAATCCTGTATTAACCTCTGAAATAAGAAATATTATAAACCGGCTGCAAAAAAACCTGCCCCGGACAAAACATAAAACTATCTGCGCATCGCAGTAAGCGTGTCAAGCACCGTGTTATAAACCACCAGTTCCGGGCGCACATTGGCGGACAATTCCTCGCCGGCCTGCCAAAGCGTCAGAAGCGCACGATACCCTGCCCGCGGCGACAACCCGCCACGAAGAGCGCGCCTGACATATAGAGCCATCAGATTAAAATATCGCCCCGCCAGCACACGGCGGTCACGGGCGTTTTTACTGACACTCAGGCGGTTATTGATCTCTTCTGCGAACCGGACCATATTGACCGGCGTCTTCTCACGCTCCAGCCAGTCGCTCAGCCAGTTCCAGTTCTCAACCATCTCCCCGTCATTCATCTGCAGGGCGATTCCCAGCGAACCCTCACTAAGCGCGGCAAGAAGTCTGGCCTGAGAAGGCTCAATCCCTTTAAGCTCAACCAGCGCCGCACCAAGTTCAAACTCGGCAAGCGGAGCCAGGCCAACCCTCCGGCAACGGCTGACAATTGTCCCCAGCACCCGGTCACGCGCGGAGGTCGTGAGAATAATCAGACTGTTCTCCGGCGGCTCTTCAAGCGTCTTTAAAAACGCATTGGCCGAAGCATCATTCATCCGCTCGGCATCAGGTATCACGCAGACCTTACCGGCCTGCAGCATCGGACGAAGGCGCATAAAATCAAGTACCGGCGTATGCTCGGGTGCGTCGCCACCGCTGCGGTCAACAAAGTGCCTGATACCCAGATCATTATCCTCGCGCGGCAGTTCAAGATAATCCGGATGCGAGCCGCCTTTGAGCATTACACAGCTCTTGCATCCGCCACACGCGTCATTATCCCGCGGACTGTGGCACAAATACCGTGCCGCTAGTGCCCGGGCAAGGGTAACACGCCCCACCCCCTCCGGCCCTTCAAGCAGATACGCGTGATTGAGACGGTTACGCTCAAATGACATACGCAGACTGTCAACCGCCATCTGCTGTCCGATTATGGTGCTAAAAGAGTAAATCAATCTTCTCCAGTACCTCTTTCTTGACCTCGAGAATAGACTCAGTAGCGTCAATTATCGTCGCCCGGCTCGGGGGCATTGTGTCAAACATCCCAAGATAACGCTGTCTGACCTCTTCCATATAAAAGACCCCCTTCTGCTCCATCCGGTCAGGATTCCTGCCGGCACGCCTCAGGCCGTCTTCAGCGGGGATATCAAGATAAATGATATGGTCAGGCTCAAGCCCGCCGCAGCCGGTCATTACCGTTGCCCGCAGGACTTCCTCAGAGATCTCGCCCGCAACCCCCTGATAAGCAAGGGTCGAATAGATATAGCGGTCACTGATAACAATTTCGCCGCGCGCAAGAGCCGGCCGGATAACCTCGCCAACAAGCTGCGCCCGGCTGGCAGAATACAACAACAGTTCCGTAAGAGGGGTCATTGCTTCGTTTTTGGGGTCAAGCAGAACCTTGCGTAGCTGCTGCCCGATCTCAGTGCCGCCCGGATCATAGACAAAACGGGCTTTAATACCCTTGACCCGCAAATGCTCGCGCACCTCTTCAATCATGGTTGACTTGCCCGAACCATCCGTTCCCTCAAAGACAATAAACTTAGCACTCATCGGTTATCAATCAGCCTTATCTCTATTCAGCGGCCGGAGCCGTTCGTGTGTTAATAAAAATTACTCAAACAGTCAAATTCAACAATTCCGGGAAGGATTTTCCCAAGGCAAGATTATACATTCAAAAAGAAGCAATTCAAAGCATAATCCAGCCCCGAAAGGAAAATAATCTCCTGAAAAATCAGGCTTTCTCCGGCTCTGCATCCCCTGCTTCGTCACTGTCAAGCGGGGGCATTTTCTGTGTCTCGGCAAGGCGGGCATCAGATACATTGGCACAATCCCGCCCAGTCCCAGCCGATTCTTTCGCAACGACGACATCTTCAGATAATTCATCATCATATAAATCGTCGCCACCCTCGCTAATGCCTCCACCGGCATCCAGAATAAACCTCTTGTAATAAGCAAGCAGAAGGCAGGTCATCGGCAGCGCAACCAGTAACCCCAGTACTCCCAGCAATTTACCCCAGATCGAAAGCGAAAGAATCATTATCGCCGGGCTGAGACCGGTCACATCCCCCATTATCCGCGGGGTCAGCAGAAGATCCTGAATCGCCTGAGCGACAATAAAAACCACCAGCACCTGCGCCATAATAAACCAGAAGCTCTCACCGGAGTCAAGCGACTTGGCAAACGCAAGCGTAACCGCCGGAACCAGACCGATTGTCTGCAGATACGGAACCATATTAAGCAGGCCGATAAAGAGACCAAGCAGCACCCCAAGAGGTAGGCCGATAATGCCAAAACCGATAGCAAAGACAATACCCACCAGCGCCGCGATTGTCGCCTGTGCGCGGAAATAACGGTTCATGTTATAGTCAAATTCGCGGACGAAACTTATAACCGTATCCCGGTACTGCGGCGGTATTAAAGTCTTCCACTTGCGCCTGACCTGCTGGAAGTCAAGCATCAGAAAGATCAGGTATAAAAAAACCACCGTAAGACCGACGACACCGAGAATGATACTGACCGCTGTAGAAATAATCCCCTTGCCAATCGGCAGAACCTTCTCGCTGAGTCCGCGCAGGCTGTCCAGAAGCCGCTCTGAAGTCAGATACTCCTGGAAATTGGCCGTATTGATAAAGGCCTTGAACTCAGACCAGAACTGGGCCGGGATATATTCGGTTGCTTTTTTGGCAAGATCCTTGTTAGCCAGCAAGTCCTTTATCATCAGAATCAAATTATGGACTTCATTGACAATCATCGGAATGACAATATAGCAGCCGATAGTTATTACAGAGGTAACCACCAGTAACGTAAGCAGTACCGCCGCCAGACGGTTACGCACCCCGATACGCTGAAAAAGAATGACAATCGGATTGAAGAGGTACGCCAGCAGAAAAGCTACCGCAAACGGGACAAGCACATTACTCAGATACCCCAGAAGAAGTATCAGCACGATAACAACCGCCAACCCCATTCCAAGACGCACCACACGGTCAAAGGTATATGGCCGGTTATCAAAAATCATTGCACACTCCTTTTTCTGTTCCGCTATTTCCCGTGACACAAGCTAAAAAAAACTGCACAGTCAGCTGACTAAAACAAAAAACCACTCACACGCCAGTAACGCCAACTTAAGACGGTACAAAATGAATACTCAATCCCCGCACAGCAGCACAGGGTTACACAACAACCACCCGCCAGATGCAGTTACAGACTTTCCCCAAAAAACAGGACGCAAAAAATGAAGCAAAAGTCTTATCCACACTTCCTTAAAATTATAGCTATACATGAAGCTAATTAAAGCATAAAAAAATTCCCGAAAAACTCATTTTAAACAGCTTACATAATTCGTATAAACAGAATATTAAAATTACATATCCGGCAAACAGCCATTTGTCTCATTTATCTCCTTTTATTCAATAGATTTATGAAAAATAATTATTATTCGTTGGTATTGAATTTCCTATTTTGTATAATTCACAATAACTTAAATTTTCCCCTCAGCCGTGGCGGGGCAGTTTGACTTCGGTCATTCTCCCCGCCTTTTTTTATACATATTCAACAAACCCGTAGTTTCTATTACACCAGAATGGCAGTTTTTACAATCAAATGATAATCTATCCACAGGATTATCGGACCTCGAATGTCCCATTTTACCCCATATTTATCATTCTCTTTCGGAATGCCGACAAAGGTTGAAAAGAGTTGGCCGAATTATGCCGATAGAAGCTAAACATCAAGTTTAACAGAGGATTTTTCTGACCGGTTTTAGTCAAATATACAGGATGATGCCTCATCTGTATTATCCAGCTCTCCGGCCAACTAAAGGTATAAGCTTAATATGGAGCGTCGAGATTTTGTAAAGTTAGCAGCGGCGGCACTGTCGGCTGGGTTTCTCAGCGGTTGTGCAGGTAAGGTTTTAGGGCCTTCACCACTGCTCCCCCCAAACTGTGGGGAAGAAGACGATGGCATCCAGGTCATGTCTGGCGGTCCATTTGACTATAACACCCCTTCAACAGACGGGTTGCAGCACCACAACGGGGTTATGATAAATCCTGAAGAGATAAGGAAACGCAGTTGCCCGTCTCCGCAGCCCCAGCTGCCGCAGACACATTCATTACAGGCGGTCTCCCGGAAACGCTGGCACGCCCAAAACAGTAAAATGTCGCGGATGCACCCGATGGGAACCATTGAGCGTGTTACCATCCACCATGAAGGAAATCCTCAACCGAATTTTGATTCAACCCCCGGTCAGGTTGCCAGATCGCTGCGTCAAATTCAGAACGCGCATTTCAGGATTATGGCCGCCGGTGATATTGCCTATCATTTTATAATCGACCGTCAGGGGCTTATCTGGCAGGGAAGGGAACTCTGTTATCAGGGCGCGCACTCAAAAGGCAATAACAGCCACAATGTCGGTATAATGTGCCTTGGCAACTTCGACCTGCAACGCCCGACCGGCGCACAACTCTCGTCTCTGGAATCGTTATGCTCTGCGATGCTTCAGGGTTATGGTATTCCGCCATCACGTCTTTACGGCCACCGGGAACTGCGCCAGACCGCCTGCCCGGGTAACAACCTCTACCCGTACGTCAAAGATATGCGCAGCAAATTCAAGCGCGCCTGATTAATCATTCTTGACTGAAGGCGGCAATTAGCTAAAACTTGATACCCTGCACTGGTGCAAACTCGTGCAGGTATTTTTTTGGGGCAGAAATCAAACTAAAAAAGAGGATCAGCTATGATAAAGAAAATACTACTAACAATTACTGCGGCGTTTTTACTGGCAGCGCCCACTCTGCACTCAGCGGAAAATAAAGCAAGCGACAAGAACACCAGCAGCAAGCTGACTCAGATTTCAACGCTGCAGGCATTGCTTGAAAGCTGCTATGAGGGGATTATCACCGCAGGCGAACTGAAGAAGCTCGGCACCTACGGCATCGGCACCTTCAATGATCTTGACGGCGAGATGATTATGTATAATGGCGAAATTTATAAGGCGCGCGCAACCGGCGAGGTGGTTAAAGTCGAGGACAGCCAGACCATTCCCTTTGCCAATGTCAGCCTGATTGGTCAGGAGCAGATCGCCGCGGGTACAGAGATATCAGGAAGCTGCGGCTCTTTTTCCGACCTGAAAAACGCGATACTGAAAAACATCAAAAATTACAATGTTCCGCACTGTGTTATTATTAATTTCAATTCGGCTAAAATCAGGGTACGCTCAGTTCCGGCGCAGAAGCGGCCATACCCGAGACTGGTTGAGGTTGTCAAAAACCAGAAGGTCTTTGAGAATGACAAGATCAACGGCGTCCTGATCGGCTTTTATTTTCCGAAGTATTTTCAGGGAATAAACGCGACAGGTTTTCATCTGCATTTTCTGAGTACTGACAAAAATTTCGGCGGGCATCTTCTTGAGATCAGCGGCAGTTATAACGTAGCCGCACTGCTCCCGCAGTATGAATTCAATATGCTGTTACCCAAAGAAGGCGACTTTGCCAAAGCCAGACTGTATGACAAAGCACACGAGAAGGAAATCAACAGGGTGGAAAAATAATCCGCTCTTTGAGGTGAGCAGGCAGTGCATTCAGGCGCGAATCGGGAACCAGCCAGCAACATGAACCGCTGCCGCTCATTCTGATACGGCAACCATGCGCAAGACACTCGCCCATAATATTTCGCTGCCGCGGCTCGAAGTTGAAGACCGCTTCCTCAAAACGGTTGAAGCTCTCGGAAAAATATTCAAAGTCGGGCAAACCATCTTCAAGTGCGGCAATAATTCCCGTACTGTCGCGCTGGTTAAAATTATCGGCGATCAGATTTTTAAAAGCCAGCGGCGTTGCGATCTTCCAGTCAGGGATAAGTATCGCCAAGCGCGGAGGTCTGACCCCGGTTAGCGGAGTAAGGATCTCTCCCCTGCCCCCGGCATGACAGACCCCGCCATAAAGAAAAAACGGCACATCACTGCCGACCTCAGCCGCAATATCAAGCAGTTCATCTCTGCACGCGCCGCAATTCCATAACGAATTACACAAGACCAACGCCGCCGCCGCATCAGAAGACCCGCCACCAAGCCCGCCGCCGTCAGGGATATTTTTCTGCAACATAAAACTCGCCCCCTGAGTAACGCCAAAACGCACAGCAAGTTTTTTCGCGGCTCTGATTATCAGATTGCTCTCATCAAGAGGTATCGACGAATTATCACAGAGCAGAGAAAAGCCCACCGCAGGACTTACCGATAACTCGTCATAAAGATTCTCAACAACAGAAAAGACCGTATCCAGTTCATGGAAATTATCCTCGCGCCTGCGTACAACCTCAAGAAAGAGATTGACCTTCGCGTAAGCCTTGGTGTGCAGGCTTGCGCCTTTACTGATTATTTCCACGCCGGTTAATCCTTGTAGGTAAGCATTTCTGCGGCTGCGGCAGTAACCGCATTACAGAACTTGCGGAAATCCTGATACTCGGAAACTGTCACCCGGTCTTTAAGAATTGTAAACTCATAAACGATTTTGACAACCCGGTCGAGACTGCTGGCTTTCAGACGGAAGCTGGCAGCAGCAACAGAAAGATCTTTATCCTGCGGCAAGGTTATCAGCGTCGCCCCTTCAGGCAGAGTTAGCGAAACCTCCATCCGTTCAATGCTGGGTGCGCCGAGCATCAGGTCATACTTCCTCTCGGCAAGCATGGCCAGGCCGCTGATATCAAGCGGGAAGTAAAGCGGCATCAGTTTGAACTGCCCGAAAACATTATTGGCAATCGTCGGAGATTTTATTTTCAGCTCAAAGCCGCAACTGTCATCACCATCACACTCAACCTTGCCGAAAGTTATAAGATTCCCTCCGGCATAACGCTTGCCCGAATAATTCTTCAGCATATACTCAAACGCCTTGGGACGCTCAAAGGCACGGAAAAGCGCCATCGCCGCTTCACCACGGTTACGCTGCTGATATGAGACAGTACCACTACCGCCCCTGGCAAGCTGAATATCAATCTTGCTGCTCTTGAGATTCATATCAGGCTTTGACGGGTCAATCAGCAAGACCTCACCATTGTCACTGCCAAAGACCAGTGCCTCGGTGCCACGGTCCATTGACGGTATCATGCCGAATGAAAAATAATCAGTAGTGCCATCAAGCCAGTAACTCTTATCGCCTTCTTTTTCTGCCGGGGCGTAAGCAATTGCATGGTTATAGATAAGCGGACTGGGAAGATCAAGTTTATAGATTCCCGCCTCACGGGCGCGCACCAGCGCCGGATAGGCTTTCACCCCAGCTTCACGCAGAAGCGCCACAAAGAGCGCCGCCGTATCCTTGCAGTCACCGTAACGCGAGTTGAAGGTACGCTTGACCTTGTGCGGAGTGTAACCAAAGCGACCATAGGAGATAGAGACATAACGGATGTCACCGATAATAAAATCATAAACGGCCTTGATCTTTTCCTCACGCGTGGCCTTGCCTTTTATCAACTCCGCGACCTTGTCTTTCATCTGGCTGCTTAAAACCATCTGCGGCTCAAACAATCGCCACGCCCATTCACCAAGCTCCTTCCAGCCTGAGAACGAACTCAGAGACAAATAAGGTTTTATCTCAGAGAAAGGCGGCATTGACGTCTCAGACTTGATGCCCGGAATATCAGATTCGCTCCAGCTTAAACGTTTATAACTGTCTTTATCCGAAACCTCCGGCTCATACCCGCAACCGGGAGTCACCGCATAACGCACCAGCAAAGACTCGGGAAATTCCGCCGCGTAGCGGAAGTTTAGTGTTGGCTGGGGCGCGCCGAAAAAGAACATGTCATAAAAATTATTGCCATACAGTGGCTCGCCGATATCCTCAACCGTCCAGGCGACATCAACAATTGAACCTACCTTGACCTGCGAAAGCTTTATCGTCTTGACCATCCCCCCGGAGCCGTAAACCGAGGACGCGCTATTATTTGAGCCGTACTCATACTCATCAATCTCGGCTGCCTCGATAACACTCCCGTCAGGCTGGATAACCCGCGCATGCACCACCTCCGCCTTCTGGCTGGAAGCGGAAAAATAAATTTCATGCTTTGACGCACCGGATATTGCCTTTTCACGCAGTACCTTGCTGACAGCCCGGTACATCCTTCTGGCTGAGCCGTTAGGCAGAACATAAACATAGCCCTGATCAAGAAGGAATATCTGGTCAAACTCAGGGTAGTCGGCTGTAGTTTTATCCCTGCCCTTAAGTGTGCTTAAGGAGACCATTTCCTTACTGTAGAAAGATTTTATTTTCGGTTTTAACTGTTTAACGTAGGCCTGCAACTCAGGATTGTCACTGACAGTTTCAAGTGAGCGGTGGAAGAAATCCAGCGCCAGTTTTTTATCCCCGGCCTGAAGATGATAACGCCCGATCTTCTCAAGGAGCTGGGCTGACTGCGGCATCCACCTCATGGCATTGGTCAGTATCTGCGCAGCCTGTTGGAAATCACTCATCGCCGCAGCGCATTCAGCCGCCACAATCCAGGTATACTTCCAGTAGCAATTCTCCCCTACCAGCCGCAGGTAAATATCCAGCGCCTCACGGAATTTATTATCCTTATAAAGCCGCTCAGCGTACTCGCTATGCACACGAGCGCCGTGGGTTTTGAGCATACTTTTAAGGTAAGACAAAGTTTCCTCACTGCCAGACATCATCTGCGAGATATCAACAACAAGAGAATCACTGCCCGGATAAAGGGCAAGGCATTTCTGATACTCAGCCCGCGCCTGTTCATACCATTCAAGCTTGCGGTAATACTCAGCCAAAATCTTGTGCGCGGTATAACTGTCGCGGATTTTCAATATTTCATTAGCCTTATCCTTTGCCTGCTCGGAAAAACCCGAAGAGTAAAGATTGGATAAAAGCGTGTCCTGATAGGAATATTCAAGCGGAGCAAGTTTGAACGCTTTCTCAAGAAGCCTGCGCTCTTTATTCTCATCAGACTGGGACTGGGCAAGCGAACTCAAAAATAATGAACAACCGGGATAAGCCTCGACTAGTTTTTCATCATAGGAAAGCGTGCGTGAGTACTCATCATCATCAACGCCATACTCTGAATTAAGATAAGACATGTTAAGCAGCGCCAGTGGGTGCCGAGGATTTTTCTCCAACAGCTTCAGATACTCTTTGCGCGCGCCCCATATAATACCAGAATCACCAAACGAGCCATCAACGTTCTCTGCCAGATTGCCCTCAATAGACTTGATTTCACGTTGCGCATAATCTTTCAGCGCTGACTTCATCCCGGGGTATTCAATAAGCCCGGCATTATTTTCAGATTCTTTTGCGGAGGATTTTCTATCAATATTTTCAACAGCAAGCGGTACAATCCTCATTGAAAAAGCCGCGTCAACATCATAATCACCGGCAATCTTTAGAACAATCTGGTTGACGCCTTTATGCAACCTGATACCTATCAGCCGCTGCAGTGAGCCGTCCCCGTCAACATACTTTCCGTCGCGATAAACCTTAACGCCGTTAAGCCACAACTCGGAAGCACCGGACTGGTCAAGGTCAAGGGTCGCAGACATATCCTGTTTTGCCGTGACATAAGTGCAGACATACGCCATACTCTCGCTGCCCGGTGAAAGTACCTCCTCAAGGTCAACCCGGCCGTCATAGGGAGCCGTGTACTCAAACCAGCCGACATTACGCCCCCGCCCCTGATAACTCTTTTCAAGATCAGGCAGAGACAACTCAGACTCAAGCGGTAATTGTTTTTCAAAACCCTCACGGTTGCGGTTACTGAAAGGACCGGCAATCAGAAAGGAGGTGATATAGGGCTGGCGGGCGAATATTTCGCGGCGCGTCTTGTAATCCCCGTTCATATAGCTCAGGCTCTGAAGCTCTACAGTAATAAGCGCTTTTTCCAGCCAGGAGATTTCAGGATTGGCCAGACGCCCCTGATATATTTTACCGATCTCGGCATACTCTTCTGGAGTCAGATCAGTATAAAAAGATGACATATCAGCCAGCGCCGGCTCTGCCCAGAGATCCCACTTGCCACTGCGCATCGCCGCCATCAGAACTTTGGCCGCGTCATGATCTTTTGCCTGCTGTGAATAAAGTTGCGCGTAGGAGGAAGAAGCGACGAAGCTCTCCGGATTTTCTTTGGCAGCTTCTGAGAAAAGTTTCTGCGCCTTTAAGGTATCGGAAGTTGCCGCATATACTTGCCAGCCTTCAACAACCTTCAGCGGCGAAACTCCTGCGAGTGAAAAATCCTCTGCTGCCTTAACCCCAACAACAGTAAAGATCCCGACAAAAAAAAGCAACATTAACTTTAATTTCTGCATAAATCCCTTCCCGGATGATTCATCAAGCGCAACCTGACCACAGACTTTCCGCGCAACTGAAGCAGAAGAAAATTACAGTCAAGCCTGTGCAACGGCATTAATTCTGGTTTATGGAAATTTATAACGCTCTGGCCTCAACGCTGGTATCCTGAAGATTAGAGAGCGTTGAATAGGTCGGACAGCTGAGCATCAGTTCTTCGTGACTGCCAACCCCGACAACAGCCCCTTCATGAATAACCACAATCCTGTCAGCATTGCGCACAGTCGAGAGACGGTGGGCGATAACAATTGAAGTACGGTCCTTCATCAGGTTGTCAAGGGCTGACTGGACTTTGAATTCACTCTCGGAATCAAGCGCGGACGTCGCCTCATCAAGGAGCATTATCGGCGGGTTACGGAATATCGCCCGGGCAATGGTAACACGCTGACGCTGGCCACCGGAGAGATTTTCGCCGCGTTCACCAACTATAGTGTTATAGCCTTTTGGTAGCTCCATGATTTCGTCATGGATGTTGGCCGCTTGGGCGGCGGCGTGGATATCATTGATATCCGCACCCTCAATACCATAAGCGATGTTATCAGCAATTGTCGTATTAAAGAGAAACGGGCTCTGGCCGACGTGGGCAATATTGGAGCGCAACGAGCTAAGGCTGTATTCGCGGATATCATGACCGTCAATTTTAATACAACCGGAATCAACATCATAAAAACGCAGAATAAGGTTGGTGATCGTTGTCTTACCACTGCCCGAGGGGCCAACGAGGGCAATCATCTCGCCCTTATTGATTTTGAGGTCGACCCTGTGCAGAACTTCATTATTCGCCTCATAGCCAAAGCAGACTTTATCAAGCTCAACCGGCCCTTCAAATTTCCGCAGCACCCGCCCTCCAAGCTGCTGGGTTGCGGTATTATCCATAATTTCAAAGACCCGTTCAGCACCGGGAAGAGCAACCTGCAGCTCGCTGTTACCGCGGCTGAGTTCCTTCATCGGATCAAACATCAAAGCCAGCGCCGCCATAAAAGCAACCAGTTCATTGATCTTCATCGTGCCGTCAATAATCATATTACCGCCGACAAAAATCGCCGCTACCACACCAAGCTTGGAGAAAAAACTGATGATCGGCCTCTCGCGGCTCACCGCTCTTTCGCGCGTAATAACCTCGTTAAAATAACCCTCGTTACATTTGCGGAAAACTTTATATTCATAATCCTCGCAGGCAAAAGCCTTGACGACCATAATGCCGGAGAGAAACCGCACCATCGCATCGGTAACATTGGCAAGCTCGGTCTGGGCGCTGCGTGAAGCGTTGCGGATTGTCTTTGAAAGGTAGGAGAAAAGCAGGGTCGCTATCGGCGCACCGATAAGGCCGTAAAGAGCAAGTTTCCAGTTCGTCCAGAACATCGCACCAAGCAGGGCGGCCAGCTGAATAGGACGAGTAATAAAGATACACAGCAGCAAAACCGTTCTGGTAAGCAGAAACAGGTCATTGGTCAGACGGCTTAAAAGCTCACCAAGACGCTGTTTCTTGAAGAAGGAATACTCAAGCGAGAGCATGTGTTTGGCAAGTCTGCTCTGGGTATCAACCACCACGCGGTAACCAAGCCACTCTCCCATAAAACGGCGGTAGTAAATCCCCAGGCTCAGTAACACCATACAGACCATCAGCAGGACACAACAGATGTAGAAACATTCTTTTTGCGTGTAATCAGCCGTGTTGAAGGTTGTATTTACCCAATTGGGGAAAATATCCTTACCCGTTGCGGCTTCAGACTTCAAAACACTTTCAAGAATAACATTGGCAACCTGCACAAACCCGACGTTGACCGCCGCATACAACAAACCAACCACAACCAGCAGAAAGACCTTGAACTTATAAGGCTTGAGCAGAGCAAGCATACGCAATATGCGTTTAAACATTATTTTCAATCCCGTAACAATCCCATAAGGGACTACCATAAATTATGGTTGATATTATAGTGATACCGCCGGATTTTTCAAAACAAAAGCCACCGGCAACGTTTAAATATAAGAACCTGCAATAAGTAAATAAACCGCTCGATTGTCAATCCAGCCTAGAGATGCCTGTCAACCAGCTCCGCTGCAAGCTCAACGCACTTATCGCAGGGATAGCCGCTCCCGCTCTTGATATCACGGCAACGCCGCGCCCCGGCAACCTGCTCAAACTCCGCACAGATCCGGCTTTTGTCATCCTCACTCCCAGCCAGAACCACCGCCGCATAAAGCGCCCCGCACATACCATCAACAGCCCTCCCACCGCCATCAGCCTTTGCCTGCAGTATCTGCTCGTCACTGACTCCATGTCTGTCTTTATAAGCCTTCAGTACGCTCTGCGCACAATTAAGCCGTTCTTCCCTGAATGCCTTCAACGCTCGTGTAACCGGCATGAATTACTCCTTGTATTTTATCCCGCACTACCTACGCAAACCGGGATCAACCTGACCACTTCGATAAAAAAACACAGCCAAATCCTGACCGCCCAGCACAAAACCGCGGCACATTCAAGCAATGGTTCAAAAACCGGCAAGTTTGCCGATCTTTGATATTTTACATTTTAGCGCAAAAAAATCCAGTACTGAAACAAAAAAGAACCCGCTCGCGTGAACGGGTTCCTTTAAAGGATTATCAATTACATCAGCGCTTATTTATTACGTACAGACTTGGTCCCCGGAACCTGACCGTAGCGGTCAACGAGGTTGTCAATTTCAACAGTCTCGCCCTTTGAGGTATCCTGAATAATTACATCGCTGCGAACGGTTGTTTCAATCGGGCAGGCCGAAACACTCTGGTTTCTCTTGAGTACCCAGACCAGACGTTCTGGCTTGACAACGCGCATGCGAGTGACTGTTTCATACTTTGCCGGCACATCAACACGGCGCTTGGTCTCAGGCGTGACCATGACATTACGCTCAATTGTGCGGTACTTTGCAGGGATTGTTTCATAGCGGTACTCTGCCGGGCGGTCAAGGACCTTCTTTGAAACCTGCTCATACTTTGCCGGGATCACCACCTTCTCAACTCTGGCAGGAGAAATAACCTTGCGAACCTTCATCACCCGTGTTT
Source organism: bacterium (assembly GCA_003245715.1). Lineage (GTDB taxonomy): Bacteria > Planctomycetota > SZUA-567 > SZUA-567 > SZUA-567 > SZUA-421. The sequence continues at coordinate 188,597 of QKCJ01000024.1, forward strand.
CAGCCGGGATCACCTGAGTTGTTGTACGGGCTGGCTCTACCAGGCGTTTTTTCTCAATTATCTTGAACTCAGCAGGGATTACCCGGGTTGCATAACAGTCGATCTTGCTGCCGTCGGTGTCACAGCCAGGGACTTCCTCACGCACAGTCCTCTCCGGGCGAACCATGATGCGCTCGGTATAAGTTTCATAACGGGCCGGCACAAAAACCTTCTCGGTACGGGCTGGAACAACTTCAACTGTTTCATCCGCCCATTCATAGCAGGCAGGAACGGTCTTGTAGTCAGTGCCTTCGGGCTGAACCAGTTTCTTTTCGCAGACAGTCTTGTAACAGGCCGGTGAGACAAGAATGGCCTTTTTCTGCTCAGGCTCAACCATGATGGTTTCCATCTTGCTTTCATAGACAGGCTGGACTGTTTCATAATACCATGACTGATCGCGCACCAGCACCCGCTCATTGATAGTCTGCATCACAGCCCGGCGTTTCTCAAGACACCACGCGTAACCAGGCGCAGCAGATGGTGTGCGATGCCCCTCGACAAACGGAACCTCATCGCCAAGCATATGGTTGGTACCCGGAACAATCTCTGAGGCGTAAACCCCGGCAGCACTCAGAACCATGCTCAGCACAATGGCCAACAATTTCGTAATTTTCTTTTCAGTATTCATAGTTTTATCCCCCATAGTTAAGGTGGTAATAGTGTTAGATACAAATCCCGGAATATCCCCAATGAGACACTCTGAAAATTTCCCTTTGCTCTTATTTTAATCCATGTCTGTTTTTTTTTCAGCATTAATCTATATTTTTCCGGTAAAAAATGAACCCCGTCTGCAAATCAGATTATAACCGCCTCAGACAAAAAACTTGCCTGTAATGCGGCTATGAATATAATTCTCTGCTACCAAATATAACTTGAACGATTAATAAAAGATAAAAACAGGAAAGACTGGAAAATGAGTGAGATTGAAATTAAATTCATGCCTGTAGGAATGCTGGCGGTTAACTGTGTTGTTGTGAAAAAAGACGATCAGGCACTGATTTTTGACCCCGGAGCTGACCCGGACGCGATCAAGTCTATGCTTAACGGCGCAAAACCGGTCGCGGTCATTCTTACCCATTCGCACTTTGATCACGCCGGAGCAATCGACGAACTGCTTGAGGAGTTTGATGATTGCGAATATCTCTGCCACCCCGAATGCGACCGTCTGGCGCAAGACCCGCACACAAACCTCAGTATGTTAATCGGCGGCATCCCGGTAGCAATATCCCCGGCAACACGAACCATTGAAGGCGGGCAGACCCTGCAACTGGCTGGTATTGAGATTGAAACCTTCCACGTTCCGGGACACTCTCCCGGCCAGCTCTGTTTTTATATCAAAGATGCCGGCACGGTAATCTGCGGCGATACGGTATTTAACGGTGGAATCGGGCGCAGCGATTTTCCGGGCGGCGACGGGGATTTACTGGTCGAGAAAATTCTGCAGATGCTCAACTCCCTGCCGCCGCAGACCAAACTCATCCCCGGTCATGGCAGCAGCACCACCGCCGGATATGAGCTTAAATCCAATCCGTACCTCCGCTGATTAATTAATATTTGCAAGAGCGCTTTTGCTGCTTAATAAAAAATATGTATAAAATTATGAAATCACACGCCCGGTTATTGTTTCTGCCAACGCTCTGCCTGCTGCTTTTTAGCTGCAGCGAGGCTGATTTTGCCGGGTTCACCAGTAAAAACGCTCAAACCGTCACCACGGCCAAATCAAACACCAAACAACACCCGAAGTTCATCCGCATGGAGGAAATCTATAATCAAACCTCGCGGCTGAACCCGTTACAAAAAAAAATGCCGCCGGTAAAGTATAAGGAATGGCGCTACTTCTGGAAAGAAAAAGAGCAAACCCCGCAGCAGTATGCCGGAAGCTTTCCGGTAACCCTTGAAAATAATCGCCGGATGCTCCTTCTGCGCCGCGTCGGAAACTTCAGCAGTTTTGAGGAATCAGCCTTCAGGCAGACGGCGGATTTTCTCTCGCTTTATTTCCAGTGCCCCGTAAGAATCGGCCGCGATATTACTGTTAACGACTTCCCAGAAACAGCCCAGAAAAATGACCCAAAAGACGGACTGACGATTAACTCGGTCTACCTGACCGATAAAATACTCAAGCCCGGACTTCCTGCTGACTGCTGGGGCGTTATGGCAATTTCTGCAAACAACATCTATAAGGCAGAAGGACTCTCAGTCCAGTACGGCGACACCTTAATCTATGGCCGAGCCGGGGTTATCTCAATCTATCACATGAAAAGCGCCGACCCTCAGACCTACCTGATGCGCATCCTTAAAGGCGCGTCACACGAAACCGCGCACCTGCTCTCAATCCCGCACTGCACGACCTGGCTCTGCAATATGAACGGCAAGGCAAATATGCAGGAATTCGACCGATCCCCGCTTTATATGGCGCCGGACTGTCTTGCGAAGCTGATATTCGCCACCAACGCAAATATAAACAGGCGTATGACTGAACTTGAAAACTTCGCAACCAGTAATAATCTGGCTCCCGATTACCTCAACTACTGCCAGCAGGCAAACGCACTTCTGCAGAAATAACCTCCGCACGCCCAGCCCTCGCCAGCCCAACAAGAAACATATTTATTACCTTTATTTTACAAATATTGCCAAATTGGTGCGTTACAGGTTTGCATAGGCTATATTCTCTGGTAAATTAATAACAAATAAGAAATTTCAGAAATATATCTATTACCGGAAAGATGAAGATGGCTGAGAATAATTCAGGGCTGCGCAAATCACTGCTGATAATGGCGAAGATTGCCGAGAACCGTAAGGGTCTGTCTTTCACACACTTGCGCAGGCTCTGCGCGGACATGCCGTCGGCGACGCTCTCACGCCTCCTGAAGGTGTTGATTGACGAGAAGTGGCTTGATAAGGACAAACACGGGCATTATTATCCGGGGAATGTTTTCATGTCTTCAGCCGACATCATCAGCGGGCAGAGCAACCGTCAGCAACTGATCCAGAAACGCATCAAGATGCTCGCGCAGGACACCTGCGAATCAGCGGCTTTTATCGAGTGGAATAATGAGGGCTATTTCACCTTCCGCAGCAAGTATGAGATGCCGGAGTCGTATCATTACATGGAAGCCGGACAGAGCAGTAATGACATATTTAACCACGGTTTTGCACTGCTGGGGATGGCGTACTGTAATTACGAACAGTTGCAGAAGCTGTATATCCGCCATGAGATGCCTGAGGGTGAGAGGGAGAAGCACCGCAAATACTTGCAGGTACTGCGGCAGGAGAAGGTGATAATCAAGCAGGACAAGGGAATCCGCATCGCAGCCGCGGCGGTTAATTCGAGTAATAACCTTGTAGGGGTAGTCGGTATCTCGATGCTGCCAAGGGAGCTGAGCGACTCAGACAAGTCATTTTATTTCAGCCAGGTCAAATCCGCCGCCGAGGATATTGTTTCGTATTTTTGATGATTGACGATTAATTATCTCACCCAATTACATTAAAACCAAACATCAATATTCAACGCAAAACATCGTTCACAAAATAATACAAATAATATTCCAGAAATAAACTCTTAAAAACATATATTCTATACTCCTGATATGACGTAATTTTATGATTCAGATCGCATATCAAGTAACAGAAGCTATCAGCTAGCGAGAGGCTCGGTTCGAAGTACAAAAATACTTTATTTTTTTCCGGATTATTGAGATCGGGTTCAACCATACCTAGATCTTTAGCCAGAAGATCATAATCCTTTCCACAGCTATCAAACTCAATTGCAGTATCCCTGAATAGGTTATCGCTCTCTTTTATTATCTCATAAAAGATATTTTCTTCGTATCTAGAATAGATTAAAACAGGTGTTTGGTTTTTGATAGAATTGACAGCATGACGCAATACATTTTTCCGTGTTTGAAGATCAAGCTTGACCGGATACGGCCAGGGGATAAACGGCAATAGCAGCAGAAATAAACCTGCCAGAACTTTTTTGTGGTAACTTATTTTCATATCCTGCCCTGAAGTATGAAAAAGTCTAAATTATAGTTTGAGTCAGTATCACGTTTACAACTCTGCAAATCGCCGCGAATATCAGATAAAGCCGTTCTCACGCAGCAGTTCTTCAGTTACCCCGCTACCTGAGCCAATCTCAAGTTTTCGCGCAATATACCGAGCCAGCACATCAACCTCAAGATTTACCTCCGCACCCGCCCGGTACGCGGCAAAGGTCGTGACGCTGACCGTATGCGGGATCATGCTCACGGAAAAACTGTCGCGTTCAGCTTTTACAACCGTCAGCGATACCCCGTCGATAGCTATCGAGCCTTTACTCGCCACCAGCGGCGCAATCTCACGCGGCAGCGAAAATGTCCAGATTATGCTGTCGCCGACCGGATTAACCGCTAAAACCTTGCCGACCCCGTCAACATGCCCCTGCACAAAATGCCCGTCCACCTTGCCGCCATAGACCATTGCCGGCTCAAGATTTACAGTGTCACCGGGCTTTTTGTTCTTCAGAGTCGTGCGTTTTACCGTTTCACTCACAGCGTCAAACTCCGCAATCCCTGAAGAATACGCAGTAACTGTGAGGCATGAGCCGTTTACGGCGATCGACGCGCCTATCGCCGGAATTTCTTTAAGTCCTGAAATATCAACAGCTAACTTCAATCCGCCACCTGAGGGGACAATTGATTTGATAATGCCTGTAGCTTCAACCAGACCTGTGAACATAGTAAAGAACCTCTTGCATTAAAAGCCGGAAAACATAACCTATTATATTATATGTAGTACGCCAGTATATGCGATACGGGCGGAGATTACAATACGCAATCAAAACTCCAAGTTATGAGGAATATAATAATGAAGGACAAAACTCTCGTCACCGCCGCCCTGCCCTACGCAAACGGCAAACCGCACGTTGGCCATATCGCCGGTGCTTATCTTCCGGCTGATACCTATGTCCGCTTTCTGCGCCTGATGGGTAAGGATGCGGTATTTGTCTGCGGCTCAGACGAGAACGGCGCACCGATCACCTTCTCGGCAATCAAGGAAGGCGTCACCCCGCAGGATATTGTCGACCGTTACCACGCTGTGCTCTCAGAGTCATTCAAGGGGCTGGGGATTGATTTTGATTATTACGGCCGCACCCACTGTGAAAAGCATAACGGAATCTCACAGGAATTTTTCACAACGCTGCATGACAAGGGGCATGTCGTAAAACGCTCATCAGAGCAGGTATACTGTACTGAGTGTAATATGTTTTTGCCTGACCGCTATATCGAGGGTAACTGCCCGCACCCGGACTGTAAGAAACCAGGCGCGCGCGGCGACCAGTGCGAGAGCTGCGGAAGACCTGTTGATGCGACCAAGCTTGAAGACCCGGTTTGTATGGTCTGCAAGCAATCAGGGCGTGAGGGTAAGGGCTGCATTGAGGTACGCGAGACTACTCACTGGTATCTGCGTCTTGACGCGTTTGAAAAAGACCTGAGGGCTTATCTTGACCTGCACCCTGAGTGGCGCGAATCAGTCAAGCGTTTCTCCTACGGCCTGCTTGATCAGGGACTGCGCGAGCGCTGCGTGACACGTGACCTTGACTGGGGGATTCCCGTACCGCTTGAGGAGGCTGAGGGTAAGGTCTTATACGTCTGGTTTGACGCGCCTATTGGCTATATCACCTTCACCCGCCAGTATCTTGAGTCACTCGGCAAGGAAGAAGAATGGAAAGATTACTGGTATAATCAGGACAATGGCCTGGTACATTTTATCGGTAAGGATAACACAGTCTTTCACGCGGTGATGTTCCCGGGCATGATGATGGCGCATGGTGACTACCGGATGCCGGATACGGTCGTCTCAAATGAATTTCTTAATCTTGAAGGTGACAAGATCTCAACCAGCCGCAACTATGCGGTATGGGTGAATGAATATCTTGAGGCGTTCAGCCCTGATCCGCTACGTTATTACCTGACAGCGATTGCCCCTGAGAACTCTGACAGTGATTTCTCATGGCAGGGCTTCCAGAACCGTAATAATGGCGAGCTTGCTGATAACCTCGGCAACTTCATTCAGCGCAACCTCGCTTTCTGCAACAAATATTTTGAGGGCAAGGTTCCGCCTGCTGAGAATATTTCTGACGCCGGTAAAGAACTCCTTGAAGAGATCGAGAAAACCCGCACCGAGCTTGCCGAACTCTTCGATGGTCACCGCTACCGTGACGCGCTTGAGCGTATCATGCTTCTCTCACGCAAGGGCAATGAATTCTTCAGCGCGGAAGAACCATGGAAGAGCCGCAAGGATGACATGGCTAAATGCGGCGCGACAATTTACACCTGCATGATGGTGATTGAAGCGTTGTCGGTATTCATGTCACCAATTCTCCCGTTCTCAGCCGCAAAACTCCGTGAATGCTTAAATATCCCGGCGCTTTCTGCTGGCGACTGGAACACAGACGCGGTACTTAAGTCCGGACACACGATCAATACCCCGGAAGTTCTCTTCCCAAAAATCGACGATGCGATGATTGAGGAACAGGTTGCCAAACTGACCCCAAAGGCCAAAGCTGAATAAGTATTTTTGCTTAGCTACAAATTTTAAAATAGCCGCAGACTTTTGTCATGCGGCTATTTTTTTATTACTTCAGAAAAACAAAAATATCACTCCCCCCCAACCAGTCGGCAGCGGATCAAGCCGCGCAAGGAATTGATTAAAAATAAATCCTCAACCTCAGCCAGCCTATTAACCGGCAGGCTGCGCTCCTGAAGATGCCCCCGCCTGATAAGCGCCGCCCGGGCTGTTCCGGCTAGTAAGCCATCCGTCAGCGGCGGGGTGTACCATTTCCCGCCAAGCCTGTACAGAACATTGGCAATCGTTGACTCGGTGATATTTCCTGACTCATTGTAAAGCAGGACATCGTCAACGCCTTCAGACGCTGACGCTTTACATAAGTCATAAATTTGACGCTTTGTTGTTTTATGATGCAAGTATGGATTTTTCGAGTTAACGTTGACACCAGAAAGAGCAACCGTCCACTCCCGCCGCGCACCTTTATTAAATGCCGCAGACTCGACGGATAATTCACCGACAGGACTGAGCAATAATTTTACCCGCCTGACCTGCCCGGAAAATTCCAGCGCAAAACCATTGAGAAGCGAAACCGCTTTTTCACGCGAGAAGTTTATACCAAGCTCGCTTACCGATTTTTCAATACGCGCAAAATGTTCGTTTATAAAACGAAAACGCCGGCCACTGAAATGAATGGTCTCAAAAAGTGAATAGTTACTCCGAACCTGCTCAATAACTTCAGCCTTGTCAAGCGACTCCTGATACTCCGAATCAGCCAGCGAATCCCAGACAATCCCGCCGCCAACGCCGTAATCAAGTACGCCCGTGTTATTATCAAGCACCGCAGTACGGATCGCCACATTTAAACGCGCGCTCTTATCCGGCGCAAAATAACCGATAGCTCCTGTATACAAACCCCGCCCCTCTTCTTCAAGCACAGAAATTATCTCCATACTCGCAACCTTAGGAGCGCCGGTAATTGACGCGCAGGGAAACAGACTCTGCATAACCTCAACAGGTCCGGACTTTGCCCTGGCGGTCACAGTGCTGGTCATCTGCAGAACCGTCCGGTGCTGCTCGATACAGAACATCTCCGGCACCTCAACACTGCCCGCTTCAGCAACCCGCCCCAGATCATTGCGGATCATATCAACGATCATCACATTCTCGGACCTGTCCTTCTCGGAAGCCACCAGTTCATCCTTAAGGCAGGCAATGTCAGAACCCGCACGCACCGCCCGTGTACCCTTCATCGGCTTTACAACAACGTTTCCATCTTCCATCTCAAAGAACAACTCAGGACTGACAGAACAGACTGAAAATTCCGCAGTCCTGATAAAGGCCGCGCAATCTGTAGGCTGCATCGAATAAAGCTCAAGAAAGAATGAATACGGATCTCCGACGAATCTGTACTTTCGTTTATAGGTAAAATTAACCTGATAGGTGTTACCGGCAGCAAGATGCTGATGCACCTGATTTATCGCCGTGTTATAATGGTCACGGTTGATGGTTTTACAGCAACTGCTCAGATGAAAGTCGCGATTATCTGACACCGGCAATTCGGCAAGATGTTCATATTTTTCATACACGCCAAACCAGACCAGCGGACATGACGAGTTTGATGTTTTTACTCTCATTGCCCGGTCGATGCCGGCCGCCGCATCATAACTGACAAAACCAGCCGCATAATAACCCTTACTCAATACCCGGTCAATCTCCTTAAAACACTGAGCCACTTCAGAGCTGTCACTGGCGGTAATTATCGCTACAGGCGAAGAATATACCTGCCACGCGCCGGAGTTGCGCAATATTACCAGATCATTTGTATCCTCAATAAATGGCATAAACAAACATATTCCCCTGATAAGTCAGTTAATATTTTTCAGCAGGACAGTAATTGGCATTTGCAATTACAAGGCAGCAAAATATAATAGTTAAGATCAGAGCAGAGGTGGCGGATGAATCCGGAAACGCGAAACCCGGCAAAATTCTTCCTACTGTCAGTACCTGAACTGTTATCAATTGCGCAACCATTTCTGCACGCCTGCACCTGCTTTTAATCTGTTAATTACGAATCATAAAGGTATTAACCATGAAAACAATATGCAATTTCATTTTCATTTTTGCTCTGGCGGGTATTTTTTTATATCCGCTAAACACGAAGACCAGCGCCGCAGAAAAACCGGTTATTTTTGTATCAATCCTCCCGCAGCAGTATCTGGCAGAGCGGATTGCCGGTGACAAGGTTGACTGCGAGGTTATGGTCCAACCGGGAAGCAGTCCGGCAACCTACGAGCCAAGCCCGAGACAAATGGCCAAGCTTTCAGACGCCAAAGCATACTTTGCCATCGGCGTTCCTTTTGAGCGCGCGTTTCTGACTAAAATCCAGAAGACCTATCCAAACCTGCCGGTTATAATGTCGCAGAAATCAATCCCGCTGCGCATCATGGAAACAGAACACCAACACGAAAAAAATCCGCACAATAGCGCTGAGAAGAAAGAGCCTGAGGAGCATCAGCACCACGCCGGCGATAAAGATCCGCACGTCTGGTTGAATCCGCTCTACGCGAAAATTATCGCCAGAAATATCACCACCGAGCTGGTTAGGATTCTTCCGGCGGATGCTGCGTATTTCAACGCAAATCTCGGCAAACTTGAAAGTGATCTTGACAAGCTAAATACCGAACTCAAGACCGCACTCGCTCCGCTAAAAGGAAAAACCCTGCTGGTTTTCCATCCCGCCTTCGGTTATTTCGCCGACGCTTATAGCCTTCAGCAGGAGGCAATTGAGGTCGAAGGAAAATCACCTTCAGCCAAAGAACTTGGCCAACTTATTTCTGAAGCGAAAAAAGATGGCATTAAAGTAATCTTCGTGCAGCAGCAGTTCAGCACCAAGGCAGCCACTGCCGTAGCAAGAGCAATTGGCGGCGCGGTTGTACCAATTGATCCTCTGGCAAAAGATTATATTGCAAATCTTCTGAATATCGCCAAAATAGTAAAAGAATCTCTAACGAAATAAACTGACCGCGGCTTGCGCATCAACCTGCGTGAGCCGCCTTAAAGGACGCTATGGAATATAAACCTGTTATCGAAGTAAGTGATGTCTGCTTTGCCTATGACAGCCAGGAAGTGCTGCATAATGCCAACATCATTATTCACGAAGGAAGCATGGTCGCAGTCGTCGGCCCTAACGGCGGCGGCAAGAGTACACTGCTCAAGCTGATCCTCGGGCTACTGACCCCAAACCTCGGCTCCATCAGAGTCCTTGGCACTACCCCACAGCAGGCCAGCGCGCATATCGGTTACGTCCCGCAGTATCTGCAATTTGACGAGGCCTTCCCGGTCACGGTAAATGATGTTGTGCTGATGGGGCGGATCGAGCGCAACTTCTTTGGTTTCTACCGCAGTGAAGACAAAAACGCAGCCCGCAACGCACTTGAACGGGTTCATCTTGACGGTTATCAGAAACGGCCATTCTCCGATCTCTCAGGTGGAGAACGCCAGCGTGTACTTATCGCCCAGGCACTGGCAACAGAAGCGAAAATACTGCTTCTTGATGAGCCGACCGCCAATGTTGACAGTGTTGTGGAGAAACAGATCTTTGCCTTGCTTGAAGAACTCAACAAAGAAATTACCATAGTCATGGTTTCGCACAATCTTAACGTCGTCACCAGCAGCGCCAGCCATATTGCCTGCGTCAACCACACTTCATCAATTGTGCCGATTGACAAATTTACCGAGGCCGATATCGACCGTGCCTTCCACCCCGGCCTTGCCGTCCTGCGCCACGGCAGCTGCTGCCCTGTTATCGACCCGTCACGCTCCATGAGCACCCCGCATAAATGCGGCGACACTATCCATAAAAAAGGTTAAAGATGCCCATTTTCCTACACGATTTACTCCAACACAGCTTCCTTCAGTATGCCGTTCTGGCAGGCTTGCTTGCCGCTATCTCCTGCGGGATTGTCGGCAGCTACGTAGTTATCCGCCGCACCAGCTATATCGCGGGGGCTATCGCCCACTGCGTACTCGGCGGGATGGGAGCTGCGCGCTACCTGCAGACTACTCGCGGCATCAACTGGCTTACCCCTCTCTGGGGGGCAACGATTGCCGCAGTTATTGCCGGAGTAATCATAACCTTTGTCGGTAACGGCGAGAAAAAACGACAGGATACTATCCTCAGCGCTATCTGGTCGATCGGCATGGCTCTGGGTATCTCATTTATCGCCGCCACCCCCGGCTACCAGCAGGATCTGATGAGCTTTCTCTTTGGCAACATTCTGATGGTCACGCCCGGTGATCTTGAAATGATGGCAGTGCTTGACGGATTTATAATCCTGGTCACAATTCTTTTTTATAACAAATTCCTGACAATCAGCTTCCAGCCCCAACTGGCCAGACTGCGTGGCCTCAATACCACCTTCTATAATCTTCTCCTGACAATTACAACCGCGCTGACAGTAGTCCTGCTGACGCAGATTGTCGGATTGATAATGGTTATTGCCCTGCTGACCCTGCCTACTGCTATCGCAGCTATCTGCACCAGAAAACTGCCGGTAATGATGCTGCTTTCCTGTATTTTCTGCCTCACCCTGACCACAGCCGGCCTCGGTATCAGCTACGCCCCCGAACTTCCCGCCGGCGCGACAATTATCGAACTTGCCGGCGCCAGCTATATACTCGCAGCCATTTTTAAATATATTAAATCCCGCCGCTCAAAAATAAGTTAAAAGCTCTAGCCGCAAAACTATAATCTCTTCAAGAAAAATCAACTTACCCAATGACTGGCATCCAAAGTTACAGCATACAAGGCAACCAGATAGGCAATTATCCACAAGCCGCTATCTACAAAAAACTGAATCGGGCGATCCGCATAGCGCACCTCACCATGCTGCAAAGTTGTTATTTTCTTTTGCGCAATCACCTCAAAGACCGCTTTAGCAAAACCTGTCCCCAATTACCATTCAAATGTGCTCCCAAAGAGCGGAGCATGATTAAACCGCCCCACCAGCCAAGCTAGAAAAGACAGAATAAAGACTGCTCTTTTATAGTGCGATTTCAGGCTTTGCAGCATAAGCATAATTTTCGATTAAAAATAAAACCGTTCTCCAAGCCGGAGAACGGTTTGTGGATATGGTGGTTCGCAGTAACGAGTACTAGGTACTATGCAAACAGACTGTAATTAGTCTGCAAGACGAACGTTAGTAGCTTCCGGTCCCTTTTTGCCTTCAGCAGGTTCATACTGAACCTTCTGATTGTCGGCAAGAGACTTGTACCCTTCCTGAACGATGTTGGAGTAATGGACGAAAAGGTCCTGACCGCCATCATCTGGGATAATAAAACCATAACCCTTTTGGTTGCTGAACCATTTGACGGTTCCTGTAGCCAATGTACTTCTCCTTGTAAAACTTGCTCCCGATAAAAAACATTCTTTAGTTACCCCTGACCTCTTGGGAGCTATCAAGGAAACTGACAATCCAACGCGCCGCAAACATTAGAGGCAGGAATCAAAACGTGGATTACATCATTAAGTAAACCCGATTTCATCCCCGGCGTCAACAAAAAAATTACGAATATTTTTTTTATTTTTTAATACACAACAAATCAACTTCACACATTCCAAACACAAAATTCATGTTTTGGCAAAAAAAGCCTGACGCATCATGCAGCGTCAGGCTTGTATTACAGATACAAACACAGGAAATTTGCCTTACTATCCCTGCTTATCCCTTGACCGCACCGGCAGCAATACCCTTGACAAACAGGCGCATGGTGAAGACAAAAAGCAGAATCAGCGGTATCGAAGCAATTGAATAACCAGCCATCATCTCACCCCACATCTTGACATACTCGCCATCAAGCTTGACCAAACCGGCAGCCAAAGTCAGGAGCGCGTCGTCACGGATGAGGATGAACGGAAGGATAAAATCATTCCAGAGCTGGATAAACTGCAGGATCGCCAGAGTCGAAATAACCGAACCGGACATCGGCAGAACGATATTGACAATCTGCATGAACGGACTTGCACCGTCAACCTCGGCTGAGTCAAAGAGGTCCTGCGGGATATCTTCAATAAAGTTGCGAAGAACATAGATCTGGACAACCTGCGCACCGGTAGTACCCATAATAACCAGCGCCCACAAGCTGTTAAGAAGATCAAGGTTTCTCAGCAGCATAAACAGCGGGATCAGGTTGGCAACACTCGGCATCAGCATCAGAACCAGAAATACATACCATAGTATGCTGGAACCGGCAATCCGGTAACGGGCGAAGAAAAACGCCGCGCACATACTCAGGCACAGAGCACAGACCACCGCAGTAACAGCGACAAAGACCGTGTTAAAGATGTACCCGCCGACAATCCCCCAGGCCTTGCTCCAGTTCTCCCAGTGGATCGTTGTGGAGGTACTTTTGCGAACCATGGGCCAGTCCTTGCTCTCGGGAGTCAGGCCGCGCTCACGGGCTTCAATTGCGGCGTTGATCGACTTGGGATCATAAGTTCCCGGCTTGTCTGAGGCCGGAACCCAGTCAAAGGTTTCAGTCAGACCGGCCAGATCCGGCAGACCAAAAGGTGACGCGGCAAACTGTTTGTTGTTCTTCAGGCTGATATTAAAGGTCATATACAGCGGAAAAAAGGAAAAACCGAGAATCGTTATAATAAGTGCATGTTTTACTATTTCGGGCCAGCGTTTATTCATTATTATTTCTCCACTCTCACATAACGGTTATTGACTTCGGTAAGAATGAGGATAAATACGAACAGCACCAGACCAATGGCACAAGCCTTGCCCGCATACCCCTCCACAAAAGCGTTCTTGAACATATACAGCCCAGGAACAAGCGCAACACCCTTGGGGCCACCTGAATCGCCAAGGATAATAAGAATCTGGCCGTAAGTCTTGAGTGTTGCAATAACCATCATAATCAGGTTGATTCGTACCTGAGTTAGAATCAACGGCAACTCAATCTTGGTAAACTTCTGGAACCAGTTGACACCGTCAAGGTCTGCAGCTTCGTAAACATCTTCAGAGATGCTGGAAAGACCGGCAAGGTAAAGCAGAACACCAACCACCCCAACCCACGGGAAGCCCCAGAAAATAAGTGAAGGCAGAACCAGCTTCGCATCACCCAGCCATGATGGCGGACGTCCCTCGACAAAAACACCCCAGTGAAAAATGCCGTCAATCCAGATCAGCAGATCAATCAGGCCCGTACGGTAAAGAATAATATTAAGCACGCCCTGGTTAGGATCATAAAAGAACTTCCAGACCAGCAGGTAAACCATCGCCGGAATAATCATCGGCACAACAAAGAGCACACGGTAAATATACTGTGCCTTTTCATTCTTTAGACGGTGGATAAAGACCGCCGCAATAATTGACGGAATCATCTTAACGACGTTTGCCACAACCAACAGGAAGATCACCGCAAAACCATACCAGAGAATCTTGTCACCGGTGTTCTGCATGGAAAGGTCAAAGAACCAGAGCGTACCAAAAACCACGCCAAGAACCTTTATCGCGTTGGTGAATCCGTTATTCCAGACAATGTTAAGCAGGATTGCCCCGATCACACTTACCATTGATACAGTAATCCAGCTCGCAGCATCAGCAGCAGAAAGACCAAGGATTGTGGCTTCAGTGGCGGAAGAAAGCGAAATCTCACCTACCGCGCCAAAGATTATCGCACCAACAAGCGTGACAAAGCCGCACAAAGCCCATTTCGCCCAACCTTTGGCCCAGCCGGGTTTGCCGGTAAGGGCCATCATCATCAGACAGATCCAGACAGCCAGCACAGTCCAGAGTGTCGGGGACCAGCCAAGCAGGTCACGGAAATTGTCCAGACCAATAAAATCTTCAATCGCCGAACCATTCCAACGGTAAAAGGAGTGATAAATAGCATTGATCGCCGGATAATATGAGAACACACAGATGAGGAACAAACTGGGAAGTATGAAGAGATATACCGGCCAGCGATATCTTATTTGTTTAAAACTAATTACTTTTGGCATTTCTGATTACTCCTCTTCAGCAAAGGGGTTTTGTGTCATCAACGAAAGGACCTTCTGAGCCATCTTATTACCCTTTTCAAGAAGATTCTTGAAGTACTCCTGATAATAGACTTCAACAAGGTTGCTGATACGGCTCTCCCACAAATAACGCTGGCGCAGCTTTGCGGTTTCACTCAGCTTGACGCCTTCGGCAGCAGGAAGATCCCACTCGGTTGCATAACGGGCAACCCCGAGGTTAAAGGAGAAGGTTGCATCAAGAACCAGCCGGCGTTCAAGAGTTGTCTGGAAAGCGCGCTGCAGGTCCAGAGCGTAAGCCTTTGGCAGATTTTTGGACAGTTCTTCCTTATATTGATCGTAAGTAGTTTTATGCTCAACATACTCCCATAATGACTGCTCGTAAGCAGCCTGCGAGTAGCTGCCTCCTGTGAAAAAATCAGACCCCCAGAAACCATCGGAAGTCGGCTTGAAATTAGTCATAACCCCATAGACTTTTGCCCCCTTGATTGCGGGCAACCACTTGAAATCACGGTTAAGCTCTTCATTGACCTTTCTTGAGGTCAGATACATCAGAAAGTGCATGGCAATATCAGGGTGCTGTGAAAACTTGGTCACCCCAAACTGCATGGAGATACCAACACTTGCCTCGGAGAGCGGGCCGGCCAGAAAACGGCCGAATTCCTTATCCTCTTTGGTAGGAAGCGGAAAGTCGCAGACACCAACCGGAAAGTCGGCATTCTGGATATAACCGTTGGCGTCCCAGACACCGGAAGCAATAAAGGCAGACTTGCGGCGGGTAAAGGCAAAACCAGCGTCCATTCGCTGCATCGCCATAAAACCGACGGGGAACTGTTTGGTAATCTCTCTTACCGCTTTATGGCTTACCTCAATCTGGTTGGAATCCAGACTGTAAATTCCGTCGATATAGGCCAGCGCCGTTTCCATTTTATCCAGCGCACCGCTATATGAGAGGTCAGCCTTGAACATCAGATCAAAGGTCAGAGGGGAGGTATAACGCTTTTCAAAAAAGTTAAGCTGGTATTTGGAACCGGCAATCGGCACAAAACCGGTCATATCATTTTTCTTTGCCCACGCTCTCAGATCCTCACACATCTTCAGGAACTGGCGGAAATCTTTCGGGGGGGCATCGGTTCCAAAGACCTCTCTGAGAATCTCTTTGTTATAAAAAAGACGGACTGTAACCATACTCAGGCCAGCGCCGTAATACTCAAGCGTTTCGGCATCAAGCGCACCATTAAGGCCATCATAAAAAGTGTCAGCCCAGGCAACCCCTTCAAGGTCAGTGCCCTTGTTATACGGATTTGGCCTAGTCACATACTCGTTGGTGGCCCGGAAGAACCGTCTGGTATAATCCTTGTCGTACATACCAATCTGTATGAGGTCTGGGGCAGTACCACCGATACACTGCGTCTGGACATACTGACGGTAGGCTTTTTCGTTGATCGGGTTCTGAACAACCTTGACCTCAACACCGGTCTGCTCTTTATAGACTTTTTCAAACTCGCGTGCTTTTTCATCAATAACCTGCCGCACGCCGGCCTCAAGCTGCCAGTGGGTCATGCGGATAACAACCCGGCCACCCTTTCCGGCTTCGGAAACAACCTCATTCTTCTTGACAATAATCACATTGACCACTGCGGTTATATAAGCAGTGAGAAGAAAGGCAATAGCAAGGTAGTTCGACCACTTGCTGCCTTCGTTCTCCTCCTTGATTTCATCATCTGCCATAGTATTTATACTCCTGAACTCTTCTTAAACAATCAAATTGAATACTTCAAAAAACTACTGTTGCGCCGTCGTTGCAGAAGGTTTCTGCTACTTATCCTGCTTAACAGGCTGGGCAGGCGTACTTTGTTCAGTAGTATCAACAAGCGGAATTTCAGGCAGCGGGTCACCAGCAGGCAGGCCAAGATATGAAAAGTCCTTTGACCCAACGATGCGGGATTTGTAAACCCCCTTCTCAATCTCAAGAGCGCGTAATTTGGAATAATACCCCTGTGTCGAGGTCGGCACATCCTTTGCCAGAATGCGGTAATATTTGATTGCGTCTGGGTAATTCTTAAGAACACGGTCGCTGATATTGGCTATTTTAAAAATTGTGGCCGAAAGGATTGAACGGTTCTTGATTCCGAGTGAATACTGCTTTTTGAGACAATCTACTTCAAGCTGGCAATCATCAACACACCGGGCCAATGCCGCGACCAGACCATATGCGATACCTTCAAAATCGCCGCCTTCAATCAAAGGAATCAGCTTCTTTGATTTTTCGATGCCCTCAAGGAACTGTGCCTTGTCAGGACGCATCAGATAACTGGCAAGATAACGAAGAACTATCTGCTGACCAAGAAATGATTTCTTATCGGTGAGGGAATCGAGGGATTTCTGATAATAATCGCGTGCCTGCTTATAATCGGGCTTATCCTTGGTAATACAGGCATAGCCGATATTGAACAGCACAAATGAACGTGACTCATGCAGTTCGCCAAGGTCTTTGAGAATCAGCTTGTAATCCTCAATCGCCTCTTCAGGCTGACGCCCAGGCGCGCGGTACTGCTTTACCATGGCAAGGCCTATTCTGGCCTGTAAAACATGTTTCCCGCTGACACCATCCTCCGAGATCACACCCAAAAACAGGTTGTTTGCCTTCTCCCAGTTCTGGAAACCGTACTCATCCCAGGCAGTAGCAAGCATCTTGCCGGTCTTGGACTGTGCCTTGCCTTCCGCCGCCCAAGCAGCAGAAACCGCCACAAAGGACAGACAACAGACACAAAGCACCGCAAAGAATCTTCGTCTCATCTTCTCCATAACTCCCTCCAAATTTCAACAAAAAATATCTATTATGATTTATCGCGCATATTACAATTTTATGTAGGAAAGCTTACGAAAAAAAACACGTGACCGCTCATATTCGGCAAGCCGAGTAGGAAACGTAAGCATTATAATAACTAAAATCGAAAAAGGTTCAAGGAATTGCAGCTTTAAAGGAAAAACAGACCCAATAAACCGCTGGAATTTTTTACCTTCATTTTTTACTATCAGTAACCTTTTGAGAGTTTCACATCGCAGTGAAACCATCAATATATACCATGTTTCAACCTTAAGCAAATTCAAAATATTACATCACTGTATCTAATCGAGATTTTCATCTTTATTGTTTACATCCACACAATTATTTTTTACACTTATAAAAATAGTTGTAATTAGCTTGATATTATAGGCATATATTAATTGAATTATTGCATAGGCAAGGATATGTACTCGTTTTGCAAGACAAGGAAAAAATAAATGTCACCTGAGCAGGAAGCAGAAAAAATACTTGAGCTTTACCACGGAGACACGGCAAAAGCCTTTGATTTAATCAGTAATAATTTGCAGATCCTGCAGACGCGCGGTCATATTCTGATGACATTATCCGGTGCGGTACTTACTGTCAGCGGATTTTCCGGCAGGCTCATTGCCGGTACCCACCTGTTCTCACAAATTGCAATCATAGCAGGGCTTATTCTGGTGATGGCCAGTTCTTTCTGGATTTTTGCCAGGGTTATGCGGATAAAATGGCTCTCACGCCATCTTGATCTGCCCCCGGTAGAAGCGATCGCCAGAGGAATAGAAGACCGCAATGCCAAGCAGAAGCATTTCCACTCAGCCGGGATTCTGTTCTGCATCGGGGCAAGTTTTTACGCTGTTGCGCTTTTTGTAATGCTGATCTTTCCGGCAACCGGCGCACTAGCCCCCCGGTCAAAACCTAATTATCAGTATGAAAATAATGATGCAACCAAGACACCGCCCGAAAATCAGGCGGTCCGGTAAGAATTATTCTTCTCGTGGCCGCGCCAGAGAGAAGTGATTTTTAATGCAATAAAAGAATACAGCAAAATGCCAAATCGTATTATTGAATGCTAAAATCCGGCAGCAGCTTCCTGCTCCGCCAGCCGGCGCACTTCACTCAGACTTTTGCCGCTCGCTTGAGAAACTCTCAGACAATCATCATACTCGGCTTTTACCGAAACAACCTTGCCGCCGTAATAACCGCACTTTACCGCGACCTTATCCCCAAGAACAGAAACGGTCGTCTCTTTACGTTCAAGGAGATAACGCCTGACCTTATTCCAGCGCAGCCCCAATGTTATACCGGACTTGAAGATCGCGGCAATAACCGCGTCTTTATTATCTTCAGAACACATGGCAACCATCTCAACCCCGGGACGGGATTTTTTCATAACCGCATTAAGATATGAGACGTCAAGCGCCCCTGCCCCGAGACAGGTCTCCATAACCGCTCCCAGCTCTTCTCCCGTGGCATCATCAACCAAGGCGCGGATTTCAACGACTTCATCTTCTTTATAAGGTTTGCAGCCAGAACCGCCAAGAACCACGCTTTCAATGACTGAAGCCCGGACAACATTCGGATAATCGGCAAAATCAGCCATACCCGCGCCGTATCCAACAGCTTTGACAACACCGGTAGGCGCGCCGCTGTAACCCGAGCAGACAACGCCCAGAATAGCCGCACCAGTAGGAGTCAGCAGTTCTTTCTCAACAGGCCCCGGAGTATAGGGGATATTGCATAATTTGAGGATTTCCTGCGTTGCCGGTGCAGGCACCGGCATAACACCGTGCGCGCATTTTACCGTCCCCGCCCCGACGCTGACCGGAGTGGAGACAACCTTTTCAATACCGAGCAGATCCAGAGCCAGACAGACCCCGAAAACATCAATAATGGTATCAATCCCGCTTACTTCGTGAAAATGCACCTCATCGGGGGATTTACCATGCACCCTTCCTTCAGCCTCAGCCAGAAGGCGAAAGATTTGTTCAGCTCTCTGACAGACTGTCACAGAAAATGGCGCACGACCGACAATCGCAAGCATATCCTTCAGGTGACGTCCGTGCAAACCGTGTCCGTGTTCATGCACATGCTTGTTAGTATGATGACCGCCATGAGCATCATGACAATGACCGGCATCATGATTATGGCTATGTCCGTGATTATGCCCCAACGGGCCGTGTTTTTTCTGGCCATGCTCATGTTCATGATGCTGCGCATGGTCATGGGTATGGCCGTGAACTTGTTCATGGCTTTCTGAATGGTGGTGGCCGTTTTTTTCCTCTTTGTCATGACTGTGGCCGGATTCCGGGGTGTGGTCATGGACCAGGGCGTAGGTTGAGGAGATACCTGAACGGATAACTTCGCTGAATTCAAGCTTCCAGCCATCAATGCCGAGTTTTTCCAGTCCTTCAACTATTTTGGCCTTATCAGCACCTGCCGCAACCAGCGCAGAGAGAAGCATATCCCCCGCCGCACCGGTCCTCAGTTCCAGAAATAATTCCAGCATTTTTTATCCCCTCTTTTTATGAATTCCGCAAAATATCATAACATTCAGCAAAGACGAACACCGTTCTTGGGTCAACCAATATTAACAATAATACCAAAATACAGCCGTTTAACAATATTAATATATAATTACGGATTTTACTTTTCAACCGGCAGTCTGTCCGGTTAAAATTCAGATAAGAGATAAAAAAACTTAATTTTACTGCGGATTTTGCCGATAGAGAGCTTGAATACCACCTCTGCAGATTGGCGAGGCTTGGATTTTTTCTATATATAATGTTTTACGGCAACTAGTTAAGTTGCTATCCAGCAGACTGATAACTGATAAAGGTTATACCATGGGCGATATGGATCAGGACGACATTGACAAGCTCCTTGCTGATGCACTGGGTGAGAGCTCCGAAGGCTTCGCGTTTGATGACAGCGATGGCGGGGCTCAGTCGCAGGATGAAATTGACGCGCTGATTGCCGCCGCCAGCGAAGGCGGCGTATCTGACGCATCACTCGGCGGTAACGACAGCCCGCAGAGCCAGAGCGATATTGATGACCTGATTGCCGCGGCTGCCGGCGGTTCAGACGATGGCTCACAGTCACAGGAAGACATCGACGCATTGATCGCGGCTGCAGCAGGTGGAGATCTTTCGTCTTCAGCTGCAGAAGAAGCGCTTGAGGATACCGGCGCCCAGTCGCAGGATGACATTGACGCCCTGATCGCGGCTGCAGCGGGTGAAAATATCGGTGAACTAGGCGCAGAAAATCTTGATGAAGGACCGCAGTCACAGGACGACATTGATGCGCTGATTGCCGGCGCTGCAGATGGTGACGATGAGGATGGCGGATTCCAGTCGCAGGATGATATCGACGCGCTGATTGCCGGAGCCGATGCCGGGCTTGACGATGATGAAGGCTCACAATCTCAGGATGATATTGACGCCCTGATTGCCGGAGCATCAGAGGATGAAGACCTCGGAGTGCAATCACAGGACGACATCGACGCACTTATCGCAGGGGCATCAGATGATGCTGATGAGGAAGAAGACTTTTCTGAGGAAGATCAGACGTTTGACCAGAATGACATAGACGCGCTGATCAGCGGAGGGTTTGATGATGAAGAGCCGGAAGAAGAAGAGAGCATCTCTGACTTCGACTCAATGCTCTCATCAATTGGCGAGGAAGCTGTGGCAAGTCAGGAATCTTCTGAAAGTGAAGAGGATATTAGTGATGTAGATGAGGAAGTTGCTGACATGGCAGCTCAGGCGCAGGAAATACAGCAGGCGTTCGCTTCAAGAGAGAGCGCACCACCTCCTCCTCCGCCGCCAGCAGTCAACTACGCCGCCGCCGGGAAAGCCCCCGCAATGCCGCAGCTCTCTGAAGAGCAAATGCAGAACCTCCAGCAGTCACTTTCATTAAGTGGCAGCTCAGGCGAAGTCGAGAACCTTGCCGGACAGATGTCTGGCCTGCTTGGACAGCTTTCAGAGCGCACCAGACGTTTTCAGAGTGCGTGGCTCAATGCCGATCAGGAAAACCGCGAGCTGCGCCATTTCATAACCCTGAAAGAACAGAAAGCCCACGCCCTTGAAGGCGAAAGACTGAGTTTACTTGGTGAAATCGAATCACTGCGCAAGCGCAGTTCACAGATTGAAGGCGAAAAGGTTGCCGCGGCAGAGTCACACCGCACAGAAGTCGCCTCGCTTGAACTTAAACTGCGTGAACAGGAATCGCGCAACAATATGCTGCAGAGTGAAGTCCGCGCACTTAAGGAAGAGCTTGAAAACGCCAGAAACCTTTCAACCGGCTCAGACCTTGAGAGCCGCCGGGCCAGGTTTGAGGCTGAGCGCCTGAGTTCTGAACTCGTAGCCGAGAAACAGGAACGCCAGCGCCTGCAGCGCGCCCTTGATAACCGCGAAAAGGAATTACAGGCTATGCAGGCTCAGTCTGCCGGTCACGCATCGACATTGTTCCTTGATGAGCTGCACAGGCTGGTACGCAGGCTTGAGAGTGAACTTGATATCAGGACAAGCTCCGCCCATGAAGCGTTATCAGTTATCGACCGTATGGAATTCACCCCGCAGCAGCAGATGTACGCAACGACCATGCGCGCCGCTATTTCTTCAGCCTGCGGCCTGACACCGGATGAGGGTGACGCGCTTAAAATTCTTGACAATCAGGCGCAAATCGGGCAGGCAAGCCTTGAACCGGCAGCCAAACCCGGTGAAGACTCCTTTACCGCCGCGCTTGAACGCTATGATTTTGCCCGCGCCTCAGGCATCGCTAGCGCCCAGATCCGTTCCGGTTCACAGAAACCGCTGGACTTTATGGAAGACGTTTATAAATGCGCCGCGCTGCGCCGTCCTGAAACCAGTGACAAGCTTGATGACATCGCCGCAATGCTGCGTGGCATAAAAGCAATTCAGGAAGCTTCCGACCGCTCAAGAGGACGCGAAAGCAATGACACGGAAAAACTCTTTGTGCTGATCTTTGATTACCTACACGCACTGGTGCGCATGAAACTGGTCAGCCGCGCGACACCGGCAATATGGGATCTCTTCCTCGAACTGCGCGGACGCTTCTCCTTCCTGACCTCAGACCGTCAGTGGAATGAATACCGAGACCGTGTTCTCTCCGGGGTTCACGCGAAATCAGCCTGAGCATACTGAATAAACGCAAAAAAATAATCGCCGGCAGGATTAAGAGTTCTGCCGGTTTTTATTGAGCCGGGTTATTATAAGAAATCCGTTAAAGATTGATAATTGAGTTGACTGACGAGGGAAAATCCGTAAATTTAGATACAAATTTACAAATACGGGCTTTCCGGTCTGAAATAAATCAGTCAATTTATTATCTGGCTTGAATTTAGTGCAATACCGGTGAATCTTGAGCATCCGTATAACTTAATGAAATTTAACAGACTTATAACAATTTTAACAATAAAACAGTTACCTGAGAAGGAGACACAAATGCGCAAATTGCTTTCAGCTTTACTCTTTACTGTAGTAGCACTTACAGCTTTCCCGGCTAATATTTCAGCCGCCGAGGGTAAGGTTGTGGTTGTACGTATTCAGGAAGTATTCCGCCGTTCAGAATACGCCAAGACCATGGAAACCCAGATCAAGGCAAGTTTCCTTCAGGAAGAGCGCGCAATTGAGGACCTTCAGAAGTTATACCGCACAGAACGCGAGAGCCTTGAGTCAAACGCGCTTCTTGACCGCAATTCATACCAGTTCCAGGAAAAGGCCATGCGTCTGCAGCTTCTTGAACTGAAGCTCAAGGACAAGGTTCAGCGTTACCAGAAACTCTCACGCACAAGAATGGCCGACTACTGGCGCAGCATCTACACTGATTTTCAGGCCGCAATAAAGCGCCTCAGCTCAACCGGACAGTACTCAATAGTTATCACCGCCCCTGATGTCGCCCTTTCAGCACATAGCGAGAAATCAAACGCACCTGAGTCAGTTATGGGCGAGATCCTCCAGCGCCGGGTACAGTATGTCAACCCGGCCAATGATATTACCGAGCAGGTTATTCAGGTAATGAACGACATCAACAGCAAGCGTGCCGGCCGCTGAGAATAACTTATTACTACCCGAACCGGGCTCGTTACCCGAACCGGGCTCGTTACCCGAACCGGGCTCGTTACCCGAACCGGGCCGGTTACCGTAAAAAGGCGGTTGTTAGTCTCACTACAGACTACACAGCCGCTTTTATAGTATTAGCTAAATATTTTTAAGGATACATTTAGTACAATGCCAGAACTATCGATTCAGGAAATTGCAGAAATATGCAAAGGCGAAATTACCGGTGACAAAAACCTCACAGTCTACTGCGCACTAGGACTGGATGGCTCTGTTGAAGGCTCGGTCACTTTCGCCGGTGATAAAAAATCACTTGAGACATTAAAAGAAACGAAAGCCTCCGCGGCGATCGTTCCTGCCGGTACTGTTGGGGATTTTCCCTGCGCATTAATATCAGCAGAAAATCCGCGTGTTTCTTTTGTGCTTGTTGCGCAGAAACTCGCACCGGCTATTCCCAGGCCAGCAGCAGGAGTTCACCCGACAGCATATGTCGCTGAAGACGCAGAAATTGCCGAAGGCGTCAGCATCGGCCCGAAAGCCGTTATTGAAAGCGGCGCTAAAGTCGGAACAAATACAATAATTAATGCCGGATGCTATATCGGGCAAGGCACAACAATCGGCAGCGACTGCATGCTGTACCCCAACGTCACAGTCTACTATGGCTGCACACTCGGCAACAAAATCGTCATTCACAGTGGCGCGGTAATCGGCGCGGACGGTTTCGGTTTCCAGTGGGACGGCAAGGAACACCTAAAGATCCCGCAGGTTGGCAATGTCGTAATCAAGGATAATGTCGAGATTGGCGCCAACGCCACTATCGACCGTGCGCGCTTTGGCACAACGCTTATCGGTGAAGGGTGCAAGTTTGATAACCTGACCCACGTCGCCCACAACTGTAATATCGGCGAGAACTGTGTCTTTGCAGGGCTTGTGGGAATTAGCGGTTCGGTGACAACCGGGCATAACGTTGTTGTCGGCGGACAGGTGGGTTTTGCTGACCACATCACAATCGGCTCAAACTGCCATTTTTATGCCAAATCAGGGGTGACCGGTGATGTTCCGGACGGCAGCATCTACGCCGGGCAGCCAGCCAAGGATATCCGCACCGCACTAAAAGAATACCACAATATGCGCAGTATCGGGGATATAAAGAAGAAGATCAAGGAAATCGAGAAGAAATTGGAGCAGGAATAATCATGAATCAGACAACAATAGCAAACGGTTTTTCAGTTGAAGGCAAGGGCTTGCACACAGGCGAGAACTGCAAGGTCACAATCCTTCCGGGTGAGGTCAACAGTGGTTACATCGTCAAGGTCGGCAAGGAAGAGGGCATCGTCCGCCCGTGGAATATCGACTCCTCACGCCACCGCAGCACCATAACCCTTGAAAAGGGCACACAGGTTCACACAATCGAACACGCTCTGGCTGCATTGTATGGCATGGGCGTTGACAATGCTATCATTGATGTCGAAGGCGGTGAAGTTCCCGGCTCTGACGGCTCAACACTTGAGTTTGCTGAAAACATCCAGCGCGTTGGCCTGCGCGAACAGGATGAAGAAGCGTTTGTCTTCAGTGTCGACAAGGAATGCTGCGCGGGTGCGTACGGCAACAGCATCACCGCGACTCCGGTCAAGGAAAAGACACTCACCATCACCTACATGATCGACTACCCGGAAAGCAAACTAGCTCAGGGCGTAGTAACCAAAACTATCACCCCGGAAGTATTTCTCAAGGAAATTGCACCGGCGAGAACTTTTGTTCTGAAGAAACAGGTTGAAGGTCTGCAGGAAGCGGGATTCGGCAAGGGTGCAAACACCCAAAACACACTCGTGCTTGAAGGTGATGAAGTGGTCAACAACACCATGCGCTTTGAAGGCGAACCTGCCGCGCACAAGATCCTCGACATCATCGGTGATCTGGCAACCATCAACTGCCGCATTGCCGGTCATATCGTTGCAAGAAAGAGTGGACATCTGCTCAACCACAAGCTCGCGTCAAAGTTGCTTATCGACTCACTTGAGGCAAAGCACCCCGGCGGTGTCATGAACATCCGCGACATTGAAAACAAGCTTCCGCACCGCTATCCGTTTTTGCTGGTTGACCGCGTGATCGAGTGCATCCCGCTCAAGCGCGTTGTAACCTATAAGAACCTGACCCGTAACGAACCGTTCTTCAACGGCCACTTCCCGGGCAACCCGATCATGCCTGGTGTCCTGCAGATTGAAGCGATGGCACAGTCCGGTGGTCTTGGAATGCTGGCTAACCAGAACGACACTCTCGCGGTTCTCACCGGTGTAGACAATGTTAAATTCCGCCGTCAGGTGGTACCGGGTGACACCCTGGTTATGGAGGTCAACGTTCTAAAGTTCAACGGACGAATCGGCGCGGTTGAGGGTAAGGCGACAGTCAACGGTGAGCTGGCAAGTTCAGCAACCATCAAGTTCGCTTTTGTTGACCGTAACAGCGGCGTAATGTAAAAAAGACAACACGATAAAGCCTGCACCGGAGTGCGGGCTTTTTTTATAAAATTCAAGCAGGATACAGTACAATGGCAACGGAAATTCATCCAACAGCAATTGTTGACCAGGCAGCGAAGATCGGCGAAGATGTTAAGATCGGACCTTTCTGCATTGTCGGGCCTGAGGCGGTTATCGGTGATGGTACAGAACTCATGCCCCACGCCCAGATTATCGGCATGACCACTGTCGGCAAGAACAATAAAATCTCAGCCGGGGCAGTCCTCGGCGGTGACCCGCAGGATGTAGGATATAAAAATGAACCGACAAGAGTTGTCGTCGGCGATAACAACATCATCCGCGAATTCGCGACCATCAACCGCGGCACAACCAAGCAGAACGGCGTGACCATTGTCGGAAGCAATAACCTGATTATGGCCTACGTCCACATCGCCCACGACTGTGTTATCGGCAACAACTGCGCTTTTGCCAACCTCACCCAGTTTGCCGGGCACGTTCATTGCGGCAGCTATGTCTTCACCTCAGCCAGCGCCAAGATTCACCAGTTCTGCTCCATCGGCGACCGCTGCTTTATCGCGCCCAATGCAATGCTTAACAATGACGCCATCCCCGGAATAATGTACTTCGGACATCCGGCCGTGCCGCGCGGGCTTAATCTTGTCAATCTCAAGCGCGCAGGCTTCAGCCCTGACGAACTCAAGGGAATCAAGAAAGCCTATAAAATTCTTCTGCGCAACAATGACACTCTCAAAGCCGGACTTGAAGAGCTTGAAGCCTCAGACATAACTGGAATCGAATTTGTCGCAAATATGATTGCCAGCGTCAAGAAATCTCTCTCCTGCACCAAGAGCCGTTCAAGCCTGGAGTATGAATGATTTGCTGTCCGCTCTGTAAAAGCAAGCTGATACGGCGCGACTATGCCCCCTCACGGGGATACATCCTCACGCTGGCGGGCATGGCTGTTTTATTTGTCCGTTCCTACGTCAACCCGGCGATACTTTACCCGGCGTTGCTAATTGAGGACAAGCGTCTGCTAGTTATCGGGCTGGGGCTTTTTGCGTATGGCATGTACTGCATATTCCGGCATGACAACCGCTACTGTGACAGTTGCGGCTATCGTTTCCGCAAACCATGTAACGAAGCACCGGCAATTAAATTCGCCGAGATCAGAAACGATCCCGCTTCTGTTGAAAGCCATAGCCATAACGCCAAAAGTAGTGGTGATAGCACAGAGAATAATCTAAAGACGCTTAATCCGGCAAACCTGAAGCCGGTGCTGGCGTGTCTGAAATTCAAAAACCCGCAACAGCGCAAGCAGGCCGCCCAGACACTCAGGGAAGCAACCGGCGAGGATTTTGGTGAAGATTATCAGGCGTGGAGCAATTGGCTTAAAGAAAATACAAACAAAAGCGAGACCGATTAAGGTCTCGCTTTTTTATTTAACAATCCACGCCGATTTTACGCAGTCTTATCAACCAGACGCAAACCACCACGCCCGGACTGACCCTTTGGCGAATAAGTCTTATTAACGGTACTTGCCTCGCTTATCATTTTCAGAAATCCCTTCACATGCTCAACAGAAGCCTTCAGAAGTTCTTCATTCTGCCGGGAACGGTAGCGCAACTTATCAAGAACCGCCTTTAAAACATCACGGGCCTTATCAAGCTGCTTGATATGCGGATTCTCAGGCAGACGTTCGACCAGTGCGGTGATCGTTATCGGCTCGGCTTCAATCTTAAGGGTAGCCTTGAGAAAGGCCATCAGTTTCACTCTCAGGTCTTCCGCTTTTTCAACATTTGAAATCAAATCCTGCTCACGGGTAAGAATCTCTTCCATGAGTACAATATCTCCCTCAATAATAGCCTTGCGCTTGAGTTCGGCTTCCTCAAGAAGCTTGCCATGCAACTGCCCAAGCAGGGTTATTACTTTTACGAGACTAACAAGTTGGTCTTCCATAATGACCTCCTTACTCCAAGCTGCATTTTATGCAGAACTAAAAACACACCACCCCCGCAGTATGTTATTTTGCTTTATAAGCCGCCGCCGCATTACGATTCTGCAGCGATTTGTAAACCATGTCAGAGATCCCATATTTCTCTGAATAAGCCATGTTACGGGAATACTCGTCATTGAGCATATCCTGAAAGAATTCTTCGCCCTCACCGCCGTGGCCGAACTCACTCTTGTCAACAGTCGAGTTCATGATCTTCATCATCTGCCCAACAAAGAGCGCGGTAAATTCTTTTGCCGCTGTACGGAGGGACTGCTCGTCATCGCCCTTAGTCAGAGCTTTGCTGATATCACTCTTGGTAACCGAACCTGAATACAGGTTGCGTACATCACCGGCTCCCATAGCTGAACTCATTGCGTCACTCATGACCTCTCCTTATTCAACTACCAGTCTGGCCTGAACAAGACCTGAAGACTTAAGCTGCTCAAGAATCTTGATAATATCATCGGTATTACAGCGCATCGCTGAAAGAGTATCAACCAGACTCTGCAGACTCCGCCTGCCAACTCCGCCAGACTCATACGGCCCATGCACATCAACCATTGAACGGGGTGTGTCATTCTCAATCGAGTAACGCACGCCACCATCTTCTGTAGCCGGGGTAAGGGTAACCGTTCTTCCCTTATAGCTGATGAATCCCGGCTGCACCTCAACCTCACCGGTTACAACAGCAATCCCTTTCTGGGCGTTGAGCCTGATCTCGGCAACCGTTTCAACCCTGACATCAAGACTGAGGATGCGTGAAATATACTCAACCTGACGATGCATAAACTCGCTGGGGATCTTGATAACAACTTCTTTTGGATCAATCGCGCGGGCCACAATAACTTTCGGCATGGCCCCGTCACTGAAACCGACAACGCGCCCCATGCTCGGGTTTGTACGCTGATCGGTATTGATGTTTTTGGCAATACCCGCAGCATCAGTAAAACTCGCCCGCTCAAGAATCAGACGGAAGATCCCGCTACTGTCAATCACCCTGCGGTTGGCCATTGTCGCATCGATAACAATACCGCCCTCAGCAATCTGGCCGGTCGTCAGATTCTCGCCGCTGGCAATCCTGCCCTGCGCCCTGACAATTGCTTCACCGGCAGAATGAAATTTAAGGACTGTACTTGAGAGTACGCCACCATTAAGGCTGGACGCGCCGTTTGCCGAGCTTACCCGGATAGTGATCTTGTCACCCGGTCTTGCAAATGGATTAATCTCGGCATCAACAGTCACAAGCGCAATATTTTTTGACGCGAGGTCTGCTTCAGAAAAGCTAAACTGATTAGCTTCAAGATACTTTTTCTTCATCTTCATTACAGCGTCTTTTGAATCACCGGTACCATTAAGGCCGTAGACTACGCCAATACCGCTTACCGGCATCGGATCCGCATTAAGGATGCGGCAGAACGACCCGATCTTGACGGCATGAGCGTTCTGCATAAATGGCAGAAACACCAAAGCGCTCAAGGCGATGAGTAAAGTTTTTCTGTAGTTTAAAAGCATCTGGCTTTCCTCAAATCTCAGCTATCACAAACCTGTAAATTATACTTTATTAAATCGGCTTAAACTTGTTAATCAGTTTAGTCAGCCAACCCGGTCTAACCGCGTCTGTAACCTCGCCCTCACCGCTCAGGGTAATTCTCATATCAATAATCTTTTCGCCAACAACTTCAGATTCATCATTGAGGTCGTTGGGATCAACAACCCCGACAAGTGTTACCGTCTGAGTTTCGCCATTAACCTGAACAATCTTTTTCGCCTCAACAACAAGATGCTTATTAGGCAGCACTTCAATAACCTGACCACTGAGCTTGGTTGTAAAGGTATTGCTACGGTCGGTTGTTCCTTCGCCTTTATGTTCATTCTTGGAATCAAAAAGAATCTGTGAATTTGTATCATTACCTACGTTATCGCCGGTAGTATCACCATCTTCACGCGCCATTGAATAAGGCTTGAGAGCAATATCACCATTTTCGTTGTGGTCAATTGTAAACCAGTTCTGCAGATTAAACTTTGTTGTATTCTCTGCTTTAAGCTCGGTATTGGCGTCAATTGACGTATCAGTCTGATCATCAATCACAAAGGTCACGCGGTCATGAATCTTGCTTGCACGCGGCTTAACCATCTCATTTTTATTACCGCCGTAGGCAACAAAGAACTTGGCCATCACCCGGCTCTGGGCTATTGAGCTGTCAAGCTCTTCTTCACGGAGGATATTCTCTGCTTCCTCCATCTTGCTGATAACCCCGTAACCGCCATCACCCGCACAAACAATCCCCGCAACGGAGAAAAACAACCCTGTAATTATAGTTCTGCGCAACATAAAATTTCCCCTCGGCTATTTTTTTTCACTAGGTACATTTCCAGCACTCGGAACATCTGCTGTACCAGGACCGGTAATAACAACCGTATACGAGCGGCTGCTGTCTGCCACTGACTGAACTTTAATGTAATCACCCTTACGGCCATCTGAAAGGGCAAGAACCATTTCCTTAATCTGAAAACCTGAACGTGATGCAATCAGTGTCAGCGGCTTGCCTTTCACCACATCAAGCGTCGAATTAAAGTCTCCAGGACATACCGCATCACCCGCGCGCAGAGTCTTTGAGGAAATACGCCCAACAAACTCATCAGGATTTGCACACTCAAGCGGAATCCCCGGTTTATACTGAACGCAGCGTATTTCAACATCACCACGGCGCACAACTTCATCTTTTCTCAGTGCCCTGACCAGAATCGCAACCTTCACACTCACCGCAATATTTACATCCGCCTCCCCAAAACCGATAACCTTTCCTTGGGGACTGCAGAGAAAGAGCGTAAGTTCCGAGCGACCTGTCAAAGCACCGCGGCTGATACCATCTACCTTAATAGAAAAATAATCCTGCTCAGTCAGCTTATAGCCACGGACAACAGCAACAACCTCCGCATCCTTCTGACCAAGACGGTTAGCAACATACTGCTTTATCGCACGTGAAATCGCCAACTTGTTACGCTGCTCGCGTTCTTTTTCAACATCTTCCTGACTCTTGACATTAGCATTTGCCGCAACTGCTTTTTTGGGGATAAACGCCGGATCGTCAGTAAACTCTTCCTCTTCAACCTTGACAATCACTTTTTTTACAGGCTCAGGTTTATAGTCTTTTGCTTCTTCGTAAGCTTTTACCCTGTAGCTTGTTTTTTGCGTAGAAGCTGTTTCTGTTTTATGCTTTCCGCCATTATCAGCCGCGTCTGCAATCTCAGCCACACCTTTAAGGATGACCTTATCAGCACCGGTAATTTCAATACCATTGTAAAGACCTGTAGCTTTCAGGCGGCGGATAACCCATTCGCGCGTAATAACCGCTTCGCTTCCAACCTTCGGCGCCTTTCCGATAAATACCCGCGCCACCGAACCACTCACGTCTTCATTGAGCTTTGCAATTTCACCAAGGCGTACATATCCGGGTTTAACCTGCGCACTCTCAGGCAAAATAATTTCAGTCCCGGCAACAGCGCTCCAAACCATTGCCAGAGCCAGCATACCAATTGTTTTAAAATTCCGAAGCATTCCCGTTCTCCAGTCTTTAACTTATTACTGCTTTAGTGAACTTACTGTCTGCAGCATTGAATCAGAGGTCTGAATACTGCGGGAGTTAAACTCGTATGAGCGCTGCGCACTAATCATGTTAACCATCTCTGTAACCGCATCCACGTTTGAACCTTCAACCCAGCCGCCAAGAACAGAACCGTAACCGTCAGTGCTTGGCAGGCCTTGCGTGGCCGGACCGGATGAATCTGTCTCAAGCCATAAGTTGTTGCCGTATGCCTGAAGACCTGCGGGGTTGATGAAGCTGAAAAGCTGCACCTGACCGGCATCAACCATGTTTCCGCTTGCCGGGTCGCGATACTGGACAACCCCACCCAGAGTCACGCTAGGATCCTGCGCACCTGTCGGGATACCGGTAATTGGCGGATTGAGTGAAAGCCCTTCAGTAGTTCTAAGCTCACCGGTGTCATCGACAACAAAAGAACCGTCACGCGTATAGGCCGTCCGACCATCAGCCATTGTTATCGAGAAGAATGAGGTATCATCCTGAATCATCATATTCGACCAGACGTTACTCTCGTATGGGTTACCCTGGGTAAAAATCGGAGTAGTCGCGGCCAGGCGTACACCGTTACCAATCTGAATACCCACCGGGATATTTGTTCCCGCTTCTCCGCCCTGCAAACCCGCAGCACGGACACTCTGATAAAACAGATCCTGAAAGTTCAGGTGGCGACGCTTGTAACCATTGGTGTTTACGTTGGTAAGATCATGGGAAATGGAGTCGATATTTTCCTGCATGGCACGCATGCCGGTTGCTCCACTCCATAAACTGCGAATCATCATTTTACCATACTCCTTTTATATAGAAAATTACTCTTTATTTTGCGGTCAGTTTGCTGATTGCCGTGCCCAGTGTTGAGTCCTGAATCTTCAGAAAACGCATGTTCTGCTCATACATCCGGTGCCCCTCAATCATGTTTACCATCTCATAGATCGGATCAGTAGAAGACTGCTCAAGCATACCCGAAACAATATCACCCTGACCGTCATTCATCTGCGCACCGTTTACCTCAAAGATGCTGTTACCTAGTTTCTTCAAACCTCTCTGCGCCTCTGCCAGAGTTGTCGTCGCCAGACCAACCCGGCCAACAAGGTTTGACGCACCATTTATAACCACCTCAATATCACCGTTACGGTTTACCTCAACCTTACCGCCTGAGGGGATTGTGATCGTCTGGTTGTTGTCATCTAGAACCGGCGTTCCGTCAGTAGTAACGAGCGTTCCGGCACTGTTAATTACAAAATTACCATTTCTGGTGTAACCGACAGATTCGCCATTCTCTCCCTGCATCTGAACCTTGAAGAAGCTGACCTCTCCCTGCTTATCATTAATGGCCAGATCAAGAGGGTTTCTGGTCTCGCGCATCGGGCCTGGTGAAAAATCCGTCATCGTACGGTCCATCCAGACACCGCCGCCGGTCTTTTCAAGTATCAGATCAGACTCTCTGCGATTTAACCCCTTCCAGACACTCTCAGCCGGAATATCCTGAAAAGTGGCATAATCGGGCTTAAAGCCGCTTGTTTCGCTGTTAGCCAGATTATTGGCCACATTTTCGTGCTTTGCCATCTCCACCATGGCTCCCATGGTTGAAAGATACATGCCGTTAATCATTAACGTGCGCCTTTTCTTCTTTAGCAACCTTATGATTCTTTTCCCCGTCACCCTCATGTTCTGCATCCCGGCAGAGCTTAAGCAGTGAGGCTCCAAGTTTCTCGGCCCGTAAAGAGCGGAAAGAATCCCCAAAAAATTCTCGTGCAAGCATCATACTGTTTCCTTCGATCTCAATTTGTCATTACCAGAGTGGCACGACAACCTACTTGCAACAACTATTCCAACCTGATACCAAATCAGTGAAGAATAAATAACTTTTACCGCAGGAGGCGTTTTTCATGCAATTTATCGTCCAACTATTACCGAATATTCAATTAAAGTTGATATTTTTCTTGAAATTTTTTATAAATCGGCAGCTAAATCAGAATTTCATGGGCGGTAATACGGAAAAATTTGCCGTTAAAACTGCTGACAATGGTCTTAATTTGACGTTGCTTTGCGATTTTTCAACTATAATAACGAGTAAAGTGTTAAAATTGCAATAATATATAACCGAAAGCCGTACCCACGCTTGACAATGCCGACCCATGGCTTTATACTCTTACCTTTTACTATTTATATGCCACCCGCCTTTGCAGCAGCAGGCGAGGTGCTTTTTACTACATTAATATTATTAATTTTTGCATATACAGATATATTTAAGGAGAACGGAAATTATGGATACATTTCCAAAGTGGGAAGGGCTGACTTTTGATGACATTCTGCTTGTCCCGCAGAAGAGTGACGTCGTTCCTTCAGAGGTCACGACCAAGACCCAATTCTCGCGCAACATTACCCTTAACATCCCGATTGCCAGCGCGGCAATGGACACGGTTACCGAGTCCCAGATGGCTATTGCCCTCGCCGAGCAGGGCGGTATCGGTATTATCCACAAAAATCTCCAGCCCGAGCAGCAGGCCAAGGAAGTTGACCGGGTTAAACGCAGCGAAAATGGTGTTATCCAGGATCCGTTTACAATGTCTCCTAACGAGAAGGTTCGCCGGGCGCATGAAGTTATGGACAGCCAGCATATCTCCGGTATTCCGATTGTTGAGGGCGACAAACTTGTCGGTATCCTCACCAAGCGAGACCTGCGTTTCCAGGTTGACGAGGATATCCCGGTAAGTGACGTTATGACCAAGCCTCCGCTGGTCACCGCCCCGCAGACAACCACCCTTGAAACGGCCCGCGACATTCTTCATGCCAACAAGGTGGAAAAACTGCTGATTGTCGATGACAATGGCAAACTCGTTGGTCTTATCACTATTAAAGATATTAATAATCTTGAAAAATTCCCCCTTGCAGCCCGTGACCAGCGTGGTCGCCTGATCTGTGGCGCGGCGGTCGGAGTTAAGGATGATGAACGTGTGGCTCTTCTGGTTGATGCGGATGTTGATGTTATTGTCGTCGATACCGCCCACGGCCACTCACAGAATGTAATTGACGCAGTCAAACGTTACAAGGCAGCCCACGGCAGCAAGGTGGATGTGATTGCCGGTAATATCGCCACCGAACAGGCCGCGCGTGAGCTGATTGCCGCCGGTGCGGACGCTATCAAGGTCGGTATCGGTCCTGGCTCAATCTGCACAACCCGTGTTATCGCCGGTGTTGGCGTACCGCAGCTTTCAGCGATCTGGTCTGTATCAAAGGCTGCTATCCCGGCGGGCGTGCCGATTATTGCCGATGGTGGTGTCCGTTCATCAGGCGATATCGTCAAGGCTCTGGCAACGGGCGCGCAGTGCGTGATGCTTGGTGGTCTGCTTGCCGGTACGGAAGAAGCTCCGGGCGAGAGCATTATTTATCAGGGACGTGTATTTAAATCCTACCGCGGTATGGGAAGTTTGGGTGCGATGAGCAAGGGTAGCGGCGACCGTTACCGTCAGGGCGACAAGCCCGCTGACAAGCTCGTTCCTGAAGGTATTGAGGGACGCGTTCCCAGCACCGGCCCACTTGCTCCGTTTGTTTATCAGATGGTTGGCGGATTGCGCAGTGGTATGGGTTACTGCGGCGCCAACACGATTGAAGAGCTGCGCAATAACGCCAAGTTTATCCGGATCTCTTCAGCCGGGCTTCGTGAGAGCCATCCGCATGACATCCAGATTACCCGTGAAGCGCCAAACTATCACGTGTAAATTTATACGCCGTAAGTTACGCCGCCTCAATAGCGGCACTCCATGAAACGGATCAAAAAAAAATGAACCTTAAAACACAGACCATTGTTGTTCTTGACTTCGGCAGTCAGTATGCCCAGCTTATAGCCCGTCGTGTGCGTGAGCAGAAAGTCTTTGCCCGCATCATGCCCTGCTACGCCCCGATTGAAGAGATCAGGGAAGCCCAACCAGACGGCATCATCCTCTCAGGAGGACCGGCCAATGTCTATGCAGAGCATGCGCCAAAGTGCGCCCCTGAGGTCTTTGAACTTGGCGTGCCGATCTTCGGTATCTGCTATGGCTGCCAGTTTATGTGCGAAGCGCTCGGCGGCAATGTACACCCGGCCAGCAGCCGCGAATTCGGTAACGCTGACATTACAGTTCTCGGCAAAAGCGAGATCTTTGCCGGTATGCCGGTTGACATGCCAGTCTGGATGAGCCACGGCGATCAGGTTGAACATCTACCCGCAGGCTTCCACACCATCGCCAAGACCAGCACCTGCCCCCATGCGGCAATTGCCTTCCCTGAGAAGAAATTCTACGGTGTGCAGTTCCACCCGGAAGTGGCACACACCCCGCGCGGCAAGGAAATCCTGCGTAATTTCTTATATAATGTCGTACAGGCGCGCGGTGACTGGGAGATGAGCAGTTTTGTTGAATCCGCCATCGCCGATATCCGCGCAAAAGTCGGCAAGGACAATGTTATCCTTGGCCTTTCCGGCGGCGTTGACAGCTCGGTTGTTGCGGTACTTCTGCACAAGGCTATCGGTGACCAGCTGCACTGTATCTTTGTTGATAATGGCGTACTGCGCAAGGATGAATTCAACCGAGTGGTAAATGGCTACCGCAAGGCTTATGAACTTAACCTGATCCCGATTGATGCGAGCAAGCTCTTTCTGGACAAACTTGCCGGTGTAACTGATCCTGAGAAGAAACGCAAGATCATCGGACATACATTTATCGATGTCTTTGAGCAGGAAGCGAAAAAGATTCCTAATGCCAAGTATCTGGCGCAGGGGACATTATACCCTGACGTTATCGAGTCAGTATCTGCCCACGGCGGGCCGACTGCTGTTATCAAGAGCCACCACAATGTCGGCGGACTGCCAGACAAGCTCGGCCTTGACCTGATCGAGCCGCTACGTCTTCTCTTTAAGGATGAAGTTCGCGAAATTGGCGCAGAACTTGGCATGCCTGAATCACTTATCTGGCGCCACCCCTTCCCGGGTCCAGGTCTGGCGGTGAGAATCCTTGGTGAGATCACCGAAGAAAGAGTGAAGGTTCTGCAGGAAGCTGATGACATAGTAATGCAGGAGATCCACGCTGCTGGCTGGTACCGCAAGGT
Source organism: bacterium (assembly GCA_003245715.1). Lineage (GTDB taxonomy): Bacteria > Planctomycetota > SZUA-567 > SZUA-567 > SZUA-567 > SZUA-421. The sequence continues at coordinate 225,275 of QKCJ01000024.1, forward strand.
ATGGCAGGCCTTTGCCGTACTGCTGCCGATTGAGTCGGTCGGTGTCATGGGCGATGAACGTACGTATGAAAATGCTGTTGCACTGCGGATTGTCGAGAGCCTTGACGGCATGACTGCCGACTGGGTCAAGCTGCCTTATGAGCTGCTTGGGCGCATCAGTACCCGCATCATCAACGAAGTGCGCGGGGTCAACCGTGTGGTCTATGATATTTCAAGCAAGCCGCCAAGCACAATCGAATGGGAATAAACTCTTCGGGCTGAGTAAAATTTAAGAGACGAATTAATTAACAGGGGATATGATGAAACAGTTGTGGCTTTTATTATTTACACTCTTGTGCCACCCGCTGCTGGCTGCCGATATATTCTATACAGAGCAGTTCCCCCCATATAACTACTATGACCGAGCCGGTGAATTCACCGGCCTGAGTTACGATATCATCACCGCTCTTGAGGAATCAACGGGTGTAAAGCCACGGCTGACGGTAACTGACTGGAAGAACGCCTACAACCACACCATGAAGAACCCGCAGGCGGCGCTTTTTAGTGTGGCGCGTTTTGCCGAGCGGGAAAAACTCTTCAAGTGGGTCGGCCCGCTTGTGGAGTTTGACCTTGTGTTGTATGCTGCTGCTGACAATATCCATGCCCCGGCAGACCTTGAAGCTGCCAAAAAAATGAAAATCGGCATTTACAGCAAGGATCAGGAAGATTTGCTGCGCAAGATGGGCTTTAGCGAATTTGTCATGGCTGATGATGATGCTAAAAATATTGTCCGTCTGACCCTTGGCGAGATTGATCTCTGGCTGGCTAACCCCCTTGCCGCACCGCAGCAGTGCCGTGAAATCGGGCTGACACCTATGGAAATCAAAAAAGTTCTGCCTGTCACAAAAAACCAGTTGTACCTTGCCTTTAACAGCAAAACTCCGGACACCGAAATTGTCTCCTGGCAGACGGCACTTGACAAGCTCAAGGCCTCCGGCGAACTAGATAAAATCCGCAGTAAATATGAAAAAGGCGAGTTCCCGATGCCGGGTACGGCAAAATCGAAGGGAGCGAAAGTATTTGCACAGAACAGTAAAGAGCTTGAGGATATCGTCGGCTCAAACACCAATCTGAACCTTTCCGAGTACGATTTCCCCGAGTATCAGATAACGGAAAAAGTGGCAACCGAAGCGCTTGAACTTTACCAGAAAGATCCGGTCAAAGCGCTTGAGGAATTCAGAAAACACGGCAAGTTCTTCAACATCAAACAGGGGCGCTATGTTTCAATTACCGACAGTAACGGTAAATGTGTCTTTAATGCCGCATTCCCCTTTCGCGAGGGTGAAAAATTCTCACCAGCAGGCATAAAAGATCAACACTTAGCCTCAAAGGGCAGCTTCTGGTCGTACAAGACCCGCCTGCACCCGTCAACTGGCGAGTACGTTCCGCAGTATTTTTACGGCATCCCCTTTGCAGACAAAGATGGCAAAACCGACACGCTCTATCTTTCAATTGCTGGTGCGGAGTTGCCCTTTGACCGCCATTTCGCAATCACTATGGCAGAAAAAACCGCAGCTTTGATTCAGCAACTCGGCATTGAAAAAGCGGCAGAAATTGTTAACGATCCCTCAGGTAACAACCCGTTCAGGGTACTAAGCGGAGCCGGCGTCTTTATCGACAATGAACTTGGCACCATCCTCGCCAACAGCCTTTCTCCGCAGATTACCGGGCGCAACCTCTATAACCTCCGCGACAAGGACGGTAATTTCCCCATACGCATGACTATCCGAAAAGCCAAGGCCGGTGGCGGCTGGCTTTCTGGCTTCTTCCCGTCTGAAACCGATAACAACGCAATCTACAAACTGGTTTATGTCCGCACCGCTAAAGATGGCGATAACCTGTATGTTGTAGGAAGCACAATTGTTCCGCTTGAGTTGACCCGCAAAAAATTTGCCGAAGCGGTCTACCAGTTTGACCGGTTGGCGACAGTCTGGGTAAGCTCTGTTAAGGGAAAATTTGAACTCGCCCAGAAAATCAAGGACGCCGGTCTCTCCTACCAGAGCAGCCTGATAATTCCCGACAATACCGCCGACAATATCAGCAAGTGGGAAAATTTCGGAAACCTCGCCGGCGCACGCGCCTTTGACTTCTGCTACGCGAGTGTCTTCAACAAAAAGGAAGACGCTCTCAAGTTTGCACTGGAAGCTGACAGGCTCTGGCGTAATGAACTGATGGCGGAGGAACTATTCAACTCGCTTGAAGGCTTCAGCTTTGCAGCAACCGCCAGATCGGCAGTCAATAAACCCGAACTCCTGCACGATAATTTCCAGAAGATGAACTCAAAACTACTTGATGAATGCCTGCGCCATGAAGAAAACATGCAGCTTGCAGTAAGCGTTATCTATGGCGGTTTTATCGAGGGGCTTTACATAACCTCATCACTTCTGAAAACCGCCGAAGCCTCCCAATACCAGCCATTGCTTAAAGACTATCAGAATACCGCCGAGATCATCAACCGCATCGCCACCCTCAGTAAACCCCTGCAACTTCCGGTTCTGGACAACGTCAATAAAAATATCGATCCGCTGCTGAAACTTATCAGTAAAAACAACCTGAACGAAACTGATATCGACACAATTCAAAAAATGTCGGAAAAGCTCAGAAAAGAAATGCTCGAAGACAAATAAACCAAGTTATTTATAAACCGGAGGGAAGGCCATAAGCCTTCCCTTATCCTTAAATTTCAGTTATCCTATACACCCTCAAAACACCATCATGACTGCCAAATAGAAATTATCCGGCAATTATTACTTGACCATCCGTAATTTGCAAGCTATAATTACAATATCAGTATACAATAAAGCACAACTTATTTATTTTTAAGGACTAATAAAATGGAAAACAGTATACAGCAGGTTTTTGAAGCGGTAATGCTAATATGCTTCGGGGCGAGCTGGCCTTTTGCTATTCTGCGGACGTACAAGGCAAAAACAGCCAAGGGCAAGAGTTTTGTCTTTCTCGGCCTTCTGATTCTCGGCTATACCTGCGGCATGATAAGCAAGGTCATGGCCCCTAAATTTGAATGGGTATTCTTTTTCTACCTGATGAACGCTTTCATGGTGGGAACAGACCTCTATCTGTGCATACGCTACTGGATGCGGGAAAACAGGGTTGAACTGGGCACTGCCACCGGAGAATGATCCAGCTTTTTTAACGACATCCGGACGTTTGCTTTCTTTACACCGTCAATTTTCCAGTGATAGAGAAGCCCATAATTGAGATTCCTGTCGTTGCGGCTTGCCGAGAGCGTGATATAATTAGCCTCCATAATTCCGAAACCAGTAGCGCCGATAGCTATGTGCAGCGGGTCAACCGGAACCCATTCCCTGCGGCCAGTACTGTAAAATTCAGCCCAGCTATGCCCGCTGAAACTTGAACCACGCACCAGCAGGCCTGAAATGTGGCGCGCCATAATACCTTTTGCTCTGGCCAGTGCCACAAACAGATCTGTATACTCTGTGCAATCGCCTTTGCCCTTAGTTAAGGCACTTTCAGCCCCCAACGTACCACGTGAAAGGCCGGAGTATTTGAGCTGCTTTTTTATATAAATTACTATATTTCTGGCCGTTTCAACATCATTTTCACCATCAGCGATCACCTCGGCGGCCTTCCTGATAAGCTCAGAATCCGACTCGATATTTTTCTCGGCAGCCAATAACTGCTTTCTGGCAAAAAATCCCGGCCGCGCAACCACCAGCGGAGGATTATTGAGATCATACCCCTTCAACCAGACTTTCAGGTAGAGAGAAATACTGAACTTGCCTTTTTGGGGATTATCGAGGGAATACCTGATATACTTACGACCCGAATCCGTAAAAGTGGTGAAGGCTTGAGTGTCCGTCAGAACTTCTGAGATCCCATGAAGACGCGCTTTTTCCGGAGGAAACGGGAGCGTAAGACGAATGGAATCGGCATCCTTGGGCAAATCAATATCCCAGCGGATCTCATACCACTGCCAGAGCGGGGGGTTGGTGTGCTGCCCCTCCTGCCCCCATGCGCAAGTACAGAAACAAATAATTATATAAAGAAAGCACCGATATACTTTCAAGATATAGAGCCTTTATCCTTAGGAGGTTACAGAATCAGCAAGTGGTCAGACCAGACAAAAAGCATTTTAATATTTTAGTTATTCAAAAAAATAGCTTGACCGTAAATTTCGCCAACGGTATAGTTAATATATTATAGCGTGAATGTACCTTTAAATTGAATCTAAGTATACAGAAATAACTTTCAATTTGAAGTTATAATTTCTTAACAACCTGCAGCCAAGGATAAACCAGCAAAATGTATGCAATTGAAACTCATAATTTGTATAAAACCTTTGGGTGGTTTCTCTCAAAGCGCAAGGTTCACGCCCTGAATAATCTTGAACTTAAAGTACCGGAAAATGTGATCTACGGCTTTCTGGGCCCTAACGGTGCGGGCAAGACAACGACCATTAAAATCCTTCTGGGGCTGGTGATACCAAGCAAGGGCCACAGTAAAATCTTCGGCATTGACACGCATGACCCAGACACCAGAAACCACGTCGGCTTCCTACCGGAAAACCCGAAATTCTACCCCTACCTCACAGCATCCGATTTCCTTGACTTCTGCGGTAAAATCATTCACATGGATGCGATGGAGCGCTCAAAACGCAAAGATGAACTCCTTGAGAAGGTCGGTCTGACCCATGCGGCCAACCAGAAGATGGAAGGCTTCTCGCGCGGCATGCTCCAGCGTATGGGTATTGCGCAGGCTTTAATCAGCGATCCGGACCTGATTATCCTTGACGAACCGATCACCGGCCTAGACCCGATGGGGCGTGCGGATATCAAGCGCATCCTCCTTGAATTGCGCGAAGAGGGTAAAACCATTTTCTTCTCCTCGCATATTCTTTCCGACGTTGAGCGGATGTGCGATATGGTCGGCATCATCAACCACGGTCAGCTCATTGAACACGGCAGCCTTGATGAATTGCGCAGCGACATCGGGGTTAATATCCACACGACCGGTGTTGCCTCAAACGCGCTGATGGAGGGCGAAAAGCTCTGCGATTATATCACGCTCAAAAACGGCGAAGCGATTTTCACCCTCACCAATAAATCGGATAAAGACACGGTCATGAAGTTCATCAGTGATAATGGCGGAAGCGTTATCCGTTCGGTGAAATTACAGGAAGAACTTGAAGCCTTCTTCCTGCGCCGCATTCAGAACGATGAAAAAGCGCGTGAGGAGGAGGTAAACTGATTTTACAGGTAAGCAGTAAATATTTATATATGATGTTTTTTTATTTGTCTGCCTTCTGATAGAGGCTATAATAATAAATAACTTTAAAAAATTTTATATCTTGGGCAATCTGCACTTTATAAAGAAAGGGGCTACAAATGCTGGGAGATATTAAGACTGTAGCGCAGGGAACGTTCGACCGTTACTTTAAAATGAAAGAGCTGTATGTTATTCTGATATTGTGTATTCTCAATATCGCTGCTCTTAGCCGCTATGATGTTCTTACTCTGAATATGGGTAAGGAATTCATGATCGACGGCGCACTGGCTATTCTGACGGTGGTTGCCTTGATTACCTCAATGGCGGTAATCTTTGAGAAGTCACGCGAGCTTCGCGAGAAGACCGCGCACTTCATCATCACCAAACCATACGGCCGTTCAAGCTATATTTGGGGCAAGTTCATCGGTATCAGCTTCCTGGCCATCTTCAACATGGCAATCCTGACCGCCGGCGCGCTTATAGTCTTCAAGCTCACCTCATATGAGAATGTCATGGCTAACAATCTGGCAACCGAGTTTATCTACGCCGCCCTGCTTATAACGGCAGAAGCAATCGTCCTGACCGCTCTGGGACTCTTCTTCTCAATGTTCCTGTCAGACACAATCACAGCACTGATGGTTCTGGTTTTCTTCATCCTCGGACATTCCTTCTACATCCTTGAGAAGATGTCATCAGAGAGTTCAAAGATCTTTGGCTGGGTCAGCGACATCCTCCCCAACCTCCACAACCTTGATCTCAAGAGTGCGATTACTGACAACATAACAATCACCCAGGATGTTTTGGGGTATGGTCTTCTTTACGCGGTTCTTTATGCTGTGGCCTTTGTTGCCGCATCATCAATGATCTTCAGCCGTAAAGATATTTCCTGATCATCTTCCAATATTAATAACATCAAAAATCTGAAAGGATATAAAATGGGTAACAAATTTCCGATCATATCATTATTACTGTTCGTCGTCTGCTTCCTAGCGGCAATCTTTGTCTCACATGACAAGATCCCACAGGCCAGGGAAAAAATGTATCAGGACGTGCAGCCACAGCTCAGCCGCGTCTACTTCCCGGCGATGGGTTTTGACAAGTTCTATGCCGACACCCAGTGGATTCAACTGATTCAGGAGATGGCGAATCAGGAGATCAAGAAGGGGCCAAAAGACGGCAAGAAAAAAGAGATCACCGATGAAGACATCAAGGCCGAGAAGGAAGAACGTGCAAAGCGCGCCAAGTACTTCTACAAGCAGTTTGACTTCCTGACCGATCTCGACCCCAACAATGAAATGTACTACGAGCATGGCGCACTTTATCTGCAGAACGACCTCCCCGACAGCGCTATCAAGCTGCTCAAGAAGGGCAACAAGCTTCTGAAAACGCCATCATGGAAGTACCCCTTCCAGCAGTACTTCATCATTCATGACATCAAGGGTCAGCGCGACGAAAAGAAACTCGCTGAATATACCGACGAGATGAGCGCACTCCTCAAGCAGGCAATGGACAGGTCTAACGCACCGGCACACGTACAGAAGAAGTGGCTGCGTCTTGAAGCCAAGAAAAACGGTCTCACTGATGACGACCTTGGCCGCCTGCAGCTCTGGGCCAACTACTATAAGCAGAAGACCCACGCAAATATGGTTTCTGGCGAAGAAACGACCATTCAGGACGCCTACTATCAGGACGGGGCTGATTCCGAGCTGCTCAAGCAGATAATCACTATGGCACAGGACATGGCTCTTGATAACTGGAAGAAACAACAGAAGGCTCAGGGCGACGAAAAGAAGAAGCTGGAAGAAGAACACAAAAAGATCAGCGAAGTATTCTTCAGCATTGCCCCCAAAGGCCACTACAGCCCGGTTTCACTTCGTCCCTACGCAGCAGGTGATCAGTTTGACGTCTACACCGGCACCCCGGTAAAACCTTATGGGGCTAACCCGGAGTTGCTCAAGCAGGGAATTGTCGTTATCTACAAAGGTCCATACTGCCAGATCACAGGCAAGCCACGGGCTGATAGCGGCGAGTAATAATTGACATCAAACGTGCCGCAAAATATCATCCATCCAATCGGTATGCGGCTGAACTCCGCATACCGATTTTTAAAATTCCGCATTACTGTCAAGGATTGAGCTATGTTTCTACCTACCGAGAATGCAATTTCTCAGGTTGTTATCAAACGCCTTGGAGCGAGATGGTTTGCCGGGGTAATCTTCGGGTCATTTGTAGCACTGTTTCTTCTTGCAACCGCCCAGGGGCCAGACCTTGTTGAGCAGTACAATATAAACTGCACTCGTATCTTCACCTTTATAAATATCGGCGCACTGCTTCTGGTCACGATTGTCAGCGCAACCGAAATCCCATACGACATAAGCGGCCGGGTACTGCTGATAATACTCTCAAAACCGATCCGGCGTTACCAGTATATCACTGGAAAATTTTTCGGACTTATTGCCGTTGGCGCAATCTACGCAATTATCTGCAGTATCTTTGCCTATATCGTCCTTGCCATGAACAATTCTGCAGCCAGCCTGACTTTTTTCAGCCCGGTTCTGATGATTGTCCTGCGGGTACTGGCTATTGCGGGTCTGGCCACGATGCTAAGCTCTTCATTTTCTGAAGTTCCGACAATCGCCGGCTGCATCTGTGGAATAATTTTTTCCTTCGGCATTAATGTCGTTGCGCTGATGCTACTCAAATCAGATATGCCGACTACCTACAAAGTTATGGCCAGCCCGATCCTTTATGTAATGCCGAGCCTCAACAATCTGGCCTCGCCACCCAGCGCCCTTGCCGACCTGATAATGGGGCGTGCCAGAGACCTGTCACTGGTCACAGACGCTTCAATCGACGCACTCTTTGACGCGCAATCACAGCCGCTCTTTTACGCGGTGTTTTACGCGGTAACTTACGCACTAATATTTCTCGGAGCCGCGATTATGCTTTTTTCAAAGAGCGAGAAGGTTGAATAATCCGCAATTAACAACCGAGTATCTTTATCCATTAGTAAAAAAATGAAAACCGTTTCGCCGGTTTTCTTTTTTTATTGAAGCTGTATTTTTACTACCGTATCAGGCGTAGGCAAAGAGAAGGGTCTGGGCGATACCGATAATAAAACCAAGCACGCCACCGATAACTTCGATAAAACGAAATTCTTTTTTCATAACAGCAAAGAGGATTTCCTCCACCTTGTCACTTGAGAAATTCTCGACCTTTTCCTTGACCAGTTCGCTGAAGACCAGACGCTTCTCAAGCTCTGAGGAGGCTTTTTCAAGAAGTTCAGGCAGCATCTGATCCATCTCTTTCATCAATAAGCTTTTGATACGTCCCTTGAGTTCATCATTCAGGAACATCTGCAGCATCGGATTGATTGAAGCCAGACGGTTATCCAGAAAATCATCAATCTTGTCCTCAGCCACCGAATTAAAGAGGGCGTGAAAAGACGGATCGTTAATTACCTTCTGGATATCATCATGGTTGATGAGATTTTTTTCAATCGCGCGGCCGAGGTTTTCTGCCAGTGCGCTCTGACGCTTGGGGAAAACCCCCTGAACCTTAAAGAGCCCGAGGTTGACGGGATTGCGCGGCCTGAACAACATCTTAACGGCGATATAATTTGTCAGCCAACCGATGATCGCGCAGATAAACGGGGCCAGCAGGTATTTCCAGTCCTGAGCAAAGTCAAAATCGGTTATCGTGAATGATTGAATAAACATAGCTCTCCTTATTTTTTAGTCTTTTAATATTTAATATAAATCAAT
>QKCJ01000036.1 GCA_003245715.1 bacterium
AGCTATCCGGTTAAAACAATATACCCTTACTTACTGGATATTTATCAACATTTCAGTTTTTATTTCAATAATAATATGTTTATTATTGATTATTCCTGTTTATTTAAAGAAAGTTGATTGTTTCATATGAAACATGGGTTCTGTTTCAGATATTTACAGATTTTAATATTATTTATATATTCAGCCTCTTCAATGTTTCATGTGAAACATTATTTATCCGCCTGCTGCAAAAACAATCATTTTTGGTACTTTTTGTTCATTATCAATGTTTCATATGAAACATTTTAATATTTTGTGGATAATTCTTATTTTTATATTGAATACCAGAGATTAAATCCATACGATAAAAGTTGAAAACAGATCGGGGGGTTTGTTTTTTAAACTATTCACAAAAGCATATTAAGGAGTCTCTGGTGATGGAGGGGGAAAACCTGCAAGGTCTTTGGACCGGGATTATTTCTGAAATTAATGGTAATCCGAATTATTCACATCTTGTTCCATGGGTAAACAGAATCGTTCCTGAGGGTATTAATTCAAACATTATAAAATTCCGTTTTGCTGTTTCGGGTGTTGAATCATTGTTCACCGACAATTTAAAAGCTGATCTGCAGGGTATCATCAACAATCTCTCGCATAATGATCTGAAGATCAGTTTCAGCAATGAAGAGGAATTTGCCGGTATTACCGCCAGCAATGAAAAGAATTTTGATAATTTTTATACAAATTCAGAAAACAGACTGGCAATTGCCGCCGGCCGCGCTATTTGCAAGCGCGACCAGGATATCAGTTATAATCCGTTGTTTATTTACGCCAAACCAGGGCTTGGCAAGACTCATTTATTGAATGCCATTGCTTATTCATATAAAAAACTCAATCCGGAAAAACGGGTGCGCTTTTTAAGTTGCGAAATGTTCAATAACCAGTTTTTCACCGCAACCAGAGAAGACCGGATTAATATCTGGCGCAATATAAACGCTGATACAGATATCTTTATTCTTGATAATATCCAGAATCTTGCACAATATCCAAACGCTCTTGAGGAGTTTTACCAATTATTTGAGATCCTGCATACTTCAAAGAAACAGATTGTTATTTCAAGTTCAGTAGCTGCCAAGCAACTTAATGGTTTTTCAGAGCAGCTTATTAGCCGCCTGCAGTGGGGACTGGAGATATCAATCAATAATCCTGAGACTAATACCAAAGAACAGATTATCCGCGAAAAACTCGGCAAGCACTCTATTGAGATTGATAACAGTATCATCACTAATATGGCTATTTCACACAATGGCAGTATCCGTGAACTTGAGGGCGCGCTGAATACGATTTGCAGTTATTCGACATTACTAGACAAGAAAATTGACCGCAACCTGATTAATTCTGTCTTTAATGGCAATGACACTGGTGGTTCACCAATAATGATTGAGGATATCCTTGATATTATTGCTGATTATTATCGCGTTAAAAAGGAATTGCTTCTTTCAAAAAGCCGTATCAGGTCTGTAGCTTTCCCAAGACAGGTTGGCATGTATCTGGCTAAAAGCATAACCGGGAATTCACTGGAAGAGATCGGACGCTTCTTTGGCGGCAGGGATCATAGCACTGTCAAACACGGTTGTGAAAAAATTAAGGAAATGGCTGCCAACGATCATACTTTTTATGTAATGCTAGAACAGCTCAAAAACCGCGTAAATAGCCTGAGCGCCGTCTAATCGGGTTAGATGCTCGGCGGGCTGTTTTGACAAGCAGGTTAGCAATCTACATAGAAGCTATGAAGATAAATGCTTTGTTCAGCGGCGCCTATATTTTATCGTTATTGTTTTAGATTAATATTTTAATCCATTAATAAAATTACGACCTTGCTCAATTAATATTCCGGGCAAGGTCGCTTTGTTTTTTGTTAACGCTGGCTAGTTGATTCTATTTAAAATAGCTGAAAACTAACGCTTATCATTGCATTAATTACAGGAATTGAACATAGGATTTTATGATACTTTGAATTGAACATCTTCTGAACATTAGATTGACAATGATGGCTACAGCAAAACAAGACAGCTCTGATTCTGTAAAGCAGCATAAAATAATGCTTTATATCAGCAAAAAGAAGAAGTGAACATAACAAAAAAACTTAATTTTAGTATTCATTTTTATATATTCTTTCATATAATATATCTATATATGCAATTAAAGTTGATATTGAAGTCAAATCAGATCGAACAGACGGGGACAGTATATGAAATTCACATGCAACAGAGTAAAGCTTGCTGAAGCTCTGGGACTGGTAAATAACGTTATTCCGGCACGGGCTTCAAAGCCTGTAATCCAGAATGTCCAGATCAGGGGAAACAGTGACAGCACCATCACACTTTCCGGTACTGATTATGAAATTGGTATTTCATATAATCTTGAGGTTGAAAATCTCACAGACCCCTCAACAGCACTTATCTCAGCTTCAAGCCTGGTTGGTATCGTTCAGGAAGACCGTTCTGAAGAGGTTACTCTTGAGATCAATGAAGAATCTGCAAAGATGATTGCCAGCCGCGGCGTATTTGAGTTTTCTGTGGCTCTCAATGAAGAGTTTCCGGAAATCAGGTCTATCGGTACTGAGGATGTAATCGAAATCCCCGGAGATGCCCTTACAGACGCAATCAGCAAGACCTCGTTTGCGACTGCCCGTGGTGATACCAGATACGCTCTCAATGGTATCTGCATCAATATCCAGGATGAGAAAGCTGATTTTGTCGCCAGTGATACCCACAGACTTTCATTAGTCAGCAAAAAGATTAAGAATGACAGCAAGGTTAATAAACAGTCTATCGTCATAACCAAGGGCATGCAGGAATTGGCGCGCATGGCTTCTGGTGAGGATGTAGTGCAGATTCAGCTTTTATCTAATGAAATGGTCGCCAAAACTTCACGCGCCACTCTTATTTCACGACTGGTTGACGGACAGTTCCCACGTTATCAGGATGTTATTCCAAAAGAGACAGCACTCAGTCTGACCTTCGTTCGTGACGAGTTGATGCACGGTCTACGTCTGGTTGGCAAGATGAGTAATGAAGAATCACACTCAATCAAGATTGATGCGGCTAATGACAAGATGAATATTTCCGCAACTACCGGCAGCCTTGGTTCAGGTCAGCAGGAGCTGGATGCTAAGGTTGAGGGCGGCGAGATTTCCGCTAGCTTTAACTTTGTTTATCTGATTGAAGCGCTGAAATCATTCAACTCATCAGAGATGAGTATGAAACTGAGCAATAATGACGCGCCAGTCCGGATGGATGAGGGTGACTATATCCACGTTGTTATGCCGATTACTTCAAGACGTTAGTAATAGTTGCGCGGCGAGTCCGATAATATTTATAATTAATTATTATTTTCAGTGATCTGTTTTGCTTTGGGGATATTTTGGCTGATGGCAGATTTGTCTGAGGATGATATTTTAAAAGCGGCAAAGCGCTGGCAGGATCAGCAACGGGCAAAGATAGAGAAGCGCAATGAGTTTATTGGCATCCATGCGAGCCATGATTTGCAGTTTCTGCTCAAGCCGCTTGAGAAGGAAGTTAAAAAACGCGAGCGTCATCCGCTGACTAACTGGCAGGAGGTCTGGAGTAAAACAGTTGGTGAAGAACTCTCAGCAATGAGTAGGGTGAAGAATTTCCGCAATGGTTTTTTAGAGATCGAAGTTGATAACGCAGCATTAAAGAGTGAGCTTGAATCATTCTACAGTGAAGAACTCACTGCAACGCTTAAAGAAGAATTGCCTACCAAAAAATTAAGAGCATTAAAATTTATCTTATCAGGTAAATGATAAAAAAGAAGGGGTCAGTAAGATCGTTTTGTTATTACGGTTTTCTGAAAATCCTGCGAAGGTTGACTTAGTAAGTTTTCCAACTTTGTCCGCAGAAAAAATCCCTGAGGGGCTATTTGTAAAGCAGTACATAGAACAGGAAATAAAAAATATGTCAGAAAAAACATACGGTGCAGATTCAATTAAAGCGCTCAAGGGTCTTGAGGCTGTTCGTAAACGTCCGGGTATGTATATCGGTGATACGGGTCCGCGTGGTTTGCATCACCTGATCTGGGAAGTTGTGGACAATTCGATTGATGAAGTTATGGCCAAACACGCAACTGGTCTTAGTGTTCACATCAATCCTGAAGGATCAATTACAGTTATTGATGACGGGCGTGGTATTCCGGTTGGCTGGAATAAAGAAAACAACATGAACTCGCTTACACTGGTGCTGACTGTTCTGCACGCCGGTGGTAAGTTTGACCATGACAGTTACAAGGTTTCAGGTGGTCTGCATGGTGTTGGTGTGTCATGTGTGAACGCGCTTTCTGAGTGGCTTGAAGCTGAAGTATATCGTGATGGCAAGATCTGGTTTCAACGCTTTGAGCGGGGTAACCCGGTTGGTGATGTTGAGGAACGCGGCAAGACCAAGATGCGCGGAACCAAAGTTACTTTTATGCCGGATGAAGAGATCTTCACTGAAACAAGAGTATTTAAGTATGAAACAATTGCCACACGTCTGCGCGAGCTGGCATTCCTTAACAAGGGTGTAAAGATTGAAGTTGAAGATATGCGCCCGGAGAGCAAGGGTGACAATAAAGACCAGTTCTTCTATGAAGGCGGTCTGCAGAGTTATGTAGAATTTCTCAATGAAAATAAAACTCTGGTTCACAAGGAAGTTGTTCACATCGAAGGCAACAGTGATGATGAGAATAATTTCGAATGCGAAATTGCTTTCCAGTATAACGACGGTTATAACGAGACTTGTATCTCCTTTACCAATAATATTAATAATCCTGGCGGTGGTACTCACCTTTCCGGTTTCCGTTCGGCATTGACCAGAACTCTCAACGCCTGGGGTAAGAAGAATAAAGTTATTAAAGATAAGGACCCGGCTGTGACCGGTGACGACTGCCGTGAAGGGTTGTCAGCGATTATATCTGTACGTGTTCCTGATCCGCAGTTTGAAGGACAGACCAAAGACAAACTTGGTAACCGCGAAGTTGAAGGTTTTGTCCAAAAGATGGTTAATGAGGAACTGTCTACTTATCTTGAAGAAAATCCGAAGGTTGCCAGAGACATTATCCGCCGGGCGGTGGATGCGTCGATTGCCAGAAACGCGGCGCGTAAAGCCCGTGACCAGGCGAGGCGAAAAAATGTCCTTTCTGGTGGAGGTTTACCTGGTAAACTTGCAGACTGTATTTCAAAAGACCGGGAGAGTACTGAATTGTACATGGTGGAGGGAGACTCCGCTGGTGGATCGGCCAAGATGGGACGCGATAGCCGCACGCAGGCTATTCTTCCACTAAAGGGTAAGATTCTTAATGTTGAAAAAGCCCGTCTTGATAAAATGCTCGGCCATAGTGAAGTATCAGCCATCATCACAGCTCTTGGTACAGGTATTGGCGTGGAAGAATTTGATATTGACAAGCTGCGTTATGGCAAGGTTATTATCATGTGTGACGCGGATGTGGACGGAAGCCATATCAGAACACTGCTTTTGACATTTTTCTTCCGTCATATGCCGAAATTGATTGATAATGGTAATCTGTTTGTTGCCTGTCCTCCGCTTTATCAGGTTAAGCGCGGCAAGAAAGTGCAGTATGTTTTATCAGATGAAGAGATGAATTCTACTCTTACCAATCTTGGTATCGACGGCACGGTTCTTGAATACCGTAACAACGGTTCCAGCTCGAAAATTGAAGGAGAAAAACTTAATTCACTCCTTAGCCTGATTAGAAAAATCGACGGGCTTATCAGAGTTCTTAATCATCGTGGCATGACATTGACTGGTGCCCTTGAATTGCGCAAACAATATGGATCATTCCCTAAACATAAAGCTATTCTTAATGGTGAGGAACATTTCTTCGTTTCCGGTCAGGCTCTTAAGGACTTCATTCATGAAGGCGAAGAGAAGGGAATTATTGATGATACAGTAGAAGAGGATGTTACTCTTTCAGCAGGTGATATTACAGAAAAAACCCTGATTGAAACAGAATTTCTTTTTGCTGAAGATCTTGAAAAGAACATTAACAAGATTTCTGAGATGGGCTTTAATATTGACCACTTCCTGATTCCTGATGATCCGGCGGAGAAGGGTAAATTTGTTCTGATGAGTAACGGACAGGAAGAATTTTTCCAGACACTGCACGATATTCTTGACGGAATCCAGACGCTTGGTGAAAGAGGGCTTGATATTCAGCGCTATAAGGGTCTTGGTGAAATGGATCCGGCACAGCTCTGGGAAACAACAATGGACCCGGAAAGAAGAACGCTCAAAAAAGTTACTGTTGATGATGCGATCAAGGCGGATCAGTTGTTTACTCTGCTTATGGGTGAAGTTGTTGAACCGCGCCGTAAATTTATCGAGAAATACGCGCTTGATGCGGATCTTGATATTTAATGATTGGTCTGCGCGGATAAAACAGAAATAAATAACGTTTAATTATAAACAGGAAGTAAAAATACAATGGCAGATGAAATAATAAATAACTTGGCTGGAATTCATGACCTTTCAATTGAAGAAGAAATGAAAAACAGCTACCTGACATACTCGATGAGTGTTATTGTCTCACGTGCGTTGCCGGATGTGCGTGATGGTCTCAAGCCGGTACACCGTCGAATTTTAGTAGCGATGAATGACCTTAATCTTTCATACCGCCACAAGCATGTTAAGTGTGCGAAGGTTGTCGGTCAGGTTCTTGGTAATTACCATCCGCATGGTGATAGTGCGGTATATGATGCGTTGGTTCGTGTGGCGCAGGATTTCTCTGTTCGTTACATGATGGTTGACGGACATGGTAACTTTGGTTCGATTGACGGTGACAGTGCGGCTGCGTACCGATATACAGAATGTCGGATGCAGAAAGTCTGTGACGACATGCTTGCCGATCTTGATAAAGACACGGTTGATTTTGTTGATAATTTTGATGGTACTGCGACTGAGCCGACCGTTCTGCCGACAAAGTTGCCGTTATTACTGCTTAACGGTGCGACTGGTATTGCGGTTGGTATGGCGACCAATCTCGCGCCACATAATCTGACGGAAGTCTGCAAGGCGTTAATCTGTCTGATTGACAATCCTGATGCGACTTTAAAAGATCTGATGAAACACGTCAAGGGTCCGGACTTTCCTACCGGTGGTCTGATCTGCGGACGTGAAGGAATCAAGAAAGCATACGAAACTGGTAAGGGTCGTGTGCCGATGCGCGCCAAGTGTCATATTGAAACACAAAAAAGCGGCCGCCAGTCAATTGTTGTCACAGAAATTCCTTATCAGGTTAACAAAGTCAACATCATTGAGAAGATCGCAAGTGTTGTCAAGGAAGACCGCGTCAAGGGTATTTCCTCAATCAATGACTACTCAAACAAAGACGGTATCCGTTTGGTTATTGACCTTAAGCAGGGTGAGGACGCGAATGTCGTTCTCAATCAGCTTTATAAGCTTACTCCGCTGCACAGTAATTTTTCAGTCAACAGTATCGCGCTGGTCAATGGCCGTCCTGAAACACTTACCCTCAAGGAAATGCTCCAGCATTATATTGATCACCGCTTTGAAGTTATCCGCCGGCGTACGCGTTATCTTCTGGATAAAGCAGAAGCACGCGCGCATATCGTTGAAGGTTTGCTCAAGGCGCTTGATAATATTGACCGTGTTATCACAATTATCCGCGAATCAGAAACTGTAGAAGAAGCCAAAGCTGGCTTGACCAAGGAATTCGGTCTCAGTGATATTCAGGCACACCATATTCTTGAGATGCGTCTGCGGAGGTTGACGGGTCTGCAGCGCAAGGAACTTGAAGCCGAATACGCACAGCTTCAGGAAATGATTGCTGAGTATAAGGCAATTCTCCGTGACCGTAATCTGGTTCTTGATATCATCCGTGAAGACTGCCATGAGATGATCGAGAAACATGGTGATGAGCGCCGCAGTGAGATCGTTGGAGCGGTTGAAGATATCAGCATTGAAGACATGATCGCCGATGAAGAAATGGTTGTTGTGATCTCAAATGACGGTTATATCAAGCGAATGCCGATTGATACTTACCGCAAGCAGGGTCGTGGCGGTAAAGGCGTGACCGGTGCAGGTAACATGAAAGAGGGAGACTTTATCGAGCATCTCTTTATCGGTTCAACGCACGATTATATTCTCTTCTTTACATCAATAGGTAAGGTTCATTGGCTCAAGATTTATGACATTCCGCAGATGGGACGCGCCGCCAAGGGTCGTTCGATTGTTAATGTTCTTGAACTTGAAAAAGATGAAAAGATTCAGACCTGTATTGCGGTTCGTGAATTTGATGATGATCATTATCTGGTACTTGCTACCAAGAAAGGTGTTATCAAGAAAACCGTTCTTTCAGCTTATCAGCGTCCGATGAAGGGTGGTATCAGGGCAATTAATGTTCATGATGATGACGAATTATTCGGCGCGTTGATAACTAATGGTGAGAATGAACTGATGCTTGCCAGCCGCAATGGTATGGCTTGTCACTTCAAGGAAACCGATGTTCGTCCGATGGGAAGAACAGCTGCTGGTGTAACTGGTATGAATCTCTCAGATGATGATGAATGTATTGGTCTGATGGTTGCGACGGCTGATACCAGCGTGTTGACGATTGCTGAAAAAGGCATGGGTAAACGCAGCTCGTTTGAGGATTACAGGCTTACCAAGCGCGGTGCCAAAGGCGTAACCAATATGAAGATCACTGAGAAGACCGGCAAGGTCGTCAAGTGTATGGCGGTTACTGAAGAAGATGATATAATGATTATCACCATTAACGGAATGGTCGTTCGCATTGCAGTTAATGGTTGCCGGGTTATTGGACGTGCGACACAGGGCGTTAAACTTATTGGTCTTAAAGAAGATGACAAGGTTGCAACGGTTGCCAAGGTGCTTGAATCTGACAAGAAGGATGACGAAGATGATGGTCCGGACCTTGACCAGAGCATCCCGGATGAAGCGCTTGATGATGTGGATGATGGTATGAAGGAACTGCTTGACCGTGCAGAAGATGACGCGGAAGAGCAGGCAGAGGAAGAAGAAGAGGATTAATAAACTTCTTTCTTAACTTTATAACCTGAAAAAATATAATTAGTATCCCGCTCTGATTACAGGGCGGGATATGATATTATAAAAAGATAATTAATTTTAAAATGTTTCATGGCAAACAAGTGAGAAATAAAATGAAGGCGATACGTAAAGCAGTGCAAAACATGAAAGCATATATACCCGGAGAAAAAGCGGCGGGAGACGGTTATATAATTCTTAATGCCAATGAAAATCCATATGAAACATCGCCGGATGTCAATAAAGCTATTTCTGCGGCGATGAAAGATTTGAAATGGTATCCTGAAAGTTCAAGTCTTGAAGTTCGTGAGGCGGCGGCAAAAGTTTATGCCGTAAAGCCGGATCAAGTGATGCTGGCTAATAGCTCAGATGAAATGTTGCGGATTTTAAATCAGTCGTGTGCTGGTGAAGGTGATAAGGTTTACGCTTTTACTCCGAGTTTTACGTTTTATAAAACATTGGCGCAGGTGCAGGGTGCGGATTTCTGTGAAATAGAATTTCCGGATGATTATTCTCTGCCGGAGTTGCCGGATATGAGTGATGCTAAGTTGGTATTTTTTCCGAATCCCGGAGCGCCAAGTGGTATGGTTTATTCGGTTGATGAAATGCGAAAACTGATTGAAGCGGCACCGGATGCGCTGGTAGTGATTGATGAAGCGTACGCGGATTTTGACGAGAATAAAAATTCGGTGGTCAAGCTTATAGACGAATATGATAATCTGGTGGTGACTAAAACATTCTCAAAGAGTTATTCATTGGCGGGTCTGCGTATTGGTCTTGGGTTTGCGTCAGAAAAAATAATGCAGGAATTAAACAAGGTCCGGGACTATTATAATGCAGACCGTCTGGCGCAGGCGGGTGCGAAGGCTGCGCTTGAAGATCAGGCAACGGTAAAAGAAAACTGCTGCAAGATTATCAGAACACGCGAATGGTTTTCAAAAGAACTGGTTGAAGTAGCAGAAAACATCTGGCCGTCAGCGACGAATTTTATACTGGCAAGATTCAAAGCAGGTGTTGCCGGAAGACTATATGAACAACTCAAGGCGAGAAAAATTCTGGTGCGGTACTGGAACAAACCACGACTTGATGATTGTCTGAGAATATCAATTGGTACAGATGAAGATATGAAAAAAGTTATCGAAGCTATTAAAGAATTAATCTGAGAGGTGGGGAAATAATTGAATACAATAGATTATGTGATTAATTTTCTCCATAATATAGAATTAAGCTGGCGAATATTAATTGTCACAATTATTTGTGCAATTGTCTGGCGGATAATGCTGACAACTTTCTACAGGTTGATAAGAAAAAAACAATTTGGCAAAAAAGAGAAATATAAAAACTATTCCATAAGTATTTTGGGAATTATACTACTCGCCTGTATTGGTTATGGTTTTTATGAACCATACACAATTAAAACAACATTTACAAAAATCAGTTCAAATAAAATAACAAAACCGATTCGTATTGTTCAATTAAGTGATTTCCATTCTGATCCGACAATCAGGGTTGAAGATGATTTACCTGAAATAATCAGGAAACTCCAGCCGGATTTAATTTTACTGACAGGTGATTATATCAACAGTGAAGCCGGGTTGCCGGTTTTTCAGAAGAGTGCAAAAGAAATAGCAAAAATAGCACCGACTTATGGCGTATATGGAAATTGGGAGGCTTGGGTTTATCCTGGCGTTAAGGTTTTTAATAATACCGGAATCACTAAATTGCTGAGCGATGTATTATTACTTGAAATTAAGGAACAAAAAATCTGTCTGGCTGGTGGCGGGATTGACGATAGCTTTGATAAAATAATGATCAAGCTTGAAGAACATAAAAAAGACTTCAGGATTTTTCTCAATCATTTTCCCGAGATGTGGCGAGAAGCTGATGGCAGGGCGGATCTGATGCTGGCGGGGGACACACACAATGGGCAGATTGTTATACCGGTTTTCGGACCGATGATTAGGATGGTCAGGCAGGATAAGGTTTTTTATCCGCATGGTCTGCAGCAGCCGGGAAAAGAAATTTTAATGTATGTCAGCCGTGGTCTTGGTATGGAAGGCGGAGCAGCGCCGAGGGTTCGTTTTAATTGTGCGCCGGAGGTGGCGGTAATAGATTTGCTTCCGGAAAATTATAAATAAAAAAAACCGTCTGAAAACCAGACGGATAATTTTTAATTTATGGGAATCAAAGAAACTAGCCGACGAAAGCTTTTGCAAAACGTAGAGCAAATGCATGTTGTTCTTTGGTAAGTTTAAATTCATCATCAACTTTCCAACCACTTACATCTCCGCCAAATTTCTCATCTATCATTTTCATGAAGACATCTTTGTCATAAACAGTTCCCTTGGGAGCTTCAGTTGGATGAGTAAAAATATAGGCGTGTCCATCATCAAGAGAAGAAGGATCGACAGGTATGTTAGTACCAGCGCCACCAGCGATATGCTCGACCTGTTCCATTGTAAGTTTGCTTTTTTGCATGATATTCCCCTTTGAATTTTTTAGAAGTCAAAAATGTTGCTAACTATGGAATCTTTGATGATTGATTGACATACCTGTTTCGGAAAATATAAATTATTTTCTGAAATCATGTGAAAAATCCGGATCATATAACTTGGAATATTTGTCACAATCTGCACCGACAAGGGCGCGACCGATCATAATTATTGCAGTTTTATTGATTCCGGATTCCCTGACCATTGACGGAAGAGTTGAAAGGGTTGCAGAAATTTTGATCTCGTCAGGCCATGAAACTTTATAGATGAAAGCTGCCGGACAATCTGCGCCATAATAATCTGAAAGTTCAAGACATATTTCATCAAGCTTGTGCGCAGAAAGATAAAGGCATAAGGTCGCGCCGGTTTGAGCGAATTTTTCAAGAGTCTGTTTTTCCGGCATCGGGGTGCGCCCGGAAGTTCTGGTTATGACAACAGCCTGGGATATTTCGGGGGCGGTAAGCTGAGTCTTGAGACTTGCGGCAGCGGCCTGAAATGCGCTGATGCCGGGGACAACTTCATACTCAATATCAAGCTTTACCAGTTCAGCCATCTGTTCATTTATCGCGCCGAAAATCGCCGGGTCGCCGGTGTGCAGTCTGATAACATCAATATTCTTATCGCGGCAATCATTGATTATTGAAATGATTTCCGGCAGGTTCAGGTTTGCTGAATCATAAACGCAGCAATCGTTGGGTACGAGTCTAATAATTTGCGGATTAATCAGACTGCCAGCCCAGATACAGCATTTTGCCTTGGTAAGAAGAGAGTGCGCTTTTATAGTAAGGTATTCAGGATTACCACTGCCTGCGCCGACAAAAAAAACTTTCATTTTATCTTTCTACATTCATTCCCGGGACATAACGCATCAGCAGATTACGCGCTGCCTGATCGTCGCCTTTAGCGATAATTTCAGAGATTTCAGTTTTAATTTCGTCAAGATTATAGTTATTGTCAACTGGGTGTGCGACCCGAATGCGCGGGTGTGAACTGCTGGTGAGTTTTTCATCTTCAAGGAAAAGTTCCTCAAACATTTTTTCACCCGGACGCAGGCCGATATATTTGATGGCGATATCCTTTTCAGGGACCAGTCCGTTTAAGGTTATCAGGTGACGGGCAATTTCATCAATCTTGATTGGTTCACCCATATCAAGAACACAGGTTGCGCCTTCGTTGGCAACGGACGCGATAATGACGAGACCCACTGCTTCGGGAATAGTCATAAAATATCTGGTGATGTTTGGATGGGTGATAGTAACGGGGCCACCTTTCTGAATCTGGCGCTGCAGGATCGGAATAAGGCTGCCGGCTGAGCCGAGGACATTACCGAAGCGTACAGCCATGAAATTACTCTTGCTGTTTTGTTCTCTGGCCTGATTGGCTATTTTACGGACACTGACCTCGGCCATATATTTGCTGGCGCCCATGATATTGGTCGGACGGACGGCCTTGTCGGTTGAGATCAGCACGAAGCGTTCAACGCCGATATTTTTTGAACACTCAGCAATGTTGATTGTACCGAGGATGTTGTTGGATAAAGCTTCGCGTGGGCATTCCTCCATAAGTGGGACGTGCTTATGCGCGGCGGCGTGGAAGACAATATCAGGCTTGAATTTATTGAAGATTTCCTCAAGGCGTCTGCGGTCGCGGATAGAGCCGAAAGCAATTTTGAAATCAAGATCAGGATTTAATTCATGCAGCTCAAGGCGCAGAAAGTAAAGACCGTTTTCATTGAGATCAAGCGCGATAAGCTGTTTGATGCCAAAACCGGATAACTGGCGGCAAAGTTCAGAACCGATTGATCCGGCCGCACCAGTTATCAGAACTTTTTTACCGATAAAATACTCAGAGAGTTTTACGTTATCAAAGGTCACACTTTCACGGCGCAGCAAATCTTCCAATTTAAGATCCTGCAATGCCACCGGCTGCGCTCCCTGCTGGACAATTTCATTATATGAAGGAATTTTCTTGAAGAGAATATTATGCCCCGAGCAGATTTCAACCAGATGGCGTACTTTTGCTGAAGGCAGCTTGGCAATAGCGATCAATACTTTGTCGATTCCTTTTTTGCCGATAATTTCATGGAGGTCTTCAATACTGCCCAGAACCGGAATACCGAGGATGCGTGTACCGATTTTGACAGGGTTGTCATCAATGTAGCCGACAACCTGATAAGGATATTTTCCTGAGTGAATGATATCGCGCAATAGTAACTGACCTGTATGCCCAGCGCCGAAAATGATGGTTTTCATCGGTTTTTCCGAATCAAGCGAAAAACGCGCAAGGCGGTGATGCAGAATATAGCTGGCGTATCTTGGCAGGAAGCGGATTATACCCATACCGATAAGTGTCGAAGCTGCTTCAAGAAAATAAACTGTACGCGGTGGATGGGTTTGGGAGATATTACCGAAGTAACTGATGGCAAAGAAAAGTACGGTTCCGGCGGCAACACCGGTTGAAACAGAAAACGCTTCATGCAGGCTTGCCTGGTGGAAAGACCAGTTATATTGCTTAACCAGTATTCCGCAAACCAGTCTGACTCCCAGAAGCCAGGGTAGTGTACTGAGGAATATGTCTTTATATAAAGATATTGAAGTGATATTGTCTTTCTCGATCACATCAAGGCGCAGCAGGAACGCCAGATAATAACCAAGGCAGATAATCAGGATATCACATAAAAGTAGCGAAAATTTTCGGAATAAAGAACTTTGCATATATACGGCCTTATCGATACAATATTAATTATAACCTATTATATCGGTATGAGGTTAAAAAGGATTGAGTTATTATCCATTTGTGTGGCGGTAATGTCAAGTAAGGGTGAATATTTTGAAGTTAATTGATGAACTTACCAGGTTGGTTGATGAAAATCACAGGCTTGGGAAGATACAGGAGCGGGATTTTTCAAATCTGGCCAATGAACGTTTTGGTCTGTGGCCGCACTTTGATGCGGCGGATATGCTGGCTGTCATGCAGGTTATGGAGTCTGGTCGGGTTAACCGCTGGACAGGAAACCAGAATGTAGCCTTTGAAAAGGAATTTGCCGAATATTGCGGTTCAAAATACGCAATCAGTGTCTTTAACGGAACAGTTGCGCTTGAATTGGCACTGCAGGCTTTTGATATTGGCGAGGGTGATGAAGTCATTACTACATGCCGAACCTTTATCGCCTCGGCAAGTTGTATTGTGATGCGGGGAGCTACGCCGATAATTGCCGATGTTGACCCGGTTTCGCAGAATATAACTGTTGAAACAATCAGTCCGCTGGTAAATGAAAAAACCAGAGCAATTATCTGCGTGCATCATGCGGGCTGGCCATGTGAGATGGATAAAATCTGTGAGTTTGCCAAAAAACATAAATTAAAAGTTATTGAGGATTGCGCTCAGGCTCATGGTGCGGAGTATAAAGGTAAAAAAGTTGGTAACTGGGGTGACATTGCAGCATTTTCCTTCTGTCAGGACAAGATTATGACCACCGGCGGCGAGGGTGGAGTAATTTTGACAGACAATGAAGATTTATACTATAAAATGTGGGCTTATAAGGATCATGGCAAGTCTTATCAGGCGGTTTATGAGCGGGAACATCCGCTTGGTTTCCGCTGGCTGCACGAAAGTTTCGGCACTAATTTCAGAATGCTTGAGATGCAGGCGGCGCTTGGCCGGGTTGCTTTGCGCAAACTTCCAGAGTGGCTGGAGAAACGCGAGAAATATGCAGAAATTTATAATACTAAATTCGCCGGACTTACCGGTATACGTCTGACAATTCCTGAAAGTGACATCAAACACGCTTATTATAAATATTACTGTTTTGTCAAACCTGAAAAGCTCAAGCCGGATTGGGATTTGTACCGGATAATCGAGAACATCAATGCCAAGGGTATCCCGGCATATTCAGGAAGTTGCTGGAATATCACTGCTGAAAAAGCGTTCACTGATAAAGGCTGGGAACTGGGAGCTGACAAACTGCCGATTGCGGAGGTGCTGCGTGAAACTTCATTAATGTTGCTGCTGCATCCGACTCTTGAAGAAGAAGATATAATTCAGGCGGCAGACATTGTCTGTGAAATCATCAAAGAGGCGCAGCTTTAATGCCGGTTTATGAATTTTACTGCTCAGACTGTCATAAGATTTACCAGTTTTTCGCTCGTACTGCTGCGACAGATAAAGTGCCTGATTGCCCGGTCTGCGGGAAGAAAAAACTCAGCCGGGAGATATCAAACTTTGCAATAATCAGCCAGTCAAATAATCAAATGTCAGGGATTGAAGGAAATGATGACATAAATGAGAACCTGATTGTTGATGCGCTGATGAATCTGGCAGACAAAAGCAGTGAGCTTGAGCAGGCTGATATCTGTGACGATAAAAAAACGGCTAAAGCAGTCGAGGTTTTTAAGAGTTTTATCAAAGAGAGCAAGATCAAGACTGACGGGCGGATTGAGGATGCATTGCTGCGAGCGACAGGTATGAAGACAGAGGGCGAGATTGCCGCGGAGCTTGAGGATAGTCTGGATGCGGAGGATTATCAGCTTGCGCTTGAGCAATTAAAAAATTATAAACGCTGTTTATCAAGGCCGCAAACGGACGATAAACTATACGATTTATAATATAATTTCAGAAAGTATTAATCTGTAATTTTACGGAGGCAGTATATGAAGAGGTTTGGTGCGGTAGTCGGGCTGGTTATTTTTGTTCTTGTAGCGATGATGAATCTGCAGGCTAGTGAAGAAATCCTGACCAATCAGGATGTTATGGATATGATTAAAGCGGGGCTTAGTTCTGAGCTGGTTGCCAAGAAGATTTCATCAGGTGACGGTATTTTCGAGATGTCACCACAGTCGATGATTGATCTGAAAAAAGCAGGTGTGCCTGATCCTCTCATTGAAATGATGCTCAAGGAAAGTATCAAGACCCAGAAGAAAATCCGTGCCAAAATGATGGTAGAAATTCAAAATCTGGCTTCGGATAATCCTGAAGTAAGCCGTAAGGCATATTTCTATCTTAAACGCCTCAATCAGGCGGCTTTCCCGCAACTTCGTGACGCGCTTGGTGATATTAATCCGGCAATCCGCGCCAGTGCCGCCAAAACCCTTGGCGAGTTTGGTGATAAAAATTCTGCGACACTTTTGCGTGAGCTTATCCATGATAAAGACGAAGGAGTTCGGCTCAATGCCGCTGAAGCGCTGGCGCTTCTGCAGGATGAGGCCGGATTGATGATTGCGCGTAAGGCAGTGTCATCTGGAGTGAATCCGCTGGATGGTTACATCAAACTTCTGGGACTGCGTAAAGATTTGGAGTACGCCGGATTTATCGGGATGCGCTTGTTGAAGAACCCTGATGCAAAAACCAGAGCGATGGCGGCGTGGGCGCTTGGCGAGATTTGCACAGAGCGTGCGCTGATTCCGCTTGAGGACGCATTGATTAATGACCGTGATATTGAAGTTAAAAAAGCGGCGGCACTGGCAATCGGCAAGCTGCACAAAGAATCAAGCTTCACCAAGCTTGCCAATATCGGCAGTGATTTTCCCAAGGTCAGAAAAGAAGTTCTGATTGCTATAGGCCAGTATCCAGCAGAGAAGTCTGTACCGTTTCTGATTGCGGTAATGAGCCAAACCTTTGATGCAGATCAGAAAAAGGTAATCCGTGACGCGTTGCGCAAACACACTTCACGCGATTTTGGTGATGACATGCAGAAATGGAAACAGTGGCTCAATGATAATAAAGATAAACTCAGCAAAGAGTAGGCGAATTCATAAATCTTGAAGTATGAATTAAATTAGTCCCAACAATTGCAGATCTTTTTCCCGCACGACATATGCTTTGTGCGGGATTTTTTTCAGGTCAAAACGCAGTAGCAATTCCTGCATGCTTAATTCCTCACCAAATTCGGCAAACTTCATTGTATACGCCAGCCAACCGATAACTTTTTGCGCACTTGTCTTAGTTTCATTTCTGATCTGAGAAATTCTGGTATCGCCATGACGCTTAGCCAGCCGTCGGCCATCTTCGCCAATAACAAGCGGCAGATGCAGAAACTCCGGTGGTCGCATGCCTAGCGCTTCATAAAGGGCAATTTGTCGGTGGGTGCTTGGCAGAAGATCATCCGCGCGGATCACTTCCGTTATATCCATCGCGTTATCATCAACAACAACAGCAAGCTGATATGCCGCACTTTTTTCATTACGGGCGATTACAAAATCACCGCTGAAAAGCTGGAGGTCTTCAATCTGGGTGCCGCAAAAATTATCCGTAAAAACGCTCTCCCCCTGCGGCGCATGAAAACGCCACGCCGGAACTTTACCCGATTCACGTTCGGCATGTTCAGGGTCTGTGTATTTATCGCGGCACAGATTAGGATAAAACAATTCATCACCAGCATGCGGCGCTGACTGGGCGGCTTGAATGTCAGCGCGGGTGCAGGTGCAGGGATAGATATCCCCCTGCTGGCGGAGTTGCTCGAAAGCTTCAGAATAAAAGTTCTGTCGCTCAGACTGAATATAAGGTCCGTACGTGGTGATTTCAGGATTAAGCGATTGCGGCCCTTCATCCCAGTCTAGCCCGAGCCATTTGAGGTCGGTATAAATCTCGCCGATTTTTTCCGGTTTGACCTTGGGATGGTCAAGGTCTTCAATGCGCATGATGATCTCACCGCACAGGCTTCTGGCGCGCAGCCAGCTGAAAAGAAAAGTCCGGGCGTTACCAAGATGAAGCGCGCCGGTCGGGCTTGGGGCGAGTCTGGTACGGTACGGTATGTCTTTTTTCATATTAATTTTGACCAATTATAAATATTAATGGAAGTATAATTTGAAAAACACAGATTAATATAATATCATATTACAGATAAATAATGAAGAACGAAAAAAAAGGTGTAGTAAGGTAAAGCAGGAAAATGAAAAATAACAAGGCGCAACGCTACCGTATTGAACTTGGCAAATGGCAGCAGCCGGCAGCGCAGAAAGACCGGCAGACAATAATCATCGGGCACAAAAACCCCGATACTGACAGCGTGGCCGCGGCAGCGGGGTACGCCTTTTATAAAGAAATGATGGGTGAAGAAGGTTATATCGCAGCCTGCGCGGGCCTGCCCCAGAAGCGTACAAAATTTATCTTCAAAAAATTTGGCGTCAGTCTGCCGGTTATAGTCAATGATGTCTGGCCGCGGGTGAGTGATATCTCGCATGAGAGCGAGCAGCCGCTGCGGGATAACCAAACCATTCTCGAAGCTACCGAGTCTTTACGCAAAGATCGTCTTGAACGCCTGCCGGTAGTTGATAAAGACAATAAATATATCGGCATGGTCAGCCTCTTTGATCTGGCCGACCGGCTCTTTCAAAGTTCCGGCAATATCGGTGAAGGTATTCTTGACCGCTCGGTTAATTCCTCAATCAAGCTTGCAGCTGATGCGCTTGAAGCACAGAAACTGACGGTATGTGATGAGGATGAACTTGTCCTGATGCAGGTTTATGTTGGTGCGATGAATCTGTATCACATGAAATCGCGTCTGATGGAAAATGATCCGCGCTCGGCGGCGCTGGTGGTTGGCGACCGTGGCGAGATTCATAATCTGGCGGTTGAGCTTGGTATCAGGTTGCTGGTTATTACCGGTGGTTGCGAGATTGATCCGGAGTTTATCAAACAGGCGAAGAATAACGGCGTTTCAATTCTGCGCACCAATCATGATTCGGCCTCGACGGTGCGCCGCCTGAAATTCAGCTCCCCGCTTAATATGTCACTTGATGAGCACGCCCGCCCGTATACCATGTCTGAGCGGCTCTGCGATATCAAGCGTGAAGTCTTATCGGCTAATTATGACGGTTTTCCGGTGGTTGACAATAACGGGCAATTCAGCGGAATGTTTTATAAGCGCGATTTGCAGAAGGATTCGCCGACTGGTCTGGTACTTGTCGATCATAATGAACTTTCGCAGGCGGTTGATGGTGCGTGTGATGTTCCGGTGCGTGAGATAATCGACCACCACCGGCTGGCGATGGAATCGACCGACCAGCCTATCCGCGTCTGCAATGATATTGTCGGTAGCACCTGCACGCTTATTGCAGAGCAGTTCCGGCAGAGTAATCTGATACCGACGCGGGCAATTGCTGGTATCCTTCTTGGCGGCATTGTTACTGACACTTTATTATTGCGCTCACCGACTTCGACGATGCGTGACAAGGTTATGCTTGAATGGCTTGCCGAGCTTGCCGACTGTGACCCGCAGCAGCTTGAGGAAGATATTCTGGCATCAGGCTCGCCGCTGGCTAATCTTTCGCCGACAGAACTTGTCGAGGCTGACCTTAAGAATTATAACGAGAATAATTTCAGCTTTTCAATTGGTCAGATTGAGGAAGCCGGATTTGAAAACCTTGCCAAGCGTAAAGACGAGTTGCAGGCTGAAATGGAAAAACAGGTCAAAGAGCGCGGCCTTGATTTCATCGGACTGCTTGTCACAAATATCGTCCGCTCAACTTCGGTGATGCTGGTTGCGGGTAATGACACGCTTTTATCAATGCTGCCGTATGAAAAACTCGATGCCGGTATTTATGATTTGCCGGGCGTAGTCAGCCGCAAAAAACAATTGCTGCCTGTACTGCTTAATATTACCTCAGTGACGGTGTAGATTTTATAATATGATAAAAACAGAGGTATAATT
This sequence comes from bacterium, assembly GCA_003245715.1. Lineage (GTDB taxonomy): Bacteria > Planctomycetota > SZUA-567 > SZUA-567 > SZUA-567 > SZUA-421. The sequence continues at coordinate 20,220 of QKCJ01000036.1, forward strand.
TTGAAGATTTTTTTGAGTGCGCTTTTTTGTATTTTATGTTTTTCTTATTTGCGCGCCGGTGAGAATGAGTGTAATGATGATTTGAAAAATATCATCGTAATGTCAAACGGGTTAAATCAGTCAGTTGATGTATTGATTAAAAACGCAACCGCAAGCGACCGGAAGAAAATCCTTAAAATCACTTTAGTGTTGATAAAAAATGATGAGAGGATCTTGGCAGATAAAATTCTGCAAAAATTAATTTTGCTTAATAGCGATGATCAGACGGCGTTGTTTTTTGCCTTTCAGAATAATTTACAACTCGGCAGATTTGTGATTGCGCGCAAACAATTAAACTTCTTAATGAAATTGATAGAAGAGAATGGCGCAAAAGTTTTAATTGATAAAATATCATTACTTTATTATATCGGTTTGACTTATTTCTTTGAAAATAATTTTGTCGAGGCTAAAGATTATATCCAGCAATCAATGCAGGAAGGCCTTAAAATTCATAGTAGTAAAACAATGAATGATACTTCCACGTTTCGGTTACTAAAGCTTATTGAAGGTATAAATGGAAACCACGAGATTTATAAAAAGCGTAAGGCTTTGAATGAACTTATGAAATTTGATCCTGAATTTAAAACACTGATCAATAATTTCCTGCCAGAGAAAAACTAAGTTTATCTTTCAAACTACCATAACCAGAATAAAAATCAACGAATAAAAATTCCTAATACACATATCATTTAAAACAGCAAAGCGGCTTTATAAATAATAGTCTTTGAGTTAATAAAGAAAAATGCCAGTATCAGAATTGCCTGTCAAAACAGCCTGTCCGGGCTCCCGGACTAGCGGCCGGCGGGGAGACGCATGGCGAGTGCTTCGGGTAGTCCTGCGTCGATGATTTTTTGGGCGGCGAGTTCATAGTTATAGGGTACGCGGTGGATGATTACCATATTTTTGTCTGAATCATAAGTGGCAAAGGCGGAATTGGGGTTTTCATCTCGAGGTTGGCCGACGGAGCCGATATTGATAATTGTTTTTTCGGCGTGGTCAAGTTCAACTTCGGGGCCAAGAGTGTAAGTCATCGGATCAGTATTGAAGAAAGCAAGCGGCTGGTGGCTGTGGCCAAGAAAGAGCGCGTTTGTTTCCATAGCTGAAAAGTTGTACTCAGCGTCGGCGATAGTCTGCACATAATTAAACATATCAGGTTGATAGAGAGAGCCATGGACGATGGTGAAATTATCAACCCGTCCGGCAAAGGGCAGGGTGCCGATCCATTTGAGGGTTTCTTCCGAGATATTATCGCGTGTCCATAAAGCAGCGTCGCGGGCGTAAGGAGTGAAGTAGCTGATATCTAGTGTACCGATGATGGCGGCTTCGTGATTTCCCATCAGACAGATGTCAGCCTCTTCCTGGACAATCTGCGCACACTCTTCGGGATTGGCACCATAACCAATGACATCGCCCAGACAAATAAGTCTGTCGGGTTTCATGTCACGGATCTGCTTCATGACCTCAGTCAGAGCTTCGATGTTTCCGTGTATGTCACTGATAAGCGCATATAACAATTAAAATTCTCCGCAATGACACTAATGACGCTTTGTATTTTTATGGCAGTGCTTTAATATTTGACAGTAAAATTCCTGAATTCACCGGTAGCAGGCTCAAGAGAGCAATGCTCCTTACGGATATTCCCGACCATCCTTGAACGCAGACAGGAGAGAAAGTTTTCAATTTCAGTTTTCTCACCTTCAGCGATCACTTCAACGCTGCCGTCAGAACAGTTTCTGACCCAACCGGTTACGTTGAAACCTGAGGCACTGTTTACTGTAGTCCAGCGAAAGCCGACTCCTTGTACAAACCCTTCAAATTTTACTCGAAAACGGACATTATTCATATACAAATTGCTTTAATCGTGTAAAAATTATTTATTAGTTTGCACCAAGTATAAATACTACGGGTTTGGTGGTTTTACGCAAGAGGCTTTTTTAAATCAAGCGGCAGACCGCTGGCCACCAGTGTCGCTTCGTCAGCGGCGCGGGCAATTACCTGATTGCATTTTCCATTTAAATCCCGGAAAAGGCGAACCGCCGGTGTATCCGGGACGATACCCATTCCAACTTCATTGGAGACAAAAATAACCGTTGAATTTATTGAGCGGCAGGCGGCGATTATTTCTTGTGATAATTCGCTGACACTCTCTTCAATGAGATTGATATTATCTTTTTTGGCTTTATAGATAAGATTATTGAGCCATAAGGTCAGGCAGTCAACGAGGATGACATCATATTTGCCGGATTTTTTGATGATGTCGGCGACATCAATCTGCTCTTCGATGGTGTCCCAACCCTGATCGGCGCGCTGAATTTTATGCATCTGCACGCGGTTGGCCATTTCGGTGTCAAAGACGGCACAGGTGGCGATGTAAAGTTTACTGGTTCCTGATTGCAGGGCGCGCTCTTCTGCATAAGCACTTTTGCCGCTGCGGCAACCTCCGGTAATGTAGATAATTTTCGACATAATAAATTCAATCTGTTGTGGCGGTGAGCCGGAGTAAATAAAAAATGGTCTTATAACCAAAAGAAAATTATAATATAATAAGACAGCTATAGCAATCCTTTTGCAAAGTAATAAAATCATATTAAAGAACTTACAACTTTTTTTGTCTTGTTTTCAGAGCCTTTAATGACCGTCGGTTTACTCTATACAAGTAAACTTTAAACGTACACAGGTCACAGAATGTCAGTAAAAATTAACCCGCTTCCGGGATTTGAAACCACTGCCCGGGTCATCAAAAAGCTCTGTAAAAAGGGCGCGAAGGTCAATACTGTCGAGCTGACGGGGTTGGCTGGCGGAGCATTGGCCGGGGTTCTTTCCGAGCTGCGCGGGTCGTTTGACGGACGTATTCTGGTGGTTGCGCCTGAGCCGGAAGAAGCTGAGGATCTGGCGTCTGATCTGGCTATGTATGAAACGGTGTCTAATATTTTACCGGCGTGGGATATCTTGCCCGGTGAGACTGAGCATCCTGATATGGATCTGGCCAAGGAACGCGTCAGTGCGCTGCGGGCGTTGCATCATAATAGCGGCCAGATAGTTGTGACCAGCTCAACCGCGCTCCTGCAGCCGGTTCTGCCGGCGGAGGTGCTTGAGGAAGGCCAGCTCTCAATCAGGGCCGGTGATGAAATTTCTCCGGTATCGCTTAGTGCGCGGCTGGTTGATGCGGGCTTTGAAGTTGTTGACGAGGTGGAATATCCGGGGCAGTTTGCAAGGCGTGGCGGCATTCTGGATGTTTATCCATTCTTTTCAGATCGTCCGGTACGTATCGAGTATTTCGGTGACGAGATCGACACCCTGCGTTATTTTGACGCCTGCACCCAGCGCAGCGAGGCGGCGCATGACGGCGAGATAATCATTATTGACATCAACAAGGATTCATTCCACAAAGCTTACGAGAAAAATAACCGCGTACGTCTACTGACTTACCTGCCGCCAAAATCAATGATGGTAATAATCCAGCCCCAACGGGTTGAGTATACGGCTAATCTTTATCATTCAGGTTTTGACAAACACAGTCCTCTCTTTGATTTTGCGTATGCGCTTGAGAGTAGCGGCAAGCATAATGTGATCGTCGTACCTGAGATCGGCGGTGAGGAGATACCGGCAGGTTTTGGCGAGATAGTCGGCGCGACTGAGCCTGAAAGTTTTAACTTTAACACCGTCACTCTTGAGCGGCTCAGCGGCGGGATGGAGGTTGCCTTCTCCGAGCTTGAGAATCTGGTCGAGAAAAAAAATCAGGTTTATGTTTACTGTAATAACGCTGCCGAGCGTACACGTCTTGAGGAGTTATTATTCGAGCGCGGCGGCGGTCTGGCATCAAAGCTTGAGCTTCGTATTGGCGCGGTCAGTAACGGCTTTCACGCCCGCAGCGAGAATTTCATCGTCACTAGCGATCAGGAAATTCTGGGTCGTTTTCAGGTTCGGCGCAAACCTAAAAAGCGTGTCACCGGCGCACCGATTGCCGATTTCTCCGAGCTGCGCCCCGGTGATTTTGTCGTGCATCTCTCACATGGTATAGCGATCTATGAAGGGCTTGAGACGCTTGATAATAATGAAACGCAAGCTGATTATCTGCGCCTTCGTTTTGCCGAGCAGGCGCGAATTTACGTACCGCTCTCGCACGTCGATCTGGTTCAGCGCTTTATCGGAGGGAAGGACGGACAGCCCAAACTCTCAAAACTCGGCAGTGCTTCCTGGCAGAAAAAGAAGAAAGCCGCCGCTGCTGCCGTGCGTGATATTGCTGCAGATCTTTTACGTTTACAGGCAGCGCGAAATGCTCTTCCGGGAATGGCGTTCTCAAATGACGGTGAATTGCAGAATGAATTTGAAGCGGCTTTTCCGTATGCTGAAACTCCCGACCAGCTTTCTGCGATTTCTGATATTAAAAACGATCAACAAAAACCGACACCGATGGACAGACTGCTCTGCGGTGATGTCGGCTTTGGCAAGACCGAGGTCGCCATGCGTGCGGCGTTCAAGGTTGTCGAGGCTGGCAAGCAGGTAGCTGTTTTAGTACCGACGACAATTCTTGCCGAGCAGCATCACCGGACATTCTCTGAGCGTATGGCTGATTACCCCGTGACTGTTGCTTGTCTTTCACGTTTTCGCACGCCGGAGGAATCACGGATAATCCTTGACCGGATTGAAACCGGTGGCGTTGATATTGTCGTCGGCACGCACCGCGTACTATCGCAGGATGTCAAGTTCCGTGATCTTGGCTTGGTTGTTATCGATGAAGAACAGCGCTTTGGCGTTGAGCAGAAAGAGAAGCTCAAACAGATGCGCGTAAGTGTTGATATTCTCAGCATGAGTGCCACACCGATTCCGCGAACGCTCAACATGGCCTTGCTTGGTTTGCGTGATATCTCAAACCTTGCTACGCCGCCGACCGAGCGTCAGTCAATCAAAACCGAGGTCGTCCGTTATAATGACGAACTGATCCGCCGCGCGATTCTGCGTGAACTTGCCCGTGGTGGTCAGGTCTTTTTTTTGCATAACCGCGTACATAATATTCATCGCGTCGCGCGTGAGCTTGGCGAACTTGTACCTGAAGCGCGCTTTGGCGTAGGTCATGGGCAGATGCCTGAGAAACAGCTCTACCGCGTAATGAATAATTTTATCGAGAAGAAACTCGATGTCCTCGTTTGTACCACCATCATCGAATCAGGTGTGGACATTCCAAGTGTTAATACCCTCTTTGTCAATAACGCCGACCACTTCGGACTCAGCGCCCTGCACCAGCTCCGTGGCCGCGTTGGGCGTTACCGGCATAAAGCATATGCGTATTTTCTGATTCCAGCCAAGCGACCGGTCACACCGATTGCACAGAAGCGGCTGCACGCACTTGAGGAGTACTCCGAGCTTGGTGCAGGTTTCCGCCTTGCCATGCGCGACCTTGAGATCCGCGGTGCCGGTAACATTCTCGGTGCAGAGCAGTCCGGGCATATTCACCTTATCGGTTTTGAATTATACTGCCGCCTCCTTGAAAAATCCGTTGCGGAATTAAAGGGTCAGGACGTTGATGATCTTGAACCGGTCGAGCTTGATCTTGGAACGATGGCGTACATCCCGACGGATTACATTTCCTCAGACGCGCAACGGATTGATTTTTACCGTAAGCTATCCTCAGCTTATGATGACGATTCAATCGGGAATCTCGCTTCATATCTGCGCGACCGTTACGGCACGCCGCCGGAGATGGTACTTGGCCTGCTTGAAGATCAGAAACTGCGGCAGCTGGCGCAGAATGCGGGCATCAATTATATCGGGCGTATCGACACCGCGCTGGTTATCGGCTTTGCCAAGAATAAAGGCGGGCCGGGTCTGCGCAAATTACGGATGCTGCGGCGCAAAGTCACGCCGTTAGACCGCGCACGCTGGCGGGTGTCAGTCGGTGAACGTGAGACCTTTATTGAAGCAGCCTACAAAATTATCCGCAAGCTTCAACTCTCCGACAGCGAGATCAATGAACTTGATCGGAAAGCCTTAAAAGCTGCCGAAGAAGAAGAAAAGAAAAAACCTCCTCTAACCAGTCCCACCGGTAAAGATGAACATTATCAGCAGATCAGTTCCTCCTACGGCGGAGTTTATGAAGAACGCCTGCGCAAGAAGCTTGGCCTTGATGAAAATAAAAAAGACGAGAAGAAAGATCAGGGCGCAAAAATTATTTCGATGATCGCTGATGAACGGCTTGGCACTCTCGGTGTGGTCGTCAATGAAGAAGATTTCGATCTGCGCAGATTTGGCACAGTCACAATCATCTGCGGTTCGGAGCGTTATTTCATGCGCTATACCGGTGCGTCGCATAACTCTGATAAACGTGTCACGCTAAACCTTCGGGCGTCGCTGCCTGAGGAAGTAATTCAGGCAACCGAAGCAAACCTCAAATGCGGCGGAGGCACCATAACCCCCGGCCTAATCGACCAATAAACGCAGCGCCTTTAATCGCTGTTTTGACAGGCAATTTTGCGTGTGGCATTGATGCTATACAATTAAAGACTTTGGTTTATAGAATTGCTTGTTAGGGATGATTATTTTGCCTTTGTATGTTTTATAGATTAATTTCAATATTGATTCAAAGTAAAACTAACTCTAATAAATAAAGTACAACCACTTACTGGCAATATTAAAAACAAATCTCATTCAGTATTAATTAAAATCAATAATCATAATATAAATTTCAAATATTTTTTATCGCTCTGTCATTAATAAATAAACCAAATAAAGATCAAATAATTACCCTACACCAGCAGCCTTATAAATAAATTTCTTTCACTATCTGGCAGAAATGCCACACGCAGAATTGCCTGTCAAAACAGCCCGCCGGGGCTCCCCGGCTAAGGTTTTTTGTTTGAGTGCCGATGATAAAAAACGGCGAATGATCTTGAGAAATATTGCAAATGATCTGTTGCTGGAAACGACATATATTATATGAGGTAATCTTACTCAGGAAATAAAAACAGGGGCATATAAGTCACCTGTGAAGTAGCAAATTACCTGTATCATATCGTTAAAAAAAATAATATTTTTTTACGCAGAAAAATTTGACAAAGCAAACTTTATGGTGTAGATTAAATAACGTGTTAGAAACAAAGGCCCTTGAAAATAAGGGCAAATTGGTGGAAGTGAGATGAGATAAAACTGTCATTTTTCCCCTCGCGAGGATGTTTTATAAATGACTGTGTTTGTTTCATCGATGGAAATTTTGAGTGGTTCCGATTCTTTGGGAGAGGGCTCGTTTCCGGCTTTAAGACGCCATAGACTGGTAGTTGGGCGCCTGTAGTACGCTGGCCTTTGTGGTCGGGTTACAGGAAGGCTGGCCTTACTGGTCGCGCGTTCTCTTCGATTGATGTGTGTCCACACGAAGGAGGGTATCGCAGTAATGGATGCTGAATCACCACCTGAAAGTTGTTGCCCCTGGGCACCACGCGCCTTGACGACGGGACTTATCTAATTGGCGTATCTGGTAGTGCACCGGAATTGACAGACGCAGGCACGTAATGTGCACTTTATTCCGCAAAGGATTAATGTATAGCGTTCTGCTCTGGGGCGGAAGTAAGAAGCACTCTGTTTTAGGAGTAACAATGTATTTATCTGTACGCGTGTAAAACCCCGGCTGATGGTCAGTCGGGGTTCACGTTTTTAAACGCAGCGCGTTTAAGCGTATTTTTAACAAGCAATTCCGGATACTGCCATTGTCTTTTAATTTTTGAAAGATTATTATTTATAGAAGTGCTTTGCTGTTTCAATATCAAAACATACAAAGTTCAAATAACCACCCCAAACCAGCAGCCTTATAAATAAGACTATTTCACTTTATGGCAGAAATGCCACAAGCAGAATTGCCTGTCAAAACCGTCCGCCGGGGCTCCCGGTAATAGGTCGGGGGAGAGCGCCAGGCGCCCTCCCCTTCTGTTAATGCTCCACGTTCTGGTTGGAAATCAGGCTGGGCCTTAAACCGCAGCCTTCAACGAAATAAACCTGAATGTCGCGTTAATAACTTCTATTATCAACCCTCCTTTCGTAAAGCAAAAACTACACCTTTAGTTTACACTTTATGCAACGCTTATACAAGATATTGGGGCAATGAAAAATAAAAACCGAAGATTTACGAAAAAAGTTGTTGCTATGGCCAACTTTTGCCGTATGATTGAAATTGTTGGTAAAAGTAGGATGTATATGGAATACGAATCAGGGAATATTTTTTCTAAAATATTGGCGGGTGAGATACCTTGCGACAAGGTTTATGAAGACGATTATACCTTGGCTTTTCGCGACATTAATCCGCAGGCGCCGGTTCATATTCTGATTATTCCAAAACTTGAGCGTGCAACGCTTTCTGATTGTACGGAAAATGACGTAGAGCTTCTTGGCCGGTTTTCACTTGCGGCTATTAACATAGCAAGGCAGGAAGGGTTACAGTCATACCGGACGGTTATCAACTGCGGTGCGGATGCAGACCAGACAGTATTTCATCTGCACATGCATCTTCTGAGCGGCCGCAAATTTTCCTGGCCTCCGGGATAATAAAAAACAAATCTGTGCGAAATTTTTTTGAGCGTACAGAGATAAAAAATTAAAACTAAAAAACCCTCCTCCCCCCCGAGGACAAATCAAACTGAGGGAGCCTATGCCAAAAGCATAAGCTCCCTCTTTTTCAGCCGGGAGCCCCGGCGGGCGATTTTGACAGGCAATTCTGCTATTGGCATTTATACTATACAATTATAGACCTTGGTATGCAGGACTGCTGGTTTAGTGGTCAATTACACGGTCTCTGATTATTTTTGTATTTAATGGAATCATTATTTTTGATAATATTATCGAAGTTACTATAAAAACTAATTTAAATAAATATTGACTAACATTTCCAATAATTCCAAAAGCTAAAATAATCCCCCCAAACCAGCAGTTCTAAAAATAACACTATTTGACCAACTGGCAAATATGCTACAAGCAGAATTGCCTGTCAAAAAAGCGGTCAAGCGCGTTGCGCTTGCTTGAATTTGGATTGGAAAAGTGTAGAATAGCCACTGATATTTTTTACGTATTTGTACAGAAGAACTACCTCAGGGAGTCAGCGATGTCTGAAGAGAACAACGAAGAGAAAAAGTCGGTGGATTTTATCCGCGAAATCATAAACGAGCATAATAAAAACGGCAAGTATGACTCGCGGGTGCATACACGTTTTCCGCCGGAGCCTAATGGTTATCTGCATATCGGACACGCCAAGAGTATCTGCCTGAATTTTGGTCTTGCCGCTGAGTATAACGGCAGATGTAATCTGCGCTTTGATGATACCAATCCGTCAAAGGAAGAGCAGGAATATGTTGACTCGATTAAAGAGGACGTGAGCTGGCTTGGTTTTGAGTGGGACGAGGAGTGCTATGCGTCTGATTATTACGAGCAGCTTTATGACTGGGCAGTTGAGCTGATTAAAAAGGGCAAGGCGTATGTCTGTGACCTGACCGATCAGGAAATTCGTGAGTACCGTGGTACGATGGGCGGAGGCAAAGAAGGAACGCCTCCCGGTAAGGATTCGCCGCATCGTGATAGAAGTGTTGAAGAGAATCTTGATTTGTTTACAAGAATGCGTGACGGTGAGTTTGAAGATGGCAGCAAGACTCTGCGCGCCAAGATTGATATGGCGCATCCAAATTTGAATATGCGTGACCCGGTGATGTACCGTATTCAGCGCGCGCATCATCATCGTACTGGCGACAAGTGGTGCATCTATCCGATGTACGATTATACTCATGGCCAGTCGGATTCGCTTGAAAAGATTACGCATTCGATCTGTACGCTTGAATTTGAGAACCACCGTCCACTTTATGACTGGTATCTTGACGAGCTTGATTTATATCATCCGCAGCAGATCGAGTTTGCCCGGCTTAATCTGACTTATACCGTTTTGTCAAAGCGTCGTCTGCTGACACTGGTTATGGATAAGTATGTTGATAATTGGGATGATCCGCGGATGCCGACGATTGCGGGATTCAGAAGACGTGGTTATACGCCTGAAGCGATCCGCAATTTCTGTAAGCGTATTGGTGTGGCGAAAGCTGACAGCCGGATTGATCTGGCGCTGCTTGAGCATTGTTTGCGTGATGATCTTAACAAGCGCGCGAGCCGTTTTATGGGTGTGCTTGATCCATTGAAGGTGGTGATTACAAATTACCCTGAGGATGGTGAGGATATTCTTGAGGCGGTGAATAATCCTGAGGATGAGAGTGCTGGCGTGCGCAAGGTTCCGTTCTCGCGTGAGCTTTATATCGAGCGTGAAGACTTTATGGAAGACGCGCCGAAAAAATTCTTCCGGCTGAGTGTAGGGCGTGAGGTTCGTCTGCGTTATGCTTACTTTATCACTTGTACTGAGGTGATAAAAGATCAGGCAGGTAATGTTGTCGAGTTGCGTTGTACATACGATCCCGAGACCCGTGGCGGAGATGCGCCTGATGGCCGCAAGGTCAAGGGAACGCTGCATTGGGTGTCGGCCAAACACGCTCTTAAGAGTGAAGTACGTCTGTATGACCGTCTGTTTACGGTTGAGAACCCTGACGCGGAGCGTGATAACTGGCTTAACTGTCTCAATCCTGATTCGCTTGAAATTAAGTCTGAGGTTTTTGTCGAGCCGGCAATTGCCGAGCTTAAGACTGGTGACTTCTTCCAGTTTGAGCGTACGGGGTATTTCTGCGTTGATAAAGATACAACTGCAGAGAAGATGGTCTTCAACCGTTCAGTCGGCTTGAAGGACAGCTGGGCCAAGATTCAGAATAAATAATGAATCGGCATAATGAAGTGATTAGAATTAATTACAGTCGTTGAGCCAGTCGACAAAGTACAGATAATTATAATTTCCAGAAAGCACCGAGTAGGTTTTGTCAGTTACCAGAATGGCGAAATCTCTTCGGTGTTTTTTTTGTTCTTCGTCGGGGCCTAGCAGGATTTGCAGATTTTTCTCACTGAGCAGTTTCGACTTTTCGCGGATCAGCGAAGAACTGCGCGCAGAAACAAAAGAGATGTAAAGATCAGAAAAGGCCTGAGGTATGTCAGGGAAAGCATTGAGAATGCTTTCAATTTTGTCTTTTTGCGGATGCGGGTTGTTGAGATAAAGAATGTCAGTATCAAGATCTTCGGAATAACGTGAAACAATTTCAAATGACGGGGTCTTGTCAATTTCATTAATTTCAAGCGCGTCTTCAAGCAGGTCATGGAAGTAGCGGAAGAAATTACGGTTAATCGCCTTGAAGTCTATGGGAACAATCGCGCTGAAATCTTTACAGATACCGGAATGCGTTTTGGCGTCTGATTTGCGGTCAGATTTGGCGTACTGCGCAGCGCGGTTACAGTCATAGTTTTCCTCATCAGTCTGATACTCGTAAGCTGCTTCGAAAACAATTTTAATATGGTCATCCTCGACTTCATAGTCCTGATAAAGGTCAAGATCAAAGTCATATTCAAGATTGCGTGCGAAGTCAAGCATGATAATTCTCCAGTCAGCCCGTGAACCAGATGAAAAATAAATTTTAAAACCCGTCAAACGGTATTTATAATATTCGGCATAATGTCCGGCAACTTTATCAAAAAATAAAACGAAAAAACTCCCTGAATATTATCAGGGAGTTTGAAGAATCTGATTGTAAGCAGATATTGGATCTTGAAAAAATCAGTGCTTGAAGGCGCGCTGACCAGTGAAGACCATCGCCACATCACTCTCATTACAGACCTCGATAATTTCGCAGTCACCCATCGAGCCGCCCGGCTGAACAATCGCCTTAACGCCCTGATTGATACACGCATCAACTCCGTCGCGCTTGGGGAAGAACGCATCAGATACCGCAACCCCGCCAGCGATACCACCCTTGAGTTTGTTGACTTCAGCCTGAATCTCATCTGCTGCATTCTGCTTGAGTTCGCCGTTTTTAATTTTAAGTTCAAGCTCAAAGAAGAGACAACCATATTTGAGGAAACAGAGATTATCTGCAAGCTTTTTATAAGCCTTGTAAATCGCAATCTCGGCAACGCCCACGCGGTCCTGCTCACCGGTACCAATACCGACCGTCGCGCCGTCCTTGATAAAGAGAACAGAGTTTGAAGTAACCCCCTGCTCGACCGACCAACCAAATAAAAGGTCTTTCATCTCCGCGTCAGTCGGTTTACGTTTGATGGTTGTAACTGTGCCGTCCTTGGCGGTGTGTTCTGCCATGAAGAAATCGTCAGCGGTCTTGATGCGGTTAAGCGGTGACTGCTGCACAACAATGCCTCCGTCAAGCAGACATTTGAAATCAACAAAACGCTCAGGAGCATATTCGCGGATCTTGTCCATGCGCTCAATCTGCACGATGCGCAGATTCTTGCGGGAGCGGAGAATTTCAACCGCGCCCTCTTCATAGGAAGGAGCAACAACAACCTCAAGATAGTTCTGGCTCATCAACTCAGCCGCAGCTTTGCTGACCGGAACATTAAACGCCGCGCAGCCGCCGAAAGCCGCCAGACGGTCGCAGGCGTTAGCCTTGTCATAAGCATTAGCCGCGTCCGTGCCGTAAGCCACACCGCAAGGATTGTTATGCTTCATGATTGTGACGGCCGGAGTCGCATCGAGGTAACGCAGGATGTTACAGGCGTTGTCGATATCAGTCAGGTTGGTCTTACCAGGGTGCTTGCCAAACTGCAGCAGCCCCTCTTCAGAGAGACATGAAACCAGACCCTTGCCGGCTTCAATAAACTTGCATTCGCCAAGAGAGAGATTTCCGCTGACGAGTTCATAAAGTGCCGCTTCCTGACCCGGGTTCTCACCATAACGCAGACCCTTCTCGATAACCTCCTCACCCTCGGCAATCTTCCAGGTGCGCTTTTTGTAGATCATCTTCTGATTACCGAATGAGATTGTCATCTCTTCAGGAAAATTGTCGTCCATAACCGTGCGGTACATCTTCTTAAGGTCAGCCATCTTTATCTCCGTCGCCTGTAAATTAATAAATAAGTTTGTCTGAAAAGATGATAGATAAAAACAGGGACAGTTCAAGGGTATTCTCTGCAGTAATGGGGATATCTTGTTATGTAATAAGAATTAAGAGATTTTAACAAAATGATTGCTTTGGTAGAATAATAGGGTTATGATTTTGGCGTATATTAATGAAAAGGAAGAGAATATGCGCGAAATGATAAAACTCATGATCGGTTTTGCTCCATGGATTGCCTTTATGATAATTGCAGGGCATAGCCTGTTTAGGCTTGAGGTGGGGCTGATTGTAGCGGCGGCGCTCACGGTACTGATGTCATTTCTGAAAATTCATCGTGGTTCAATTGTGCTGGCGGGGTATTTCTTTTTCGGTGTGGCGCTGATAATGGTTCTTGGCTTAAAGAATATGTGGTTTATTCAGCATATCGGATTGCTGGCCAATGGCACGCTGCTGTTTTTCACGATTTTTGGGATGCTTATCGGCAAGCCGTTTACTGAAGAGTACGCCAAAGACGGTCTTAGTGAGGAAGCATGCAGATCGGGTGAGTTTGTGCGTAAGGTCTATATCAGTACGACACTGTGGCTGTTGATATTCCTGCTTAATTTCTGTCTTGAAGATATCGCGCAAACATTTCCTGAAGTTCCGAAATATGTTTTTAAAATTATTAATTATGCAATCTTGCTTGGTGGTGTAGTGGCAACAAGGATGATGACTTATATATGGAGAAGAAATAAATAAAAATATAGATTATTTTTTTGGTCAGTGGCATTATAATTTCACTATTAATTAATCAAACACTCAAAGCGAAAAATAACTACCTCCAACCAGCAGTCTTAAAAATAGTAATCTTTCACTATCTGGCAGCAATGTCACAAGCAGAATTGCTTGTCAAGATAGCCTGCCGGGGCTCCCGGCTGCCTGTCAACAATGCGATCAAACGCGCTGCGTTTGCGAGACAACTGTTTTAATTAGGATTTGTAATTCGGTGTTGCTGATTATAAATGGCGGCATCAGATAGACCAGCTTGCCAAACGGACGAATCCAGACACCAGCATCGACAAACTGTTTTTGTATCACGGCTATGTCTACAGGTTTCTTAAGCTCAACCACGCCGATCGCTCCAAGTACGCGCACGTCTTCCACCGCTTCAGAATTTTTGAGCGGGAAGAGGCCGTCCATAAGGATGCCCTCAATACGCTGCACGTCTTTCTGCCAGTCACCATTGATAAGCAGCTCGACGCTGGCTTTAGCGACCGCGCAGGCTAAAGGGTTGCCCATAAAGGTCGGTCCGTGCATGAAGACCCCGCCACCGCGGGAAATTCCCTTGGCAACTTCTGAAGTCGTCAGTACGGCAGATAAAGTCATGTATCCGCCGGTGAGAGCCTTGCCGACACACATTATATCAGGTTGAATATTAGCCCACTCACAGGCAAAAAGTTTTCCCGTGCGGCCAAAACCGGTAGCGATCTCGTCATGGATCAGGAGGATCTCATTTTCGTCACAGAGTCGGCGAACCTCGCGCAGATAATTGGGATGATAAAACCACATCCCGCCCGCACCCTGCACAATCGGCTCAAGTATCACCGCTGCTATCGTTTCTTTATGTTCAAGGAGTTTGCTTTTGAAGTCCTCGATATCTTCGTCTTTAAAATTAGCATCAAAACGGCAGGTCGGCTTCTCGGCAAAGATATGCTCAGGCAGCGCGCCCTTGAAAATATGGTGCATGCCATTGATCGGATCGCAGACGCTCATCGCCTCAAAGGTGTCGCCATGATAACCGCCGCGGATCGTCAACAGGCGTTTCTTCTCCGGCTTGCCATTGGCCTGCCAGTACTGCAGCGCCATCTTGATCGCGACCTCGACAGAGACAGAACCGGAATCGGCATAAAAAATATGCTCCATATTATTCGGCGCAATCGATAATAGCAGACGGCCAAGCTCGACAGCCGGCGCGTGGGTAATGCCGCCGAACATCACATGCGACATCTGCTCAAGCTGATCCTGAATCGCTCTATTCAGAACCGGATGGTTATAACCATGCACCGCGCACCACCATGAACTCATCCCGTCAATCAGCTCGCGCCCGTCAGCCAGCTGCAGACGCACCCCATGCGCACTCACCACCTCATACGCCGGAAGCGGTTCAAGCGCTGAAGTATAAGGATGCCACAAATGCCGGCGGTCAAACTCAATATTATCACTGCTCATCAGATTTATTCACAACTCCGTCTATTTAATAGCTTATTTTATAGGATTTTAGCGATATTTACGCGCAGAACAAGACACCCGCCGTCCCGGCCTGAGTACTTTTTTTGAATTTCACCTCATTTTCGCTAAAGGTTGATGGATTGGCAGGTCGATAAAGTTTTCGTACGGTAAAAGTTGAGCCGTGGATATTTTTATGATTAAAGAGATTAACTGATTATAAAGGGGGTTAGCATGAAAATTTTTGCAGAAGTTCTTTTGGTTGCTGGTGTTATGATTGCAGCGGGTTGTTCGAATAATACTGAGGAGATCAAGCCGGTTGAGACTGAGTGCGGGTCTTGTACGGGCGGAGTATGCAAGATTCCGCAGAATTTGGCGATGAACACGCTCAAGTCAAGAAAGATACCTGGGTCAGTTAATCAGGCTAACGCGGTTAAAGATACTTCAAAGGCCGGTTATAATCCTGAATTTGCAGCGATTCCGACAGTTGACGAGTTGATGCCTGAAGACAGGGCGTTTCTCAGGAAGATTGAGGAGGCCAGGGCTGAGAACAGGGCGCTTGCGGGTAAGCCTGGTCAGTACAACGAGGTCAAGCTTCCTGGGATGGGTCACAAGGAATTGCCGCAGGAGCAGAACTTTGTTGTGCGCACCTTCAAATCAGACATCTGGCCGGGCGGCGTAGAACTCGAAGCCGAAATCGACCCCGAAATCGCCACCTTCTAGCGCGGGAGCCCGCGCGGGCAGTTTTGACAGGCAATTCTGCGGGTTGCGTTGTCGCCAGATAGTGAAAGAGTATTATTTATAAGACTGCTGGTTTGGGGTGATTATATTGCCTTAGTATGTTTGATACTTTAATAGCAAAGCGGGATTGTAATAACCGCTTTGCTTTCTTATAATAGGTAAAACGGTATCTACAGCGCTTGCGAGAAATGCTCGCCGGGGCTTCCCAGCTGTAATAATCGCTTTGCTTTTTTATAATAGGTGAAAATAGTATCTACAGCGCTTGCGAAAATAGCCTGCCGGGGCTTCCGGCTGTAATAATCGCTTTGCTTTCTTATAATAGGTAAAATGGTATCTACAGCGCTTGCGAGAAATGCTCGCCGGGGCTTCCCGGCTGTAATAATCGCTTTGCTTTTTTATAATAGGTGAAAATAGTATCTACAGCGCTTGCGAAAATAGCCTGCTGGGGCTTCCCGGCAGCGCTTGCGAAAATTGCGGTCAAGCGCGCTATGCTTGAAAGGATGAGATGACATTACTGATAGTTTTGGTTGCGTTATATTTATTTGTGATTGGCTACCTTGGTTATCGCGGCTGGAAGGGAACAAAGACCGCAGCCGATTATATGATTGCCGGTGGTGATACTCATCCGATTGTCATGGCTTTAAGCTATGGTGCGACGTTCATTTCAACTTCAGCGATTATCGGTTTTGGCGGCGCGGCGTCATTGTTTGGGATGGGGCTGCACTGGCTGACCTTTCTTAACATATTTGTCGGAATTTTTATTGCGTTTATATTTTTCGGCGCGCGTACCCGCGCAATGGGTCATCACCTGCAGGCACATACCTTTCCGGAGCTTATCGGCAAGCGGTATAATTCAAAATGGCTCCAGTCTTTTGCCGGTTTTGTGATTCTGATTTTCATGCCGATTTACACTGCTGCAGTTCTGATGGGCGCGACATATATTATTGCTGCAAGGCTTGGGATTAATTATGAAGCGGCGCTCTTCTTCTTCTCAATTATCGTCGCCGGGTATGTTATCATGGGTGGTCTTAAAGGAGTGATGTACTCTGATGCGATGCAGGGGGCGCTGATGTTTGTCGGTCTGCTGCTATTGCTCGGGCTGACGTATTATAAACTTGGCGGTATTACTGAAGCGCATCAGCGACTGACGGATCTTGCGCCACTGGCGATAGAGAAATGGGGCAAGGCTGGGCATCAGGGCTGGACGGCGATGCCGCGATTTGGTTCGACCTTCTGGTGGATAGTTATCTCACAGATTACCTTTGGCGTTGGTATCGGTGTGCTGGCGCAGCCGCAGCTGGCGGTTCGTTTTATGACAGTAAAAAGTTCACGCGAGCTTAACCGCGCGGTCTTTGTGGGAGCATTGTTTATTCTGGTTACAGTCGGCGTTTCGTACTTTGTCGGGCCGCTTTCAAATGTCTTCTTTATGGATGTTACGCCAAACGGCATGGACGCGCCGTTCCATAAATTATCACTGATCGCAGCGGAGGGCAAGGTTGGACAGGTTATTCCGCTGTTCATGAAATACTATATGCCGGGCTGGCTTGGCGATGTATTTTTTGTAACGCTGCTTGCAGCGGCAATGAGTACGGTAAGCAGTCAGTTTCATGCGATGGGAACAGCCGCGAGCCGCGATGTGTGGGAGACAATTTCTGGTTTGCGTGATGAGAAGAAATCTATCATCGCCGCCAGAATTGGAATTTTTATAACCTTTGTCTGGAGTGTAATTCTGGCTGACGCGATGCCGTCTCTTTTTGCCGGGACAGGTGAAGCGATTATCGCGCGCGGTACGGCAGTATTTTTCGGATTATGCGCGGCGGCGTTTCTGCCACTCTTTATCGGTGGGTTATATACACGCTTCATAACCAAAGCCGGCGCAATCAGCGGTTGTCTTGCAGGTTTTATTATCAGCGCATTTTGGCTGGTGTTTGTCAAAGGCAAAGAAGCGAAAACCCTCCTGCTCTGCCAATGGCTGACAGGCAAGGATACTCTCGCGCCTGACATCGAAAAATTCTTCGGCGGTCTGCCTGACTGGATTATCCTGCCCGAAGTTGACCCGACAGTTATCGCCCTGCCCCTGTCAATTCTGGTAACCATAATTATCAGCCTGATAACCCGCAAGCTTGACAAAGCCCACATCGACAACTGCTTCGTAACCATCAACCGCAGCACGCTTGATAGCTAGTCTGACAAGCAATTCTGCGTAGTTCATTCTTGTCAGTTAGTGAAAGATAATTATCTATAGAGCTGCTGGTTTGGGGTGAGTATTTTGGTTTTGCATGTTTTATTAATATATATGATATTTTTATAGTTAATTATATTATATAAGGGACTTAATGGTAAAAAAACGCATAGAATATCCATCACATCTTAAATGTATTACTGAAATACTTGAAGGGATGTCAATTGAGTTATATCATAAACTTAAACCAGAATTAAAGAATATGTGGAAAGAATTTTCAGATAAAGACGCAAATTTCATACATACTTATTTAGTTTATTATTCTGATTGTTTCTGTGGAATTGCAAGCCATGTCAATTCTGATATATTTCCTGAGAATTGGGATGAAACATTAAAGATATTGAGTGATGAATCTTTCTTTGATAATACTGTGGTAATTAATCAACTTTATAAAAGCGATTATACAAATATAATTAATTATTGCCTTCATATGGAGCATTTAAGGTTAGTATTATTGGATTATTTCAAAAATCATGATAAAAACGGAAAGCCTGTGAGGTTTAAATTTCCTGACAATTTTACTACTAACTAATCAAAACATCCATCGTCAAAATATCCACCCTTAACCAGCACCCTTACAAATAATTCTCTTTCACTAACTGGCAATAATGCCACAAGCAGAATTGCCTGTCAAAACAGCCCGCCGGGGCTCCCCGGCTAGTGGAGGCGGGCGTGGACGGTGCGAACCAGTCCAGCAATGCGGTCACCTTCCTCAAGCGGGATCGGTAAATTATCAGGGCTGGGGTTGTCCGGCATGCCGACATAACTGCCGCGCTCAGTCTTCTGCAGACGCTTTAATGTCACTCCGCCTTCATGCTTAACAATCGCCACAATCTTGCCGATAAGCTGGTCGGGATTAGTGAAAGTCCGGTCGATAGTTACCATCGCCCCCGCGGGAATTGTCGGCTCCATGCTGTCACCAGTTGAGCTGACACGCAGATAATCAGTCTGGCGCGGATTGGGACACCACGAACGATGAATTACCGCCGGCCCCTCAATCTCAGTATCGCGAACCCCCAAAGGCTCACCCGCAGCCACCTCGTCAGAGTATAACGGTAAAACATAAAACTCCGCCATCTGATCTACCGAAAATTCTTTGCCCGAAACATTCAGCGCCGAAATCTCCCTGACCGTAGCATCACGCACCTCCTCATTGGCGCTGCTCTTGCGCATATTCCCCTCACCAAACAAAAGCCAATAAGGATTTGCACCCAGTGATACCAGTGCCGCCAGAACGTGCGCCGGTACTCGCGTACCATGCTCGTAACCCGAAAGACGCTGCTGGTCAATACCCAAAGCCTGCGCAAATTCCTGCTGCGTGGTAATGCCCGGACACGCCGCGCGAAATTCCTTTATCCTGTCAGCAATATTGCCGCTTGAATTATCAGTATTTATTGTCATCCCCCCCCGCTCCTTATCTATGATGTTCCCCCACCCTCAGCGCTGTATTGTCCCATTCTACACATTTTCGAGTAATATGACAAACATTTTTATAAGTTTTTCTTGTAAGGCAACGTGTTACCTGAAATGAAGTTAGAAAATACACGATATTATGTTAGAGCAAAATTATCAAATATATGTTGACAGTTTGGGTATCTGCGGTAGCATCGTTATTGTGTTGATGATGATACACGATTTAGTTTATTCGATAAATAGTGCTGTTTTTACAGGGTAAAAAAGGTGTACTGATGTCAGATACAGTCAAGCTGAAATTGAGTTCGGATAATGTGGTGAGATTTGGCAGGGTCAGAAACAGGCGGGGCAGCAGCAAGTGGAGTCGGATCAGGAATAACACGAAAAAAGGTTGGCCGGTTGTGGCTACGGGTTCTGGCGGGATACGGCATCAGCGCTCATATGCGGCCTGGCGGGGGCACATGGGTTTTCCTGAGGAGTCGCCGGATTTTTCTGACTGTGATGTATTTGATGTAGCATTTTTTTTAATTGAAAAACAGAAGATGGCAGACTGATGGGCAGAGCAACCAGTAAAAAGTATCAGGCAGACGGTGACGAGTACACAAAATTTCAGGCCAGCGAGATTCTGCCGCCTGAGAGTGCAGAGCCAAAGCCGACACCGCTTGCTTCGGCGATGGCGCTTCTATCTTCCGGCCACAGTGACATCTCGGCGGTCAATCATTTGCGCAACGGTCATGGTTTGTCGCTTGAACGGGCGCAGGCGGTGATTGAAGCGGCGTATGAGAAGATAACCGTTTCGCAGAAGCGCGCTCCCGAGCAGAAGATGGCAATTGCCATTGAACAAAGAATGAAGGTTGTGGCTGCGGCGATGGATCGGGAGGATTACCGCACGGCTCTGGCGGCGATGGAGCAGCGCGAAAAATTACTTGGCCTGACCGGTCCCGAAGCGTTAAGCGGCAATGAGTTCGCCTCAACACTTCTTAACCTGATGGAGCTTGCCGCGCGCACAGGTAATCTGACCGAGCAGGCAGTCGGTAACAGCCGGCCGGATAAAAACAATACTGACAGGGAAAAGACTGACGGTGACAAAGATGCTCAGTGATTTTGAATTGTTTCGCAGAGAACCTTTTGGCGCGGAGTTACGAAAGAGGCTGCGCAGTGATCCGGTTTTTTTTTGTCGCCATATTTTAGGTATCGAGCCATGGAGCAAGCAGGCAGAGGTCTTGCAGGCGCTGCGTGATGATGACATGGTCGCGGTACGTAGCGGTCATGGAACGGGAAAGAGCTTTATCGCTTCAGCCGCGGCGTTATGGTTTTTGTATTCCTATTATCCGGCCAAGGTCATAACGACCGCGCCAACCTGGAATCAGGTTCGTCAAATATTATGGAGCGAGATTCGCCGGATGCACGCGATGAGTAGGATGCCGCTTGGTGGAAAGGTGCTGGAGGAACGGATCAAACTTAGTGACGGGGCGTACGCGGTAGGTATTTCAACAGACGAGGCCGAACGTTTTCAGGGTTTTCATGCGGAGAGTGTTTTTGTCATTCTTGATGAAGCGCCGGGGGTACGTGAGGAGATTTGGGAGGCGGCGCAGACACTGCTCACCGGTTCAGTCGGCAAGATTCTGGCTATTGGCAACCCCACGAAGCCGACCGGAATATTTTATGAGATCTTTAACCCCGCCAGTGAGTGGCGCAAGATCAGGATTTCCTGTCTGGACTCGCCGAATGTAACAAGCGGGCGCGAGTTATATCCAAGGCTGGTAACGAGAAAATGGGTCGAGCGCCGGCGGCAGGAATGGGGTGAGGACACGCCGCTGTACCGCAGCCGGGTGCTTGGGGAATTTCCCGAGGATGAGCAATCAGTACTGATCCCGCGGCATTGGCTTGAAGGTGAAAAACCAAAAATCAAACGAAATAAAGGCCAAAGGTATCTCGGCGTTAATGTGGCGCGTGAGGGTAAGGACGCGACAGTATTTCTTATCCGCAACGAGCGTGAAATTATCTATGTACGCGAAGAGCATGGAATATCGACCATGGAAAGTGTTGGTATAATTGTGCGGCTGATGAAGGAAAAAAATATTAGCGAGGATAATGTCTTTATTGACGACACCGGTCTTGGCGCAGGCGTTACAGACCGGTTGCGGGAACTTGATTACGAAGTAAACGCAGTAATTGCCGCGGCAAAAGCGAACAACCCCGCGCGTTTTATCAATCTCAGAGCCGAAATGTTCTGGCGGTTGCGGGAAGACCTTAATCCGGAGAAAAAAGAAGGTCCGCTTTATATCAATAATAGATACACAACTTTGAAGCGTGAGTTATGCGCGCTGACTTATGAATTTAATTCCGGCGGCGGGATCAAGATTATCGACAAGATAAAACTGCGGGGAAAAATTTCCGGTTCGCCAAACCACGCCGATAGTTTGGCCCTGACCTATGCCGGCAGCCGCCGCAGAAAAGATATCGAAATTTCAATTCTATAAAATAAAAAAAATGCAGAGTCTTTAAAACAATTTTTAGCAGATTTGCCAGGCAAGCAGATCTGCAAGTTTACAACAAGAAAAAAAACAGAGGACACTTCAATGGAACTGATAAGAAAAATCAGAAACGCCTTCAGCACCAAAGCAAATAACGGCGGCATCTTCGCACCGGTTACGACCGCCACTTCCACCGCCCCCTGGTATAACAATCCCGGCGCGCAGATTGAGCAGTACCGGCAATGGGTTTATGTCGCAGTCCGCGCAATCGCGACACGGGTGGCAAGTACGAATCTGAATTTTATTGATGAAGAAACAAGCTCCCGCCTTGAGCCGAGCCATCCGCTGCGGCAATTATTCCGTGAGGTCAATCCGCATGATACAAGCGTGACGCTTTGGACAAAGACGATGATGTTTCTGGAGCTGACAGGAAACGCGTATTGGTATCTGCCGAAAAACGCGCTCGGTGAAATTGCTGAAATCTGGGTCATCCCGAGCCATTATATGCGAGTGATTCCGGATGCGGAAAAATTCATCGCCGGATATGAATACAGTTGCGCCGGTGTGCGGGAGACTTTTGATACAGATGAAATTGTGCATCTTAAATATCCCTCGCCTGATTCGGTTTATTACGGTACCGGCCCGCTTCAGGCAGCGGCTGACAGTGTTGAGGCGCACAAGGCGATGAAAAAGGCGGAACGCAAAAGTTTTGAACATGGAGCGTTTCCTGGCTTGGCGATTCAGACGGAGGAGAAGCTTGCGCCGACTGTCCGCGCAAGATTAGAGAAAGCTTTCGAGAATGGATTTTCCGGGGCGAACAAGGCAGGCCGTACCCTGATACTTGAACAGGGCCTCAAAGTTCGCCCCTTTACCATGTCGCCGCGCGAGATGGATTTCATGCAGAGCAGCAAGATGACGCGTGATGAAATTCTGGCGGTCTTTGGTGTGCCGGCAGCGGTTGCGGGAATCTCTGAAGACGTCAACCGGGCAAGTGCTGAGGCGATGCTTTACACTTTTGCGGAAAACACCATCCTGCCCAAACTTCGGCTCATTCAGGCGCAGATAACCCAGGACATCTGTTCAAAGTATCCCGGCGTGATTGAAGCGAAATTCGAGAACCCGATACCGGCGGTACGCTCGGAGGAGAGGGCGGACATGGAGCTGCGGCTCAAGTACGGGATAACCACCCCTGAAGAGGAACGCGAGAGGCTTCAGTGGTGAGAATATAAATGTGACAGTCACAAAAAGGGAAAATTTATGGAAGAGGAAAAAAAGAATCAGAGCCCGCCGACCAAGCTTCCGGCGCGCTCACCGGTGAGTTCCGTCGACCGGGAAAAACGCCGGATGGAAATTGTAATTTGCACGCCGCAGCTTGACCGGCAGGGTGATATTGTCGAGCCTGAAGGTCTTGACTTTACCAACTATCTCAACAACCCGGTGTTGCTCTGGGCGCATGACGTGAACCGTCCGCCGGTTGGTAAAATTGTTGAGATCAATAACGGCGGCAGTGAGATCACGGCGATTGTCGAGTTTGCCGAGACTGACTTTGCCAGCGAGGTCTTCGAGCTTTATGCCGGGGGGTATCTCAACGCCTGGAGCATTGGTTTCATTCCGCAGCGCTGGAAACGGATGAGCAAAAACGAGGGCGGCGGTTTTCATGTTTACCAGGCGGAGATTGTCGAGGTATCAGCCGTGCCTGTTCCGGCAAACGCCAAAGCGCTGACCAAAGCTCTTGAAGGAATCAGTGACCAGGATCTGCAGCAGAGTCTGCAGAATGAAATGTCAAAAAATTCTGAAGGCGATAATTTTGCAGATGAAGAAGAACCGTTTGATGATATTGAGGATGATGACGCTGAATTGAGTTGTGGCAATGCTGATGAAATATTAGCAGCTGAAGACGATTACAGAGAGCTGCTTGAAGAATTTGCGCAGCACATTATGGAAATCGTCGAGAATGTTTTTGCGAAGCTTGAAATGGCACGTTGAAAAAATCAGTAACAGAAACAGGAAATATAAAAATTTAAAAACAGAAAAAGGAATCAGTAATGAAAAGAAAAATGAATGACGGAAGTTTTAACATGATGCTTGAGAAGATGGCTCTTGGCCTGCAGCCGATTATCGAGCAGAAAGCTA
This sequence comes from bacterium, assembly GCA_003245715.1. GTDB lineage: Bacteria > Planctomycetota > SZUA-567 > SZUA-567 > SZUA-567 > SZUA-421. The sequence goes on from QKCJ01000036.1 coordinate 44,432, forward strand.
ACGATGCCATGCGCACTGCCGGCATGGGTCGCATTGAACGCAAGCATGGAATTTTCCCCGGCGTTAAAAATTCAGCCCCAGCCAAAGAACGCGCCTACCGTTTCTTCTCTGCGATGATCGGCGGCGACGTGATTGGAGCGAAGGCTCTGTCTGAGGGTACATCAAGCGCGGGCGGTTATCTGGTTCCGGCGGATTTTCGCAGCGAAATTATCGCGCGTCTGCCCGAGCAGTCTGAGCTTGCTCCTTATGTGCAGGTTGTACCGGTACGTACTGAAAGCGGCAGCATCCCAAGCCTTTCAAGTGATATCGCCATCACCTGGCGTGGCGGCGCGACCAGTCCGGCAGAAAACCAGTCCTTCGGCGAAAGCCAGCCGGTACTGGGTGCGGTCAATTGGTCACTCAAGCGTGCGGATGCGATTACAAAGATAAGCCGCGAACTTGTTGCCGACTCACAACCCTCAGTAATCGAGTTTATCACCAGACTTTTCCAGGACGCAATTTCACGTGAGCGCGACAGGATGATCGCTGTCGGGTCTGCTGGCGGCGTTACTGCCGGAACACAACCTGTCGGTATTGAGAACACAACCTTCACTAACACTGTAGCAATTGATGACGCGTTGACTTACGCCGCACTGGTTGAGCTTGAGCATACCCTGGCGCGCAAGTACCGCAACAATGCACGCTGGATCATGAACAGTGCGAACCTGCACCGCATCTTCGCGCTTGCTGACACAACCGGCCGCCCACTCTTCAGCCGTGAGGTTGTCGGTGAGAAGCCGCAGACTTATATCCTTGGTTATCCGGTGAGCGTGCAGGACGATCTTGCTGATGACAATATTTTCTTTGGCGACCTTTCCTGTTACATCTGGTTTGACCGTGAAGAGATGGGCATTGAAAGCACCAACGCCGGGGGTTCGGCGTTTGAGAATCATCAGACCTGGATCAAGGTTTGGGAACGCGTTGACGGTAAGGTCGGCCTTGAGGAAGCGTTTGTCAAGGGCAGTGGCATTACCGGCTGAGTATAGCGGTAACTGAGTTTGCAGTGTCGGGTTTACAGGTGCGGTTCTGGTGCGAACATTTGCCGCAGGGCTGCGCCTGTAATTTTTATAAAAGTTGTTTTGGCTGAAGGCGCGATTATGAAAAAAATAATTCTGATTATCTGTTGTGCGGGCAGCTTTGTATCTGGTTGCGCGACACAGGAAAAATTACGGGAAAGTCTGCAGGCGGTGGCTGAGGATATCAGCGGGGGCTTGCAGAAAATTGTTGACGGCGCGGCGGAGGGGGTTAAATCTGCAACAAAAATTGCGGAGGAAAAAGCGGATGAACTTGAAGGTAAAGAAAGTGAAGAGTCACCGCAGGTAAAAGAGGAAAGCAGCGCTGAAAAGATGAAATTGGATAAATAGGAGAGAGTAAATTATGGCAGCATCAGCAGACCTGACAACGCTTGAAAGCGTTAAGAATTATCTCTCGCTTACTGACGATCAGACAGGGCGCGACGCGTTACTCAGTTCGATTATCGCGGCGGTCTCCGAGTCGATTGAGAGTTATTGCAGGCGGGAGTTTGCCAGAAAAGTCCGCACCGAGTTTTATGATGGCGCGTGTACCAATGCGTTATTGCTCGCCTGTCGTCCGGTGCATTCGGTGGTGGCGGTGCATGATGATCTTGACCGTAACTTTAATGACCTTTCGAAGTTGGCGGAAGACAGTTATGTGGTTTACGAGAATGAAGGTTTAATCAGACTCCGTTACAGTCTTTTTGCGCCGGGGATTAAGAATGTCCGCGTTGAGTATGAGGCTGGGTATGAAGTGATTCCGGCGGTGGTGGCGCAGGCGGCGAATATTCTGGTCGCGCATTATTACACCCGCGCGCGCAGCGGCGCCGATGCAATTGCCAGCGAGTCGGTGGGGGTTTATTCGGTCAGTTATGACACAGGTGAGTGGCCGCAGCGGGCGGTTGGCTTGCTTGCGGAATTTCGCGAGGTGCAGATATGAGTTTGCAGAGTATGTTACGGCAGAGTGCGCAAATCGAGCGCCTGACTGAGACGGTACGCGAGGATGGCGCGGTGATAACAAACTGGAAGGTGGCGCAGAATGGTGTGCCGTGTCTGCTGGAAAAAATCGAGGCTTCTCAGGCGAATTCAAACTCGCGGGTGCGCGGCTATTTCCCTGATGATACAGATCTGCAGCCGGATACGGTGTTGGGTACGCCTGACCGGATAACGGTTGACGGGGTGGCGTATCTGGTTACGGGTACGGCAAAATATAACGGGTTTAATTTGTCGTTAATGGTGGCGGAGCTTGAGCTGGTGCGCGAGTTATCGTGATTGTTTTTGATTATGATAAGGCATAGAAAAAGGGTGGTTAGGATGCAGGATTATATTTTAAAGGAGACGGTTCAGTACGGCTTTGCGGGACTGGCGGCGGCGCAGTTTGTGGTACTGGTCTGGCTGGTGCGGCGGCTCTTGACGGTCTTCTCGGAGACGGCGAAAATTATCAGCAGCAATACCCACGCCCTGCGGACGTTGAACGAAAAGCAGAAGGAGCTTTCAGCGATTAACAGCAAGCTCAGTGAGAGGATTCTTTCACGTCCGTGTCTGCGCAAATAATGGATGCTCTTGATAACTGATTTGGCAGGGAGAAGCGATGCAGGATATTAGTGATAACGCCAGGGCCGGGCTTGAGTCGTATAGTGCTGCTCCGGTGATGATACTGAGGCTGACAATTGAGGATACGGATTATTATTTTGCACCGTCGCAGGAGGGGTGTGCTTATATGATTTCCGGTGTGCTGCTTGGTTGCGGGGCGCTTGAGGAGAAGGTCGGGGCGGATCTGGTATCGGGTTATGAGTCTGTGAAAATCGGGCTGAGTGATCTTGATAAAACATTTCTTGGTTTACTCTCTGGCGGCGTTCTTGAAGGCGCGGCGGCGGTAATGCTGCAGAGCTTTAACGGGCTTGTGGCGGGTGAGGAGTTTACAGTCTTCTCGGGAATTGTCAAGGAAAATTCAGAGTGGCACGAGCGCCGTCTTGAGTTGCGGCTTGAGGGGTATGAGAGTATCTTCAACAAGAAACAGCTTCTGCGCCAGGCCAGTCGTGAGATATTTCCGGGCATCCTTCCTGATGATGAAGGACGGACTCTGCCACTTTGTTTTGGCCGCCCCAGAGAAGTCAAGGCCGTGCGCGTCAAAGCTGTGCCAAAGACGACTCTGGTTACCAAGCTCGGCAGCAACGAGACGGAATTTTATGTGGCTGACGCTTCATCTTTTCCGGCGTGTGAGATTACTCTCAATGTCGGCTATGAACGGATTACAGGATCATTCAGCGGCAACCGTTTTACGGTTACTGACCGGGGTATGGAAGTTGACAGCGGGAATTTTACCGGGCGCACCGGTAATGTTACGGTAGTCAAGGTAAGTGGCCTTAGTGGTGGCGCAGGCGGCAGGTATGCGGGGCTTTATATTAAGCTGATTAACGGCAGTTTCACCAGTCAGGTGCGGATAATTGATTCCGCTGCTGACGGGGTGTTGTATCTTCAGTCAACATTTATTGACGAGGGCGGTTTTTATTATCAGCCGCTTGAGACGGATGTTGCCAGAATTTATTCCAAGGCAGTCATGCAGTATCCCGGGGCGAAGGTCTCGCTTGCTGATGAGTCGGAGTATTATCTGGTTAATGACGGGCCGGTGGATTCGGTTCTGCTTGTTGAAGGCAAGACGAAAAACGGTCTGGTTCGTATTCCGCAGAGCCGGTATGAAGTCATTGTCAGTGATGAGGAATTGTTCCCTGACCTCGGCAGGCCGGCGGCGCTAATCAAATTATATTCACTGCCGACCCAGATAAACAGCGCGGATTATAATCTTGCCGCATTCACCAGTGATGATATTTATGTGACGCTGGTTGCGGAGGATGTGGAGGGTAATCCGGTTGACATTATCCGCTCGCTTCTTGTTACTGAAGGCGGGATTGCTGAAGCGTTGCTTGATGAGGATTCGTTTACAGACGCAAGAGTAGAATGTGCAGAGATCAGCATGTCATTTGCCCTGACCAGTGGGCGGACGGTGGCGGCGCTTCTTTCTGATTTATGTTTTCAGGCGCGGCTTTCGCTTTTGTGGCAGCGGGGAAAATTTTACCTGCATCCGCTTCATGACGGGATAGGCGCGTCGCTGCGTACGTTGTCTTCTGATGAAATAATTTCACTGACAGCCAGTGATGAACCGGTGGCGGACCCGATCGACGGGATTGAGGTAAGTTACAGCGGTGGGACGGTCTGCCTGTACCGTGATAATAGTGTGCGCAGTAATGTGAAAAAGCTCGACCTGTGGGCGTATGAATCATACCAGCAGGTGCGCGCGCAGGCGGAGTGGTGGCTGCGGCGGTTGTCAAATCCCTGGCGGCGGGTAAGGGTGCAGACATATCTGCCGGCGGCGGATCTTGAACGGTATGACGTTCTTGAACTGGCGGTTGCCGATGAGTTGGGCAGCAGGGTTACTGGCGTGGTGCAGAGCTTCAGGCGGCATACTCTGGGCGGCGCGGATGATATGGAGATCTGCGAACTGGAACTGATTGCGCCGGTCTGGCAGGGGTGCGCGAGCAGTTGTGAGAGTTCGTGTGAGGCTGGAAGCTGCGAGAGCGGTGGTTGTGAGATGTCCTGCACCAGCGGCTGCGAGCTGGCTTGTCAGTCAGCCTGTCAGACGGCGGTGGAACCGGTCAGTGATTTTATAATCTATGGCTGTCGGACGACCTGTCAGCTATCCTGCCGGGCTTCTACTGAGGAGGGTTGCAGCTCGGGCGGCTGTGAGACCTCATGCGAGAGTGGCTGCGAGGTAAGCTGTGAAGGGGTCGCCTTTGAGACAACCTGCCAGAGTGATTGTCAGACGGCTGATGAAGCGGCGACAGATGAACCGGAGGAAAAAGATTATCTGCTGGCAACGGTTACGATCCCTCCCTCAAGCCTGGGTGGCAGTGTTACGCTTAGCGTGGTTGATACTGCTGAAGAGATTGAAGCGGTTGATATCTCTGATCTGCGTCCGGTGACGGGTGACACCTGCGCGGTGATAAAGAGTGAATCAGGAACCTGGTATATCATGGGCGCAGGGCGTGAGGCAAAATTTGTCAAGGTGCAGGCAGATCTTGGTGAAGGCAGTTACACGGTGATTGAGAGCAACGGTTCACAGAGCTGGGGCAGCAGCTTTACGGCGAGTGTACCGGTTTGAATGTAAGAGTATCCAGCTTGTCACGTTAAAGTTGCCGGGGTGATGAATAAAAATAAAAACGCAGCGGAAAATGCTCTCCGCTGCGCCGGGATAAGATAATGAATAACCGTTGCGGGAAAGGTTATTCGCAGTGCTCAAGAAAGACCTTGCGGTCGATGGCGTAGGGCAGCCAGTTGTTGACAAACTCCGCGCCGAAGCGTTCGTAAAAATCAACCGCTGACTCGTTCCAGTCCAGAACCTGCAGCTCGATGCGGGCGCAGTCATTGTCGCGGGCGATCTCTGAGAGCTTGTTGAAGATCATGGTCGCAGCTCCCTTGCGACGGCAGTCAGGATCAATAAAGATATCCTCGACAAACATCTTCCGCTTGCCGGCGAAAGTGGTGAATGTATACAGATAAGTGCAGAAACCGATCGGCTTGTCACCCATGTAAAGCAATAACGCTTCAATCAGTTTCTTTTCAAGCGCGTTCCTGATCGACTCAGGCTCGGCAATGGCCGCGTCACTCAATTTTTCGTAATGAGCGAGCTGCTTGACAAAATCAAGAACTAGACTGGCATCTTCCGGTGATGCCGGACGGATTATTAATTCAGACATGATACTACTTTCAATTTTGTTAGTGATAACTACATTTTTGTCACTAATACGCCAAAAAAATAAAAAATATACTCTTAACATGAAGTTGTGCAAATTATGTGCCAGTTGCATTGGCAAGGTCTGCAACGCACAGTTATTTCCGGGTTTAGTTGGCAGAGTGTGCCAATATTCAGAATTTTTGCCCACGGTTATTATACACAAAGGTTGGCATTATGGCAATTAATTCAGGAGATTTTGCCTTGGCGGTCCGTGCCGGTGATGGTTGGGTGCTTAAGGAGATCTGCGCTGGGGATAGTGTCGAGTATGGTCTGGCGGTGCGTTGCGGCGGGCAGTGGTATCTGGCGCCGCTGGGGCAGAAGCAGAGTGACTGGTTGATAAATATCAAATCAGGCAGCAGCAATATTGGCGTACCGCTTGAGTGTGCTGATGATGGTGAAGGCGGGTCGGGCGAACCCTGCACGGGGACTGATCCGTTATGTACGTTATGTGAGTGTGCTTCGGCGTTGCGTGAGGAGTACACGGTAGTGTTGGCGGGTTTCCCGGCAATCTGCGGCGTTGAGATCTTTAACGGTTCATGGACGCTGACTAACACGGCCGATTGTGTCTGGCGTTATGACATTGATGACAACAGTTCGGTGCAGCTCTCGGCGCAGGCGGGGGTCTTCTGGCGGGTGAGTTGGGGTGTTGCCAATTCTGGCGGGCTTGGCGGCTATTTCGGCGGCTACTTCGGTGATGAGTGCAGCCCGGAAACCCATACTTACTATTACATGTATGATTACACTCCGGGTTGCTCGGGATTGTCCTCAGCTCTTATGACTGCAACGACCGTAGTCGTCGTATAAAAATTTCGCGACAGTTTGTGTAGAGATATTATCGGAAGGGAAGGCGTTAATAATGCGTTGTGTAGAGTATAGGGAAGTCTCGCCCGAGAATGAGAAATTTGCCTGGTGCGCGAAATATCTGGTCAATCTTGATAACAGGGGAAGGTTCTGCAAGCGTTGCCGGAGTGACCGTTCATTTCAGCGGATGCTGCTTGAGGTCTCGCGGGTGCGGGGGTTGCATGATTGCTCCGGGACTGGCGGTTATTGTGAAATCTTTCAGACGGTGACAACACTCAAGCAGTGTGAGCGTTGTCAGAGCGATGGCGAGTATCGTGCGTTTATCCGTTCACAGGCACAGGTGGCGCGGAGAGAACGTATTGATAATTGCCCTGAGCGCGGCAAGGTTGTGCGTATTGAAAAGCAGAAATGCTGCGGCGGTAAAGAACGCGATCTGGAAATCTTCGAGTGCCGGAAATTGACCCTTGCCCACAAAGGAATCTGCACCACCTGCCGGGAGCCCCGGCGGGCAGTTTTGACAGGCAATTCTGCTTGTGGCATTGCTGCCAGATAGTGAAAGAGCTTTATTTATAGGACTGCTGGTTTGGGGTGATTATTTGGGCTTTGTTTGTTTTGAAGGTTAATGGCAGAGGCGACTACGGTAATAACAGCTTTTTTGGTATCTGATAGTTTGGCAGCATCTACAGCGCTTGCGAAACTAGCGGTCAAGCGCGCTGCGCTTGGGGAGCCCCGGCGGACAGTTTTGACAGGCAATTCTGCTTGTGGCATTGCTGCCAGATAGTGAAAGAGTTTTATTTATAGGATAGCTGGTTTGGGGTGATTATTTGGGCTTTGTTTGTTTTGAAGGTTAATGGCAGAGCAGATTTGTTTGATACTGAAATAGAAAAGCGGTGTTTGTGATAACAGTTTTGTGGTTGTTTGTTGTGATGTTTTATATGTAAATGTTAAAAGAAGCATGTAGTAAAGCGGCTACGGTGATAAAAGCTTTTTTAAATTGAAAATAGTTTGGCAGTATCTACAGCGCTTGCGAGACTAGCGGTCAAGCGCGCTGTGCTTGGAGGGCGAGATGGCGGTTGGTTTGTGGAAAGACAATATTATTGGGCGGTGGCCGACTGCCGGTGTAGATAGATCGGACTTTACTGAATTCTCGGTTCTTGGTAAGCGGTTTGCCTATCAGCCTGATGATATGCGCTTATATGAACTGGAACATGATGAAGGGTTGCCGGAGTGTGGTGTGACCAGTCAGCCGCAATTTGAGCTTAACGGGTTGAAGCCGCAGATGGTGGTGCTTCTGCCGACGTTGGCGTGTAATCTGCGCTGCCGTTATTGCTTTGAGCAGGGGTGCGAGGCGGGTGGCATGATGAGTTTTGAAACGGCCAGAAAGGCGATTGACCTGATTAATGAACGCGGGCGTACTACGGTCGGTTTCTTTGGTGGTGAACCGCTATTGGCGTGGAGTCTGGTTTGTCGGGCGGCAGATTATGCGCGGAAAAAATTTTTAGCACCGTCATTTTCGCTGACGACCAACGGGACTCTGCTTGATGATGAGAAGGCGGAGTATCTGGCGGCGACGGGTTTTTCATTGATTGTTTCGGTGGATGGCCCGCAACATCTGCACGATCAGGCGCGGCCGATGAGTGATGGTGGTGGCAGGGTGAAGGGTTCGTATGAGGCGGTGGTGCGGGGCTTGGAGTGTATCAGCAGATATAGTAAGCTGGCAAAACGAACGACCTTGCGTGCGACCTTTGATGGCAGCGATGAATATGCGCAGCTGCTTGAGCTGGTTGTGCATCTTAATGAACTTTGCAGGCGTTATGGTTTTGGCGGGGTCTCGGTTGAGCCGGCGGATATCAGTGAGGGTTGCGCGCGCGGGAGCAGGAAGGTTGTGCCTTCAGAGCGGTTGTATGAAGAGTATCTTGATGTTGCCGAGTGGTATGCTAGGGAACTGGCGGCGGGACGTGAACCGAAATTTCATCATTTCAGCGTAAGGTTGCAGCGGTTGCAGAGACGTTCGCCGGCGGTGAGTGAGTGCGGGGCGGGGGTCGGTTATATGGCGGTGACACCGGAGGGGGATTTGCACGCGTGCCACAGGATGGGTTGTAGGATCGGGACGGTTGATGAGGGGGTGCGGATGAGTTTGCAGCAGCCTTGGCGGGATAACCGTTATTACGCGCGCAGTGGCTGCGGGGATTGCTGGCTGCGTAATGTCTGCGGGGGCGGGTGCAGGTTCAACTCTTTGGGGGTTAATAATGATATTGCCAGACCTGATATTCTGGGGTGCTGGCTGACTGAGGTTTGCGTTAAGTGCGCGGCATATGTTTTGGCGGAAACGAACCAGTGAAGTTAATTTTTTTTTTAAAAAGTGGAGAGGAAAAATTATGGAGCAGTTACTGAATGAAAATCTTCTGGCGGCGGTGGTGGGAGTGGCGGCGTGTGTTTTTGGCGTGGTAAAACGCTTTGAGATCGTCAAAAAAATGAAGCTTGACAAGGTGGTTACTTTTATTGAAGCGGGTGTGCAGATTACGTATGAAAATTACGTCAGAGTACTTAAAAACAGTCGTGAAGACGGAAAACTGACGGCTGCGGAGAGGAGCTACGCGGTGAAAAAAGCGCTTGAACATGCGAAGGCTTACGCGGCGAAAGAAGGTATTGTACTGACTAAATTCTATTCTGAGGAGTATTTACCGGTTATTGTCGAGAAGATCATCGGTGAGAAGAAAGCGGCAGCAGATAAAAAATAAACGGACTTATGAGAATATGCGTCTTGACAAATATTAGAATTACTGATATCTAAAAAGATGGTGAATGCGTAATTTTATGGTCTGTTGGGGGGCGGGATAATGGAATTTCTGGTAGCAAGACAGCCTGTCCTTGACTGTAGCCTGCAGACATGGGGTTATGAACTGCTCTTCCGTAATGGTGTGGAGAACGCCTTTATCAACAGCAGCCTCGGAACTCCGGATGGCGATAAAGCTACTCTGTCGGTTCTTAATTCCGCGTTTTTCAGCGGCCTTTCACAGATGACCGGCGGCAATAAGGCGTTGGTTAATTTTACCAGACAGCTACTGGTAAGCGGCTACGCCGAGATCCTGCCCAAAGACGAGGTTATCATCGAAATCCTTGAAGACGTGATGCCTGATACGGAGGTTATCGAGGCCTGTTACAAGCTTAAGAATCTTGGTTATACGATTGCTCTTGATGATTTCCGCTATACTCCGGAGATGGATTCATTCCTCTCGCTTGCCGATATTGTCAAGGTTGATTTCATGGAGACGGGTGTCTTTGAACGCGTTGAGCTTACAGAGACGCTGCTGAGCATGAACATTGAGCTTTTGGCCGAGAAGGTTGAGACGGAAGAGGATTATGCGCAGGCCAGGGATCTTGGTTATAAATATTTTCAGGGGTATTTCTTCAGCAAGCCCCAGATTATCAACCGTGGTTCTGTTCCGCAGTCTCGCCTTTCGGCGATGAGGCTGCTTAAGGAAGTCAACCGTACCAATATTGATATCAAGGCAATCGAGGAAATCATCAAGGGTGATCCGGGTCTGACGATGCGACTTTTGCGTTATCTCAACTCGGCGTTCTTTGGTGTGCGTAACAAGATTACCACGATCAAACAGGCGATTGTCATGCTCGGGCAGAAGAATCTGCGCAAGTGGGCGACAGTTCTGGCGATCACTACCGACAACGATCAGAAGCCGCCGGAGCTGCTTAAGCAGGCGCTCTTCCGGGCGCGTTTCTGTGAGATGATCGGTGAGTCGAAGATCTCGCAGAAAACCTGTGATGATTTCTTCCTGACGGGGTTGCTCTCGCTGGTTGAGCCGCTGATGGATCAGGCGAAGGAAGAAGTCTTTAAAGAGATGTCGATTAATGACCAGATGTTTGCAGCTCTCAATGGCGGTAACGGCACGATGCTTGCAGACTCTCTGCGGATGTCTGAAAACATCGAGCAGGGCGCGTGGGAAGCGGTTGACGGTTTCAAGAATATTTATAATCTGGATGACAACCAGATAATGACTGCTTATAAAGAAGCGCTTTATATGGCGGATTCGTTTGTAAATGGTTACAGCGCTACCGGCGGTTCTTCAGCGGGCATTTAGATTTTGCATGCGTAGTCCCGCGCTGATATAGTTAAAAAAGGCTGCCCGTTAACGGGACAGCCTTTTGTTTTTTTTGGCAGTAATAGAATGAAATGTGAAAACAGTCTTCAGGCAGCAAAATACTTCGGTTCATTGCCCGGACACCATTTGATATTGCAGCCCATGCTCGGTTTCTGATCTTCGGGTATGGCTCGTCCGGCCAGCAGCGCATCCAGAGCCTTGCGCAGGTCTGCACCGGTGATCGGCAGATCATTGCCGGGGCGGCTGTCATCCATCTGTCCGCGGTAAATCAGATAATGCTCCTTGTCAAAAAGGAAGAAGTCCGGCGTGCAGGCGGCGTGGAGAAGTTTGGCAATCTCCTGATTGCTGTCTACAAGATAATCAAAGGTGTAGCCATATTTCTCCCGGTACTCAAGCATCTTCTCGGCGCTGTCTTCAGGATATTCCGGGTTGATATTGGAGTTGATGCCGATAACCTCAATGCCCTTTGCCTGATACTCCTTAATCAGCTCCACCATCTTCTCGCGCACATGGATGACAAACGGGCAGTGGTTGCACATGAAAATAATCAGAAGCGGCTTGCCGCTGGCAAAGTCTGTGGTGTAGATTTTGCCTTCAGGGTCTCTTAGCTCAAAGTCGGGAAGTTCTGTACCGAGTGTGAGCATATTGGAAGCGGTCATTACCATTATAGTATCCTCCTAAAAAATTAGAGTCTATGGAAAATTGATCCGCAGATATCGCTGCAAACATACAGCGGGTATTTGCTACTATTATTATAGCATAAGAGAATGAAGAAATAAAGAAAAACACCGCCTGCTTTCAGACGGTGTGGGTTTATTTGCAGATTATTATTATGCGGTTTTAAGTCGGTAATAGTGTGGCAGGATCAGGCTTCGACCTTGTCATAGGGGCCAAAGAGGATGGAGTTATTTTCTTTCCAGGAAGCGAAGGTTGCGGCGGGGGCATTTTTCTTCTGCTCGACTGCGCAGCTGGCGCCGGTGACAGTTTTGCAGAAAGCTTCGGGGAGTTCTTTGGTTGTGAGTGAGTTGACCAGTCCGGCGAGGCGGTCTTCAGTTGAGGCGTTGCACTCTGAGCAGGCCGGGGTATATAATTCGCGCGCCCACCAGCTTTCGACATCACTTGGCGAACAGACACCCATTGATTCAAGGCGGGGCTTGACCGAGCTGCTGCGTAGGTAGATGCCGTCGGCACCGAGGTCGAGGATAGTCAGGGCGCAACCCATGTTGAGGATACTAAGCGCGATCTGGTCGCAGAGTTCGGCGTCGGTTTTGTCTTTGTATTCTTCGTAGAGGTCCTGCTCGAACAGGTAGAGCGCGTCATTGTAGGTTGAGAAGTAGACATCAACGTAGGGCAGGACCATGCCCATATACATCATCCAGTTGGTCTCGATTTCTTTGGCCGCGACGGCGTGCATGAGGGTAGTGACGCCGAGGTTTTTGACTTTCTCAAAGAAGCTGCGGCTGCTCATGGTTTCGGTCAGGCCGGGTGCGGCGTTGGCGGAGGCGGTTACTGATATTGTTGCGCCGGCGAAAGAATCGTCCGGTACTTCTGACGGGTTTGCCGGGAGTGCGACGAAGGTCTGCCTGTCACCGAGAAGTCCGGCGAGTTTCTGGTTTTCTTTTCCATTAATAATAATTGTTGCCATGGTTAATTCTCCTCTATGATAATTTTTAATGAATGTGTGAATGTTAATTTCCGGATGCGGGCGTGGCGCGGTTTACGGCGTTGAGGTTTTTGAGTTTCTCTTTGCCGGTTTGCGTGTACCTGCTCTTGGGGAAGATCCGGCCGTAACTGCCTTCGAAATTACCGGCGAGTTCCTGATAACAGATTTTCGCCTTGGCGGTATCATTGAGCTTCTCGCATGCTTCCGCCGCCTTCAGGAGCGCCGAGCCGGCGAGTTCTTCATCCTCGACAAGCAGTCCGACGCGCATAAGATTGCTGACTGCCGACTGATAGTTATCCTCGACAAAATCAAGGAAACCAAGTTCATAAAAAATGCGCGCGGCAAAAGGATCGTCGTCGGCGATTTTAATTTTGTCAAGTGCGGCGCGGGCTTGCTGATATTTCTTGAGATGGCGCAGGCTCAGAGCAATGCCGAAGTATGCTTCATTTTTCAGAGCGCTGATGATTTCGGTTTTGCCCTGAACTTTGGCGGTTGCTTCAAGGAGCTTCTGGAAAGAGTCGAAGGATTGTTGCCAGAGTTGCTGCTTCTGGTAAATCTGCGCGGTGCCACGCAGGGCGACGGCGTAGATGAGTGATTTGTTATCGCCCTTTAAAAGAAGATTATAGATGGTTTTGGCTTTATCGTAATTTGCCTGCGCTGAAAAATATTGCGCGAGCCAGAGGAGTTCCTGTTCGTTGATTTTTTGCTTGTTGCCGGTAGCGATCTCGTAAAAAATATTGGCTGCGTTTTTATTGTCACCGGCTTTGAGATAGGTCAGCCCCAGAAAGTATTTACCCTTGGGGGTGAGTTTACTGGTGGGGTATTTCTGCATGAGGGTGGTGAAGTACTTGATTGCCTGATTATAATTTGCGGAATTGTTTCCCTGCCAGCCGAGCCAGAAAAGCGCGTCGGGAATCTGCGGGTCGTTTGGATACTGGTTAAGGAGTTTCTGGTAAGTCAGGGCCATATTTTTGTACTGCTTGAGATAATAATAGCAGACGGCAAGGCGGCTCAGAAATGACGGGCGTTGTGGATTATTTTCCGGTGTTTCCTTAATCAGGCTGATATAGACGGGGATGGTCGCTTCGTAGCGGCCCTGCTGCATGAGGGTGCTGCCGAGTCCGGCGCGGGCGGAAAGAGTAAGTTCTTTATCATCCGGGTAATTGGTTATGAAGGAATTAAACGCGTCGGCAGCCGGTTGGTACTGGCCTGACTGTTGCAGGGCGAGTGCAAGTTCGTAGGCGGCCTGCTTGCTGCGCTCACCCTTGAATTTGAGTGCGTAGGAAAATTCATCAGCCGCTTCCTTGAATTTGGTGAGCTGCCAGAGGGCGCGGCCTGCGAGGTAATGCAGTTCCTGTTCGGCAAAGTCGGGGAACTTTTCACTGATGGCGGTGATCTGGTTGATCGTCGAGGCGTAGTTTTTATTGTTGTAATAAGCCCAGGCGGAGGCCAGTCCGGCTTTTGGTGCAAACTCGCCGGTAGTGACTTTTTTATAGTACTCGGTGGCGTTGAGATAGTCTTTTTCCTTGAAGGCGATTGAGCCTAAAAGATAATTGGCACCGCCGGCAAATTCCTTCGGGTCTTTGCTGATTTCAGCAAGCTGGGCTTTAGCCTGGGCGAGTTTGTCTTCGCCGTAAAGTGACCAGGCCAGGCCGTAACGCGCGCGCAGGCGAAGTTTGGGGTCGGGTGAATCAAGGAGCATGTTGAAGTCGCCTGAGGATGCGGCGAGTTCACCGCCAAGGCGCAGGGCGTTGGCACGTACCAGTCGGGCTTTTTCCCGCAGGTGATGATCGGGGTACTGCTCGATAAGTTCGCCGAGATAATTTGCGGCTTCTTTATATTTTTTGTCCTCAAGCAGGATTTCAGCGAGTGAGTACAAAGCCAGCGGGCGGAGGTTTTTACTGTTAACCTCAAGCAGAAGCTTGCCGGCCTGAGTTTTGTCGCCGGTTTTCTGCAGGGAGAGGGCGTAGTAATAGGTCGCGCTCTGGCTGATCTGGTCCTTGTCCTTGAGCAGCGGCTGGAGGGTTTCAAGTGCGCTCTGGTATTCTTTAAGTTCGTAAAGACAGATGCCGTAACGCAGACGCGGGGCGCGGTCGGTACTGCGTGAACGGGTGAGGTAGTCATAATAGGTGCGCGCGGCGTTGGTGAAATCCCGAGCGTTGAAGAGGGCTTCGGCGCGGTTAAGCAGGGCGGGGTTATACTTTTCCGAGTTCGGGTAACGGGCGAGGAATTTTGCAAACTCGACAGCCGCTTCACTGTTCAGCCCGCGTTTTAAGAGGCCGAGAGCGAAATCATAGCTGATACTCTCCTCGGAGAATTTCTGCTCTGAGGCGCGAAGATTTTTTCCGGCGACAGTAGTGAAAACAAAGCCGCAGGAAAGCATCAGGAATAATATATATAAATGTCGCATGGTTATGGCTTTCATAAAACTGCTGAAATAATTATATTCCCGGAGAGTAATGAATAAACTTTGCCGCAGGTTCAGAGTGGCGGCAGAATATTTATCCGGTACCGGGCGTAATTCAAGCATTTGAAAAATCAGGATAATTATACAGAAGGGAGTGGTTAAGTCCAGCGTTTTTAATAGCTTATGAAAGGGCGCGGGCGGGGCGGATTTTCTTTTCTTGTTATTTGTGGGGGTTTTAATTAGAATTGATTGGCGAAAGAGCTTTTGACTGGGTTTTTTAGAGTATTTTTAGAGTATTTGACAGATTTATCTGAGGAATTATAATGCCGGAAATTAAACGCTGCCCTTTCTGTGAAGCGGTTCTTGATGAGGTGGCACTGATGACGAATGTCTGTACGGGTTGCGGGGGGATTATGGGAGACCTCGGCAAGGCCGCGCTAACTCTGGAACTTAACCGTGGCGAGAACGCGGTCAGTTGCGAGCTTTACAGCAGGGAAAAGGGCAGTGAGACGGTGATCTTTCACCCTGAGGATTTTGACAGTTCATACTGGGACGAGCCGACCTACGACGAGCAGGAGATTGAGTATCCGGAGCTTGTAGTCAACCAGCGGCACTTTGATTCTGACGGCGTGGGTAAAGCGGATTATAAGGTATTCTCAAAACTCGGCTCGGGCGGCATGGGCGAGATTCACGAAGCCAACCAGCAGTCGCTTGGCCGCGAGGTGGCGATAAAAATTCTGAAGAACTCCAACGTCGGCAGCGGCAGCTCGTTTGACAAATTCCGCACCGAAGCGTCAATTACCGGCAACCTCGAGCATCCGAACATCATCCCGATTTATGACCTTGGTATGGACAGCAATGAACGGCCGTTTTATGCGATGAAAAAAGTAAACGGTACACCGTGGAGCGAGGCGCTGGCGGGAAATTCCCTGCAGGAGAATATCGAGATTCTGCTTAAGGTCTGCGATGCGGTAGCCTTTGCGCACAGTAAGGGCATTATCCACCGTGACCTCAAGCCTGAGAATGTGATGCTTGGGGAATTTAACGAAGTACTGGTTATGGACTGGGGTCTGGCGGCGGGGGTCTTTCAGGGCGCACGTGCGCCGCGGGTTACTTATGCCGACGCGATTGCGGGGACGCCTGCCTACATGGCGCCGGAGATGGCCAAGGGTAATGAGAAGATCATCAGCTACGCGAGTGATATTTATCTGCTGGGCGCGATTCTGTATGAGGTGATTACCGGTGAGCCGCCGCATAACGGCAAGAGTGTGCGGGAATGTCTGGCCAATGCCGCGACAAATGTGATTGCCGAGCCGTGGGTATCGAGTGAACTTCTTAAGACGGCGATGAAGGCGATGTCAACCGAGCAGCTTGATCGGCATACTTCGGTGCGGCAATTCCAGCAGAGTATCCGCGAACATTATAAGAGTGTGGAGCTTTCGACTTCGGCGCGGAAATATTTGTCGGCGGCAACGAAGACGCGCAGTTATCATGATTTTTTCCGCGCGGTGTTTGGTTTCAAGGAAGCGTTGGAGGTCTGGCCGAGTAATGATGAAGCGAAGAAAAATCTTACAGAGACGTTGCAGAAGTTTATTCATCTGGCGATAGAAAATAAAGAGAAGAAGCTGGCGATGTCACTGCTTGAAGAATCCGAAGAGGATTTCCCCGAGCTGCGCGAAGCAATTGAGTCGATGTGATTAAGCGACCGTTATTTTATTCCGAATGGCTAGAAACCAAAGGATAGCTTGATATGGGTCGATATTTTATTACCGGCGCTTATGGTGTTTATAACTTTATCCGTAAAGTCGATATTTGTCGGTTCCAATCCGAGGACATACCGGCCATATTCAGGTAATTTCCATTGCAGCATATTCGGCAGATTTTTTGTGTCATACGAAACAATGATCTGAAGTTTATTGTGCGAATTTACAACTTTCATCTGCGACCAACCCTCAGCGTCGTCAGGAATTTTATGTAAAAAACATTGCTCGGTTATTGTCTCCTGTGATTCTGGCATGATTTTCCAGTTAGCTAATTCATCCTCTGAAGGTTTGTCACGCGGAATCACCTCATGTTCTTCTGCTTCAAGATAACTCTCGGGCATAATCGCCGGATAACCGAAATTGCAATGATAGAGAATCTGAAATGGCTCCGGGCGATGTCCAAGGTTTTCAATTTCATCATCAAGGGAAATTGTGTTTGTACCAAAAGCTGTTCTGATTGTCCGGCGTAATCTCAGGTTTTCACCAAACATCATCGCCTCGCGTATTATTCCGGAGATGGTGATTTCGTAAATACCGTTATTCCAGCCACGGTAAACTGAAACATCTTCTGCAGATTGTGTTGAGATGCGCCCATGCAATCCCCGTACGGGATCCAGTGTATCACCGGTATCCGTTACCGGCGGTCCAACATGCCTTAAACCGCAAGTTGTCAGAAGTCCGCCGGGCCATGAGCGCAGCCAACCGAAATTTTCCGCTTCAAATTTACCGCCACGCACATAGCCGCAGGGGGTGCGAAACGCCAGCGGGATACCTTTAAATGAAGCATCGACAATATCCATACCCCGGTCTGGCGTAATAGTAAATGATAAACCTGAGCCGTTGTTTACTTCAATGATTCTTTCGCCACGGCCATTGCCCTGATCCAGCGTTGACTGCCTTGTGTAAACCAGTTGTTCCATATCGGCTAGATAACGCCGGTAGTGTTGCCAGTCTTTGCCGACAGAGTTGCAGTCTGTAAATTTGCTGGATTCGGAATCAGGCATAATCAGACACCTTTATGACAGTTTCAGGTCAGGGTTGCCATGAGCAAAGTGTTTGAGCATGACTAACGGATCTGTCTGGGAATTATTTGTAATAGAGACGCCATTTTTCGCAGCGTCCTCACTGACAAAAAATTCGTCATTTGTCAGTTGGCCATAGCGAATCAAAGCAGGGGTATCGATTTCCCAACTTCCCATTTTTCCATGTCCCTGCATTAGAATCATGCCATACGCGGCGCTGTCTTTAATCACAACACTCTGGCCGGGCAGGACGGTCAATTCCTTTGCGCTGACAGCCGCAGAGCGATAACAGATCCAGTTTTCGATATATCCCTGTGCTTGCATTTCCTCAAAATCGGCAACCGGTTTTGGAGCCATGAAACGGTTCTCGACAAAATGGTCATCAACGTTCAGATCCCAGTCGATTACATCAATAAGATAATCGAAATTACCTTTCTGCGCGCCGGGGCAATCTTTCCAGAGCAATTCTTCAGGAACAATCTGGTTGTCCACCAGTGACTGATACATCGCATAAACGTCAGAAGCGACCTGCGGCTCATAGGTACAGAGGCTTCCTGGGGCGTGCAATACACCCGGAGGCACATCCCAGCCGGTACCCGGTTCAAGTTTATAGGCGCGGGAAAGTGAGGTTATGCGGTTATCACCCTTTGTGAAATTCATCAGGCATTCTTTTACCTGCTCCTTTGTTGTTCCGGGTTCAAGTCCGAAGAAGGTAAAGGGAAAATGTCCGCCATGATTGTTAAGCTGGGTCGGAAAATAATACATCTCAGGTTTGCCGCGTTGGCCTACCTTTGCGGCGAATTCATCTGAGTGGTGGATATGATGCGGCAAGGGCCCCAGGTTATCAAAAAATTTCGAATAGATCGGCCAGCAGGAAAATTCATTCCAGATACGGGCGCCAACAAGTTTGTCCTTTAGTTCGTTGACGGCATCTTTAAGCAAGATCTGTTGACCGTCCGGGCAGGTCACTTTGCTCAGTCCTTCATCTTTTCCGGTAAGCGGGCCATTGTCTGCAGGCGTAGTTGAGGACAGCCAGCGTTCGTCAATACCGCCACGTGCGCCGCCAAGGGCATAATAATCATCAGGATGCAGTTTGATACGTCTTCCGGGAATACAGAAGGAACGCGGGACCCAGGTTGGTGTAAGACGCAAAATTCCTTCGCCCTGTTCAAATGCCTCTTCAGCGGATTTCTTGTTGTTACTCATATTTTTTCTCCAGAATGTAAAACTATTTTGAATTGATTTCAATGATTTCCAAAAGTTCAAGGTCAGGCAGGGTGAATTTCAAGACCTCATTTTCCACTGCAAAATTGATATTTTGCTTTGCGGATGAGAGCGTGACGTTTTGTGGGCAAAACCCCTGCGGGAGTTTTATCGTAATATCAATCGGGTGATTAATTGATACTGCGGGCAGCTCTTCCTGATAGTTTACCAGTCCAACCAGTAAAGAATTCTGCGTACTGCTTTTGAGTACTGTCAACTCAACACAGGCAGGGAGAGGGCTTGCGGTGACTTGTGGAGGGTTGATATATTTTTCAAATAGAGACTCTGCAAACAGCTGTTGCGAATGCTGGCGCAAGCGCATGAAAGAAGATGCGATATAGATACACTGCCCCTTGCCATATTGGTTGATTGTTATTCCGGCGAAGTCAGAAATTTTACCCGGAGGATTTGAATGTATGGAGGCATATTCAGTTGCGTCATTACAGGGGTAGTCGGTTAATGCTATCCTGTTTAGTACGGTTGCTGTAAATTCCTTCACACAGGGAACAGGAAGATTATTGGATATGTAATCATTATTTTCCAGTGCAATGTAGTTATAGGGATCTGTAATTTCGCCGGTATAATTTACACCGAACACATCAGCAAGAGCCAGGTCGCCTGTCGAGTCACCATTCAAGTTAAAAAGTGAAGTTAAGCCTGTTGCGATGAGTGTACCTCCCTCCTGTACAAATTCGCGTATGGAAGACACCTCTTCTTTGCTCAGATATCCGCAGTTATTTACAATCAAAGTTTTGGCGCCGGAAATCTGTTCTGGCTTAGTTGCAACTCTATAAGGCATTTTCATGCGGTTGAGAATCACGGAAACACCTGTCAGCTCCGCCACAACAGGATTGTCACGGGCATCCATATTACTACCGCTTTCGGCGAATTTCCTCAGATGAATTCCACTGTCTTTTTGATCAACCAGAGAAGACATTGAAAAATACAGAACGCAATCTGCAGCCAGCGTTGGCTGATGGCTGCTGATTAACTCTTTAAAAGGTTTTAGTCTTTTATCAATCCTGCCAAACATTTCGTAAACGCTTTTGTTTAATGTGCCGTCAGGGTTGATTGCATCAATAAAGAAATATGCCCCGCCGTTTGCCAGTGTCGTGCCGGCATGCAGGAACAGTTCATCTTCAGATTTGCTGGAAGTATGATCCTTCAGATCGACACAGCGGGAAGACATGAATTCATACGGCATCTCCTTTGAGAATGCGGTGAACATCTTTGTCCCGAGACGGTGCTGGTATTTATCACCATAAAAATCACCTGAAGCATAATCTGAAGCATTTGCAATACCCGCACTCTGGCCAAGAAACCAACCGGCAATCACCGGCGAGAATTGATGTGTTACGCTGGCATTTGCTTTAATCTTTTTCAGATGCTTTGTGATAATTTGCGCAAACCCGGCCAGCCAGTCCTCACGCATCCTCTGATAGGCAACCCATACCGGGTCTTCCCAGTCAATAACCTCCGGCAATTCCCTGCCGGTTGTTTCAAGATAACGTTTACGACAATTTGCGCAGCAACATACCTTCGGCCAGAAGGTCATGTCGATAAAAAATCCGTCCACATCATACGCGGCAATCTCACTTAATTGTTTAAGGGTAAAATCCACGTACTCCTTTGAATTAAGGCAGGAATGCCAGTAGCGGTTGGTATGCTCAACGCCCGCAATATCATGCATGCGCCATGACGGATTTGTTTGTGCGCTATGGTTGTGGAAAATAACGGTATAGTATGCAATCGGCACGATCTTTTCCTGACGGAGCAAGGCAACAATTTCACCAAAAATATCCCGCTTCTGGAGATTAACGTGTTGATGTCCCGCTTCAGTAGGATAGTAACAATTGCCGTTATGATCGCAGGCATAAACCATGGAAGAATCAACACCGGAAAGTTTAACCATATCGACATAGTTTTGCGGATCGAATTTATACATATGCTCAGGTTTTAAGTCTGTAATGTGATTATCAATCAGCAACCGCGAGTAACACTTTTTCATCCAGTCCATTTGATCTTCCTGTTTATATTATTCAATTTGAGCAGAGTGATAAGTTTCTACTTTGCGGTTTTCAATAAATGACCGGGTTTCATTCGGCAGCTACTTATCAACACTTGTAATTTTATTTCATAGTTTAACTTGAACAATATTCAGAAAGTGATATTATTTACACAAAAATGATATTTCGAGGACAATGACAAATGGATTATTGGTTAGATAAAATATCACCATGTATAAAAATAGTTGGTAATGCAGCGACTACTTCAGGCTGGATTGAGCCAATGAGGTATATTTATGAGCATGAATTGGTTCTGTTTGAAAATGCGAAGTATAATGTTGAAGTTGACGGAAAGTCGTACAATCTCGATTCAGGTTTTTTTATAATAATACCGCCAGGACAAAAGCATATCACGGTTAATTCCAACCATCGCCCCGGCCACCGTTATTGGACACATTTCAATTGGGTATATAGTGAAATAAATAATCAGGATATGGTGATGACCTATTGCCCGGCAACGCCAAACAAAAAATTATATATTAAGGCCCCATCATTTATTCCGGCAGGGATTATCTTTGGTAAAATCAAAAACTTCAGTCTTTTGCTTGAACAGTTCAAAAGGCTGGAGTATCTTTTCAACTTTGGGGATTCCTCGCAGCACAGTTCATGCAGAGGGATTTTTTTGGAAATTTTATTGAGTTTGCTTGCAGACAAATTTACTGCTTCGGAGAGTTGTACGCATAATCAAGTTTTATCTAAAAATGATCTGAGTTCTACAATTCGCAGGCAATTATCCAAATTGGCAGAGCAGCCTGCCAGCGAGCCTATAATGGTGCAGGAGTTTCTGGAACGTTCCGGATTGTCATACGCACATCAGAGCCGAGTCTTTAAAAAATGCTACGGTATTACACCGCTGCAGTATATCACGGAATTGCGTATGACAAGGGCAAAATTATTATTGCGCGACAGCAATAACAGTATCTCGCAAATTGCCCTTATTCTTGGTTATGATAATTTGGGATATTTTTCCCGGACATTCAAAAAATCATTTGGTATAAGCCCCAAAGATTTCCGGACTCGGGTTAAAACATGATTATAAATAATACCATTTGCCGTACTTCGCTTTTTTCTTGCAGGGATCAAGTGGAGTAAACCAGCAGTAATAGCAGTAACGTGTAATATTCATAATAGAAAAGTGTTTCCACGAGATAAAAAAAAGTAGTTGCCCGTCAGCGATGGCAACTACTTTTTTTCAATTATATTTTCTCTCACTGTGAGTTGTATTCAAAAGTGATTATTTTATAGCCAGAATTAGCGCACTTCTGTAATCTTTAATGAAGTGAAACTAATATTTCCAGCAACTCCCTGAAGGCCAAGATTGAGTATTACTTCAGAGCAATCGGCTGGGATGTCAGCAACAATTTCATACCCTTTCCATTCAGAAGTTTTTGCCGGGATTTGAGTCGCAATATAATGTTTTTTACCATCGCGGTCGGTAAAGCATATTTGCATCTTTGGGCCAAACCAATTTTCTTTTGGTTGAGTTATGGCCTCAATCATGATTTTTGCGGAAACCTTGATTTTCTTACCTGAAATTTTCTTGAGATCAAGAACATATTTCGTTAATGAAGTCTTGGGGAATTCTTGCTTAAAGTTCAGGCAGGTTGTTCCGTCCTTATTGCTAACAGCGATACCTGGACTCCACAATTGGGCAGTCTGATTATCAAAATTTGTCTGAAGTAGCGGTTCGTCACACCATGCACTCGAAAAACCAATAAGGCACAGAAGAAAAGTAATAGTGAATACATATTTCATAATCGTCTCCATATAGTTAATAAGCGTATAATTTACAGAGTAAAAAATTATTATTTTGTCGAGATTTCAAAGAACACAGTAGCAGCTTCTTTTGTCGTTTTAAATGCAAATGTCGCTTTTTCGGCATCCACATTCACCGGTTTAATCTCCATAAGCCGGTTTCCTGAAAAATCAAGCGGATACAATTTCAATTCTTTGGCATTTTTATTTCTGACCGTAACGGTGAATGAGCCCTTCTGCAGAAGTACAGGCTTTTTGCCGATATTGATTAGAGTGGTCATATTTTCATTTGTAAATTTCATATCATTATTCAAAGCGTTAGTTGCAAAAACCAACATCATTCTTTTGGCTTTATAAATAGGTTCTAAACCATCGAGACTCACTACGGCAAGAATTCCCCGATCGGAGATTTTTTGCACAGTAAATTCTTTTAATGATGCAGTAGTGCCTGCTTCTGCACAAATACCTTGAAGGCGAGGAGTATTTATGCTCATGAAATTACGGGGGCAGTCAGCAAAAATTTCATGGTTTGCCGATTCAAATATTGTTGTCCCATTGCTGGTATTTGATTCTGAAAGGATTCCTTCAGTTTTAAGCGCCTTAATCCACTTTTCTGCCGCTTGTTTTGCATTGTCAATAGTTTGAGAAAACCCTGCGTCACTTACATAAACCGAACTGGTTTCTGTAAGCTTAAAGCGGACACTGTCCTTACTATTATTTTCTTTTTTCGTTTCCTGTGTCATACACATGATATCTGTTCCAACGATAAGGGATAGCAATGACAAGTCTGTTGACAATGCTCCCAGAAGTCCATTTTTGGCAAAGACATCTTTCTCGTTAACCTCTACATGCACATTAGTTGGCAGTTGTGAAACATCACCCCGGCAAAAGAGGAAGAAGGTCAGATATTCCGAAGCGACAGCAATCGGGTCTATATGGTTTGCAAAAGATAATATTTTCGTGTCATCGTTAAATCGGACAGGCATGCCATGCGTTGTCAGTACATCAAACCCCTGCAGTGCGCCATATCCTCCGACGACAAAAGCTTGTTCATAGCGGTATTGATTCCAGAATACAAGATTGTGTTCTGTCACAACCAGAGGTTTTCCCGATAAGCGTATGCCCATGTAATCCCGGAATATTTTCATTCTCTGTTCAATGGCACTTTTCTGTGATATGGATGAACCGGGCATTATCCAATCTGACGGATGTGCGTGATAAGAGTTCATTGCAATAAACGGCAGATCTTTTCTAACCATATTATAGTACATATTTTTGCCGCAGTTGTAGGCTGTAACAGGTCCGGGGTAGCCGAGTTGTTTCATTGTTTCGGTATACCATTTTGCCATGTCGGTCTCGGTCTGGCGCATAAAGAGGGCAACATCTTCGTTATCGGGTAATCGTGAGGGCATTGTAAAGCATGGAATATCATCAAAGGAATTGAATTTGTCGGCCTTAGCGCCCCAAACTTTCTTTAATTCTTCAATTGACCGGTACTGTTTTTTGAGAAAAGAGCGCCAGGCAGGAAGAACAATCTGCGGGTCAAACTTCCGCCAGAATCCATACTCCTGTTCATTGTAGGCAACTGCCATGGAAATTACCGGATCATCTATAAGGCGGATACCTGTATAAGGGTTCACGCGGCACAATAATTTACGAACACCTTCCCGCCAGTTCTCGCGAATTTTGTCATCAAAAAATATTCGATACTTAAATGATTTTTTCGGGTCATTATTTTCTTTTACATATATATTGCCTGCCGTATAACCAATCCAGCTGGACATCAGATCAATATTCAGGTACAGGCCATTTTCGCGCATGTAATAAACCAGATAGTCAAACATGTCCAACGCTTTAGGATTAAGTTCTCCATCCTGCTTCATCCCTTTGAGAAGAGCCATGTCAAAAAAATGGGTACGAATCATATTATAACCGCGCGTACGGCATTCTTTTACCAGCTGTTCAATTGAGGCATGATCTTTAAAGTCTTCAATTCCTTCACCCTGATCGTTAAAGCGGGGAGTAATAGTACACGCAAGGAAACGTATGGCCTTTTCCGGATCATTTGCAAAAGCAAAATGCCCCTGAGTGTTTATTACAACTCTTCCTGTCTCAGATACTTTTCTTACAGGTTTGAAATTACTGCGGTCAAGGGCAGAACCGGGAGTAACCGAACATATCGGATTGGAGACCAGTGGAAACCATGTACTGTTTTCAGTAATTGTAAAAACTTCAGAACGCGGCAATGCCCAATTTTCTCCGGTAAGGGTAGCGCCAAGAATAAGCCACATTGAATGAGTGCTGGTGTTAAAGGTAATTTTTGCTATATTGTTAAGATTGGCGTTAAGAGGGAATTTTGAAATATATACCCCTGCACTCTGGCCTTTGGGTGTAGTTGTGGAAATGGCGGTATAGCCATTACGTAACGGCATGACTTTGTAAAACCATTCGCCAACATCATGTCCTAGAGTAACCGGTATACTCTGGCTATTGCCGGTTATATCGGTCAAGGTTATCGTCCCTACAGTTTTTTCTGTAGGAGAAGTCCATGCGGCGCTATGCATTATATACAGGTTTTTCGCGCGGATACTTTCAACGGGGATTTCAACACTGGCGGGAGCTTTGCGAAGGTGCGCATTTTGCATGGTAAGAATACCTTTACCTTCTGTTTGCACATAGATAGGGATTCCGGAAAAGACCCTCCGCCTCAGTGCGTTTTCAAATACCCTGCCATCCTGCTGTGGTCCCTGGTCTGTCCAGCCTCCCTGCCCGTCATTTTCCTTGTCATCACGCAAGCCCATATTTGCTGATTCAGACAAATTAACCGATTCGCCAAGACGCTCAATATGTAAATTACGAACTTTCATGGTACCGGCAGAATCCTGAAAACCAATATTCAGAAGTGCAGAGTCCAGATCCTGCGGAACAACCGTGACCGCATTAACTTTACGCCATGGGAAATCACCTGACGGGATCATCAAGTCCAACCATGATTTTTTATTTTTCGCTGTAAAGGTAAATTGAATTTTCGCGCCATGGTAAGGGCTCTTTCGATTGTCGTCACGGATACCTATCCCCATAACCTCGCATTCCACACGAATAACCTTGCCGGCAAGCTGGTTTGGTTGGAAGTCCTTGCTGATTCCTTTCATGCCGCTTGTCAGATTTTCGGATTTTACCAGCAAAACACCATCATCAACAACGATATTGCCTTTCCAGTCATTCATTGTCGTAATGGAAGAAAGAGGATTTGTATAAATTTGATCAGCGTAAAGCATGGTTGAAAAAAATGATGTGATAAAAATAATGATAATGATCTGCCTCATATTATAGTCTCCTTTGTTCGGTGAAATTATTTATAACAAGCCCCTACCTACCGTCATTTTATTGATGGTAAAAAAGGATTGATAAACCAAAAGATAGAATAGCCGCCATTTTAATGTTTACGGAGCCCTGCCAGGTTGACCGTTATAGTCGCCCTCTCCCCAGAAATATCGTTCGGGATAAATTGCCGGATCTCCAGTGGTTGTTGGAATTGTTCCGTAATTTTGTGTTGTAACATGTCCGTCATACCAGGCAACATTTACGCTGCCGTTGTGTCGCCAGGCATTAATATTCTCAGGTAAAGTCAACGCGTTATATGCCACCGCCGCCGTGGGCGTAGTCCCCTGATCGGGGTTATTAATTTCACGATAGCCGTCAAAAAAAACGCCACGACTTGAAGGCTTGCGTGTCCGAGACGCACGACCATAACCCGCAGTCATGTGAATATTAATCGTATAATCAATACTTAAGCGGATATTCGCACCAATATCTGGAACTGAGGTTGGGCAGTCAAAAGGAGAACGGGGTACAGAAGCATTAGTTGAAGACCAATCTCCGGTGCGAAAAACAATTTTATTTCCCGGGGTTTTATTCGCATACAGTGCATAAAGGTTATCAGCCCAGTAAACTGCCCCTGCAGATCTGACATTCGGCGGTAAATAACCATTATAGGCCTCAGAATATTGTGTAGAAATCAAAGAAATTTGTTTTAAATTATTTGTACACATAACACTTCGTGCGCTTTCCAGAGACTGCTGTAGAGTTGGCATCAGCATTGAAGCTAAAATGCCGATTATTGCAACAACAACCAGCATTTCAATCAAAGTAAATTCAGCCGAAGATGTCGACATTCTGAAACCAGCCACGGCCCTGTTTTTTCGCACAGACATTTTCATAGCATTTTCCTCATAAGCATGGAGCAGACGTCATTATCAAAGCTAATTCTAGAGCAGTCCCCGATTTCTGGCAAGGTAATAAGCGCATAAAATATTCACTAATGCTCCCGAAGTATGTTTTGTGTAATCAGGTACCATTGCGGCCTCGGAAAATTTCTTGGCAAAGTCCATATCCGGAGTAAAGCCATCAGCAAGCAGCATTGAGGTAATCATATTCCCTGGGGCGCGAATTCTTTCAAAAGTCTCCTTGAATTCTTCAGACTCCTCACCTTTGAGATAAATCTTTTCACCATAAAGAGCGGTTGAGTTGTCCTCAAATAATTGAATTGTGAATTTACCAGCATTACGCCAGGCATGTGCAAGCGGCTGCCAACTTCCACTATAATCTTTTAGCCGCGGGAAATGATACTCTAAAGTTTGTCTTTGGGCAATCTCTGAAATGGTCTTCATCAACGAACGCATTCGCCGGCAATGCCCTTCGTCAGTTTCAACTGAACAACAGAGAGCAAGAGAAACTTGCATCTGACTTAATTCAATATGCCACCATGGTTTTGTTCTTTCACGCATCCGTTCAGAAACTTCAAGCGCATCCGAAAAATATTTATTATATAGATCTTCAAAACGTTTCGCATGACCAGTGTCAAATGCCGCGGCAAAAAACATCGGCAGCCTGAGCGCTTCATGCGATTTTATGCCGATCATTTTAAGGTGCATCCCCGGTTGACCATCCAGACGTCCGAGGTTAAATTGGCTGGCATCGTTCATACATGACTCAGCATAATCAGCTACATCTCTTAGCAGACCTTTAATTTCCTCTTTTTGCTGGTCAGTAACAAATTCAGAATTAAAGAAACGCCATAAGCCATAAACATACAAAGTAAACTGATCCCGGGATGATTCAATATAGCAGGAACAATTGTCTACTGGAGAATATCCTCTGACAACATAACCGCGTTTGCTGTGAACTGTAGCACAATTTACCATTCCCCGGTACAGTGCTTGCGCAAAGTCCCTGCACTCATTAAACGTTTCCGGCTCTGATTTTGCTCTTTGAATGCAAAGCTCAATCGCAAAGCCAGCATTAAGCATACAATCTTCCATGCCAGTTGCATAACCGTGAGGATTCGGTACAGATAACCTAATTTCTTCAGGCGTTGGCAAGTGGCTAAACCGTTGGTTATAATCATCGCTACTGATTGAATCATAAATCAAATCACTCTCAGCACAGAACAGATTGTTGCGCAGTTGAAGAAATGCAGATTTCATTTTATCATGTAAACCCATTGCGTACTCTTTTTCATTCAATAGCGTCTGAATAATCAAAACTGAAACATAAAATAATACAAGATTTATTATTTGCTTGAAAATGTCTTTATATTTGAAAAAACATTATTTTAATTCGCATTAGCAAACAAAGGCGATAAAATAATTATATTATATATATTCGCGTAGGCAACATCGTTTTTTGCCAAAATTTATTTTGAAAGTTACTATTTATATTTGCAATATTATCATCAGCTAAACTTGGTTTACAGGTATTCACAATATGAGGAAACTAATTAATAGTGATATCATCGCAGGTTTAATGCCGACGATCCAAAAAAGTGATAATACGGTAAAATATTATTCACCAGGCGAGATAGAAAAATGTTCAGTCGTTTGTCACCAAAACAATACAGAAAAAACAAAGTAATCATTTAACTTTTTTTATACGTATCTTTTTATGAATATGGATTTAATATGAAAAATATGATTTATAAAGACCCCGCAAGACCGGTTGATGAACGAGTTGAAGATTTGCTTGGCAGAATGACTCTTGAGGAAAAAGTCGGGCAGCTTATGCAGCTTGATGGCGCTCGTAGTGACCTTGATGAATTGATTAACCGCAAACATATCGGCTCGCTTCTGCATATTCAAAATGAAGCTGCCGCAAAGGCGATGGACATGGCTGCGCAGACACGCCTGGCTATTCCAATTCTTTTTGGTGATGATTGTATACACGGACATTCGTTTCATTCTGGAGCAACGATATTTCCAACCCAGCTTGCCCAGGCTGCCAGTTGGAACACAGAACTTATTGAAGAGGCCGCAAGGATAACCGCGCGGGAAGTCCGGCTGACCGGGCTTAAGTGGACATTTTCACCTGTCTTGTGTCTTACACGCGATCTGCGTTGGGGGCGGGTGGGCGAGACTTTTGGTGAAGACCCATTTCTGGTTGGCGAGTTTGCAGCTGCGATGATTCGTGGCTATCAAGGTAAAGGACTTGATGATCCAGAATCCATTATGGCTACGGCAAAGCATTATGCAGGATATTCTGAAACGCAGGGAGGGCGAGATGCTTCAGAGGCAGACCTTTCGCGCCGGAAGTTACGCAGCTTTTTTCTACCGCCGTTTGAGCGCGCTGCTCGTGAAGGATGTATGGCATTTATGACGGGCTACCAATCAATTGAAGGAGTGCCTACTACAGCTAACCGGTGGCTGTTGGTTGATGTCTTAAAAGACGAGTGGGGCTTTGAAGGTGTTTTGGTAACTGACTGGGATAATGTAGGGCGTATGCAGTGGGAACAGAAAATATGTGCGACACTTAAAGAAGCAGCAGCCTTGGCCATTAAGAGTGGTAATGATCTTATGATGTCTACCCCCGGATTTTTTGAGGCTGCTCAGGAGGCTGTAAATGAAGGTCTTGTGACGGAAAATGAAATCGATGCAATTGTGCGGCGTCTTTTGAAATTGAAATTCAGACTGGGCTTATTCGAAGATCCTGGAAAACCTGACATAGAAAAACAAAAGTTTATTATTGGTTGCGAAGACCACCGGAAGGTTAATCTTCAACTTGCCCGTGAGTCTCTGGTACTTTTAAAAAATGACGGTACTCTCCCACTGGATGCTGATAAGCCACTTAAAATTGCAGTCATCGGTCCTAACGCCGATAGTCAGCATGAACTGCTTGGTGACTGGGCTGGGGCAAGTGGCCAGATTGAATGGATTCGTGACGGTCATCCACGTGAATGTCATAAAACAGTTCTTGATGGTATCCGTGATATTGCTCCTGCAGGCAGTGAAATTATTTATGCCAGGGGCGCAGACATTGCAATTGATAAGGAAGATGAATCTATAAATAATTATGATGATGGTCAGGTTAAAAAGAAACATCGTGTTCTGGCTAAGCCTTGCTCTGAAATGATCGCTCAAGCAGTAAAGGCTGTTGATTCATCTGATGTGGTTGTTCTGGTGGTTGGCGATTGCAGTTTACTTTTTGGTGAATGCCGTTCAACAGCAACACTTGAATTGCAGGGTGGACAGATTGAGTTGGCCAAGGCGATTGCTGCAACCGGTAAGCCGATGATAGTAGTTATGCTTAACAGCAAACCTCTGGTTCTACCTAAAGCGATTCAGGAATCAGCAGCAATCATCGAAGCGTTCAATCCGGGTATGCAGGGCGGCACCGCTATTGCAGAAGCAATATTCGGCAAGATAAATCCATGTGGCAAGCTTACAGTTTCCTTCCCATATCACGTTGGTCAGCAACCGATATATTATTCACAGGTTCGTGGTCAGCACGGTGATCGTTATGCTGATATGACACAAAGTCCGATGTTTGCCTTTGGTGAAGGTCTGAGTTATACAACTTATGAGTATTCAAACTTAAGAATTCTTAATCCTGAGGTCTGTTTAAATGATATATTAAAATTCGAAGTTACTGTTAAGAATACAGGCAGTCGTGATGGTGTAGAAATTATTCAGGTGTATGTCAGTGACCTTGTAACTTCCGCAACGTGGGTTAATCATGAACTTAAAGCATATAAGCGTGTTCCGCTTAAAAGTCATGAAAGTAAAACCATTTGCTTTGAGCTTCCTGTCCATGAATTAACAATGGTTAATGCAGAAGGAAAGCGAATCGTTGAGCTTGGTGATTTTGAACTCCAGGTTGGTCCAAATTCACGAGAACAAAATTTACTCAAGCAAATTTTCGCTGTAACAAAAAGCTAAAACGGTTGTCGATTCCTCATCTTGGTTAATGGCATTTGCAGGTATCCTTAACTTTGGATTTAATTTTATTTTTATTAATGTACTTCTGAATAATGATGTCAGGTAGTATATTAACGAAATATTTACCATACTTTTTAGGTTTGCCGCTGTGGTTGCAGATTTCACAAATTGAGTTATGATCCAGCCAATTTTTATTGAGTAAAAAATTAACAGCCGATTCAAAATTCCAGGCCATAAAACGTAAGCGTCATTGCCTTCCCAAAAGAGCGTTTTAATTGTTAATGTTTCATACGGCGAAATAACAAAATCATTCTCGGCCATTACTGCCCTAACCAATATAATACCGTCACTCCCCAATGATTTTCACCAATAGACGCTTGCGGCGCTTGCCATCGAATTCATAATAAAAGATATGCTCCCACGGGCCGAGGTGGAGCTGGCCTTCGGTGATAGCTACCACCACTTCCCGTCCCATAATCTGACGTTTCATGTGAGCGTCGGCATTGTCCTCTGCCCCATTATGCAAATACTGATTATGTGGTTTTTCTGGCGCAAGTTTCTCAAGCCATTTCTCATAATCAGAGTGCAAACCGGATTCATTGTCATTGATAAAAACTGAAGCAGTAATATGCATGGCATTTACAAGACATAGACCTTCTTTAACTCCGGATTCTCTGACCAGATTTTCAACTTCTTGGTGAATAGAGATAATTTGACGGCGTTTCGGTACATTCATCCAAAGCTCTTTAGTTAGTGATTTCATTTTACTTGTCTCCTTATAAATAATATTCAGCTATGATTTTATTTGTTTTGAAAGAGAATTCACTAAAAAAAGTCAGTGTTTTATTTATTGTTATTTTAATTAGTAATACAGATGTACATATTTTCGAAGAATAATGTTCATGTCGCGTTGATGTGGTTCGATTATGTAATAAATTATTTTTGAATAATTAATCTATAGAGAAACGAATTTTTATAAAAAGAGAACCAAATTTAAAAAAGGTTTGTGGACTGAATATAATATGGGAGTAATGTATATAAAATTTTATAAAGATGTAACAATGGATAATGATTTAGAGTGATTTTTTATTTCACAGATGAAAAATCAAAGCAACAATTAATAACAGGTACTTCCTGTTTTGTCTGGTAGCTTCCGTTGCTGTGAACAGCGGAGGCTATAATATTATGAAAGGATTTATCTATGATGTGAAAAGATAGTATTAAAGGGTATCAGATTGAAATTTAAAGGAAAAGAAAAGGAATATTATTATGAAAACAATTTATTTAAAGACAAAACGAAGGAGCAACTATGTTAACAATGAAAGAATTAAGCGATTTAAAGAAATTATCTGTTAAAGCTTTGGAGAAATATAGGCGAGTGCAGGATTAATTCTGTTATCTAAAATTCACTAATGCGGTTTCATAACTCCTTGGTACGTAGGGTTAAGTGATCGACATGCCAATACGATCTTTTCAGAAGGAAATTTTCCCATTCTCAAGGCGAACGGAATATTTGTCATATTGATCAACTTAATATTGCTTTTTGTACAGATTTCGAAAAATAAGATTAATTTTTCTTGACAATGAACGTTTATAGGGTAGTCTATCTGAAACGTTTCAGATAGGGGATATATGACACTTAAAGATATAGCGAAGGCTTCCGGTTTTAGCGTCTCGACTGTTTCTACCATTTTATCTGGTAAAGCCGAAACATTTGGTATTAAACCAGAAACTGTTGATATTGTTAAGAGAAC
Organism: bacterium; assembly: GCA_003245715.1. Lineage (GTDB taxonomy): Bacteria > Planctomycetota > SZUA-567 > SZUA-567 > SZUA-567 > SZUA-421. The sequence continues at coordinate 77,101 of QKCJ01000036.1, forward strand.
AGCAGGCGAGTTAGGATATTGCCGCAATGATCTTGCAGCGCGTGTTAAATCAGGAAAATCAAATGTTCTTTCTCTGATATTGCCAGCTGAGGTTGGTAGTCATCTGTACAAAGCATTCTTAGAAGCGGCAGACATAGGAATTAACAATGGCTATTATATACATCCAGTTGTTTTTAGAAGACAAGATAATTTTAAGGTTTTAATTGAGAACGTTGTTAGTCAAAGGCCAGCCGCTTTTTTTGCGGTCAATGATCTTAAAGATAATTTTGAGACTTTGCTTGAATATTCTAAAAAATATAAAATCCCTGTTGCTGAAATCGGTGACACTTCTACAAAAGTTGATTTTTGTGTAATTTCTAATGAAAAAAAAGGAATAGAAGAAGCTGTTTCATGGATTAGAGACAATGGTCATAAAATGATAGGGTATGTCTCGGAAGATTTAGAATGTAAGTATGCGAAGAGAAGATATAAGTATTACCAGAACTTGTGCGCAAAATATCATATTAGCATAACACCTGAAAATTGTTTTCATGATAATACAGACTTATCAATTGATCGTTTGCAGAATTTCGTAAAATCTTTCAGGAGTGCCTCTGAAATGCCATCGGTGATAGCATGTAGTTCTGACTATCTTGCGATGAAGCTAATGATGATTTTACTGGAAGCAGGCTATTCAATTCCCTACGAGATATCAATTATTGGTTTTGACGGACTGGAAGTAACGGCGTATACTGTGCCAAAACTTGCTACAATTGAACAGCAGTGGGGAGAATTAGCAAAATACTCAATAACTACGATGATTAATTTATTAAATGGTGAAAAAGTTAAGTTCAAACATGAAATCGCCACCATATTTAAAAGTAACGAAAGTGTCATTCCTTTTTCCTAAATCCTAACTTATGCAGGTGTTGTCTGTAATATAATCACTTAAAATCATATTGAAATAATTTAAAAGGATTCTTTTATGTCAAAAGAGTTAGAGGTCGCCATTAAAAGGTATAATGGCGCAATGTCATTGTTTATAAATGATGAATTGCAATCATTTAATCATTTTAAAGTTAATGAAAAGAAAGATACAAAATTATCATTAGAAATTGTAAATGGCGAGATACCTGGTATTGCCAAAAATGGAATTAATCTATGTTGGGTCCCGGTTTTTGTAAACTGGCTTGAACCGAATAATTATGACTTTGAAGACATGGATTTACGAATAAGGAATATTCTTGAACAATATGACAACAATACGCCAGAGGGACAGCCTAAAGCTGCAGTCGTTGTGCGAATTCAAGCCGCATCATTTTTTCCTGATTGGTATATTGATAAGAATAAGGTGGATGGTGAATTTACAAACAAGGTTAGATACAAAAATTACTGGGGTCCGTCTGAACCGGTAGAAATCAAACGCGAGGAAAAATGGTGCACAAAGAATCCTAATTATGGAGAACCTTATGCTGTTTCTCCTGGGGATAAATTCTGGGATACACATGCAATTGACTGCTTGAAAGCAACCATTGAGCATATACGAGAACAGGATTACCACGAACGTATCTTTGGTTACCTTCCATGTGCGTTATCAACAAATGAATGGTTCCTTCATTCAGATAGTCCAAATTCATGTTGTGATTTATCGGCACCAATGCAGCATCGATTTTTTGAGTATCTTCAAGAAAAAGGAATTGACTGCTCATACAACCCTGTTCCTACACCACATGAAATTTTTGATAAAAAGAACTTGTTTCTTGATAATATTGATGAAACAGATAAACGAGTCGAAGAGTTCTCAATATTCATAAACAAACGGATCGCAGAAATAATTATAAATTTTGCCAAAGTAATTAAAAGCTATTACAAAGATAAGAATAAACTTGTGGGTTGTTTTTATGGTTATTCATTTGAATTGGCGCCAATTTATAACTTATCGCAATGTGGACATATTGCCTTGCATCGTCTAATAAATTGTGATGAGATTGATTTCTTCTGCAGTCCATTACAATATCGATATCGTGCAGACATTAACCATTTAACATATTCTCAGGCAATGGGAGTATTTGCCGATTCAATGCAAATTCATAACAAATTGGCATTTGTTGAAGATGATCATGCGCCAGCCTTATCAAATTTATTTTCACGTTATGATTGTCGTGATAACTGGCATGACGAAATGTTTTTCAGAAGAAATTTTGCGGAACACACAACTCATGGGCAACATATGTGGTGGTTTAGTATCGGTAATCATTGGTTTAAAGATACTAAACGTCAGGAATTAATAGGTCAAATTCATAAGTTAGGGTTAAAAACGCAGGAACTTGATCGCTCGTCTGTAACTGAAGTTGCAGTTGTTTTGGATGAAAGAAGTATTTCAAGTGTAAGGCCGAATCCAGAATTCTTAAAATCATCTTTGTTGTCAAGCTATGCAGAAATATATCCGGCAGGTGCACCTTTTGATATTTTGGAATTCAATAGTTTATTCCATAATGAAAGCTGGAAAAAATACAAAGTCATCATTTTTATGAATCAATACAGGATTACCGATGATATTATTCATAAGATTGATATGCTGAAGTGTGATAATCGCACGCTCGTTTTTTTAGGATCTGCTGGGTTGATCTACGACGATTCATGTGGCCAAAGAACAAAGTCTGCAGTCAATTCAACAAAATTGATAAATATGGATATGAAAGAATGTGGACGAAAACTCCAGAATTCATTATGGTTGGACCCAGAAAGAACAGATTATATTTATCCCAAAGAAGATATCCGTTTTGGTGTAGCTAAGGACTATGAGGAGTTACTTTCTGTAGACGATAACTCAACACAAGCAATTGCTTATTGGTTTGATGGTTCGCCTGGAATGGCGCAAAAACAATTCGATGGATGGAAAAGCGTATTTATTGGCGGGGTAAATACTCCCGCGAAATTATGGCGCAAGATTTTTACAGATGCGTCTGTACATTGTTATGCACAATGCGGTGATGCTTCGTATGCAAATGCATCTTTGGTAGCGTACTCTTCCTTTAGCTATGGCCATAAATTATTGTCAATGCCATCACAAGAAAAATTAGAAGATATATTTTCAGGTGAAATTTTAACTACAGATTCAAATAATAATATTGACATAACAATGAAAAAACATGAAGTTAGAATATTCTATCGAAATATTGACTAAGGGTGACAACATAATTAATTGGTAAATTATAAAAGGCGTTTGATTATGAATAGGAATAAGGCAAAATTTACAATGCCAATATCATTAAGTAGATTATATATATCAACGCCTAATACTTCTCGCTTAAATTTATTTCATATTTCTAAAGGTTATTCGAACAAGTTCAAGAAATATTTTTTGTGCAAATCCAGTGGTTTTACACTTATAGAAATGCTTGTCGTTATAGCCATTATTTCTATTCTTGCTTCGATGCTGGCCCCTTCTCTGATATCTTCAATGAATTCGGCACGATCTGTGCTGTGCATAAATAATCTGAAACAGATTAATGTTCTGATAATGAACTACACGGATGAAAATAATGGATTTTATTCTAGAGTAAGGGGTAGTGGAAATGCCAGTGTTTTTGAAAAAATGATGTGCACCTTAGATAATAATAATAAACCCGTACTCAATGAAAGTTATTGTAGTTCTTCAAATATTAAAGTATTTGAGTGCCCTTCTGATAAAATAGAACGCAACGAAAATTTACAGAAAATTAGTTACGAGATGAATATTAATCTTTTAGCTCCTGTTGTTAATGCATGGTACATACCGTCTAAGATGCGAAACAGCTATCCTCGGGTAAATAAGATAATGAAAGCTGATTGTTCCCCTGTAAATTTCCATATAGCTACGGATTTTTGGAGGCCAGCAGGGTATTATAAACCGCATCAACAATGGGGAGAAAACGGCGCAACACGTCCTGTTAGCTATAATGGCATAACAAATGATTATCAGGTACATGGCGACGGTGGCAATATGTTATTCGGTGATGGACATGCCGGATTTATGTCAAACAGTGAATGCTTCTATGCTCAAACATTATTGAGTTCATCGTACCCAGAGCGAAGTTGGTACTATAATCTCTGGAATAAATTTTAATCCTCACAAATTGAATCTTTGCATCATACCTTACTCAATATTTAAAATAATTCAGGAGTTGCTTATGTTTCAACGCATTTTTACTTGTATTTGTTTACTAGCCGTAACAAATATCTTAGCCGATGATATTAACATTGACTTTTCAAAAAAAATAGACAACCAACAAATTTCATTTGATAAAAGCGGAGAGATCAAAAAAGGGATTTTGCAGTTTGTTCGGGGGGATAAAGCAAATTTTTCGTCAAAGGCATCAATAAAATTGCCTGATATGGCCGCATACACAATTTGTTTTGATCTTAAAGTATATGATGCTGATACCACATTAAAATTACGTAGATTACTTTTCGAATTAATATCCAATAAACCTAAAACACAAGTATTGACTTTTTCTGATGGTAAGGGCTTTTTCGGCATTTATAAACATGAAAACAAAAATGTATTCTACAATCATTATGGTGAAGATATAGATTTAATAAATTTTTCAGCAAATGCGAAGTGGTTGACAGTAAAGTTTGTTATAGATTATGATCATATTGATTTTTATTTTAATGAAAAACTTATTTATAGTAAAGATATTGAAGATGCCGGTAAATTCAAAGAGATTGCAATTAAAAATCAGGGGTATTCATTAGATATTAAAAACATTAATATTATAGAGAATAAAAGTAAATTTACGCCTAATCAAGATATTACGTGGAAGTCAATTATAAACGACAATGTAACATTATCACAATATAAAGGCATTGAAATAATTGATGACACGCTAAAAACCCAAAAAAGTGGCAACTCAAATTTGCATATTAGTAGAGAATACTCAGAGCCGATAGACCTGAATATTTCACTAAATCCTATGAGCTATGACAAAGAAAAGAGTCGTTTAACAATAAGCATATTATCAAAGATAAGCGACAGTTGTTTGACTATTTTCAGTAAAGAAAATGGCACAGGTTTCTTTGTGCTTTTTCAGGAAAAAGGCGAAAAAAGATTTTATGACTTCTATAAACTTCCATTGCCTATTAATAACTGGATTGAGCTTCGTTTAATCATATCAAATAAGCAAATAGAATTCTACGCCGACAAAAAAAATGTATGTACAAAGAAAATAGAAATGCTTCCAATTTCAGATATTAAATTATCTACAAAGGATTGTGAAATATCAATTAAAGATTTGCACATAAAGATGACAAGTTTAAAAAAAAAAGTAACCGAAACCTATGACGCGGTTATTTATTCGAAGTTTAATGCTGAACGACCTGAAATTGTGTTTAGTTCGGGGAATAATTATACTTTTAAGGATAATGAGTTTATTTTAAAACAGGGTGTGGATGGACAAGCAATACAACCAAAAAATGAAATCATACTTGAAGCAAAGAGTGCTTTTAAAAATAGTAATGGAAGCATTGAATTCTGGGGATCCATTAAAAATAGTCCGTGGAAACGAAATCTTTTTATTGCTGATAATGGCTTTGAAGATAATATAAAAATAGTTACTGGCTCATCAAAAATTCAAAGTTTTATCAAAAGAAGAGATAAACTCCCACAATATGTAATTACTCTTGGCTTGGTGCCATGGAAAGGAGACAACGATTGGGCTCATATTGTTCTTACATGGAATCAAGATGATGTACGGCTATATGTCAACTCAATGCCTTATTCCACTGTTCACTATGATAAATCGAATATTCCAAGCCTTACTAATCCAGATATTGATAGTATTAAAAGAATTCGATTGCAACCAGGAGTCGTATACGATAACTTTCGTGTTTATACCAGAGCGTTATCTCCTTTAGAAGTTTATACTACATATCGAAAAATCATGCCGATTGATTTGGTTATGAAAAAACAAGTGTTTGATGTTAACTGTGCAATACAACTTATATTAGATGCAGCTCCAGGCGGCTACTATATGCATCCAATGCCAATAAACTTTCCATATACATCTACGAACATTGAATTAAGCTACACCTTGCAAAATGATAATGATGACAATATTGTTTTATCAACAGAACCTATCAATTATAATATTAACAAAGAAACTAAAATAGAAATACCCCAAGTACAACTTGGCGTTGGTAATTACACCCTATCAACTCTTATAAAATATAATAATCACCAATTTCGCAGGAGTTTCAAGGTTGATGTCTGTTCACCCTTTTATGATAAATCTGAATCTACTGTTAGCGACTATAAAAAATCCAAGTTACTTTATACTTGTGACAGGGATACCATAATACCTAAGTTGCTTGGAAGATATAATGTTGTAAAAGGAAATGGATTTTCATACATAGAAGGTACCGGGGATAACTTTGGCAGGTTTGGTTTCGAAATTCCATTCCCTGATGATATAATGGGCAAACCCGTAATAATTGAGATTGACTGGCCAGACGACAAGCCTCGCATGGCTGGTCATTATATTTACAGGCCGTCCAAAGGTTATTGTGATCGCGATAGACTTCAACAGGGAATACAATCTGGATTGCAATATCCATTATCAAATAAGATTGTAACAACGAAATATATCTTTTGGCCAGGTTTCAATGATTATTTAATTGAATTTAGAAATTTAGCAAAAAACCGGCCAGCTGCGTTTTCTGCTTTAAGAATATACTCAATCGAAGATGACCGCTTGCCAAAGCTAACCATTAATAAACCAGAAGGATTTATTGGGAGAAAATTTGGTAATCTTGATGAAGATCAGACATTCTATATGAATCTGAATCGGGATTATTACGACAACTTCCTAGCCAAGGCCAAAAAATACCCAAACTATGATACATTTGTATTTGACGAACTCGGTAAATACTTCTCCTACGTCGGTATGAATCTTTTTCAATACAATTTACTTAGATATTATTATGTTTATTACATGATGGATACTGACATGTCACCGGGATTCCCACCTAAGAAAAACGGTGGACTAGATTATATGATTAAAACTTTAAAGGATAACGGAATATATTTCAACTGTGGTATTAATATTTCATCAATTCCGGAAGTTGCACATTCAATCGTAACAGAACCAGATGCTATAAACCGTGGTTGGATTATGTTAGACAAAACAGGGAAAAAAGATGGTGGTATGTTCGGATCACGATATCCTAATTATCCAACAAATCCCGAAGTGATACAATATTATATAAACCACATTAAACGATTAGCAGAAGAGTTAAAAACACATGATAATGTGACTGGTTTTTCACTTTGGACGATTCCATGGAAAAATCTTTCTTGGGGATATGATGATTATAATGTAAATCTATTTTCAAAGGAAACAGGGATATCTATACCTAAATCGAATATTTATGAATATTTGACGAAAGTTAAGAGAAAGCAATGGCTTGAGTGGCGGGCAAAAAAGACCACCAAACTAATTGAAAAAATTGCCAAGACATTACATTCAATTAATCCAAAATGGAACCTTATCATTTGCCCACAGGATCTAAAGGCCTTCCAAGACCCTTTAACAAAATTACTTATTGCGGATGTTAATTCTGCGGTGAAGAGATATAACAATTATTATGAGAATCTGTCTATTGATATTAAAGCTATTGAGAGAATACCAAATGTGTATTTTTCTCCAATGGTAATGCCAAGCAGAGACGTAGTAAATCTGTACAAATATAATAGGACGGAACCAATCAATGAATTGGTTTATTCATACGAGGCAGATAATAAGCAGTATAGAACAAATGGCCGTAGCAGGAAAACAATTGGCATTTATCATGATTATATCGAAAGTATTGGGGTAAAGAATCCATCGCCAACGTTATTGCCTGATAAATATTCATGTTTTTTTCAAGATACCGATGTTAAACCGTGGGGTAGATATTTTTTGAAAGAACTTGTATATCCAATTGCATCTGCAGATGTATTAGAAATTTCATTCGGTGCTCAGCCAATTGGCTCCTTGGGGCGCGAGGAAGAGACTCGTGAATTTGCACAGGCATACAGAGCTCTTCCTGAAGCGTCTTTTACTGATGTCCCTGGAGTTGCGGATCCGGTAACAGTACGATATTTATATACCGATAAGGGAACTTACTTTTATATTGCCAGTATGCTTTGCAGCCAATGTGATCTTAAATTGTCATTCGCAAAGCAACCGAAGCAGATTATTGATTTAAGCCAAAATGCGTCAACGCAAAATTTTAACATGAAAGCGTACCAGCTACGATCATTTTACATTCCTGGTGAAAAAACAGAAATTACTGGTGTAAAGGTTGAGATTCCTGAAAATGTTAAAAACTATTATCAAAGTCAATTAAAACTGTTTATTGACGCTGTTGATCGTACTATAACTGCTGGTGGGGATTTGCCTCAATCAACAAATATAATATTAAATAAATGTAAACAATTAGCAGAATCCACTCATTACGCAGAGTTACATCGATTACTTTTTTCTAAAGAAATACAGACTTTGATAAATAAAGCTAAAAATATTAGGTTCTTCAGTAAAGAAATTGAGATGATAGGCAAAGGGAATTTTGCAGTTAATTGCGGTAGTGATACATATTATTTATCGCAAACAGGAAAATTGTTTTTTCCAGATCAAATGTATTCGGATGATAATAAGTATGGATTTATCGGGCAACACAAGACAACGCTTAGGGATAGTTCATCGGTAAGATATCCTGATGCTCAAGGTCTATTTGCAACCGAGGCGTGGGATATTGATGGATATAAGTTTAAAGTTCCTAATGGTAAATACAAATTAAAAATCTATATGCGGTATTCCTATGCTCCGAGATTTAATAAAAATGAGCCGTTAAATTTCTCTGCAAAGATAAATAATAAATTCATATTTAAAGATTTGAATATTTTTGAAGAGATGAAAAAAGATATAAACAATCCACTTATTCTTGAGTATCCAAACATTGAGGTTACAGATGGTTTTTTGCGGTTAGATTGTATAGCTAGTAAAGATTCCACTATTCGTCATCTAGTGGCAATTGAAGTATTGAAAGAGGAATAAAAATGCATAATTTGATTAGAATACTTGTTTCAATTGTTATCTTCTTATCAGTAGTTAACTGTTACTCTGAAGAATACGATAATATTTTTATGAAATTGCACGGGAAGTGGCATTCTGTTCCACAAAACAGTGCTGCTCGATATATGGCAAATCAAGTAGCGAACTTTCCTCCCCACAACTTGTTTCGTTTAAAATATCATATTGATCAAGATGGCAAATCTTTATGTGATACAAAGAAGCAGTTAGAGGAGCTAATTAAAAATATTGTTCTCGGTGAAAATTGGAAGGAATCTTTAAAACATATCAATTTGCCGAAAATTAATGACTTTACTCTTTCAGGTGACTTGTTAGATAAAACTTGGGAAAGTGCTTATAAATTTTCTGGTGAATATGACTTAAATTCTCCTAAGATAAACGATAAAAGGACAAAATGGAAAATAGCTTATAGTGATAAATATCTTTATTGTGGAGTACAATTTTACGATTCAGAGGTGGTTCTTAAAGAGCCGGAGATTTGGACTGGTGATTCTTTAGAGTTTTTTATTTGTCCCGTTTTTAAAAACAAAGTATATCGAGAAATTGTGGCCAGACATGATGGTAAATCTTTTAATGCCCTACATGCGAATAACCGCTATGGAAGTTTTGTAACAATGGATATAACTTACCCAAAGGATATTTCTTTAGTTAAATGCAAAGGATCCAGAACTATCGATGGATACATAATTGAAATAAAAATCCCCTGGGTTCTTGTTCCTGAATACACTAAAGGAAACACACCATTATCAGGTGATCATATTAATTTTATGCTTGTAAGGACCAATTTACAAAAAAACAATTATACAATTACTTCAGTTGTACCTCTTTTGTATGGAGGGCATAATCTCTGGGGATATATTTCAGCAACATTACAGTAATATATTTGTTCTATTGCTATCCATCAAATGAATTATCAACAATTAGAAGGCAATCAGCCAAGATACTGAGCGTTTATCAGATAACAACTAAAGTTTGATTCATAAGATTTTGTTAATATATCTATTAAGGAGATATTCTTGTCTGTGTCCATTGACCATTCCCCCTATGAATATTCCAAATTTTAAATTAAAATTGGATTCATTTAATGGAGGAAATGGTTATGGCAGCAAAACGCTACACAGCAGAACAGATTGTAAACAAGCTGCGTGAAGCCGAGGTGTTGATCTCGCAAGGCAATTCGATTGCGCATGCATCCAAACAAATCGGAGTCACTGAACAGACCTATTATCGCTGGCGAAAAGAGTACGGTGGCCTGAAGTCTGATCAGGCCAAGCGGTTGAAAGAGCTTGAAAAAGAGAACGCCAGTCTTAAGCGATTATTGGCTGACGCGGAACTTGATAAAGCAATTT
>QKCJ01000037.1 GCA_003245715.1 bacterium
ATGTTAGTATTTCCTGCTCTTTCCGGTCTGGGAAAGGTAAAATTTATTATGTTAAGATATGTTTTGCCAGGTAATCCTGCTTTGTGCGTAATTTAAAAAAATAAAAAATATTATTTGTGAAATACTTGAATTAGGATATGTGGGATATATACTAATTAACATTGAGCGTCGCTGAAAGGTGAAAAATGAGCAAGCCATACACATTGACAGATATAGCAGAGGAAAAGCTGATTGACTATATCCGTGAGAATAATCTTAAACCTGGCGATCAGCTTCCTTTCGAGGCGGAATTGGTTGAGGAGATTGATGTCGGCCGTAATATCCTTCGTGAGGGTTTGTCGAGGCTTAGGATGCTTGGGATTGTTGAGTCGAGACGCAAGCGGGGGATTTGTGTCACGAAGCCTGATGCCTTCAAGGGGTTTGGTCGGGTGCTGCGTTCGGGGTTATTGCAGGATGATTCTTTTGGGGCGCTTATGGAATTGAGGTTGATGCTTGAAATAGGCATTGCTCCCTATATTACAACCCGGGCAACACCAGAAGGGCTTGACCGCTTAAGAGAGTTGTACTTGAATGAAGAACAGGCCAAGAATGCTTTGGTGAAGCTTGAATACGAAATCGAGTTTCATAAGCAGATTTACCGTATGGTCGGCAATCCTTTGCTTGAAGAGCTGCAGGAATTATTGCTGCCGTTTTTTCAGAAGATAATACAGAATCCCCCTAAAACCAGATCACGCAAATCAGACCGCGCCAGCCATCGGGAGCTATTTGAGGCAATAGAGCAGGGTGATTCCATGCTCTATGTTGAGCGTGTGATGTCACATCTTAAATTGTATCTTTAAAATATCGGCGTTTGGTTCAATTCAATTAATATATCCAGGGAAAATAAAATGTTAAAACTATCAGGCCTGATTACGGCCACAGCTACGCCATTTAAAGAAAATGGTGAGATCAACACTGCGGTAATTCCAGAGTATATTGATTATCTGGTTGCGGAGAGATTGAGTGGCGTATTTACTTGCGGTACGACCGGCGAATCTTCTTCGCTTACTGTTGAAGAGCGCAAATGTCTGGGTGAATATTTTGCCAGGGCAACAGAGGGTAAGATCAGGCATATTATTCATGTCGGTCATAATTCAATCAAGTCTGCCTGTGAGCTGGCTGAGCACGCCCAGTCAGTAAAGGCGGACGCAATTTCGGCAGTATGTCCGAGTTATTTCAAGGTTACGAATATTTCTTCGCTTGTTGCCTGCTGCAGGGAGATTGCTGCTGCTGCGCCTGCGACTCCTTTTTACTATTACCATATCCCGTCTTTTACTTCTGCTAATTTACCGATGGTGGAGTTTGTGGCGGAGGCAGGAAAGAGCATACCTAATTTTGCCGGGATCAAGTTTACGCATTTTGATCTCATGGAGTTTCAGCTTTGTCAGGATTATCAGGGCGGTAAGTATAATATGCTTTTTGGTCGGGATGAGTATTATCTTGGTGCTTTGGCGTTTGGCGCCGTTGGCGCGGTTGGTTCAACATACAATTATATGGCGCCGCTTTTTCATGGTATCAGGGATGCTTTTGACCAGAATGATTTTGTCAAAGCCCGTGAGTTGCAGCTTCGTGTAAACAAAATAATTTGTTTCCTTGTTAAGCATGGCGGTATGCCAACAACCAAGGCATTCCTGCGAATGCGCGGAATTGACACAGGTCCGTGTCGTCTTCCTAATGAAACACTGAGTAGAGATGTTGAGCAGGAGATCTACAAAGCAGCTGTTGAGATTTTTCCTGAATTTTCAAAACCCATATAGATTAATATGAGAAGGTTGAATAATGCAGAAATATACAATCAGTCGTGATGATAGTATTTATCAGGCCTGGCCGGATTTGGTGTTGACAAGTTCAGGTAGGCTTGTTTGTGTATTTTCTGAATGCACACATCATGGCGACCGTTCATATACCCGTGTTATGTATTGTATTTCTGATGACAGGGGACGAAGCTGGTCGGAGAAAAAAGCTTTGACTGAGGGTACGTCTGGTCTTGATTTTTATTATAACTGCGCACGGATTTCCAATCTTAGTGATGGTCGTCTTGCTGTTGTTGTCGATCGTATTTACGGTATTGGTGAGAGTACGAAGAATCCTGAGAAAATGAGGGTGGTTATGTTTTTCAGCGATGATGATGCTGAGAGTTGGAGTGAGGTTGTGGAGACGCCGGTCAGAGGAATTGTACCGGATAAGCTAGTTGAGCTTGACAGCGGCAGGTGGCTCATTGGTTCGCACTATAAAGTTGATGGTTATGATAATCTAGTTCAGTTTCTGCGCTATTCTGATGATAAGGGGGAAAGCTGGAGTGAGGCGGTTGTGGTTGGCCGTCAGGAGGGGCTTGATCTCTGTGAAGTCTCTATTATGCAGGTTGAAGGGGATACTCTGGTCGCGCTTATGCGTGAGAACTCCTTTACGGGGCTGGATTGTTACAAGGCTATATCACATGATGCGGGTGCCAGTTGGAGTGAGCTGATAAAGTTCCCCTTGCCTGGTTGTCACAGACCGGTTTGCGGTAAGCTTGCTGACGGTCGCTATATGGTTACTTTTCGATTTTTGCAGGGTGGACGGGGCTGGCTTGGTGGTTGGACTCAGAACTTTATGGGGGCGTTTACAGATAAGGAGTCGCTTCTGGCATTGAGGAGAAAAGATGCGACGTCACGAATTTTCCCGATTGATTATGACCGATCAAGCAAGAGTGATCTGGGGTATTCCGGTTGGGTTCAGTTTGCCGATGGCGAAATTTACGTTGTTAATTACATCGTTGATGACGCGCCTAAAGCACAGATACGCGGTTATTCATTCAGGCCGGAAGAATTTTATATTGAGCTGCCAATTAATAATCTTTAATGTGATAAGCAGAAAACCGCATATACATTCGAAGTGTATATGCGGTTATTTTTGTGTTTGAAAATTCTTGTCAATTTTACATTGTGCTTATCGCCTGGTGGTAAAGCTGCTCCATGGCAAAGAGAGGGTTGTGTCCGAGGTAATCCCGGCAGGGAGTATTCTGGTCGGTATGTGGTTTTCGTGCGACCTCTTCCTGCGCGCCAAGGCGGGAGTGATAAAATTCCCAGACTGAATTTGTTCTTGAGAACTGCTCTGCGGTAGCGTCAAGTGATTTCTCCAACAGAATCTTTGCCGCGTCTGGGCGGTTATAATCAAGGCAGCCTCGTGCAAGCCAGTAAGTCATGCTGTTCCAGGCAGGTCCGCGCCACATCCGCTGTTCAAAAAGTGGCTCATTTGCGGCAATCGTCGGAACCGGGTGTTCGGTAAGAAATTCTTTTTCATTAAGAAGATGGAGGTCAATAAGTTTATTCGCCTGCTCCTCAGTAGCTACGCCGCAGGCAAGGGGCCAGAAACCATCAAAGGTGGTAACGCGTTTTTCAGGAGTATTAACTGACCAGATATCATAGAAGAAATCCTTGTCAGTTGAGTAGAGACTGGTTGTAATAAATTTTCGGAGCTTATCTGCTTTCGTTTTATATTCTGCAGCAGTCTCCTGTCCGGCAATCTCCAGCCAGTTGGCAGCATAATTGTACATCCAGTAAACATGTGAACTCGCATCAATGCAGGCCAGCGCGCCGGTTTGTATATTATCAAACCGAACACTTTCATCAATTCCGCTTTCCCACTGGTTGGTCAGAATATCCAGATAGTAGAAGCCTTCCTGATCTGCCTTGCGGTTATTCTCAAACCATTTGATCTGTTTGAGCAGATTAGGTAAAAACATCAGCTGCATTTCTTTTGAGTCATGGATTCGTGCGTAATCATCAACCGCGATTATCCAGAAAGGCGGATGTCCGTGGTCTTTGGCAAATTCAGGATTACCGCTGCGCATCCATAATGATCCGGGGATCAGCCCGTCGGGTTGCTGGTGATACATGTCATTGGCAAGTTGCATGCAGACATGATCTGGTTGTGATTTCATTGAATCAAGTATCTGGTGGATGATATCCCAATGGCCAAAGGCCGGGCCATAGCAATAGCCGACGCCGATGTCCTCCCAGTCGTAAGGAAGGGTACCGTTTGTCTTGTGCGTACTGTTGACATGAAGTTTTGCGTGATAGTGCAGCAGCGGTTTCCATTCATCTTTACAGCTTGGTGTAATGTTTCTGATTAATGATTCAGCGTTCATTTCTTTCTCACATATAAAAGTTGATTTGTCTTGGGAGCGGTTCAGATTTTTCTGACCGTTTTTCCATTAATGATTTGCGGCTCGACTAAAATGTCCCGGGCGTTGCCTGAACCGGGGGCTTCGTTGAAGAGCATGTTGACTGCCATCTCACCCTGCTTCTTCAGCCGCCAGTCGCAGGTTGTGATTGGGGTGCCGCTTGATGTTGCTTCAGGCCGTCCGTCCATGCCGCTAAGCGAGAAATTTTCCGGCACAGAGTGATTCCTTGCTTGGAGATAATTTCTAATTGCGATCGCGCGCAGATCATCAGAGGCGACAATTGCTGTCGGGCGTTCTGGCAGTGCGAGAAATTGCTCCATTGCCGCAGCTGCATCTTCTGGTCGTGGAACTGAAGATGCAATCTCGCCGACAAGTCTAAAGTCAATTGGCAGGGCGTACTCTTCAAGTGTGTCGAGGTAGCCCTTTAGCCTTGGCGCGTGCCAGGGGCTTTGGCTCGGCCCTCCGACATAGGCAATACGCTTATGACCGTTTTCGATCATGTTTCTGGTCATTAGCGCTCCGCCTGTCTTGTGGTCAATTCTGATGCTGTCGTGGTTGGGGAGTTTGCTGTGGCTGTGGAGGACAATGTGGCGGCAGCCTGATTCAGACATAACCGAATACGTTTTGTCACCGGGGTCGATACTGAACATGATGTACCGGTCGCTGGTCTGCGGGTTGTTAATTACATAATCAAGTGAAAGGATATTCATCCGGCAGTTGAGGCGGCGGCAGGATTCCTCAATGCCCTGCATATACTGCCAGAGAAGCGGAAACGAATTGGCCGCCATGTTCTGCTTGAAATCAATAAGTACCTTTATCTCGAATTCCGCCTGCGAACCGGTGATAACAGTTTCCCGGTTGGGGATACGCTTGACCAGACCCTCCTTCTCAAGTTCTGCTACAACCCGCAGCGCAGTTATCTTGCTGATCCCAAACTGACTGGTCAGCTCATTGAGGGAAGGAAATTTCCGGCCGTAATTGTTACTCCCGGAGAGAAGCCCTTGCCTAAGCTCTGTTACGACCTTCTGCCACAATGTTTGTTTCGACATTAGTAATTATCCGTATATGTACAGTAAATTATAGATAACTGTATATATACAATGGTAATTTCGTTTGTCAAATATAAAAAGGCGATTTATTTGCTTATGATTATAACGGTTAATGCGGCGGTTATTTTTTAACGATATCGAAATCAACGAGAATGTCAGAAGGACTGTAGTTGCCTTTAAATGCCATTTTTTTTAGCTGGTTGAGTGCTTTTTGGGCGATGTCATTAAAGCGGTATTTTCTGAAGATACCATTAAAGGATTTGATATCTTTTCTGGTCATCGGTTCGCAGATAATGCGGCATTTGTTTTCAATGTCCACATGGTGTTTTTTCAGCACCTCGCAGACAATTTTATGCTGTTGTCCGCAAATATAAATGGCGTCAATGTTGATGCCGAAATCAATTAATTCGCCAAGATCTTTACCCACAGTTTTGTAGTTGCCAAGGAAAAGTTTTTCATTAAAGCTTATACCTGTTTCCTCAAAAGCAGCCTTTAATCCTGCCAGATGAAGGGTGACCGGCGGCTTTTCAATTTCACCGATAAAGACAATGTTGCGCCGCCCTTCACTGAGCATCTGCAGGCCGATTTCTCTGGCGTGCTTTTCATAATTCATGCAGATGCTGCTTGTATCCCTGACCTGAGAATGCACAGCCACGACAGGGAATTTCTCCTGACACATATAGCGTATGCTTTCGGCGTATGTGCCGCTCACATCAAGCCAGATCACCCCGTTAATAAAGTTGTTTTTGATTTCCTCCATGACATCTTCAGGTTCGACAGAGGTAATGTTCATGACATTTACCCTGTGGCCCTCCTGGGTTATCTGCGTACCCAGGGCGGAAATGTAATTCCAGTAGAAGTTATCATAAAAACAATGTTTGCCCTCATTGATAATGATACCGATGCGCAGTGAATGCTCATCTTTTTTGAAGCCGACTGATTTGGCCGGATTGGTGAATGTGCCGATGCCTTTCTGGACAATCAGGTAATTCGACTTTATCAGAGTGCCGAGAGCTTTATGGACGGTCATTCTGGTCACGCCAAACATCTTTGCCAGTTCATTCATTGACGGGATCATTTCAGGCTCGTCTGACCCCTTCTCCAGCAGGTTAAGGACATAGCGCCGCACCTTCATATATTCAGCGGTTGTCCTGGTTGTGGCTAAGTTGGCGTTAGTGTTTTTTGCATTCATATTCAGATTTATGCTGCCTCCGGCATTGTATACATCATATTTACATGATATTTCCATAAAATGGTTTAGTAAAGGCAAAAATCATAATTTTTGAATAAAATAAGATAAATTATAAAAGAATATCTGTTTATTATAATGTGATATTTTTCGAGAAAAACCAAGTAAACGCCCTGATTATTTAAGTTTTTCAGGGTTGCTGGATGCTGTGAAAATGAAAGTAAAATGTTGACTATCTGAAATTAGGTTGTAAAGTAGGTGTAAATGGTTTGCCGCTTTTCTTTATTATTTTAGAGCAATATATTAGAGTCGCTTCGGATTTTTTTCAGTTTGCCCCGGTCTTACTCTGCTGGTTTGAGTTTTAATAAAAAATGATGTTTTTGTTTCAGGAGGAAATTATGATTATTAAGGGGTTGATTGCTTTGGTCTTGGCGTTTTCAGCCATGACTTATGCTGAAGAGGTTTTCAGCAGGTCTTTTGCCGAGGAAAAGGATCTGGTCGGGTTGTATGGCGAGAAGGAAAAGGGTAAAATTGTAGAGCTTGAAGACGGCAGCAAGGCGCTTGAAATTTCAGTCGCGGCAAATGATCCGGTTAAAAATGCAAAGGTTTCTGTTCATGTCAGCGGGGCGAAGATTGCGGGCAAAAAAGTTGTTTTTACTGCTGAGGTTAAGCCTGCGATGGGGGAGGCGCTCAAGAAATGGGGTGGCGGGTCTTTTGTGGTATGGGCGAAAGTTCCCGGTGGTAAGAAGGACATCTGGCAGCAGGATTATATCGGTCCGGGAAAGAAAGATTGGAAAAAAGTTCAGATTTTGGTAGATTTTCCTGAGGGGGTTAAGTTCGCGTTGCTTAGCCTGGGCATTACCAATGCCGAAGGGAAGATATACTTTCGGAATGTGAAAATTGTTGCATCGGATGAAACGAAATAAATGGCGGTGGTGCTTGCGTTGTAGAACTATATTTTGTGAGGGCGGATAGAATGTGTGCTGAAAAGTTCAGGTTTGATTTTAGGGTTGCATCCGCGTTCACGCTGATTGAGATGCTGGTGGTGATTGCGATAATCTCGATACTTGCTTCAATGCTTGCGCCGTCGCTGCGTAATGCCATTGCGTCTGCGGAGGCTGTTTCCTGCGCAAATAATCAGAAGAATATCGGTGTGGCATTTTCAATGTATGCCAATGATTACAACAACGTCATTCCTCCGCTGGATTGCGGGAATGGGACGGATCCGGAAAATGGGCAGTGGACGCACTTTACCTGGTATCGGGCTTTGTGGGCGTACTGCGTGGCTCCATTGTCGGAGGTGCCATGTAATGCGTGGCAGGCTTCTTTTGCGCAAACTATTTTCTTTTGTCCTTCGGATGTTGTTACTACGGGCGGGTCAACAGTGCCGGCAATTAATCAGGGACCATATATTCGCTATGGTATAAATTTTTCAATATTCAATGGGGTCGGGAGTAGTCCTGCACCGAAAGTACGGGCAAAATCGCCATCCAAAAACCAGTTGATGGGCGAAGTTTTGGGGACATTCAGTTGCTATCAGTATACATACTATAATTTTGGCTCGGCAGTCGGGATGGGGATAATTTCTCATAATGACAGGACGACTTTTCTTTTCAATGATTACCATGTTGAGCAGTTGTCTTATTATGGCGAGGTTCCTGAATACAATTATTCTGCTCAGGATTTTAAAGTGTTCTGGGACGGAAAATAGCAGACTTGATGCAGTCTCATTTCCTGCGCTTTATCGGGTTTTTAAAAGATAAGGCCGCAATTCATATTATCAAAATTATTATGGAGATATTCATGCAGAAATTTGGGAAAATAGTTTTTCTTATTGGTTTGGTCTGTCTGGGGTGGGGCTTTGCCGGTGAGGCGAAAGATAATCTGCCACTGAAAATTTCAGACCAGTGGAATGTTTTTCTCAATGTTGTCGCGCCAAAAGAGTACGGTGTTATCCCGACATTTCTGAAAAACGCTGATAACAATGAGGTTGCCTCACAACTTCTTACCGTTAAAAAAGGCTATCTGGATTTCAAGTGGCTTGATAAATTATCTGCTGAAACCTCAGGTCATTGCGCGGTGATATACAATGAATTTGTAGCGGCTAGTGACGGTGTTATGAAAATCGGTGCTGCTGCTGACTGGTGGATGGAAATTTATGTAAATGGCAATGTTGTATACAGTACGATGAAGAATGGTAACGGTATTTCTAAATACATCCCGGAGGCGCATGTCTTTACTTTCCCGGTTAAGAAGGGAAAAAATATACTCGCGGTTAAGATTATTGGCGGTAGTGCGGGATGGAAATTTGTTTATGGGGTTCCAAAACCAAAGCAGCCGGATATTGTCTATAAAGAAAATGACGAGTGGAAAATTGTCAGAAATATGACACCGAATATCAGTAAGGGAAGCGCGCTTGATCTTTCGGCGGTTAGTAATATTACAGGCGGGAAACAACTGCCGCGGCTGTTTATCGGTAGTGAGGGCAGATTGACCGGCAAGATTGACGGTAAGGATACGCAGATACGTTTGCGCGGCTTCGGGATAAATGTTCCGTGGGTGCTAGGCCGGGCTGAGAAGAATGATAAATGGAAAGATCAGTGGCGTAACTGGTTGGATTATACGCGAATGCTTGGGTATAATTTTATACGCGTTGGTTATTCGGCGTCTGGCAGTATTGATAGTGAGCGTTGGCCGGGTATTGTGGATAAGGCCGATTACCTCTTGAGTGAGATGGGAAAAAGGGGGATCTATACTTTCCTGACTGCCAGTGGCAAGGTCTATTATAAAAATCCGTGGGGCACGCTGTCTGAGGGTGAGAGGCGTGATTTTTGTCTTCGCATGTTTATGGGCGATTCAGAGGTAAGGCAGCTCTGGAAGGGTGGGATCACTTATCTGCTTACTCATGTCAATCCTTATAATGGTATTGCTTGGAAGGATGATCCGGGTATCGCGGTTCTGGAGTTATATAATGAACAGATTTGGGGCTTTATCCGTTTGAGCGCTAATTCACCAAAAACACTTGCCGAGTATAACGTAAAATATCAGGGCTGGCTGAAAGAAAAATACAAGGTAATTGATGAGCTGAACATGAAATGGAAAAACGCAGGCTATAAGGATTTTTCTGATATTAAGGTTCCGGCTGTGTTTCCAAGCAGCGGTACGAAAGTTTCAGACCAGGATTACCTGCTGTTTACTTCAGACCTTATGCACGAGAATGCGCAGTGGATGACAGACGTCGTGCGTAGTGCGGGTTATAAGGGGCTTATCGCTCAGTATAATATTGCCCGGTGGCTTGACGGTGCTGAGACACGTTATGAAAAATCACAGGTGGCAATTGCCAACGCTTATCATTGTCACCCGACTGCATTTGCGAAAAAAGGCTCACGTATCGGGCAGGAAAGCTCGATAACCGGAGCCGCTGCATACTGGCGGGCAATTTCGGCAACGCGTTTTGCCGACAGACCGTTTGTACAGACAGAGTTCAATCACTCCTTCTGGAATTCCTATCAGCATGAGGGCGGTATTGTTTTTGGCGCGTATTCTGCGTTGCAGGGATTTGATGCTTTGATAATTCATGCGGGTGCGGCATTTTATCAGAAGGAAAAGCCGGTAGACGCATTCAATGTCGGCCGCTCACCTGTTCTTCGGGCCAATGAATTTCTTTCCGGGTGTTTGTTCCTGCGTAAGGACATCTCTGTATCACCGCATCGCATTCAGCTGAATATCTCAAAAGAGTATCTGGATAGTGGCTGTAATCGGGGCGCGTCAATTTCCGGGGAACAGACAAGGTTTGCGCTACTTAGCGGCTTTAGTGTCGCTTTCCCGTGGGCAAAAATTCCGGAAGGTGTGGCGACATTGAAAAAAGCAAATTTAGAAATGCCGCCAATCGGTTCAAGTGGTTTTAAAAGTGCTGGCGGTGGCTGGGCGATTGACTCGG
The DNA here is from genome assembly GCA_003245715.1 of bacterium. Lineage (GTDB taxonomy): Bacteria > Planctomycetota > SZUA-567 > SZUA-567 > SZUA-567 > SZUA-421. The sequence continues at coordinate 10,383 of QKCJ01000037.1, forward strand.
TTGAATCAGCTAAAGGGGATTTTTCATTTGATGAGGCAATTTCCAATATGAAGTCATTGGGTATTTTATCGAAAAATAATATCAGCAGTTACAGGAATGGCATCTTCCAGAGTGATACCGAAGAAATAACCATGAAGACCAAAGAGAAACTGCTTAAGGTCAATACGTCGCGTACTGAGGCGGTGACGCTTGAGAAAAATGTCTCAGAGAAAATCGGCGATCTGATTGTTAATGGCTCGTCAATACCGGCGATGATTGCGGTATGCTCGGTGGATGGTCTTGACTTAAAGGATTGCACGCGTATGGTTCTTATATATAATACAGAAGTAGTTAACAGCGGGATGGTGCTTTCGGCTGATAAGTCGGAGATGGTTGCACTGGGTGTGCAGCCGGTTTTGATGCGGGTTGGTAAATTCAGCGCCACTCTTGCCAGCAGTCAGGCTGCTAAAATGTCGCTGTATGCGCTGGGTTATGACGGCTCGCGCAGGGAGAAACTTCCTCTTGCGGTAGTCGGTGGCAAGCTTGCGATAGCGATAGACACGGCAACATTAAAGGATGGGCCTACTCCGTTCTTTGAAATTGTAAAGGAGTAATTCATGTGAAAACTCCTGCTGATATATAACGCGGATATTAAGGAATACTGAAATGGATTTGCAGAAAAAAGTTCAGGATGTGCTTGAGCAGGCTGTTGATGAAGGACGGGAATGTGGCTGCCAGGCGGCGTTATATATTAATGGGGAACTGGCGGTAAATGCTTATGCCGGTTACACCGACTGGACAAAGACGCAGGCGGTTGATGAGAATACGGTCTTTCCTGTTTTCTCAACCGGTAAAGCCCCTTCCTCGACTGTGCTGCATCGTCTGGTAGAGCAGGGACGTCTTTCTTATGATACCTATCTCCGCGATATCTGGCCGGAATTTGCCTGTAATGGCAAAGAGGAAATGCAGGTCTGGCATGTCCTCTCCTATCGCTGCGGGATGCGTCAACTGCCGCAGGCGCCAACACCTGAGCTTGCTGCTGACAGGTCATATATTGTTTCAAAAATGGCGGAGATGGCGCCGGAGTGTGTTCCTGGTACGGAGCAGAAATATCATCCGAGGACGTACGGCCAGCTGACCAGTGAAATCGCCTGCCGGGTTGTCGGTGATAATGATTACTTCAAGGTGTTCAGGGATATTGTCGCTACGCCGGCAGGGATGGACAGGTTCTTTTACGGCATCAGTGCAGAGGAGAATAACGCTGCCTATCTGGTTGATGGAAGCGACGGCAGCAACTACGGCTCTGATTATATGGGGATGATGAATAATCCGCTATTCCGTCAGAGCTGCAATCCCTCGACCTGTACCATGTCAAACGCTCTTTCCGTGGCCCGTCATTATGCAGCGCTTGATACATATAAGCTTCTTTCAAAAGAGACCATTGATAACGCGACGAAAAGCTGGCGTAGCGAAGATGATCCGATGCCGTTGCAGAAGGGGCGCTGGGAGTTGTTCGGCCTTGGTTATGTTCTCTCGGGGCCGACCGGCAATGTCGGACAGATTTTTGGCCATGGCGGCGTAGGTGGTTCGGAAGGTTTGCTTGATCGTGCAAAACATTATGCTGTTGCGATAACCAGAAATGTCTTCGCCAATCCCAATGTCATGACGGATTTTTATGCGGCAATTGATTTCAAAAACCGCGACTGGCCTGATACTGCAGAGATACCTGATTGATAATTAGCGGAATCATTAGCGATAAGTGATGCGGTTGGCTGCGCGTTTTCTGAATGCTCCGGGTGATATTCCTGCCATATCCTGAAAAGACCGGTTCATATGCGAGAGGTCTGAGTAGTGACAGGTGAGGGCTATCTGGTTGAGGGGCAGGTCGGTTTCCGCGAGCATTTTTTTTGCCTGCAACAATCTGGCGTGTATGATCTCCTGCGCCGGGTTGTGCCCGACATGTTTATGGAAGTGCCGTAGCAGTGTTCGTCTGGTTGTATGGAAGTTTTCTGTTATATCCTCAACCGTAACGCCATTGCAGATATTGTCGCGGATGTAGCTGACCATTTCCGCAATCATCGGGTCGGCATATCTTGCAATGTCAGTAGAGCGCCGCTCAATTACTGTCTTCGGCGCAATTTCAACGGAGAGGATTTTCTCGCCATTAATCATTTTCTCAAGTACTTCTGCCGCCTTTAATGACATCTCCGGTACAGCACCGTTGATACTTGATATTTGTACGGGGCAGAGTCTGCACTGTAAATCATGGTCGCCGACGCCCAGGACAGAAATATGCTCCGGGACATTTATCTTATTCTGAACGCACAGGTCGACTATCCTGTTTGCCAGTGTGTCGTGCGCGGCCATAATCGCAGTACGCCTTGGTAGGCTCTTTATCCAGGTCAGAAGCTTTTTGTCAATTGATGCGGGTGAGCGCCAGTGGTTAAGCTCTTCAAATGATATGTCAAGTGTGCTGCATTTGATGGTTTGTCCGCTGGAGAGATTATCAATAAAGCCTTTGCGGCGGTCGTGACTCCATGAGGTTGCCACATCACAAAATGCGTAAGATTCAAAACCCTTGTCGCGTAAATATTGTGCGCCCATTCTCCCGATTGCAATATTATCCGCGGTTACATATGTGTGTTTGGTTGGTTTTCCCGGCAGCAGGTACACCCATGGCACCTTTGCCGCATTTAATGACCGGGCAACCGAGTCAGCATTAACTGCGGCAATCACCCCGTCGATGTTATGTTTAAGAAGCCAGCTTTTTGAGTATCTGAAATTCAGGTCGCGAACAGAAAACCGCCAGTGCGGCCGGGATTGGGCGAATTGAAGAATCCCCTCGATGGCTCTGGCTTCAAGTACCGAACCTCCTCCCCAGTATATTTCAATATTAATATGTTTGTCGGATTTTTTAACTGTCATTGTTGTTCCATTATAGTATAGGCTCTTGTTGCAAGTTATTTGTCAGGTATTTTCATCTTATCCGATCTGTCGTAAATATACAATAAATATTATATATTTTGGCCAGTTTATTCATTACCGGAAATGTTTATTGTGGTATAGTCTGGTCGTGGCGAAATGAAATATAATTACCGGCAAATTTATAGGGGATGAAAATGAGTCAGATATTGGTAGATGAGGCAGGGAAGAAGTTCCTTTTACGGGCTGGCAATGGTGCTTACGGAATCGGTGTTAACGCGATGAACAAGCTCTGCAGTCTGCACTGGGGTGCGTTTGTAGAAAGGGTGGAGGATCTTCCTGATTGTTCTGAGGTTGAGTATTATCAGGGGCGGCACACCAGAAGAGCGGCGATGGATTTTCAGGAGTATCCTGCCTGGGGTGGTGAATTTTATAATGAGCCGGCGTTGAAGGTTAATTTCGGACGTGGGGTACGCACCTCAATCCTTGATTACAAAAGTTATTCTACGGGCGCTTGTGATGGCGGTGAGGAACTGGTGATTACCCTGGGCGATTATGCTTATCCGTTGACGGTAAATCTGCATTATCTAGTGTATCCTGATTCGCCGGTAATGGTGCGTTGGGTGGATGTCATTAATGACGGCGAGGATTTGGTAATACTTGAGAGTGTGCAGTCAGCCTGTTTTCATCCCCCGCGAAGGAGTAATGAATATCGCTTGAGTCATCTGACCGGGCGTTGGGCTGGGGAGTGCATGATTCGCCGTCAGGCGGTAACGCAGGGCAAGATTGTTCTTGAGAACCGCACTGGTCTTTCATCATCTTTTGAGCATCCATATTTTGCGCTTGACGAGGGAGGTGCTTGTGAGGCTGAAGGGCGGGTGTGGTTTGGAACATTACTTTATAATGGTAACTGGAAGATAGCGGTTGAATGCAATGCTTATGAGCAGACTTGTGTGACTGGCGGGATAAGTGACTTTGATTTTTCCTGGCCGCTGAAGGCCGGTGAGTCATTTACTGCGCCCAAATTTATTTTTGCTATGAGTGAGGCTGGTTTTGGTGGTGCGAGCCGGATGCTTCATGATTTTCAGCGAAGTCATATCGCGCCTGAGGTGGAGGTCAGACGTGTTATGCCGGTTCTGTTTAATTCATGGTCAAGCATGGAAATTAATGTTAATGAAGAGAAGATCCTTGAGAGTGCGCAGAAGGCGGCTGATATTGGTGCGGAGCTGTTTGTGATTGATGACGGCTGGCAGTCTGCTCTTGGCGACTGGCGGGTTGATAAGGTGAAATTTCCTAATGGCTTGAAACCGGTTGTTGAGAAACTTAAAACGTTGGGGGTTGATTTAGGCTTGTGGGTTGAGGTAGAGTCATTTGAAGTGAAGAGTGAGCTTTATCAAAATCATCCTGAATGGGCGATGAATTTTCCAGGGCGCGAGCCTTACAGACATTACCGCGCGGATGTCGATCGGACGTCACTGTTATTAAATTTCGCGCGCAATGATGTTGCGCAGTATATGCTTGAGACACTGCGCAGTCTGGTTGCGCAAACGGGGATTAAGTATCTCAAGCTTGACATGAATTATTATTTTACGGATCCTGGCTGGGGTGAGGTTGATGAGCTTGAACAGCGGACCATCTGGGTGAAATACGCGAGAAATGTTTATGGCGTATTTCAGGAGTTGAAGAAGGAGTTTCCTGATCTTCTTATTGAAAATTGCGCCGCCGGTGGTGGGCGTGGCGACCTTCTTATGGATGGCGTCTTTGGCAGGATAAACCGCAGTGATAATCAGGATACGTTAGACGTGCTGCGTTTCCATGAGGGTTTCACCTGGTTGCATCCGAGCAAAATGGCTGGCGGGGCGTGTCATATCAGTGACAGTATCCGTGGCATGAACAAACGCGTGACACCACTGCAGATGCAGGCGTTTGCCGGGATTATGGGGTCTTTGTCTGTTGGCAAGGATCTGCTTTCCTGTCCGCAGGAGACACTTGAGGAAATACGTGAGTACATAAGCCTGTATAAAAGATTACGAAGCGTCGCGCATGAGGGTGACTTGTACCGGCTTGCCTCTTTGAGTGATACGCCTTATACTGCTTTTGAGTTTGTCCTGAAAGATAAAAGCGAGGCTTTGTTATTTGCTTTCAGTCATGGTATTGAATTCTGTTATAAGGTTCCGAACTTCAAGGTCGGGGGACTTGATGCTGGTGGAGTTTATGATATTGAGTGTTATGGGGATGATGAGAGGAAGTTGCCGGGGTATCTCAAGGCTGAAAAAGAAATAAAGCCTTTGAGTGGCAGGGCGCTTGCCGAGATTGGCCTGAGCGTGCGGCTGAGCGGAGATTATGACTGTAAGATAGTGCATTTTAAAAAGAGATCGTAAGATGCAGGGGAGTATGATTCACTACTCCCCTGAGTTTTTTTAGTGTTATAAAAATTATTTTACTGGGTGAAATTCAGAGAACTTCCCGCCAGACGTGAAGAGGAATTTTGTAACCCAGTTGTTGGCGCGTGTGACCGGATAGATAAGTACGAGCCTGTTTGCCTTTTTTGTTACGGGCAGCTTCCATGAGTATTTATTACTGCCCTTGCTGCTCTGACCGTTGATAAATACTTCATCTGCTTTGGTGTTGAGTGTTATGTCGCCGTCTATATCTGCGGAAAAATCAAGTATAACCGCTACTTTGGTCTTATCTTTAGCCAGCTCGAAATCCTTTTTGGGGACTAAAAAATTAATGGCATCTTTCGATAATATTTCTGAATCGCGGATTTTTGCCTTTATCAATTTTGTGCCATTGATCGGTGATTCCGGTAGAGACAATTTTGCATAATCAGTTTTATCCTCTTTCAGGTATGCCGTGATAAAATTCTGTGCAAGGGCTATGGGTTTGTTTGCTTCTTTCTGGCGGAAGTCAGAGTAGAGACGGTAGCGTTTTCCGCCTTTGGTGCAATCAAGCTGCGCGACGTAATAAGGCCTTCCCATAGTGTAGCGTGTATCGGGATTGGCTTTGAGTTCCCATTCCTTTGAGAGTTCCTTTCCTTTGCCGATAGTGCCTGTTGTTTCCACAATAACTCCTGGTGTAAAGCCCGCGCCTGAGCGTATTGTGATGATGGTGTCGCTCAGATCATCCTGACTGTTATTCCTGATTGTCAGAGTTGGTTTGGTCGTATCCTTGACGGTGAATAAAAATTCAACAGACGGGATTTTGGCAGATTTGCCGTCAGTCCCGGCAAGGGCGATTATTTGGGGTAGTGACTTGTCTGTGCTGTGTGGCAGTTGGAGGTTGCCGGAAATAATCTTTGCGGTAGACGGCTCAATTACTGCGGGTGCGGTTTTTGTGCCAGTTAATTTAAACCACAAGTCAACATTTGCGCCGAGTGATTCCGGAGTAAAACGTGTGATGGTGAAGGTTACTTCATCCCCGGAAACGGACTTGGTAATCTTGCAGTTGTTTGCCTCAAAACGGTAAGCAGCATATTCATTCTGGTTGCAGTACCACCAATTTTTATTGCCGGAGAGCTCTTTGCAGATATTGTCCAGAGCCTGCAGCCCTTTTTCGGTGTGCCACGAATGGATGCCGAGACTCATGGACGGATTGAGCGACATTTTATCTTTCATAGCCAGATATTTTTTTACCTGCTCTCTGGCTTTGGCTTCATCGGCGTCACTGTCTCCGGGGCGTATCAGTGCTGATTCCGCGAGCGTTCCTTGGGGGTAGCCGGTTGTGATTTCATAAGATCCGTAAGAGGGTTCTGGCGCACCGATATAGCCGGAGTTCATCATTGCCTTGCCGATATCAAGCTGTATTTGCGGGTCTTCACTTTTTTTGTACTGGCAATAGGGCAGAACCATTGTTGAAACAGGCGAGTCACTGTCAGACTCACGGATGACCCTGGCAGACATGATTTCGTAAAATTGCTCGTTGGGATTCAGCCCCGGCAGCATTGGATGGGTCTTGGTGTGCGCGCCTATTGAGCAGCCACCCTTAAGAAGCTTTTTGCAGTACTCTTCTGAATAATTTTTGTGGCCTCTGGCATTGAGATAAAATGTTCCCTTGATGCCGTTCTTGAGCATTACTTCCTGAGTCTTGAAGTGTTTGATATTCGAGTCGTCCCATCGTGCGGAAAAGGCGATTTCTGCGCCTTCAGGAAGTTTGAGCTGGCTGAGCGTCAAGTTTTTTGCTTCTTCGGCATTGGCACATCTGACTTTTAACGTCTGCTGGTACTCAATGATTCCCGGCAGCGGGGAATCCGCATGAAGCGGGTTGCTCTGGCCGCATAGTTCGGCAGCGGTGATTAATAACAAGAATAAAACGTGTTTCAAAAATTTTCGCATTTTTGCTCCTCAATAAACAACAGATGTTTCCAGCGCACAATGTAACTATTATATTGATATTGCGGGTAATGATATAACAGTAATGTTTTTTTTGCCCATGATTTTATTTGCAGCTGCATCCAGGGGCAGGTGCGTGAAGCTTTTTTTGCATTATAGTTGTAATTTGCTCCGGCATGAATATGATTTTACCAGTAATATATGAATTATATGGCCTATTACTTATGGCATTGCGATAAGAGTGGAATATGAACGTTATTGAGACAGAAATACCGGATGTGAAATTGATAGAGCCGAGAGTTTTTGGTGACGAGCGCGGATACTTCTTTGAGGTTTTCTCCCGGAAGAATTTTGACGAGGCTCTTGGCAGGATAATATTTGTGCAGAATAATGAAAGTTCCTCGGCTTATGGTGTTTTGCGCGGCCTTCATTACCAGGTCTCGCCCCATGCCCAAGCAAAGCTGGTCAGGGTTGTCAGTGGCGAGGTGCTTGATGTTGCCGTTGATATTCGTCCCGATTCACCGACTTACGGCAAGTATGTCAAGTTTATCCTTTCCGGTGAAAATAAAATGGCCGCATTCATCCCCCACGGTTTTGCGCACGGTTTTGTGGTCAGAAGTGAACGGGCAATATTTTCCTATTACTGCGATAACTACTATTGCCCGGAAGCTGAAGGCTCTGTGCGCTTTGATGATCCGGCAATCGGTATTGACTGGGAGTTTGATCTGTCAAAGGCGATTCTGTCCGGTAAAGACAAAGTCGCACCCCTACTCAAGGATGCCCGGCCTTACTCCTGAACCTTATTCAAAACGCACTGCCATTCCTACCAAAAATCAGACTTGCGGGAAAAATCTGAGTAACCTATAATCTCTGACAGTTTGCTTTGGGTTTATGTTATGTGGAGAATGCAGGTGGGCGCAATTGAGAAAGATATTTTTCCCGGTCTGATGATGCCGCCATTTCATTATGCGTGTTTCACGCGCTTTCACGGCTACAGCGAAGAGAGCTTCTACTCCGTCCATAATTCATTTCAGATACTGATCGGGCTTGAAGGTTGCCTGCACTTTGAACTTGAAGACGGACGCAAGATCCTCAGTACTCCCGGAAGCGTCTTTATTCTCGGCCCCGGCATAAGACACCGCTGGCATTCAGAAAAAAAAGCAACCAGCGAGAATTTCATGTTCTTCTGCGATGGTTTCGTGCAGGGCGGCTCTGAGCTTGAACGCCTCTTCTCACCAAAAGTAGCAGAGCTGGTCTGGTTCTTTGCTATCAAACTCGATGAATACGCTACGTTTATTTCCAACTTCAGAAGTCTGAGCCTGAAATCCGGTGATTTCAATGTTGATATCATGCACGGACTGCTCTATTCATTTCTGGCGATGCTCTGTAAGGAAGCTGCAAAAAAATACAAACCGCTCCTGCTTAAGGATCAGCACCCGGCGTTACTTAAGGCGGTTGACATAATTAACCGCCGCTACCGTTCAAGGCTTACCCTTGATTCACTCTCGCGTGAGTGCGCGCTTGGCACAAGCCGCCTTTCAGAGTTGTTCCGTAATTCTTACGGCGTCTCGCCAATGCAGTACGTTGCCGACCTCAGACTAAAAAAAGCCTCTCAGCTCCTTGAATACTCAGATATGAATGTCTCGCAGATAGCGGATTATCTTGGCTTTGAGTCTGTTCATTATTTCAGCCGCTTTTTTAAAAAACATACAGGAACCTGCCCTTCTTCCTATATGGTAAATAAACCGTAAGATTGTGCAAATTATTCATGGTTTATGCTAACGCCTGGGTTGTGTTGGGTGTGGTATAATTCACAGGTATGCGTTTTTGTTATAATTCTTTATTACCGGGATAGAAAAATGAAGATCACCAGAATTGAACCTGTCATTGTCGGCGCGCCAACGCCTGGCTGCGGCCTTCTCTCAAACCGTAATTATATTTTTATCCGTGTGCATACTGACGAGGGTATCACCGGACTTGGCGAGGCAACGCTTGAGGGTTACGACGCGACAATAAAAGGAATTATCAAAGATCTTGAAGCGCTGCTTATCGGCGAAGACCCTACCCGTATCGAGTATCTCACCCAGGTCATGATCCGCCAGAAATTCTGGAAGGGCGGCATCCTTAAAGGCTCTGCGGTTGCCGGTATTGAGCTTGCTCTGTGGGATATTCTTGGTAAATCTGTAGGGCTGCCTGTATACAAGCTTGTTGGTGGGGCCTGCCGTGACAAGATCCGTGTTTATGCAAACGGCTGGAGTGGCGGAGCGACTGATCCGGCTGAGATCAAAGACAAGGCATATGTTGCCTATGAAGCGGGTTATCGTGCTTTCAAGTTCAGTCTGGCTGAAGCAGGCTGGCCGGTCAATGACCGCGCGCTGGTGCGTAAAATTGCCAATGCCGCGGAGGTTATCCGTGAGGCCATTGGCTGGGACTGCCCGCTTATGTTTGACGGTCACGGCCGTTATGATGCTGACCTTGCTATTCGAATCGGTCAGGCGCTTGGCGAGTATGATCTGTATTTCTTTGAAGAGCCGGTGCAGCCTGAGGACGTTGATGCGATGAAAAAGGTCGCTGATAATGTACCGATGCCGCTTGCCGGTGGTGAGCGTTTGTCACTGAAGTATGAGTTCCGAAATTTCCTGGATAAAAAAGCCCTGGCTATTCTGCAGCCAGACTTGGCGCACTGCCATGGTTTTGGTGAAGGTTTGAAGGTTGCGCACCTTGCCGAGGCGTATTCAGCCTGGGTTGCGCCGCACTGCCCGATGAGTCCGGTGATTACCGCGATTTCAATGCACCTTGATGCGACGGTCAATAACTTCCTGATTCAGGAACGGCTCTTCCTCAATGACTGGCGTAACGAAGTTATCACCGAACCGCTGGTGGTCAAGGACGGTTTCCTTGAGCTTAATGACAAGCCGGGTTGGGGTATTGAGCTTGATGAAGAATTATGCGCAGCCCATCCGGAAATCGAGGTCGCCATGCCAAGACTCTTCCGCCCAGACGGCGCAGTTTGCGACTGGTAAGCGACACTAAATAAACTAATCAATGTTTTTAAAGGCAACCAGTTTTCGGCTGCCTTTTTATATTAATCCTTACTGTTACCTTCATTTTATTTCCCAATTGTGATAGCGTTATAAATAATACCGCTAAAACCTGTCAGGGTAATTCAATTTTAATCGAAAATGACAAATAATCATAGTTGCGTTTTATGTATTTATCTGCTATATTGATAATTGTTACAATTATCGAATTGGTATGGTGAAGCTGGAGATTGATTATGGCGCGAGGTGGCAGGCGACCCGGTGCGGGTCGGCCCGAGGGTAGTGGCAGGTATGGCGAGAAGACCAGGGTTATGCGTGTTCCGGCGAGCATGGCGGATGGGGTGCGCGATTATCTTGAGTCGGGCGGATACCGGATTCCGCTTTACCAATCAAAGGTCTCGGCTGGTTTTCCGTCTCCTGCCGATGATTATGTTGAGGGGCAGCTTGATCTTAACGAGCATCTCATCAAGAATCCTCCGGCGACTTTTTTTGTTCGCGCGACCGGTGAGTCGATGCTGGGGGCGGGGATATTTCCTGACGATCTGCTGATTGTTGACCGTAGCGTAGAGCCGCGCCACGGCTCGGTGGTGATCGCGGTGCTTGATGGCGAGTTGACAGTTAAGCGTCTGCACAAAACTACAAAGAAGATTGCACTACTGCCGGAGAATCCGGCGTACAGCGAGATACCGGTAAACGAAGAGAGCGAGCTTAATATTTGGGGCGTCGTCCGTCATGTGGTGCATGAGTTATGAGTATGTATGTACTGGTTGATTGCAATTCATTTTACTGCTCGTGCGAGCGGGTTTTTCGGCCGGATCTTGTCGGGCGGCCGGTGGTTGTGTTGTCGAATAATGACGGTTGTATTGTCGCGCGCAGCAGCGAGGCTAAGGCTCTGGGTATCCGCATGGCCGGGCCATTTTATAAGTGGAAAAAATTCTGCCGCGAGAATGACGTAAGCTGGTTCTCCTCAAACTATCCTTTGTATGCGGATATGAGTAACCGCGTCCTGCAGGTTTTGCGTAACTTTTCCTCAAAGGTCGAGCAGTATTCAATTGACGAAGCTTTTATGGATCTCAGCGAGATTAAAGGTGACTTCAAATCCGGCTGGTGGTCTGAGCTTGCTGAGACTGTCCGAAGGTGGACGGCAATTCCTGTTTCAGTCGGTATCGGGAAGACCAAGACGCTAGCCAAGGTCGCTAATCACTTAGCCAAGGATCGCGGCGTTGCCGGATGTCAGCTTATTGATGGGGCTGAGGTTGATGAGGTTCTGCGCAGTCAACAGCCGTCTGATATTTGGGGCGTTGCCTTCCGTACTCAGGCGCGGCTCAACCGTTACGGTATCTGGAGTGCGCTTGATCTGAAGAATGCTGACCCGCTGATGATCCGCAAGAATTTCAGTATCGTCCTTGAGCGGACGGTGCGCGAGCTTAATGGCGAGGCGTGTCTTGATTTTGAGGATATTACGCCAAAGCGCAAGAATATTCAGGTCTCGCGTTCGTTTGGTTCATTGCTTGAGAGCCATCCGGATATGGAGCAGGCGGTGGTTGCCTACGCCTCACGTGCTGGTGAGAAATTGCGCCGACAGAAGTCACTCGCCTGCGGGATTTATGTTTATCTGCGCACTAATAAGCATAAGGAGGGGCCGCAGTATAATAATGGCGCGGCCGACTCTTTTATTGTGCCGACGGATAACACCTTTGAGTTTGTCACGGCGGCTAAAAAATTATTGGCGTTAATTTTCCGCAACGGCTATGAGTATCAGAAGGTCGGGGTGATGCTGCTGGATCTGGTTGAGCGTTCGCAGCATGAGCAGAAGGATCTCTTCGGGCTGACTGAGAATATCAAAAAGCATGACAAGCTGATGCAGACGCTTGATAGCATTAATCAGAATTTTGGCCGGGGGATGCTGCGTACGGCTGCGCAGGGGATGGTCGATACTGCCTGGCGGATGCGCAGTAATTTCCACTCGCCGCATTACACGACGCGTTGGAGTGAGCTGCCGGTTGCCCGCTGCGGCTGATCGTTATTACGCGATTATCTTGGACGTTTTTAACCGAGAAAAATAATTCCGGCAATCGCCGAACCGATAATGATAAAAACCGGATGGGGTTTGTACTTGTAATAAAGATACGCAGAGAGTAGAAAAATCCCGCCAATAACAATCTGGCTCGCGCCTTCTTGTGGCTCAGAATTTTTTCCGCCCGGGATTACCGAATTGACCAGTACAAAATATGCGGCCGTTGCAATCATGCCTACAGCCGTAGGGCGGAAGCCCCGCATGGCCCGCCGCACATAGGCGTTTTTATTGAAGTCGCTGATGAATTTGGCGATGACATAGATTGTTATTATTGACGGCGCGACCATGGCCAGCGTTGCGATTATTGCCCCGGGGATGGAGCCAAGTTCGTAACCGACATAAGTCGCGAGGTTGATGCCGATTGGGCCGGGGGTGGATTGTGAGACAGCCAGCATGTCATAAAAATCCTGATTGCTGATAAGTCCGGCTCCGACAGTCTGCTCATGCAGCAGCGGCAGAGTTGCCAGTCCGCCGCCGATAGTGAACAAGCCGGTCTTGAAGAAGATATAGAATAATTTCAGATAAATCATTTTTCTATCTCCTGCTGGTTATCGGTGTCAGGTTTCTTTGCCGGAGCATTTTTTTCGTTTGTCTCAGGCGAGGCTTTAAAATTTTTAGCGGCGATGGCGCTGTAATAAATAATACCGATTATTCCGCCCAAAAGGATTACCGGAATTGCCGGCGCCTTGAAGAATACAATTGCCGAAAATGCGCCGAACATCAGAAGGTAGCCGAGAATATCAGTTACCGCTTTTTTTACCATCTGCGCGACGATAATAACCAGAAGTCCAGCAACAGCCGCACGCACGCCCTCAAAAGCCGATTTGGCGTAAGCGTTGTCCTTGAATTCCGTGAAAAAGGCGGCGATCAGTGTGATGATAATCAGTGAGGGCAGAACCATGCCTAGTGTCGCCGCAATTGCGCCGGTAAGACCCTTGCGTCTGGTGCCGACGAAGGTCGCGACATTGATGGCGATAATACCCGGCGTTGACTGGCCGATTGCATAAATATTGAGGATCTCCTCCTCGGTGAGCCATTTGTATTTCTCAACGACCTCCCGCTGCAGCATCGGCAGCATCGCATAGCCCCCGCCCACGGTGAAGAGTCCGATGCGGAAAAAAACGCTGACAAGTTTTATCAATTCATCCATATCTGGGTATCCGTTCAAGGTTATTTATATTGTAGTAAATTAACTGGACTGATAAATAGCAATTGGCTTTTTCTTGTAAAAATATAATCGAGGATGTTTTCAGAATGCTGTTGCAAACGTTTGGATTGGTTGTAAAATAGTGTTCTGAATATTAAGTCTAGTGGTATGATTATTTTGTCAGTAAAAGGTAAACAATTATGAATGAGCCGTTGGTATTCAAACCTATTGTTAAGAATAATGTCTGGGGTGGGGATTTTCTGCGTTGCCGGAGTGTTGATGCGCCTGAGGGACCGGTTGGTGAGAGTTGGGAGATTGCTGACCATGACGCGGATACGACTCTGGTCGCAACTGGTGCGTATGCCGGTAAGAGCCTGCATGAGATTTTTAAAGAAGCCTGCGGGGAGGCGGTTGACCCGTCAAGTCCAGCGGTATTTCCATTGCTACTGAAGATTATTGACCCAAAGGATGACCTTTCGGTGCAGGTTCATCCTGATGATGAGTATGCCGGGAAGCTGAAGGCGGGCGAGCTTGGCAAGACTGAAGCGTGGTATGTGCTTGAGGCTGAGGCGGGAGCAAAGATTTACCGCGGTCTTAAAGACGGGGTTACACGCGAGCAGTTTGAGGACGCGATTAATAACGGCACTTGCGCGGATTGTCTGAAATCTGTTCCGGTCAAGGCCGGTGACGTAGCCTTCCTGCCAAGCGGTACAATCCACGCGCTTTGTGGCGGGGTGCGTATTGCCGAGATTCAGCAGAACTCTGACACGACCTACCGGGTCTTTGACTGGAACCGTGTCGGTCTTGACGGCAAGCCGCGTGAACTGCATATTCAGGATTCTCTTAACGTCAGTGATTTTTCAGGTTCAAATGAGCCAGATCTTTGCAGTGCGAAAGTGCTTGATACTGCAGATTGCAGGCATGAGCAGTTTATCAGCTGCGAGAAATTCGCTTTTGAGCGGATCAGTGAAATCTCGGGTTCGGTTGTTCTTGATACTGAGGGCAAACGCTTTAATATCCTGACGGTTGTTGCCGGTAAAATTTCGGTAAAAACAGAGGGCGGCAGTGTTGAGCTTAACGCGTATGACTCATGTCTGATTCCGGCGGGTGCTGGCAAGTATACCGTTGCGGGCGGACAGGATGCGGCGACGTTGCTTTTTTACCGTCCTTAAATCTGTATGAAAATTATCGATTATTTCTGATAAAAAAGTGCGGGGCATTTTCGGCTTTCCCGCACTTTTTAAATTCTCTTTCATTTTAATTGCAGGTAGCGCCGATCAGTCGAGGCCGCGCTTTAGCAGATTGGGAGCGGTGTGTGGCTTGCTGGCGTCAAAGATTCTGCTCTCACCATCAAGCGCGGTCACATTTTCATATACTCCTTTATCCCGGCGCTCAAGTTTGACAAATCCTTTATCGCGCAGTTCAGTATTGCTGTCAGGTGTAGACATATTAAAGGGTTTCATTAGTCTGAAGACCGGCTGGTTGCAGGCCGGGCAGACTTCAATCGGGTCATCCACCATGCGTTGTTCAATGGTGAAAGTCTTGCCGACCTCGCAGCCTTCCCCTTCGTGTTCATATTCGTAATAAGGCATCTGATTCTCCGTAGTGGTAAATTTTCCTGCTGCCGTCAGATTGACATGGCAGTGCAAATTTCAGCTAAAGTATAAAACTGTCTGGACTTTAGCTCGCAGCCTAATACAATAATTATACTCCGGCAGCCACCTTCAGGCAAGGCTCTCTTTGGGTGCTGCACCGGTATTTGGGTCTGATTATAATTTAAAACAAGATAAAGGAAGAAAAGTGCAGGCAGATTCAGAGAAGAGCGGTATCGTCCGTGCGACGGTAAAGGTCAGTCTGATAACAATGGTAAGCCGGGTTATGGGGCTGTTGCGCGATATTGCTCTGGTTTATTTCTTTGCGCCGGTTGCCTGGGCTTTGGACTCATTTTATTTTGCTTTCACTATTCCCAACTTGTTTCGCCGTCTGCTTGGTGAGGGAGCGCTTTCGTCTGCCTTTATCCCTGAATTTGCCAGAGCGCGTGAGGAAAATGAAGATACTGTACGCTTTGCCTCTTCAGTGGTTACGCTTCTTTTTCTGTTTACTATCGGGGTGACGATAGCCGGCTCGCTGGTCTGTTTCGGGGTGCTGGAAGCCTTTGACTTTACAGAGAAAACCCGGCTTACGCTGACCTTGCTCGGCATAATGCTGCCCTTTGCGGCGCTGGTCTGTACGGGCGCGATTATGGGCGCAGTCAGCCAGAGCCTGCGGCATTTTTCGATTCCGGCCGCGCTCTCGATCCTGCTTAACCTTTGTATACTTGGGGCGCTTGGGATTATTGCCTGGCAGCACTGGCCGGTTGAGGCGGATATGACTGTCCTTGAAAAACTGCGCGCAGTGCCGTTGCAGATTCCCGCGGCTACGCTGGCGGAGCTGACGAGCTATGCCGCAATTGGTGTGCTGATTTCCGGGGCGCTGCAGATAATAGTCCTCTGGCCGGCGTTAAGCCTGTATGGCCTGACCATTCTACCGGTCTTTGACTTTACCAACCCGAGAATAAAGACTGTTCTCAAGCATATGGGGCCGACGGCTATCGGTCTTGGCATTGTCCAGATCAATGTCCTGATTGACAACGTTATTTCCTACTGGCTCTCGGTTCACCAGGTAGGTGGTACGGCTCCTTTTGAAGGCGCGACAACATATCTCTTCCTTGGTAACCGCCTGATGCAGCTGCCGCTTGGAATATTCGCAATTGCGGTAGCGACAACGGCCTTCCCCGCGCTTTCAACTCTTGCCGCCAAAAAAGATTTCCCCAAACTCGGCGAGACTTTTTTCTCCTCAATGAAGATGCAGCTCTTTATTCTGATGCCGGCTGCGGGTGGACTGATTATGCTCAGCAAGCCGATTGTTCAGCTTTTATATCAGGGGCAGGATATGGAGTTTGGCGCTGCGGCTGTTTACAGGACTTGCGCGGTTCTGGCGCTGCTTGCAGCGGGGTTGCCGTTTTACGGAATGCTGCAGGTTATTACTCGCGCCTTTTATGCTGTCGGGGATTATGTCACCCCGGTCAAGGTGGCGGCGGTAATGGCGGGGCTTAATTTTGTTCTGAACCTGCTTTGCATTCATCTGCCTGATTTATACCGCCACTGGAGCGGCACTGCGATATCCGGTCTGCCGGGGCAGATGGCGTGGGGGCAGGGGACAATAATCAATGACCCGCAGGGGCTTGCCCTTGGGGAGGCGGGGCTGGCGTTATCGACGGCGCTTTGCGCGATTATCAGCGTGGTTGTTCTTCTTGGCAAGCTTGAGAATAAACTTACCGGCAAGAGTTTTGCCGCGAAAGAATGGAAAGAAAAGCTGGATAATTTTGCTAAATTCTTCTGTGGGGCGCTGGCCAGTGGGGTTCTTCTTGGGGTTATGGTGCATTATGTCTGCGGCAGTATGCCGTATGGACCGGAACTTGAGTTCAGGCTTGAGCGGGTGGTTGTTACTATCGCGGTTTCACTCTTCTTTTATCCGGTGATCTGCTCGATCTGTCTTGGTAAGGAATATGAACATTTCTACAATATGTTCAGGTGGAGAAAGAAAAATGCCAAAACTGAAAATAGTAAAAATTAAGTCTTCCGAACTGACTGAAGAACAATGGCTGGGCTTTGGTTCGCTGGTAAATGAAGCTTTTCCCAAAGAGGGTGTCAGCGATCAGCAACGGGTTGATTCTGCCAGACAGAAGGTTAAGGGAGATGAGGTTTTTGTCCTTGTCTTTTCTGAAGATAATTCAAAAGAAGATGTCGTTGCCTCGGCGGTCTGCTTTAAAAGGCGTATTATTACTTCTTGCGGGGAGTTGGATATTCTTGCCCTTGCTTCGGTTGCCGTGCGTAAGTCAATGCGAGGTCAGGGGTTGGGCGTTAAAGTCGTGCGTGAATGCTTTGGCCGGGTTGATAGCGGAGAATTTCCTGTTGCGCTTTTTCAGACAAATGTTGCGGGATTTTATACCAAGCTCGGAGCCCGTTGTATTCAGAACCGGGTCATTAATTCTCTGGGGGAAGATAAAGACGCTAACCCGTTCTGGGGCGAGAACCTGATGATTTATCCTGCCGGGTACAAGTGGCCGGACGGGGTTATTGACCTGCTTGGCGAAGGGTACTGAGGCGTATTTTCGGTTGGAGTTGGCTTGTAATACTAAAAATTGCGGTAAAAACTTGTATTTTTCATGGTAATTGGCGGATTGGTCTCTATAATCTGCAGAATTGGTTATATTTCAGATAATTGTCATTATAAAGTAATTTAAAAAGGAATTGGTATGCCTGAGGATGCAGTAAACCAGGATGTTCATCACCCGATTGTCAAGCAGCTTGCCGGGTACAAGAAGGAAATCATTATCGCCACCGTTGCCGTATTTGTTCTGCTTGTGCTTTACGCGGTTATCAGCAGTTCACAGAAAGCCGCAGAGCAGAAGGCCTGGGAAGATATTTTTGTCGCGACCTATACTGCCCAGGTTCAGAAGAAGCCTCTGGCGCAGGAGCTTGAAAAGGCCATCAAAGAGAATGAAGGCGCATCAGCCATTTTTTACGCCCAGATGCTGCAGGGCAGTGCGCTGGGTGCTGACCTCTCAAAGAAAGAAGACCTTGAGAAGGCCGCGGCTGCTTATGAGTCATTTGTGAAGAAATTCCCCGAGAGCAAGTTCATTGGGCAGGTTCGCGTTGATTATGGAACAGTACTGGCCAATCTCGGAAAGTATGATGATGCACGCACCCAGTACCGCTTTGTTATTGATAACGGCCCGGCTTACATGGAAGGTGAAGCGCTGCTTTATTCTGCTCTGACCCTTGAAAAAGAAGGCAAGACCAAGGAAGCTATCGCCGCTTATTCCAAGGTTGTTGAGGCTAATTCACAGACAATCCTTGGTACAATAACTGAGTACGCCACTTTTGCCAGAGCAAGACTGCTCAAGTCTGATGCTGCTGTTGCGGTTGAGTCTGCGGCAACTGCCAAGCCGGCAACTCCTGCAGAACCGACTGCTCCGGCAAAGGTTGAAGAAAAGAAATAAAAGTCTCTGGCAAAAACCTGCTCAAGTAGGGCGGGAGTGGTAATAATCATCAAAGCTCTCAAGCGAGGCTGCCGATAAATAAGTTATAATTTTATCTGCGGTTATATTAAGAGAGCAAAAGGAATAAAGATGCGTAAAGCAAAGATCGAGAGAAAAACAGCCGAGACCGAGATTAAACTCTCGCTCAATCTTGACGGGAGCGGGCAGTCTGAGATTGTCACCGGGGTAGGCTTTTTCGACCATATGCTGACGCTGCTCTGCCGGCATGCGCTCTTTGACATTACTCTGCGTGCCAAGGGTGATATTGATGTTGATGCGCATCACACGGTGGAAGATGTGGGGATTTGCCTTGGCAAGTGCCTGCTTGAAGCTGCCGGGGACAAGAAGGGTATCTGCCGTTACGGTTCGATGCTGTTGCCGATGGATGAAGCTTTGGTGCAGGTGGCGCTTGATTTCTCAGGCCGGCCGGTACTGGTTTATAACGCTTCCATTCCTGCTGCGAAGGTCGGCGAATTTGATACCTGTCTGGGCGCGGAGTTTATGCGCGCGTTTTGTCTTAATGCCGGAATAAACATGCACGTTGACCTTATCCGTGGCGATGATCCGCACCACTGTCTTGAAGCGGTATTTAAAGGAACAGGTCGCGCACTCCGGGCGGCGCTCAGTAACGACAGCCGCGAGAAGGGTATCCCCTCAAGTAAAGGCGTCCTGTAATAAACTGCGGAGTCATTAATCTATGACGCGCCGGATTTTTGCGGGTGCTGAAAAGAAAATCAATATAAAAGGCGAAGCCGGAAATGGCCTCGCCTTTTATTAATGTATTGTGTAATTTTCGGGTGTTTACCGGATCTTGTCGCCGTGGCCGATTTCCTTGAGCAGCTCCATGAAACGCTTGCCGTAATCGACATAAGTGCGGTAACGCACATCGTCCTCGCTCTCGGTTCCTTCTTCATGGAAGACTGCGCCCATGTGCGGCTCCATTGAGATTCCGCCGTCATAACCGTTATCAAGCATGTCCTTGACGATCTTTTTAACGTCACCATTACCCTCGCCCGCCCAGACAAAATCATGACCAGAAGGGAAGACACTGCCAACCTCATGTGATGTCTCACCTCTGGCGTCCTTGATATGGATGTAGGCGACATGGTCTTTGACGTTTGAGTAGAATTCCCATGCACTCTGCAGAGGAAGCGGCTTGGTGTAGACTCCCTTGCCCATATCTGCCGAGAAGGGAGGGTTGCCTGTATCAAAGACAAGCTTCAGCCCCTTGACTGTTTCTACAAGTTTGAGCGCATTCTGCCAGCACATTCCGCCATAGGTCATGCAGTTTTCATGTACCGGCAGGATGCCCGCATCAAGAAACATCGGCACGATTTCATTGAGGCGTTTGGCGCGTTCTTCAAACATCTGCTCATTGTCTGGCAGTGCGATCCAGGTCTGTGGATCACGCCGGACTGCGTAGCTCATGATGCGAACCATCTTGCAGCCAAGTTTCTGCATGCGCGGGATGGAAATTTTAACTTCATTCAGTGTTTCTTCAAATGGCGCCGCGATGTCCTTGCCCCAGTTGGTGATTCCTGAGCCAAAACAGTTGATGCTTACGCCGCTGCCCTCAAGTGCGGCGCAGACTTTCTCAAAATCGCCGTCACTGATTTTAGCCAGGTCTCCGCCAAAGCCGGTGTTGCGCAGTTCAATATTCTTCCAGCCAAGTTCCTTGGTGGCCTTGATCTGGATATTTATATCCGGGTTAGCTTCATCAGCAAATCCTGTGAGGTACATTTTTTCTCCTTTTTATTATTTCCGCAGTGTCTTCTGAAAATATTTTCATTCAACCCGCCGGGTAATTTACTCAGACGGTTGAAGAGTTTGAGAGATCCGCAACCACCGAAGCGTTCTTGTCTTTGGTGTTGGTAGAGTTTTTGATCTTCTCCTGCAGGATCTCATAGAACTTGTTCTCGTCAATTGGGGTCTCTGCCCAGTCGTCAGTCCAGCCTGAGAGAAGCATTAGGTTGCCAAGGGTCAGGCCGTTGATGCCTTCTTCACCAAGAGCAATAAGTTTCTCGTCTTTGATGATGGCGTTGGCAAAGTTCTGGTGGACTTCCTGATGGCCAAAGCCGCCTTCTGACTTGAGGGGGATATCGATATTCCAGACGTCTGGCTTGTCAAATCCGCCCTTGCAGGTCTTGAGGTGTTCGTCAGTTGGTTCTTCGTTGCGGGTGAAGGTGATCTTGCCGCCTTCAAGAACCAGCTTGCCGCGGGTACCGCAGATCTCAAGGCGGTTGGTTCCGGGGGCTTCGCCGGTAGTGGTGATGAAGACGCCGGTAGCGCCGTTTTCGTATTCCATGTAGGTTGTTACATCATCTTCAACCTCGATGTCGTGGAACTTGCCAAAGCCGCAGAAAGCGCGGACGCGTTTTGGCATACCGAAGAACCACTGCCAGAGGTCAAGCTGGTGCGGACACTGGTTGATGAGTACGCCGCCGCCTTCGCCTTCCCAGGTTGCGCGCCAGCCGCCTGAGTTGTAGTAATTCTGGGTTCGGTACCAGTCGGTGATGATCCAGCTCATGCGGCGCAGGGTTCCAAGTTCACCCTTGTCGATAAGATCCTTGACCTTCTGGTGGGCAGGGTGCGGACGCTGGTTGAACATCATTGCAAAGAGCTTCTCATGGCCTTTGGCCGCTTCATACATCTCGCGCACCTGGCGGGTGTAAACACCGGCCGGTTTTTCGCAGAGTGCGTGCAGTCCGGTATCAAGGGCTTTGAGGGTCATTTCCGGGTGGTCGTAGTGCGGGGTGGCGATATAAACGGCGTCAATCTCGCCGGATTTGAGCATTTCGTCGTAGCTGTCAAACATCTTTGCTTCAGGATGATCTTCCTTGGCCTTTTTCAGGCGCTCGGGGTTTGTGTCGCAGATTGCGGTAATGACAATCTCTTTAATCTTGTCACGAACCAGGCATGAGTCTGATGTACCCATATTACCGTAACCGACAACACCGTAACGAACTTTTTCCATGATAAATCCTTATTGATTATGAAGTAAAAATTATAGGCCGAATTTTGAGTTAAGATAATTGAAGCTTGACTTGAGGCAGTCAAACGGGTCGCGCGGGCAGACATCATGCTCGATGCAGTACCATTTTACGCCCATCTCCTCGCAGACCGGGATAATATCTTCCCAAGGCATGTTACCCTCACCAATCGGGGCAATGCCGTTAGGATTCTTCTCATCATAGTAGAATGCCTTGTCCTTGAGATGGATAACGCTTACACGGTTGGGGCAGCGGCGGATGTGCGTAATCGGTGATTCACCGCCATGCCAGACCCAGAAGAGGTCAGCTTCGATCTTCAGATCGTCGCCGCCTTCATCAATAAGGATGTCATACAGGCGCGGGCCGCCAAGCTCGGGGCGGAAAAACTCGTGCGCGTGGTTGTGGTGACCGAACATGATGCCGGCTGCCTTGAATTTGGCGATTGGTTCCTTGGCGTCGGCGAGGAATTTGCGGTAGCCTTCAATTGTCTGCGGATATGGCTCAGTTCCGAAAAGTCCGCCAAAAGCGGCATAATCACAGCCAAGATCCTTGTGGAGCTGGATTTCTTCATCTGTCTTGTTGATAAGGTCGAGGACATTGCGGTGGGTTGCAATGCACTTGATATTATTGGCGTCGAGGATCTCTTTTATTCCTTTTGCATCAATCAGGCCATCATTGAGGCAGCCGACCGCTGAAATTTGAACTGCCGTGTAGCCCATTGCGGCGATTTTTTCGATAGTGGTTTTGAAATCTTCAGGGGTTTTAGTGAATTCCCGAACGGTAAACATCTGTACTGCAAGTTTAGTGCTGGCCATGGGTTTCTCCATAAGGTCACAAAAAATACGAGTTAAAGTTAAAGCTCAACATTGTGCGAATTGTACCATACTATCACAGCAGAGCTATTTTTTTTGTTTTAACCCGATGAGCATATCTTTGCACGATTTGAGCATACTCCTTTTTTATGTCCGTAGGTCTTGAGTTCAATTTGAAATCAGCCATAATGTAGATTTGAACGCTTTGCCGAGGTTTTATACATTAAGGTAAGTTTTGTCATGGATATTGATAAGATAGTAAACATTCTGGAGATCTGTCTGCCGGTTTTCGGCATGATCGCGATGGGAAAGATCTTTCAGCTCAAGGGGATTATGCAGCAGGTGCATCGCGAGTTTGTAAACAAGCTTGTGTATTACTTTTGTCTGCCGGCTTTGGTCTTTGTAAATGTGGCGGGGCAGGATCCTTCGATGTTTCATGATCCGGCACTTTTAGCAGGCGCGATATTGCCGACTCTTGGCATAACGGTTGTTTTTCTTATAATAGCAAAAATAACCGGGATGAAGGGGGGCTTTGCGGCTGCCTTTATTTTCGGGGCTTTCTATGCTAACTCTGCCTATATGGGTTTCCCGATTGCAGAGGAAGCGTTTGGCAAGGAAGGTCTTGGGGTGGCTGCGATCATCAACGCGATGTGTATTCCGTCGTTTATGATTATTGCATTTGTCATTATCGGGTATTACGGCGCGGGCGACAGGGTGGAGAGTTTTGCATCCCGCCTGAAAAAAATAATTTTGAATCCTTTTATACTTGCTTGCATTGTCGGTGGAATTGTAGCATATATAACCAGTGAAGTTAAAGGACCTGGCGGTGAGATCGGGCTGCCGGGATTTGTCATCAGTATCTGCGGCATCATCAGATCATTCCTGACACTGGTAGCGAAGATGGGGTTGCCGCTGGCGCTTCTGGCAATTGGGGGAGTGCTGCATCTTGGTACGATAAAACGGAGTCTGGCGGCGCTTGGGGCGGATATCTTCGGCAAGCTGATATTGGTGCCGACTTTTACGTTGCTGGTGTATGCGTTTTTATTTCCGCAGACGAGTCCGACGGCGGCGGCGGTTGCGGTGCTGATTCATGCCATGCCCAATGCGGTTGTGAGTTATGTGATTGCCTGCCAGATTGGTGTGGATGAAGGGTTTGTTTCGGCGCAGCTGGTGCTCAGTACGGTTCTTTCTGCGATAACAATTCCGGTTTGGATTTATATATTGATGTAGATGTCCTGAGACTTTTATACTTTTATGGCGTTGCGGGGAAGAAAATGACATATATAAAAGGTCTGTGTTTACTGGTGTTTTCAGTTGCCGTGTTCTGCGGTGTTCGGGCTGGGGAAGAGGCCACTGACACTGCTGATGGCGTAAGCAAGCGTACGGTGCGCCAGATTCTTATTGAGAATGCTGGTGTTGGTACTGAGCTGCACGAGCGTATTGAGCAGGTTGGCAGGATGGTCTCGGATAATGAGACCGCCCGGGCGATGCGTGAGATCGACCTCCTTCTGGCTGAGTATAAAAAACTCATGGCAGAGAATGGCAAGGTTTATATCAGCGTTTCCTCTGATGCGCAGTTTATTGATTACGTCCGCAAAAACCGCAAGAAAGACGTTGTCCGGGTTGCCTGGGGTTTGCAGAAGTTATTATTCTCAAAGGCGTTTATCCTTGCTGAGGAAAAACCGCAGCAGGCATTGCCGGTTCTTGATGAACTGCTTGTATACGCGCCTTACTCAAGTGACGCTTACTGCGAGCGTGGTTATCTTTACAGCCTTTTAAAGCAGCCGCAGCAGGCGCTTGACAGTTACAAAAACGCGCTGGAACTTTCAGAAAAATTTTCCAGTGAAAAGCATAGCCGCGGCATTGCCCTGCGAGGTTTGGGGTATGCCTACACTGCTCTTGGACAGTACGATAAGGCTAAAGACGCATTTAAAAAATCACTAGAGGTTGATAGCAATAATCAGATCGCGCTTGACGGCCTTAAATACATCAGTGATATGGAAAGCCGTAAAGGCGAAAAAGTCAGTCAGTAAATTTAACAAGGTTTTATATAATGACCGTCATCTCCGGTTTGGAGAGTTACCTGATAGATGCGGATCTCAGCTCTATCCCGGAACTCAGGACAAATGTTCTTGTTATCGGCAGCGGTATTGCCGGGCTTTCGGCAGCCATCGCCGCAGCTAAAGAGGGTGTGCGCGTTGCACTGGTCACTAAAGAAGCGCTCAACGAAACAGCGACAACTTATGCCCAGGGCGGCATAGCTGCCGCGCTTGCGCCTGAGGATACCATTCAGCAGCATATCGCCGATACGCTTGTTGCCGGTCAGGGGTTGTGTGAGGAGGACGCGGTAGAGGTGCTGGCGCGTGATGGGGCCAAGCTCTGTCAGGAGCTGATTGATTCCGGTGCGCCCTTTGACCGTGATGAAAACGGCCAGCTGCATTTCACAATGGAGGGTGCGCACAGCTCACGCCGCATCCTGCATGGTGATGGTGACGCGACGGGCCGGGTGCTGCAGGAATATCTTTCACTTCAAATCAAAAAATACCCCAATATCTCAATCTATGAAAACCATTTTGTAATCGACCTTCTCCATCAGGACGGCGAGTGTTTCGGCGCTCTTCTGCTTGATACCAGTTACGGCCGGATGCTGGCGGTGCGCTCGGGGGCTACGATTATTGCCAGTGGCGGGGCGGGGCAGCTTTTCCGTGAGACGACTAACCCCCGTTGCTCAACCGGCGACGGTTTTGCGCTTGCTTTCCGGGCTGGGGCGGTGATGAGGGATATGGAGTTTATTCAGTTTCATCCGACAACGCTCTACCTAGCCGGTGCGCCGCGATTTTTAATCAGTGAATCCGTGCGTGGCGAGGGGGCGATACTGGTCAATCAGGATGGCGAGAGCTTCATGAAAAAATACGACGAGCGCGGGGATCTTGCGCCGCGGGATATTGTCAGCCAGTCAATCATGCGTGAGCTGCATAGTAAGGACGGCTCGACCAGTGTTTTCCTTGATCTGCGCCATCTTGACCGTGAGCTGGTTGCGGGGCGTTTCCCGAATATCAGCCGTATCTGCAGTATGTACGGAATTGATATCACCTCAGACCTGATACCGGTAAGGCCGGCGGCTCATTATTTTATGGGCGGCATTAAAACCGACCTTAATGGCGGAACAAATATCAAACGTCTCTTTGCTGCCGGCGAGTCGGCTTCAACGGGCGTGCATGGTGCCAACCGTCTTGCGTCAAACTCTTTGCTTGAAGGACTGGTCTTCGGGCATCGCGCGGGAATGACTGCAAGCCGTGATCCTGAACCTTCAGGCGGAAAGAATATAATCGGCCGCAAGCCGCATTCCGTGCCTGCGCCGCTTGACCTTAATGATATGCTGCAGTCACTCAAAGCCTTGTGCTGGCGTGATCTTGGAATTTTCCGGCAGCGCGACAAACTTGAGAGCGCGTTAAAGACCATCGGTTTCTGGGAGCGTTATGTCCTTGCGGAGCAGTTTTCGGCGCGCGGCGGTTTTGAGTTGCAGAACCTGCTGATGGTCGCGCAGATAATTGTCAATTCGGCATTGTTAAGGGAAGAAAGCCGTGGCGCGCACCAGCGGATGGATTTCCCTGAGGAGCTGCCGCAGAAGACCCATACCGAGATCAGCTACACCTCCTGCTGAGTGGTTTGGCCGCTATGCGTTAGTCTCTGCGCTGAAGTCATTATTGATGGTGCGGTATTCAAGCACGGGGATGCTGTAGACCTTCTGGTGTTTTTTCTTGCTTTTTGCGAGCATACCTGTAATTATCTCTACGGCCTTCTCGGCTATGCCCGAGAAATCCTGAACCGCTACACGGACATCTTTGGCCGGGTAGGTGCTGCCCACCCATTTGTCATATACGCAGAAACAGATATCGCGTCCGATGAAAATTTTCTGATTCTCAATGGCGGTGCTGTAGACAGAACTCTGGTTGGTTCCGATCAGACAGACCGGCAGGTCAGGAGCAAGTTTTAGCTTGGTTCTGGTCGAAAAATTAATGCCGAGTTGATTGAATGCCTTATGCGCGCCAAGGCGCCGTTCAGTTGTAACTGAGTTGTCAGAATCATCGAATATCTCAATGAATTCACGATAGCCTTTTTGGTACGCCCACATGACAAGATCAAATGATGCCTGAGAGTTGTCGGTTGTCACAAGAGGCACGCTTGAATTCGGAATATCACGGTCAATCAGCACTACCGGCAGACCCTTCTGCAGGGTCGGCTCAAGTATCGAGCAGTCCTCGTTGCCGTTAGGAATATACAGCGCTCCGTCGGCAATTCCCTGCTGGAGCTTGGTCAGGAGTTGTTTGGCATATTCCTGATCCTGTCTGCCAAGGGCGCAGAACATTGTATAGCCCAGTTCATGCAGAAACTCAAAAGATTTCTGGCAGGGGTAACTTTCGTTGAGGTTGTCGAGTGATGACAGAATGAAAAGAATGGTTTTGGTCTTGCCGGCTACAAGATTGCGCGCTGCGAGATTCGGCACATAGTCAAGCCTGTTTGCTGTTTCTTCAATCAGCTTGCTGGTTTCCGGGCGGACACGCTTATCACCGCGCAAGGCCCTTGATACTGTGGAGATATCAAGCCCGAGGGTAGTTGCTATTTCTTTGAGTGTCGTCTTTTGCGCCATATCAGTCCGGTTGGTATTCTGTGAAAAAGTAGAGTATAGCCTGAAATAATAACGGAGCAAGGATAAACTTCCGGCAGCGCCTGTTGTTCAGACACTGCCGGAAGTTGGCAACAGGGGTTATTTTATTTTGAAGGTCAGAATTTCAAACGGCTTGAGACTGAAGGTATGCTGCTTGCCAGAAAATACCTTGCCGTCATTCCATTCCATCATGTCAGTTTCAACCAGGCTCTCGCCGGCGTTCAGGGTTATGGTGCAGGATGAGTTTTCACCGAAAATTTCAGAAACACGAATAACCCTACAGGCTTCTTTTTCGGCTTTCTTGAGAACGTCAAGGCTTGTTCCGTGACCGGTGAAACTAACCGGTATGGCTGCATTAGCCCCTGCGCCGCAGAGTGTTACCGGCGGCTGGTTAAGCATCGCCGCCTGATAGATCACGTCTGAATCAGTCAGCTCACCGGTATGCGGCAGCAGGCTGTAGGTAAAGCAGTGTTCGCCAAGATCCGCATCCGCATCCGGATAGACCGGTGAGCGCAGCAGATTGAGATCAAGGACATTATCGAGTACTTTATAGCCGTACTTGCAGTCATTAAGCAGGGCAACGCCGTAGTCTTTGTCTGAAATATCTGCATACCTGTGCGCGCAGACTTCAAACTTCGCCAGTTCCCAACCTGTATTGCGGTGCGTCGGGCGTTTGGCATAACCGTACTGGATATCAAAGCTTGCTTCACGGGCTCTGACCTCGGCCGGGAAGGAAACGCGCAGCATTTTGTGAAGCTCTTTCCAGTCAACCTTTGTCTGGAAGTCCAGACGCTTGCTGTTGTTGTTCAGATAGACTGATTGCTCGATAACTGATTCACCGGCTTTGAGTGTAAATTTAATTCCCTTGCGTACGCCACCGTCTGACAATCCACAGACACTAACCGGATCAACTCCGCCAATACATTCATTCTCATAGGTGATGTCGATATCCCAGGCGTCCCAGTTTACAGGGCGGTCGACATAGAGAGAGAGCTGATTCCCCTTTTCTCCTGCTGTCAGTATTGAACGCGATGCTTCTTTGTCGCAAGCATTTGTAATAGTTCCGTCTTCGGCAAACTCATAACGGACAAGTTCATTTTCGAGGATCAGTCCTTTTGAGATATCAAGAGACGTTGAGTCATTCTTTTGCGCTTTGGTGATTGTCACACTGCCGCAGGGCGGGAGAGTAATGCTGGCGGAAATCCCGTTTTCATCTTCCTGCACAGTTAGTTTATTGCCATTACCGTCAACTGCGCCGCAGCCGCGGAAGCTTTCAGGCAGCATGACCGGAGCAGTGTATTCTTTTGACAGGATATTTACCAGAGTAACACTCTCAGCGGATTTGTCTGTGAGCTTTTCACCGGCGGCGGCAATCAGCGCTTCGCACTCGGCAATTGATTCGGCATGTTCTTTTTCCGTAGTCTCATAGACCTTTTTTATTGACGAGCCGGGGAGGATATCGTGGAACTGGTTGATAAGCAGAACCTTCCAGAGCCGGTCAAGCGCATCCTGGGGGTAGTCTGCGGTGTCGAGGCATGAGCAGATGAACTCAGCCTCACGCAGTTTTCGCTCAAGTGTGCGGTTGCCTTTCTTTGTGCGCGCCTGAGTTGTCAGGGTCGCGCGGTGCAGCTCAAGGTACAGCTCACCATCCCAGCGCTCAAAGTCAGCACTATGTTCTGAGAGACGGTCAAAATAATCCTGCGCTCTACCGAAGCTGACCTTCGGGCAACCCTCAAGATCATTCTGCCTCAGAGCCTGCTCGACATGTTCTTCTTTCGCGCCGCCGCCGCCATTGCCGATTCCATACAGGCAGAGAAATTCATCGGCGATATGGCTTTCCTTGAAGTTGTTTTGCGCCTTGATGTGTCCGGCGGGAAGCATTGGGGCGTTATAGGTGTCTTCCGGCGGGAAGTGTGTCAGGACCTCGCTGCCGTCAAGGCCGCGCCAGAAAAACGTATTGTGCGGGAATTCATTGAACTGACTCCAGGAAATTTTCTGCGTCAGGAAAAAATCAACTCCGCACTTTTGCATGATCTGCGGCATGGCTGCTGAATAACCGAAGACGTCAGGTATCCACAGGTTGCGTACGTCAACGTCAAACTCGTCCTTGAAGAAATTCTTGCCGTGGATGAATTGCCGTATCATCGCTTCGCCACCGGTCACGTTGCAGTCCGCCTCGACCCACATCCCGCCCTGACATTCGATATTGCCGCTTCTGACGTATTTTTTCACCTTTTCATAAAGCTCGGGATAATAGTCTTTGATAAACTTGAAGTGCTGTGGCTGCGATGCGCCGAAGACAAAACCGGGATACTTTTCGATGAGTGCAATCTGGCTTGAGAAAGTCCTGGCGCATTTTCTTATCGTTTCACGTACCGGCCATAACCAGCCTGTGTCGATATGCGCGTGGCTTACGGCGGTGACTTTCAGGTCGCTGGCGTTGGCTGGAGTGGCAAAGAGCGGTTTTAATATTTCACGCGCCTTTGCTGCGTTATCCGGGTTGTCCTCAAAAGCGACAACCGCTTTGTACATTGTGTTCAGGAGGCGTTTCTGGCGCGGGGTCAGTTGTGTCAGAAATTTGGCACTGCCCCACATCTGACCAATGCCGCTATCTCTGGCACCACTGCCTGCGCTATTCATCAGATTGTACAGAACTGTCATGTCAAGCATCAGATGCCATAGCTCGTTGTCAAAGACCACCAGATCAAGCGAGACCACCTTTCCTTCATAAGTACCGTGGCGTTTGGGGCATGAGCGTTCAGGATCTCTTTCAAGATCGATACCAAAGAGTTTGTTGACGGCTGTTTCAACGGTAAGGTTAACTTCCTCGCCTCCGGTACATGAATCAAATATCTGGTAAATATCTTTGCCGTAATTGATATTGAAAACCGAGCCATCAGTCATGCCGTAAAGAGGGCAGCCTGAGTCTGAAAAAATACACGCCTCTCCGTTAAAGTTAAGATTGGCGGCGACTGCCTTGCCGGCCCACCCCAATGGAACTTTGGCTTTAAGCTTGAACCAGGCGCTGTCCCATTCATTTCCCCACTTGTCCCCCTTTTTGATCGGCTTGTACTCGCCCTTTAGGTGGTCTCTGAAAGCAACCGGCTCAACACTGTGGCTGTACGTTGCCTCAAACGGGATTTTTTCCCGCAGTATCGCCCCGTTTTTCAGGTAGTTGATAAACGCTTCCACACGTTTCTGGTAAATTGAGTACTCTTCCGCACGCATCATGAACCTTTCATTCTATGAATTTTCAGCAGTTGTTTATAAACGCACAAACATCGAATCCAAACGTTTGTATTTCATTTATACCGTATATTTTGTGTTATGCAAGCAATAAAATCCAAGCGTTTGTATTTTTTGTTGGTTCGGTTTGTTGTGTTAATATTGATGTGTAAAAAATACCAGCATAATCAGACTTTTTGACAAATATACAGGACAAAATGGGTATATCATAATTGCGCTATATTATAGATTATTATGATGTGAAACGCGGATATTTAGGGTTATTATTACTGTAGGGTTTGTGTTTTAAATAGAGGATAAGAGTTATGGCAAAGAAGATAAAGTGGCTTGAGAATGCGGTTTTTTACCAGTTATATCCGCAGAGTTTTAACGACACCAATGCCGATGGTATCGGCGATATTCCCGGAATTATCGAAAAACTTGATTATATCAGGAGTCTGGGGGTTAGTGTTATCTGGCTTAATCCCTGTTTTGCGTCGCCGTTTTATGATGCTGGTTATGATGTTGCGGATTTTTACAGGATTGCGCCGCGCTATGGCACTAATGATGACATGAAGACGCTGATAGCTGAAGCCCGCAAAAGAGATATGCGGATCTGTCTTGACCTTGTTGCCGGCCACAGTTCAATTGACTGTGAATGGTTTCAGAAGTCGGCAAGTCCCGAGAAGAATGAATATACCGATTATTATATCTGGACAGATTCTGTCTGGGGGGATTATAAAAGTTCGGGGCAGCGTTTTATCAATGGTTTTTCTGATCGTGACGGCTGTTACGCGATTAATTTCTTTTATTCACAGCCTGCGCTCAATTATGGTTTCTGGGAGCCAGACCCCAAGCATCCCTGGCAGCAGCCCTATGATGCCCCCGGCCCAAAAGCCGTACGGGCGGAGTTGCGCAAGATTATGAAGTTCTGGCTTGATATGGGAGCGAGCGGTTTCCGGGTTGATATGGCTTCAAGTCTGGTTAAAAATGATCCGAATTCTGAAGGGATTATAATGCTCTGGAAAGAAATCCGTGACTGGCTTGACAAGGACTACCCCGAGACTGCGCTGATTGCCGAATGGTGTAACCCGGAGCGGGCGATTGCGGCAGGTTTTGATGTTGATTTCATGATTCATTTTGGTGTTTCAGGTTACGAGCGTTTATTCTTCCACAAGAACGTCTTCAGCTATGAAGATTATAAGCCGCCGTTTTTCAGTAAGGAGGGCAAGGGGGATATCTGCGCGTTTACTGATAATTATATGAAGCAGTATAACTTGACCAAGGCTGACGGTTATATCTCTGTTCCTACCGCCAACCATGATTTCCAGCGCCCGAACTGGAATCGTGACGAGGCTGACCTGCGGGTGATTCATACATTTATCATGACCTGGCCGGGCGTTCCGGTGATTTATTACGGTGATGAAATCGGTATGAAGTATCTTGAAGGGCTGCGTTCAAAAGAGGGCGGTTACGGTCGAACCGGCACCCGTACGCCGATGCAGTGGAGTTCTGACAAGAATGCCGGTTTCTCTGACGGGGCTGAAGAGAGCCTTTATCTGCCGATTGATTCTGCTGAGAACCGTCCGACTGTGCAGGCACAGGAAGATGACCCTGAGTCGATACTTAATTTCATGCGCAGCCTGACAAAACTGCGTAACTCATCAAAGGCGCTCAGTGCTGATGGCGGTCTTGATATTGTTTATGCCCAGAGCGGCAAGTACCCGTTTGTCTATACCCGCTACTCTGGTGATGAGCGGTATCTGATTGTGGTAAATCCTGCCGGCCGGGCTGAAAGCGCTACTATAGCCGGATATCTCTGCCCGTTCACTGCTGCTGAAGCTGTTGTGGCTGGCGGCGTTAAAGTCGAGAACAATGGCAAAGAACTTTTGATAAATGCTCAGCCGTGTTCATACGGAGTCTTCAAAATAAACTAATATATATGGTATCATTAGTTCTTCCACGGTCGGAGCTGCCCAGCCTTGAGGCGGCTCCGACCTTATTTTTGTTAATTATTTATTGTTATAAACTAACATTATGGGGCGTTGTAACATTATATTTGTTAGTATGATAAGTGTGTGGATGGTATTTTTTGCAATGTCAGAGGGGGTGGTGCGGGGGAGCTGTAATTTGCGTAAGCCTGTAAAATAGGGTATTTTTATTCTGTTATAATTTCATACGGGGAAATTATTCGCTTTTTTGGGTATTCTTTACTTGCCGGTTTTATGGCAAGTGGGGGGTGCTGATGCGATTTTGCAGGAGGACGTGTATGCGGTTGGTTTTGGCGATAATGGGGATGCTGCTTATTTCGGCGGTAAATTTGAGTGCGGCTGATAAAGTTGAAGCGGTTGGGATTTTCAGCGACAATATGGTCTTGCAGGCTGGAATGGACGTTCCGGTTTGGGGCTCAGCACCAAAGGGGAGTGAGGTTACTGTTGAGTTTGCCGGGCAGAAAAAGACTGCCAAAGTAGATGATAAAGGTTATTGGATGGTCAAGCTTTCGGCTCTGAAAGCCAGCAAGAGCGGTGCTGTTATGACTATCAGCTGCGGCGCGGATAAAACTGAAATAAAGAATGTAATCGTCGGTGAGGTCTGGGTTTGCTCGGGGCAGTCGAATATGGCTTACGCTATGAGTGGGCTTAAGGTGCAGTATGACAAACCTGTTAAGCCGCTGGTAGAAGCGATAGAAAAAGCTAATCTGCCACTGTTGCGCCAGTATACTTTTAAGTTTAAAACGTCATCCAAAGGGCCGGTTCGGATAATGGGCGGAGTGTGGGAGATCTGTACGCCTAAGAGTGTCGATCACTTTACCGCTACAGGTTTCTTCTTTGGCCGTGAGCTGCTTGAGCAGTTGAATACGCCAATCGGCCTGATTAAGGTTGCGGTTGGCGGCACACCGGTTGAAGCATGGACACCGCGCGATGTTCTTGAGAAAACTGCAAGTGGTAAAGAGTATATCCCTCTCTGGGAGAAGCAGGCGGCTGAGTATAATGAAAAAGAGGCAATGGCTAAGTTTGAGTCAGACCTCAAGGAATGGGAAGAAGGCAATAAGGCTGCCAAGGCCGCCGGAAAGAAGTTCAATAAGAGAAAGCCAGCCAAGTGGCGCTACGCACATCCGAATTTTTCCAGCCATTATCCCTCAACGCTCTTTAACGGCATGATTAATCCGATTATCCCTTATGCAATTGCCGGGGCAATCTGGTATCAGGGAGAGAACAATGCCAATAACAACGCAAAGTACTATGAAGAGTCATTCAAGTCAATGATTACTGCATGGCGCAAACTCTGGAATCAGGGGGATTTCCCGTTCTACACGGTCCAGCTGGCTAATTTCAGTAAAGAATCAGTAAGCGAAAACATCAGCAACTGGGCGGTTGTCCGTGAAGCGCAGCGCAAGAGCCTGGAGCTTCCGAATACCGGCATGGCTGTTATTATTGATGTCGGCGAGGCTGGTGATATCCATCCGCGCAACAAGATTGCAGTCGGTAAGCGTCTGGCTTACTGGGCTCTCAATAAAAACTATGGCAAGAAGGATCTGGTCTACTCGGGGCCGCTCTTTAAATCAGCCAAAGCTGAGGGCGGCAAGATTGTGGTTACCTTTGACGAGGTTGGCGGTGGTCTGATGGTTGGCAAGAAAGCTGATGTCTGGGCGCCGGCTGAAGCAAGTGACGCAGAAATTACCCAGTTCTTCGTAGCCGGTAAGGATGGCAAGTTCAAGCCTGCCAAGGTCAAGATTACAGGCAAAGATACTCTTGAGGTCTGGTCTGAGAGCGTTAAAGAGCCTGCGGATGTGCGCTTTGCACCGGAGAATAATCCCCAAGGCTTCAACCTGTATAACAAAGAAGGTCTGCCGGCTTCACCATTTTACACCAGGTAGCAACACCTGTTACGCGGCTCTGGCTTGCGGTATGGAAGGTGAAAAAATAATTAATAAAGGCGGTGTTGCAGATAATTGCAGCATCGCCTTTTTCTTTGATTGCTCAGGTGTAAACTAAAGGTTGTTTCAGATCAGGTCTGGTGCGTTGGGGTCGATGACGATCTGTCCCTTGTCCTGCAGGGTCACGGCGAAGTCGATAACCGCCTGCTGCGCTTCATCAATTGCTGAGAGACGAACCTGTTCATTGGCTGCCGACTCTATTTCCTCGATTATCAATTGCGCGCGGTTTTTACTGATTGAGTGGTAAACCTTCTGCTGCAGCTCTTCTGAGGCAAAGCGTAGCGCCATGGCCGCGACCTTCAGGTCGATATTGGTGAATATTTTACCAAGGGTAATCTTGTCGCTATGCTCAAGGTCGGCAAAGTCAAACATCTGCTCATGCAGTTTGTCATAAAGCTCGGGCAGTTCGTGCATTACATTATTGCGTACACTCACGTCAGCCTCGCGCAGAATGTGCGCCGCCAGCGCCATGCCGTCGATTTTATGCGCACCACGTCCTGGTTTTGCTCCGCCGGGCGCTCTCTGTCCTGCCGGTGGTGAAGCGACAACTTTCTTTCTTTTGGCCTGCTCAAGCATGGCCTGCATCGCACTCTCACGCAGCGCGTTATCAGTATTAGCATCCACATTTTCTGTCTGTGCATATCCGGAAGACGCTTCCTGCGACATGGCACCCAGTGCATCTCTGGCAGCATTTCTGGTCGCTTCGGAAGGATTGCCGGCTTGCGGCGCCGGTTGGGAAAATCCCTGCGGTTTCTGACCGGGCGGGATAATGCGCGCCGGAACGATTTCAGGGCCGTTAATGTTGGTCTTGCTCTTGTGTCCTTTAATCAGCCCTTGCAGATCCGAGATTGATTCACCCAGAGTCTTCTGCGGCTTCGGGGCGGGGGCGGGGCACTTCTTGCGCAGCTCGTCAGCAATGTCAACCAGTACATCCCTGGGCATCTGCCGTGACTTACTCATCGCCGCCGCCACATCACGCCGGACATTGTCATCCATCGAAGCCATGATCTTTGCACTCGCCGCCGGTGGCATCATGCACAACGCCGCACCCTGCACAAAGGCAAGCTCGGTACTGAGAATCTCCGCAACCTGCGAGGGCGGCATATTCTCAAGAAAGACAAAAGGATTCGCTCGGTCTGGCAAAACAGACTCCTCAACTTTAATCGGATAATTAATGTATTCTCTATTACTGACCGGTGCTAGTCAAGATATTTTTTGGTTGGATCTGAGTGAGTTATAAGTATGCCAACGTTGGCGGGTGATTTATTTGGCTTGGTTTTGGTTAATCTGGGGCAAAACCCTTGCATTGGACACATAATTCCTTATTAATATAGATTCCGCAAAACATACAAAATGGTAAAGTTTTTCTTTTTTGGAATACTTTTTAGCAAAGAATTATAAGACACAGGAGAGATGCAAATGGGTAAGCTTGAAGGTAACGCAATTGTCTTCACACAGGGTGGTCCTACAGCGGTTATCAATGCCAGCTGGGTTGGTGTGGTTGAAGGTCTGATGGATGCAGAAGAGGTCACAGGTATCTGGGGCAGCATGCATGGTATTGACGGTATTCTTAACGAAGAGTTCGTTGACCTGCGCAAGCAGAGTGTTGAAACTCTCAACGCTATTGCCCACACTCCGGCAACTGCTCTTGGTTCAACCCGTCACAAGCCAAACGCTGAAGCCAACCAGAAGATGCTTGAAGTCTTCAAGAAGTACAACATCCGTTATGTCTTCGGTGCCGGTGGTAACGATACCTCAGAATCACTTGACATCATCAACGACGAAGCCAAGGCTCAGGAATACGAACTGCGTATGTTCCACGTTTCAAAGACTGTTGACTGCGACCTGATGGAAAATGACCACACCCCGGGTTACGGTTCTGCTGCCCGTTATGTTGCCAGCGCTTTCCGTGGTGTTGACCTTGATAACAAGGCTTTTGGCGGTATTTACCTCGGTGTCTGCATGGGCCGTCACGCAGGCTTCCTGACTGCTGCTTCAGCTCTTGGCAAGGAATTCAAGGACTCAGGTCCTCACCTCGTTTACGTTCCGGAAAAGGCTTTTGACCTTGAGAAGTTCGTTGTTGACGTTGAGAAGGTTTATAAGGAACACGGCCGCTGTGTGATCGCTGTTTCTGAAGGTATTGAAGACAAGAACGGCACACCGATCCTGCAGCTCCTCTCAACCGGTGAGCTTGAAGCTGACAGCCACGGTAACGTTCAGCTCTCAGGTACCGGCGCTCTGGCTGACGCACTTGTCGGCAAGATCCGCGAACACCTCGAAGGCAAGGGAATCGTCAAGAAGCTCCGCGCCCGTGGCGACACCTTCGGTTACCTGCAGCGCTCATGGCCTGACCAGAGCTCAGTTGACCGTGAAGAATCACTCAACGTCGGCCGCACCGCTGCCAAGGAAGCTCTCTCAGGTAATGTTGACGGATCAATCGCTATTCAGCGCGTAAGCGATGAGCCATACGAAGTCAAGTTTGTCCGCGTTCCTCTGAAGGCTGTTGCCGGTAAGACCCGTCACCTTCCTGAAGAGTTCATCAACGCAGAAGGTAACAACGTTACCGACGCATTCATGAAGTGGGGTCTTCCACTCATCGGTGAACAGGTCAAAATCGGCGAGCTTGACCTTACCAAGATGGTAGAAAAGAAATAAGCGTTTTTTACGCAATTGATTATACCAGGCCGCGCCCTTTTACCGGGGTGCGGCTGATTTATGAGGGCAGGAATATTTCTGCCATATGATTAAAAAGGATAAGGAAAAAAATGGATAGCGCAAAACTTGGTAATCCTGCGGTGGTTGGTCTGGCCGGCTTTGGCATGACGACAATGGTTCTGCAGTTTCACAATCTTGGCTGGTGCGGAATCGCTCCGGTTATCTGGCTTGGTCTGGTCTTTGGTGGCAGCGCACAGCTTATTGCCGGCCTGATGGAATTTAAAAAGGGTAACAATTTCGGCTTCTGCGCCTTTACTGCTTATGGCGCGTTCTGGATTGCAACCTGTCTGATGCTGATCTTCGGCAAGGGCGCGGTTGAAGGTTCACTCTTTAATTTCAGTGCGCATGACCTTGGTCTGTATCTGGCCGTATGGGGCGTCTTTACACTGATTATGTTCATCGCTTCAACCAAACATAACGTTCTGCTGGCGCTGATCTTCCTGACATTGACACTCGGCTTCTTCGGCCTTGCGGCCAAGGATTTCACCGGCATTGCCATTATCGGCAAAATTGCTGCGTATGATCTGATTGTCTGTGCGCTTCTTGCCTGGTACGGCATGGCTGCTGCGGTTTATGCTGAAGCCGGTATCAAGCTTCCAGTCGGCGCACGCGGCTGATACTTTTGCAATAACCCAATTATGAACCGCCGCAGAGTTTTGCGGCGGTTTTTTTACGGATTGACTTGACATTTGACGCCGTAACTTAATAATAAATATCCGCTTATAGTTGAATGGCAGGGACGGAAAATATCCTATGAAAATACTTATAACAGGTGCGGCCGGCTTTATCGGCTTTCATACATCCAAAAAATTACTTGAGCGCGGCGACGAGGTTGTCGGGCTTGATTGCGTTAATGATTATTATGATCCGGCAATCAAGGAGGCACGCCTTGGGATTCTGGGGAAGTTTGATACTTTCTCATTTGTGAAAATGAACATTGCCGACCGTGAGGCGATTGAAAAATTCTTTGCTGCTAATTCATTTGACCGGGTAATCAATCTGGCGGCGCAGGCGGGTGTGCGTTATTCAATTGAAAACCCGCATGTTTATATCGACAGCAATATTCAGGGCTTCATCAATATCCTTGAGGGGTGCCGCCACACCGGTGTCAAGCATCTGACCTACGCCTCATCAAGCTCGGTTTATGGTGCCAATGAAACGATGCCGTTTTCAATCCATGATAATATCGACCACCCCGTTTCGCTGTATGCGGCAACCAAGAAATCAAATGAGTTGATGGCGCACTGCTACTCGCATCTTTATAACCTGCCGACGACGGGCTTGCGGTTCTTTACGGTTTACGGGCCGTGGGGCA
Organism: bacterium; assembly: GCA_003245715.1. Taxonomy (GTDB): domain Bacteria; phylum Planctomycetota; class SZUA-567; order SZUA-567; family SZUA-567; genus SZUA-421. The sequence continues at coordinate 48,626 of QKCJ01000037.1, forward strand.
GGCCGGATATGGCGTTGTTCCTCTTCACAAAGGCAATACTTGAGGATCGCCCCATTGATGTTTATAACTACGGCAAGATGCGCCGTGACTTCACTTATGTTGACGACATTGTTGAGGGTGTGGTGCGCGTCAGTGATAAAATTGCTGCGCCTAATCCCGAGTGGAGCGGCAAGAACCCTGACCCGGGAACAAGTAAAGCGCCGTACCGCGTTTATAATATCGGCAATAACAACCCCGTTGAGTTGAATGATTTTATCGCGGCAATCGAAAAGTCACTGGGTAAGGAAGCGAAGAAGAATTTACTGCCGATGCAGCCTGGTGATGTTCCGGCGACGATTGCTGATATTGACGACCTTGAGAAAGACATGGGCTACCGCCCGGAGACTCCGGTTGAGGTCGGCATTGAGAGGTTCATCAAGTGGTATCGCGAGTATTTTAATGTCTGAAATAGTTGACAAAAGCACGCCCGAGAAGATAAAGCGTCCGGCGCTATTATCAGTACTGTCAATTCTGCATTTCTTTGGCGGGATTGCTATGTTGGTGATTTTCTTTCTGGCTTTAAGTATGCCTGAGGAAGTTGCCAAGGTCGCTCAGCAGATGGGGCTTTCTTCATTTGTGCTGATAGTTGCGATAGTTTTTCTTGCGGTTATGTTGCTGGCCTCTGCGGTAGGGATGCGTATGGGGCTAAAGTGGGCTTGGTATCTCAGCAGTTTTTACTATATTTACGGCGTATTCAGAAACGCTTTTGCAGTGTTTAATATATGGCTGCTGTATGACGGTGCTTCTGCTGAAGAGTTGGCGTCCCTATCGCGTTCCCCATCATATTATTATACCAAACATTCGGTGCGTGTAGTTATTCACTTGCTGATTTTTATGTATTTTTATCGCCAACGTACGCTTGAATATTTCGGGCTTACTGCTCTGAAAAAGAAAAAGACAGTGGCTGTGCAAATCGCTATCTGCGTCTTTATCGTAATTGTTTTTTCGCTGCTGGGGGCTGTCTGAAGTACATGCTCCTTGGGCAACGCTTAAGTCTTGTGATTATTCAATTACCTCTCCAACCAGCTCTGAACCATTCGCTCTTTTAATTACCACATTAATCAACTTGCCTTTTATGCACTCGTCGGTTGCCGGAATCAGCGTGCGCAGATAACGGGCGCTGTAGCCTTCCCAGAACTTTCCCTCTTTCGTATCGCAGGGGCGCTCAAGGATAACGCTCTCTACTTTCCCGATTTGTGAAGCGGCAAATTCTGCGGCCAGATTGTCAGTAAGAATCGTCAGTTCATCCTTGCGGCAATCGGTCTCCCACTGCGGACAGGCTTTCATGGTTGCTGCCGGTGTTCCCTCGCGTGGCGAGAATAAAAAGATATGTGAACGGGAAAATTTGGCGGCGCGCACAGTCTGCAGGGTATGTTCGAAACTTCTCTGGTCTTCGCCGGGAAAGCCGACAATAATATCAGTTGTGATCGCGGGGGCAGGCAGGATCGCGCGGGTCATCTCGACAACTTGCAGAAATTCCCTTGTTGTGTATTTGCGGTTCATCGTCCGGAGGATATGATCGTCGCCTGACTGCAGTGGCAGGTGCAGATGCGGACAGATGACCGGGTTCTCGGCGATAGTCTCAATGAGTTTGCGCCCAGCGAATATCGGCTCGACCGAACCCATGCGAAGGCGCAGCAGGCCGGGGATTTGGGCTAGCTTGATTAGAATGTCAGCCAGAGACAGTCCCTTATAATTGTACGCCCCGATATTGATGCCAGTCAGTACCAGTTCGGTGTAGCCGTTCTCGACAAGCTGGGTAGCTTCCTGCAGAATTGCGTGCGGGCGGCGGCTTACGGGGTTGCCGCGGGCGTAGGGGATTATGCAGTACGAGCAGAAATTATCACACCCGTCCTGAACCTTTAGAAATGCCCGGGTATGCCCGGAAAACTCATTGATTGAGAAGGCGAAGCGGTCCTCTGGCTGGTCGTCGCAGCCGCGTACAAGGTAGGAGACAATGCCGGCTTTGTCAGCATTTTTGAAGCTGGCTTCGATCTCCATTTTTTCCGCCCATTCTTCTTTGATGTCCACCGCGCAGCCGGTGAGGATGATGCGGATTTCGGGGTTATCCTTGCGGGCTTTTCTGATGGCGTTGCGGCAGGTTGCTCCGGCGCGTCCGGTGACGGCGCAGCTGTTGACGATCATTAGCTGAGCGCCCAGTGCAGAGTCTGTTTCATACATGCCGGCTCTCAGCAAGGCCTCGCGGATTCCCTGTGATTCGTACTGATTGGTCTTGCAGCCAAAGCTTTTTATTGTAAAGGTCAGCATATTTTCCGTAAATTGTCTGGGGGTTATTCTGTTATCTTCCTGGCGTCGTCGGTTTTTTCTGATGGTTTGTTTTCTGCCGGCATCGGTTCTTTCGCGTCATTAAGTGGGACATCCTGAACGAGAAGGAATTCACCTTCGCTCTCCCCTTCAGCGGCCAGCAGTTTGCCTTGCCGGCTGCAGATGCGGCTCAGGCCGTAGCCGGACCATTCAGGAGTGAAGTTGCTGCCCCAGTTCGCCAGGACGATGGCTGAATTACTGGCGGGGGCAAAATTCCTGTATTTGGCGTTGATCCATTTTTCAAGTTTCTTGCCGAAAAACGCCGCGCTGTGCAGGATCAGGTCGGTCTTCTTTTCCTTAAAGAGCAGATAAGTCTGATCCAGATCGTAGGAGATGCTGAGTCCTACTCTGGCGTACGGGGTCTGTGCGACCTGCATCTCGGATTCATCCGGGCTGGCCCAGTTCATGTCGGCAATCGCCCAGAGTTTGCGCTTGCGGTACTTGAGTATGATTTTCCCCTCTTCTGAGATCAATACAAGGGATGAATAGAAATTGTCCTTGTCCTGCTCGATAAGTGGCAGGGCGATATAGAGCTTAAGCTCCTGCGCGAGTTTACAGAAGAGTTCGGTCGCTTTGCCGGGGATTGGCTGTGCGGCAGGTTTGACCGGGAAAAAATCAGCAAATTCATGTGCTTTGGTGGCTGTCTGCGCGTCGGTGGCCCAGAGGTTCCAGTTGTCAAGATCGGCATAACCGGGAAGGGCCGCTTCCGGGAAAACAATGAACTTTGCCTTGAGTTGTGCGGCCTTCTTGCAGAAAGCGGCGATCTTTTTCATGTTTTCTTCGGGTTTATTGAAAATTGGTGCAATCTGCGCAGAGGCAACCCGGATAGCGTTTTCAGGGACATCTGCCGGTAAGGATTCGCGGACTGGCGCGTTTTTTTCGCTCGTGTCAGTGTCATTTTGGCTGTTTTTATGAAAAAGCGGCTCATTATCGGTTACTTTGTAAGCCGGAGGTGTCGAAGAGAGTTTTTTGTCTTCCTGAGAGGCGGGAAAGACAAATATCCGCAGGAGAACCAATAACAGAGAGAACAGAATGATCCATAACGCACCCTTACGGCGCGGGGTCGGCTGATTCAACTCGCTGCTGATTAGAATACTGATTTTGTCGTTTTTTTTGCCTGTTTGTGACATAAATCACCTCCTGTTTCTGACAATTATATTAAAATATCATTAAAAGTCCAAAAAATGCTGAAAATATTGAAAGAAAGCCCGTTGGCAGGGAAATTAATATCCGAGGAGTTGTGTATTCTCAACTGCCTGGGCGTTAGTGATTGCCTGGCAGTCAACAATTACCGGTAAAACTTGACTTGCTGGCGGAGATTGCTATAATCTTTCCTGTTTGCTGTCAAACGGTTATATATCGTCAAAGGGCTATTTGCCGTATTGCGGCGGATTATTAAAAAAGGTGCTTTTTTCTGATGAAAAGCGTTTTAAAAAAGCTGGGTGTTTCTGGTTCTGCCATCATCAAAGCCTTGCCTCTTCTGGCATTTGCTGCGGTTATGTTTATTGCTGCGGTAAATGCGGCTGACGAAGCCAATGGTAACAAGGGCAAGGGAAGTGACAGCGTTTTTTCCGGAATGTTTGGCGATGATTTTAATGTCAGTGGCGGTACCATGCGCTACTTGCCGAAGAAAAAAGCTGTTCTGATCCGCGACTATGCAACAATCCTTCTTAAGGGTAAGCGCCCTAATGAATGGCGTCGTCTGCGGGCGCGCAACATCCTTTTCTTTACTGAGCTGAAAAAGCTTTATGCTGAGGGTGATGTTTCAATTGAAGATGACAGCGGTACTTTTCTTAATTGTGACCGGATGTACTTTGACACGCAGGACTGGAAGGGGCGTGGCCGCAATATCCGTATGCGCAGTACAGATGAAGGTATCAACAAGACTGAGTCTGTCGAGGAAAAGGACGTTTCGCTGACCCGTCCGACACTTGAAGCCGTTCAGGAAAGCCCATTCTCAAAAGCTGCCGAATACGCCGAGCAGAAGCGTCTGCGCATGAATGTCAAGGCCTCGGATCTGCGTATTGTTTCAAAAGACCACTTTGAGGCCACAGACGTTGTGGCGTCTCCGTCAAACTATGCCCGCCCGCACTGGGGAATTTATTCAAAGGCTGTGCATATCCGTAATGACGAGAAGGTTGAGGCGTACCACAATGTCTTCAAGATCGGCAAGCTGCCGGTATTTTACTTCCCGTATCTGATTTATGACCTTAAGTACAACTGGCCGTTTTACCGTACCAACTTTGGTGACAACAAGCGTCAGGGCTGGTACTGGCTCAACCGTTTTGGCTGGAACTTTGATAATCCTACGGAAGATGAATACGGCAAGCCGATTACCCGTCTCTTCCAGCTTAATGATATATTCCTTGATATTGATATGCGTCTTGACCGCGGCTGGGGTCTGGGTGGCGAAACCACGTATGAGAATAATTTCCTCGGTAAGGGTATGGGGCATCTCTATGCTTACTGGATCAAGGAAATTTATACAACTTCAGGTGAGGATAACCGCCGTGCGAGTGAGGATGTTGAATTTCGAACCAATGACTGGAGAAATACTCCGGGCTTTACCAAATCATTATATGCGGAAAAAGACCGCTACACGGTAGAATGGTGGCATCGTCAGCAGTTTACCGACCGCTTCGACCTGCGCATGCAGACGCACTGGATATCTGACCGTGATTTTTATAAAGAATATTTCCCGAGCAAATGGGATGAAGAGCAGGAGAAGCTGACAAACGGTTCGCTGCGTTATATCGGAGACCTCTTCCAGACAGAGCTTATCGCTCAGGGACGGATCAATGATTTCCGCACAGAGAGTGAGTATCTTCCCGAGTGGCGCTTTAGTCTGCCCGGGGTAAAGCTTGGCAAGTTGCCTTTGTATGTTGAGAGTCAGACCAATATCGGACTTATCCGCAAGCAGACTGACGAGATGGTGGTTCAACTTGGCCAGGTCAAGGCTTCTGACCGGGTGGGGCGTGACGGTGATACTCCCTGGATTGGCCGCGTGCATAATCAAACACAGCTTTCTGCTCCATTTGAGTTGTCGATTGTAAATATCCGTCCTTATGCCGGTGGACGCATTACCGGTTACAGTTCAAGTTATAAAGGAAACTTTGAAGAAGGCGGTGCGGAGATGAATCTGGCGGGCTTCTGGGGTGTGGACTTTGCCACCAGACTCTTCGGGGATTTTCAGGATGGCAAATACTCACATATGATCGAGCCCAAGATCAGCGTGATCGGCAATGAGCAGCCCCTCAACAGCCGCGATATGTTTTACGATGTTGACGAGATAGACAATTACCGTGAAAGCCATATGCTGACCTTTGGATTGTATCAGACGCTTGATACCAAAAATTCTGATGGCTCATCCCGTCTTCTGGCTGCGCTTAACGTAAACGGCGGGGTTATTCTCGATCAGGACGAGGCGGACAAATATAACAACAAGAGCCTTCTTTCCGATATAACGGTCAGTGCAGCCTATTATCCGGTAAAAGAGATGTCTGTCTGGGGTAACTTTGCCTACTCTCCTGCCGGTGGTCTGGTTGATTATTTCAACGCTGGTATTGATTATTACTTCAGCAAGAAATTCCGGGTATTTCTGAGCCATTCATATGACTCTGGTTATGACAATGAGAACAATACAACCGGTAATACCTCAAATGTCACTACCCTTGCTGCCCGTACCCAGCTCTGGGACAAGAACAGCCATTACTCACTTGAGTATGCAATTAGCTATCAGTGGAATCATGATGCCAACGGTTCTGTTGCAAATGACGGTATGGTTCGTGGCGGTGTTCTTACCGGGTTGCAGACGCAGCGTGTGTCGCTTATCCGTGACCTTGATACCTTCGAACTTGCCGTTAACTGGAAGATCGACCATCTTGATAATAACAACAACACGATAAGTGTTAATCTTACGCCAAAGGGCTGGGTTGGTATTAAACGCGCGCCGGACAATACTTATGTGTCGCTTGATAATGACTATGGCCGTTACGCGTTCCCTGTCCCTGAGAAACTTCAAACGGAGAGTGATTACAACGCAGAGACCCCGGCGTGGGAGTAATTTGATAAAAATGATTTTATTACAAGCCCGCCTTAATCAGCGGGCTTTTTTTGTCGCGTTAGCTTTTGCGACTTCTGATCTTTGACGAAAGATAAATATGAATACGGATTTAATGGTTATTGTCGGCCTGCTTTTACTGGTTGGGATGCTGCTTGTTAAATATGTCCTCTGGTCGGCTGGCAAGGAATTTGACGACCTTTCGCAGGCGGCCAATGACCCGGAGGTGAGGCATGAGAAGATAAAGGAAATTTCTGAGATGATAAACTCCGGCAGGTTCAAGCCGCGCGCTTATCTGCAGCGTTCGCACCTGTATTTCTTTGATGCTGATTATAATTCTGCCGCTATGGATCTGCGTTTATACCTTGAGTTGGTCAGGGATGATTCTGAGGGGTGGGCGGAGCTTGCGGAGTGTTGTATCCGTACCGGTTCTTCCGAGGAAGCGCAGAACGCTGCTGTCAGGGCCGTCGAGCTTGATCCGAAATATTCTGATTACCGTCTGCTTCTTGCCAGGGCAAGGCTCTTTAATGGTGATAATGAAAAAGCGAGAGATGAGCTTGATGCCTGGCGCGAGATCAGCCTTGAGAAGATACCTTTGCTTAAGGAAGAGGAAATCATAAAACGCGTTCAGGATCAGACCGCAGCCTGGATGAACCTCTATGGCGCGGCGATCAGTCTGGTTGAGGGCAGGAAGGATGTTGCCCGGTCACTGACAGAAAAACTCAGAGGGTTTGATATTGATTTGTACTCGTATGATCTTGAAAATGACCCGGTTTTAAAGGCGGTCAGGGAAATGAAGAATAATGTCTGAGTTGAAACTTGTTTGCGGGCAGGCGCATAATAAGGGAAGTTACGCTGATAAGACAATTGCGGTTCTGATGAGCGGCGGGGTGGACAGTAGTGTCTGCGCGCTCAAACTCCGCGAGGAGGGGTGGACGGTTGTCGGGGTGAATATGATTATCCCCCTTGCCTGCGGCGGCGCAGTTGAGACGCAATCTGTTATTGATGTCTGCACGTATGCGGATATTACCCTCTATCAGCTTGAGGCCGGCAAACTTTTTGACGAGAAAGTTATCAGTCATTTTCGCGGCGAGTATCAGGCCGGGCGCACGCCTAATCCCTGTTGTGACTGTAACCGCGAATTGAAATTCGGCGTATTATGGGATCTGATTGAGAAGGAGCTTGGTATCCTGCATCTTGCTACGGGGCATTATGCAAGGGTGGTGCATGAAGACGGCCGGAGCCTGCTTTGCCGCGGCAAAATAAGCGAGAAAGATCAGAGCTATTTTGTTTATGGTATCCCCGCCCGCCGTCTGCCGTATTTTCACCTGCCTTTATCCGAGATGGCGAAGTCTGATACGCGCGCTTATGCGGAAAAAGCGGGTCTTCCGGTTGCGCAGAAAAGTGAGAGTATGGAGCTTTGCTTTGCCGGTGCTGGTGACTACCGTGAAGCACTTGGTGATATTTCCTTGGGTGTCGGCGAGTTTATTGACTCAGCGGGGACGGTTCTTGGCGAGCATACAGGGATTGAGAATTATACGCCGGGGCAGCGCAAACTTGGCAGATCGTTTGGCCCTGAACCTTTTTATGTGCTGCAGGTTCTGCCGCAGACCAATCAGGTTGTCGTTGGTCCGCGCAATGAGATTGTTCTGCCGGAGGTTAAAGCACATTTTATTGCCGTGCATCAACCTGAGAAATTGCTTGCCGGGGCTGAGCTGCTCGGTAAAATCCGCTCTCCGGGTGATCCGAGAAAATGTAAACTGGTGTCATATGATCCTGATACGCAGGATGTGGTTGTGGAATTTGAGAAGCCTGTTTTTGCGCCGGCTCCGGGACAGCATCTTGTACTTTATGATGTGAACCAAGCGGTTATTGCCGGCGGCACTATTGAGCTGTAACCGGAATTTTAATTATTCATATGCGGGGCGGTGCTATTTATCCGGCCAGGTCTGCGCGGAGTATACTTCTTTGACGCTGTTGTCATTGTAGACAAAATTACCGATTCCGTCATACGAATCGCCGAAGCGTCCGTGCCGCCAGCCGCGGTCATTGAAGTTGAACATGAAATCCGGATTTTGGCAACCGGCCAGCGGTTTGCGCGGATTATTCTTGGCTACCGCCTTCCATTTCTTCTGGTTCGGGTCCAAAAAGGGGTTGGTCGTGTTATAATAAAACGGGCCGATATCCTTCCACATGCCGGTTGGCCCTTCGCCGGTGCAGCATAAGATATCAACTGACTCGGTGTAACCTGTTAGCATTCTGGGCAGGCGGGGGTCGGCTGTTGAGTTTCCCTTGCGATAACCAAAAGGCATTAAAATGGCGGTCGAGAAGAAGAAATCTTCGGGATCACTGCTTGAATAGAGATCTTTCCAGTTTTCAAGGTCGCCCAAACCCTCCGCTGAGGTAAACTCCGGATAAAACCCGTGATAATCATCAGCATACTGGTTGAGCGCCACTGCACTCTGGCGAAGGTTTGAACTGCAGGTGCAGCGGATGGCGTAATCAACTCCCTTTCTGACACTCCCGTTAGCCAGTGAACTGACAATCAGAATACAAGCGCATACGCAAAGTATTTCCAGAAGGGTGACGCAACGTTGTGATTTGTGATAACCTGTTAACATGTTGCAGATTTCGCATTGTTTGTATTAACTATCTGTATAATTGTGAGTTTATGCCCAAGCCGCTTTATTTGCATAATATACATAATAGCGCAAATAAAATCCATAAATTATTTAACGGTAAGTGGTTGTGGCTTTATGCGTAAATTGATTTGTATTGATATGCAGTGTGTCAGTTTTGTTTGATTATATGTTTTAAGTTATTTATTGATAGGTGGTTATGGTTTCATTGGTTGCTATTTGTTTTGGGATTGCAGAAGACGCAAAAAATATGCAAATTCAGAAAATTTCCGCCTGTGAACTGAAGAGTTTTTCGGCTTTAATTTTCTGGTTGAGACTTTTCAGGGTATCGTTGATTTTATTGCAGAGTACCGGATTTTTGCTGCCGATACCGTTTTTGAGGATATTAATAATTGTTGAGTGCTTTCTGTTGCCGAAGAAGTTGCCGATCTCGTTGAGAGAGCAGCCTGAGAGTTCACGGACCAGATGAATTGAGACGCGTCTGGCTTGGGCGATGCTGCCCTGACGTTTCTTGCCGCGAATGTCGGCAAGCGGAATCTGGAATACCTCGGCGACTGTGCGGGAAATTTTTTCAATTCCCGGCTTCTCAATAGCCTTTGGTGCCAGAAGCTGTTCTACATCACTAAGATCAGGGACTACACCGGTGATCTTTGCCATTGCCGAGACAGTCTTTACCAGACCTTCAATCTCGCGGATGCTGCCGGAAGTGCGCTCGGAGATAAGTGACGCGACCTCATCGCTGATATTCTCAGACTTGTTGGTAATAATTGAACGACGCGTTAAGTCATCGGGTGTGTCAAGGCGTGCCTGCAGGCCACCACCAAGACGGCTTGCGAGCATCGGGTCAAGCCCTTCAAGGGTATGCACAGCTCCGCAGGCGGCGATAATCACCTGACGATTGCGGTGCTGCATATTATCGAGAATGGCGATAAGTTCTTTCTGAGAAGCGGTTTTCTTACCATGTGAGAAGTTCTGAAAATCATCAATCGCCAGAAGATCACATTCCTCATAACGTTTCTTGAACTCGGGCAGACGGTTGTTCATATAGGCCGCGCTGTATGACTGCACAAAATAGTCAGGATTGATGCACAGAACTTTATATGCAGGGTTGCGCCTTGAAACTTCCGAGCATACCGCGTGCAGAAGATGCGTCTTCCCAAGACCATGTCCGCCAAAGAGATATAGCGGAGAGTATTCGCCGGGGTTGTCGACAGCCTGACGGGCGGCAGCAAGAGCAAAGCGGTTGCAGGAACCTTCGGTGAAATTATCAAAGGTGTGCTGGCTGCGCCGGAAGAGCGGTTGGCTGGCGAGATCGGTCCCGGCAACTGTCTGGGGCGCAGGTGCAGCAGGCTGTGAATCTGTAACCTGTACCTGAATCTGCTCTTTGTATTTCTGGCGGGAAATAACTACCGATACTTCAGGCTTTGTGCCGGTGACAGATTTGGCCGCTTCAGCGATAATATCACGGTAATGGTTTTCAAGCCAAGCCTTAACAAAACGATTGGCAGCTCCGATAACAATCTCGTTTTCGGTAAGGGAATCTACGGATGCGTTACTGAACCATGTGTTGAAACTGGCCACCGGCAACATTGCCCGGAGAGCCTCGAAAATCTCGGCTTCTGCTATGGTTGTGGAGCGTGAATCTTGCATTATAAAGTACTATTTCCCCCCGGAAATTGATCTCTGTAAAGAGCTAATTTTATGATATTCCGCCCCCCAAAGTCAACGGAGGAAAACTTATAATTATCCACAAACTTTCCACAACCGGATTGGTGGCATTTCAACTTCTTTGGAATAAGAGGGTTATCGTTTTTCAACCGCTACCGAAAATAGCCTTTGAATGATTGTAAGTCAACTTAATTAAAAAGCCTTTTTGCGCTGCCGGCTGTGGGTAAATTAACAGCCCGCAATACAACCTCTGGTTTTTCATAGTGTTAGAAAGAGATTAGCGCAAGAGCTTTTGATCGGCATGGTTACGTTTTTATTAACTTCTTATGTGTAAAGGTGATACGGCTGTTTATTCTGCCTTTGGCTGGAGGGGGCGGGTATCGAAATCAAACTTTCCGGGGCAGTGCAGGACGGGCGCAGAATCTCAAGACATAATACTTAATTGAGCATAAGTGAGAAATTGGCAGGATTTTAACAAATCGCATAAGATGGATGAGATAGGGTTGTTTTAAACGTAAAAACTTTCAAACGATCGTTTAAATATGTTGGTTTGTAGCTCCTTTATTGTTAATGGGTTGTGGAAAAGTACGTGGATAATGTGTGTTAATTCCGATAATAATGCTTGAAAAAAAAAGTGTTACGTATACTATTTTAGAAGAACTAGTAGCAGCTAATGGGTAAGGCTTGACTGGGGATTTCAGTTTTGGCGCTGATTTATTACAATTAAAAACGGAAAGCACGGGAATATGCGTTCTAAATTCAGTAAAATTATTTCACCTGCAGCATTGTGTGCGGCTTTATCCTTTTACGGTATTGCCACTGCTGCTGATGTTCCTGGTATTGGCCAGTCTAACGGAATTTCCGCAAATCAGGCGGCCGACATGAAGGTTGATAAGAATGGTGTGGTTGTTGATCTCAACGACTCATCAGTCCCGCAGCTGCCGACGGTTGTTTATGATGGCGCGACCAACTCTGGCGTTGTTTATCAGGGCGCGATTCAGACTACACCTGCCGATTTTACCGGCAAGCGCGATGTGGTGCTTGGTATTTCTGATGTTGAGATGATGGCACTGAACTACTCATGGGAGCTGAAAAAGACCATGACCCAGCGCCTCTCAGCCCGCGCCAAGAAATTCGGTGCCTGGGGCAAGGGGCTGCCTTCACTTGGTTTCAGCGGTTCATGGAACGCGACACAGAGCAGTACTGCCGGTTCACGTTATGCCAATTCTGAAACGAGCGCCTATACTGTCGGTGCGACTGTTTCACAGCCGTTATTTCTCGGTGGAGCGGTGGTTTCATCAATCAAGGAAGCCGCGCTTTATGAGGACTTTGTCAGTGAAGACATTCAGCGGGTGCGTCTGGCGATTATCAGCACAATCCGCAATCAGTATTATCTCTGTCTGAAGAATCTCAAGTACTCTGAGATTTATAAAGAGCAGATGGAAATTTCGAAGGAATATTGGGAGAAGACCAAGCGCCGTTATGAGGCGGATGATGTGGCCGAGATTGATGTGCTGCGTTATGAGGTCGATTACAAAATCCAGAAAGCCTGGTACATCCGTTATACCAATGATTATAAGGTTGCGGTTACCGATATGCTGCGTCTGATCGGCATGCCGCTTGATACCAATGTCACTCTGAGCGACCCGTTTGCCTTTGCTGATTATGATCCGGGTTCAGAGCAGAGCCTGATGGCTGAGGCTCTTGACAAGCGTCCTGATTTGCGTTCGGCGTATCTGCAGGAGAAGATTGCCGGCGAGCAGCTCTGGCAGCAGAAGAGTGAGCTGTTCCCGAAGGTTTACGCGCAGGGCAGCTGGAGTAACAATAATAATTACTACGCTTCTCTTGAGCAGAGGGCTGATGTCTGGAACTGGTCGGCAGGGGTTGGAGTGCAATGGAACGCGCTGGCTGGTGCGGGGCAGACAATCCGGGCAAGTATCATGACTGCCAAGGCTGCGCTTGAGAGTCAGGAATTTACCACTAAGGATACAGAAGACCAGGTTCGTCAGGATGTCAAGGACGCTCTTTTGAATCTCTACAGTTCAATTGATTGGGTGAAATCGCAGAAGGAGAGTGTAACTCAGGCGACGCGTGTTCTTGAGCAGGAGACGATCCGCTGGGATGAGGGTGCGGGCGATTACCTCAACATTCTTGATGCGCGTCAGAAACTTGCTGATAGCCAGTTGCTTTACTGGGATGGTATTTACACATATAAGACTGCGATTGTCAGCCTTGATTATGCGGTTGGTCGTTTTGGCCGGAGTCAGGACGCGGTTGTCAAGGGTTATAAGGTTTCAAGGAAAGCACCGGAATTTTCAAAGAAAGTTAATACCCAGAAAGCTCTTGAAGAGAGTTTTGGCCGGCTCGGAGCTGCATCGGTTAATCTTGATGAAGTAACTGAGGCTGCCGCTAACCAGCCCTCGCCAGTGCAGTCGGCAATAATTGATGAAGGGGTGGCTCGTCCTAAACAGGCAGAAAAAACTCAGCAGCTTCCAGAAGGTCCTGCTCCGTTATTCTGAGTTTGTTCTTTATTGTTCAGGCGGCTACCTTGTACAGCAGGGTAGCCGCTTTTTGCTTGATTTGAGACTTGTTCTTGGCAGAATTGTATCTTTATCTTTGCAATTTACAGGGGCCGAAAGATGAGTAAGTATCGTATTGAGAAAGACAGTCTTGGTGAACATGAAGTCCTGGCCGGAGCGTTGCACGGGATTCACAGTGAGAGGGCGAGGTCGAATTTCCCGCTTAGTCGGCGTCCGGTTAATACTTCGTTGATAAGGGCGTATGGGCAGGTCAAGCAGGCGTGCTGTCGGGTCAATTCTTCGCTTGGTTATCTTGGTGAGTTTGAGGGGAAGGCTGAGGCAATTGAACGGGCATGCGGTGAAGTTGCTTCAGGGCTGCTGACGGAATCTGTCATTGTTGATGCGCTTCAGGGCGGTGCGGGTACAAGCCTGAATATGAATATCAACGAGGTTATCGCTAACCGTGCGTTGCAGCTACTCTCAAAGGATTGCGGGGATTATTCTGTAATCAGCCCGCTTGATGATGTTAATCTGCATCAGTCAACCAATGACACTTTTCCGACGGCTCTTAAGGTTGCGGCGATTCTTGATCTGCATATTCTTGAAGGTGAGCTGGTTGCCCTGCAGGAGGTTTTTCAGCAGAAAGAAAAGAATTTTGCCCACATTGTCAAGATCGGGCGCACCCAGTTTCAGGATGCGGTTCTGACGACGATGGGGCGTGAGATGGCGGCGTACGCGGAAGCGTTCAACCGTGACCGCTGGCGGGTCTACAAGTGTGAAGAGCGGTTGCGGGTGGTTAATCTTGGCGGCACGGCTATTGGTACGGGACTGGCGGCGCCGCGAAAATTTATTTTTAAGGCAACGGAAGCGTTAAGGGAGATTACCGGTATCGGGCTGGCGCGGGCAGAGAATCTTGTTGAGTGTACGCAGAATGCGGATGTCTTTGTTGAGGTCTCGGGAATCTTAAAGGCGTGCGCGGTGAATCTGCACAAGGTCTGTTCTGATTTGCGTCTGATGTCATCAGGGCCTGAAGCGGGGTTTGGGGAGTTGATGCTGCCGGCGGTTCAGGCGGGGTCTTCGATAATGCCCGGTAAGGTTAATCCGGTTATTGCGGAGGCTGGTGCGCAGGCGGCGATGCTGGTGATGGGGAATGACCAGATTATTGCGTCCTGCTGCGCGGCGGGCAGTCTGGAGCTGAATCCGTTTCTGCCGCTGGTTGCTGACAAGCTGCTTGAGAGTATTCAGGTTCTTGCGGCGGCGTGCAAGGTATTGCGCGAGAGGTGTGTTGATGGAATGCTGGTAAATGAGGATTGTTGCCGCAAATATGTTGAGGCTTCTACTGCGACGGTAACGGCTCTGCTTGGTCATATCAGTTATGATGAGTGCGCCAAAATTGCCCACGAAGCAGCTGAAAGTGGACGGAGCGTGCGGGAGGTTGCTGTCAGCGGTGGTTATGTGACGGATGAGGAGTTTGAGCAACTGTGCAGCCCTGAAGCGGTCTGCCGGCTCGGGTTTTAAATAATTGCCCTAAAGGCGAAAATGGAGTGAGAGATTAATGATAATCAGTGACTGGTCGGTTAAAAACCGCACGACTGTTTTTTTTCTGGTGGCAATCATTATTGCTGCTGGCCTGTTCTGCTATTTTTCCTTGCCGCGGGAATCAGCGCCGGATATTCCGATTCCAACGGTATTTATCACCACCACCTACCGCGGCGGCTCTCCTGAGGATATTGAGAAGTTGATTACGATCCCGATTGAGGACAAGCTCAAGGGTTTGTCCGGGGTCAAGGAGATCAAGAGCGTTTCAGAGGACAGTCAGAGTATTATTTCGGTGGAGTTTGAGACGGGTATCAACATTGATGAGGTTCTGCCGAAGGTGAAGGATAAGGTTGATCTTGCCAAGGTTGATCTGCCGTCTGACCTTGAGGATGATCCGGTGATTGAGGAAATTAATTTTTCTGAATTTCCGATTATGCTTATCGGCTTGTCTGGCGACTTTGGCGAGAAGCAGCTTGGCAAGCTGGCTGATGATCTTAAGGATGATATTGAGGGGATTACCGGGGTACTTGAGGCTGAGCTTTCTGGTAAGGTTGACCGTGAAATTCAGGTGCAGATTTTTCCCGAGCGCCTGACGCAGTATAACATCCCGATGTCGACGATAACTTCAATTGTCGAGCAGGAGAATAAAAACGTATCAGGCGGAAGCATCAAATTAAAGCAGGGGCGTTTTCAGCTGCGGGTGCCGGGCGAGTTCGAGACGCCGGAGGATGCTAATGATCTGGTGGTGACATCGGGCAAGACCGGCTCTGTGTATCTGCGTGATATAGGCTTTATCGCGGACGGGTTGGCGGACCGCAATACTTATTCGCGCGTTGACGGGCATAGCTCGATTACGGTTTCAGTCAAGAAGCGGGCTGGTGCGAATATAATTGAGATTGTCGACAAGATCAAGGCGTTGCTTGAGGAGCGCAAAAAGAGCTGGCCCAAGGGACTTGAGGTCTCAATGCTGATGGACCGCGCCAAGGAAATCCGCTCGATGGTCAACGATCTTGAGGATAACATGATAAGCGGCCTGCTGCTGGTTATTCTGGTCGTATGCGTGGCGATGGGGCTGAGAAACTCGATTATTGTCAGCCTCAGTATCCCTCTTTCGATGCTGATTTCTTTTGTTGTACTCAAGGTTCTTGATATAACGCTTAATATGGTGGTGCTCTTCTCGCTGACGCTGGCGCTTGGTATGCTGGTTGATAACGCGATTGTTATTGTCGAGAATATTTACCGATTCATGCAGCAGGGCGTTGGCCGGGTTGAAGCGGCGATGCGCGCAACTTCGGAAGTCGCTTTCCCGATTATCGGCTCAGCGCTGACTACAATTGCTGCGTTTGTGCCGCTTCTGTGGTGGGATGGTATTATGGGGTCGTTCATGTCATACATCCCAAAGACGGTTATTGTTACTCTGGTCAGCTGCCTTTTTGTGGCGCTTGTCATTAATCCGGCCATAGCCGCTGCAGTCATGAAGGTCAGGCGCAAGAAGGGGAGCAAGCCCTTGTCAGCGGATGATATCATCAATCAGGGTGAGCATCCGATGCTTGAGGGCGGGGGAATGATCCTTGATGCTTACCGCAGGATTCTTAGGCTTGCGCTTAACAACCGTGTTATGACTCTGGTTATGGCCGGCGGTTTTGTTGTTATAATGATGCAGTTCTGGCTGGCGCGCATCGGTATTGAAAAACCGGTCGAGTTTTTTCCGACTCCCGACCCGGCCGATATTTATGTCAACTTCAATATGCCTCAGGGGTGCGGGTTGCAGTATTCTGACAACCTCATCAAGGAGGTTGCGACAAGGGTTTATGCCAGGCCCGAGCAACTTCCGGCGCTTATGAATATGCCGCTTGAGAAAGCTTATGAAAAATCACTTGAACCTAAAGAACATATCTTCCGCAGTACAAGTGCCAAGTATTACAGCCCCAGCTGGCTGCCTAATGTTGAGTATACCTACGAGAAGTCGTCATTCCGTCCGGGGATGCAGTTCTTTGGTAATGGCTCTGAAAACCAGATTGGTCTGCACTGTGTGGATCTTGAAGACCGTGCCGAACGTTCGACGAAAACCAAGGAGCGTCTTGAGGCTCTGGTCAGGGATATGCCGGGTGCGATTATTACTGTTGAAGAGGAGCAGGGCGGGCCTCCGACAGGTAAGCCGATTAATATCGAACTCTCCGGTGAGGACTTCAAGGTTCTTGGCGCGCTGGCTAAAGAGGTCGAGTCATACGTGAAAAAAGTTCCTTTCACCCGTAACGTGCGCAGTGACTTCGAGAGTGGTTCGCCGACTCTGGAGATCCGCGTTGACCGCAAGAAAGCTGGCTATCTTGGCTTGTCCACAGCGTATATCGGTTATATTATCAAGGCTGCGTTTAACGGCGTCAAGGTTTCCAATTACCGCGAAGGTGATGAAAAGTTCGACCTTGTTGTGCGTTTTGATGATGCCAACCGCGGCCTGATTGACACCCTCCGTCAGATTATGATTGTCAGTGATACCTATGGCCGTATTCCTCTCACGACGATTGCTGATATTCAATACACCGGCGGCCTTGGGCGTATTACCCGTATCAAGAATAAACGCGTGGTTACGGTTTCCGCTGATATTGATGCCACCAGAACTACCGGCGCAGTTGCGCTGCAGCAGGCTGTTGATCTGCTTTCAGGTTCTTCAAAGATAACTGTCAGTCAGGTTAAGGACTGGCCGAAATTGCTTTCTCTGATTAATAATGCAAAGTCGGGAAACGCGTATAAGGCGCTGGCGCAGGTTGGTCGTTTTATCCCCGGGGAGGTTATGGCAGTCGCGGCAAATTCCAAGGATAAAAAAACTCTGGACGCTGTGCAGATGAATATTGTTGTTGACGGAATGAATCAGCTTCTTTCTATTGAAGGTTTGTATGCGCCTTCAATCTTTGATGAAGGCAAGCTGCCTCCGCAGGTCGCCGGTATCTTAAGTTCAGGTTCGGAGTATCTTGAATTTCTAGCCCCGCGTGAGCTGCAAAAAGTTAACCGGGCTCTTCTTGAGACGGTCTTTAGTGGGGCATTGGGGCAGAGTGATCTGAAGGCTTTTGTTCCGCCGCAGGGTTACCGCATGAGTTTTACCGGTGAGAACGAAGAAATGGTCAAGGCCATGAAATTTCTGGAGGTCGCTTTCACGGTTGCGGCGATGCTGATTGTTTTTGTGCTGGTTGCGCAGTTTAACTCAATTGTTTATCCGATTGTGATTATGAGTGCGGTGGTTCTCTCGCTTGGCGGGGTCTTTCTTGGCCTTGGTGTGGCGGGGATGTCGTTTGGTGTTGTCATGACCGGCGTCGGGGTTATCTCGCTTGCGGGGGTTGTTGTCAATAACGCGATTGTGCTGGTCGATTATACCCTGCAGTTGCGCCTGCGGGGGATGGGGGTTACGGAGTCGATTATCGCGGCCGGTGCTACGCGACTGCGGCCGGTTGTGCTGACAGCGATTACGACAATTCTTGGCCTGATACCGATGGCTCTTGGCTGGAGTTTTGATTTCAGAAAGTTTGAATTCCAGTGGGAGAGTGAGTCTAGCCAGTGGTGGGGCTCGATGGCTATTCCGGTAATCTTTGGTTTGCTAACGGCGACTGTTCTGACGCTGGTGGTCGTGCCGTCGCTGATAAGTCTGGTCGAGCAGATACGTGAGCATCTTACACATCTTCGCCGGGATATGCTGAGGATTGAAATTGTGGTTGTCTATCAATGGATAAAACTGTATGACCATGTTTTCGGGACAGAGCGAGCGCACAAATGGAAGCTGGTCAAGATCCGCCAGTATGCCCGTGAGATTTATCATGACCGGGAAGCCCGGTAATGGCTGACGGGGATTTTCCTTACAATCGTTATGGGGCGTACCTTAAAAATATTTTCGGTGAGAAGGTTCACAAGGTCTCGGTTGATGCGGGCTTTGGCTGCCCTAACCGTGAAGGTGCTGCTGCGCGTGGTTGCGCGTGGTGCGATAACTCGTCATTCAATCCTAACCGGCGCAATGTCGGCAGGTCTGTGCGTGAGCAGGTAGCGCTGGGCGTGAAACTGCTGCGTGATAAAATGGGCGTCAATAAATTCATCGCCTACTTCCAGGCTTATACCAATACTTATGCTCCCGTTGAGAAGCTTGAAGCGTTATACCGTGAGGCGCTTTCGGTTGAGGGTGTTGTCGGGCTGGCAATCGGGACGCGGCCTGACTGTATTGATAAAAATAAAATTGAGCTGATTGAGGGGCTTGCCCGGGATAATTATATCCAGCTTGAATATGGCCTGCAGTCAGCAAATGATCTGACACTTGCGAATATGGGGCGCGGCCATTCGGTAAAAGATTTTACTGATGCCATGGATATTTCCCGCGGGCGTGGTTTTGATATCTGCGGTCATATGATTGTCGGCCTTCCGGGGGAGGGTTATGATGATTATCTCAAGACGCTTAGAACTATGGTTGAGTCCGGTGTCAGCGGCATAAAAATTCATAACCTCCATATTGTTAAAGGCAGCGCTCTGGCGGATATTTATCAGCGCGATAAATTCACACTGCTTGAAGCTGATGAGTATATCTCGATTTTGGTGGACCTGCTTGAGCATACCCCGGCGTATATTAATATCCAGCGTCTTTGGGGGGCGGCGGGCAGTAAGGATTTGCACATTGCTCCGGACTGGTGTCTCAATCATGGCCTACTCTCGACAAAATTACTCACCGAGTTCGGGCGCCGGGGCAGCTTTCAGGGGAGTGCCTTGGGTTAGTCCTGAAATTATCTGGCGTGTGGATGAAAGCGGAAATAATCTTCCTGCTTGCGGCCATCAGCAACGTGCGTGTATATTTCTGTCGTTGAGATATTCGCATGCCCGAGCAGCTCCTGTACAGCTCTGAGGTTTGCGCCTCCTGAGAGCATATGCGTTGCAAAGCTGTGGCGCAGCAGGTGCGGATAGACGTCTTTGGTGATCCCCGCCTTCTTTGCCGCCGCGACAACAATGCGGTAAATATTCTCGCGCTTAAGCTGCTTGCCGGTGCGGCTGAGGAAGAAATACGGGTTGCCTCGGCCTTTATCAAGTTCGTTTCTGCGGTCGATATAATAGCCAAGTGCTTCACGCGCAGCCCGGCCAAGGGGGGTAAGGCGCTGCTTGGAACCTTTGCCAAAAAGCCGGATTTTCTGCTGGTCGAGATCAACCTCAAGAAGCTTGAGGGTGCTGACCTCTGATACCCGCGCGCCGGTAGCGTAGAATGTTTCTAGTATCGCTCGGTTACGCACAGAGAGTAATGTGTCACCTTCTTCTGCACGCAGCAGGCTGTCAACCTGCTCCGGTGAAAGTTCCGCCGGCAGCATTCTCTGCAGGCGTGGCTGGTCGATTACCGCGCAGGGGTTGGGTCCTTTAAGTATTTTCTCTGTTTCAAGATAACGGTAAAACATCCGGATCGCTACAAGCATCCGCGCGCGGGTGCTGGGTTCGAGCCCTTCTTCGCTGAGCAGGGCAATAAAATCAGTGATCTCGTCAGCGCTGATGTCAACTGGTGAGCTAAAACCGTTCTTTAACAGAAACCTGGCGTAACGGACAAGGTCATTCTCGTAGGAGAGGATCGTGTTGCGCGCCAGCATACATTCGCCACTGAGGTAATACAGGTAATCCGTCAGGTATGGGAATCCTTGCAACTGGCTGTCATCGTTGTGTTTGTTATTCATGTGCGGCTCAGCTTGATTGGGCGTTACAGGTGGCCAGCTCTGTTTCAATTATCCGGTGGTAATATTTCAGCCGGTGGCTGACATCCTTAAAATTTTCGTTAAAATCACGGGTGTCGTCAAGGTAAATCAGCGGGATCGGTATCTGCCTGATCTCGATGCCTTTTTTGGCGGCCTGAATGGTCATCTGCAGAAACATTCCATAACCGGTTTCGGTGATATCAAGCTTGGAAAGCGATTCAAGGCGGTAGGCCCTGAAGCCGCAAAAAACATCCGTAAGCCTGTAACCGGTTACTTCGTTGATGCGGTTGGTTATTTCCCTGTTTATATCCTGCCTTGGCTGGAAGCCTTCCTTGAGCGGTTTGTAACCATCAATGTAACGTGAGCCCCAGACAAAATCACAGTCGCAGCAGCAGTGGCATTTTTCAAGCTCGTGCAGAAATCTGGTGATGCTCTCAGGCTGGTGCTGACCGTCTGCGTCCATGGTTATAGCATTGACATAACCCCGTTCCATTGCAAATTTAAAAGCCTGCAGCAACACACCGCCGGCGCCGCAATTCTCGATATTGTGGATTATTGTCAGCCGCGGAAATTCTTTTAACGCCTTCAGACTCTCATCCGAGGAGTTGTCATCAACGGCAAGGATACCCCCCTCCCAGTGTTCCAGAATAGTACCGATTACTTCCGGCAGGTGTGGCATCTCATTATAAACCGGGACGATAACAATCGTGTCACCGATTTTTTCCGGCTCTTGCTCAATTGTGTAGTCAGGAAGGGGTACTCTCATATTTATACCTTTTAAGTCTCATATGCCATATATTATAAAAATGTTAGTTATTCTCGGTAATTTCGCAAGCATTATTTGGCTGTATCAGGCAAAGCTTTTTCCTGTCTGTAAATAAAAAGAGCGCGGCCGTAAAAAACCGGCGCACGCTCATGGAGGGGGTTAAAAAAGGTACTACGCCAACACCTGGGGAAGAAAAGGGGAAGATGGCGTCGGCGTAGTACAGTACTGCATGTGTTGCGTTGGGGGGGGATTAATTCTCCAAAATATCTCTTACTGTTTCTATCAGCTGCTGCTCTTTAAACGGTTTGGTTAAAATAGCCGCAGGCTTTAAAATCGTATCGCTTTCAAGGCAGAAGTCCTCAATACAGCCGCTCATTACAATTACCGGAATTTGCAGGTTGAGCTTTTTGGCGCGGTTTAAAAATTCTTCACCAGACATCACCGGCATGCGCAGATCAAGGATTATCAGTGAGATAAAACCTCCTATATCCTCGCAGCGCTCAATCTCATCAAGAGCATCTTTGCCGTGCATCGCGGTTACCACGTTATAGCCTTGGGCAGCCAGGAAAAAGCTGATCGAGTCTCTGGTGGCTCTTTCGTCTTCGATTACCATTACCCGTGCTCTCATTTTCCGGCCTTTCATCGTTTTTCGCTTTGATACTTTTATGATAACAATTGGCGTGCCAGAAATTATTTTTTTCAAAAACACCTGTTTTTGCAGGGTTAAACTTAAATCGGTTATTTTCTCCACAGGTGGCAGATGGTGAAAAATGTTGACACCCTATAAAGTTGTGAGTAAAAAAATATCGCAACACCTTATGTTGCAGTGTGTTGCGATTTGGTGTCGACTTTTGGTGTAAAGCAACAAAAGTTGCTCCTAGGCACAGTCAGGGAGATTGTTAAATACAGTATCAATGATTGTGCATATTTTATTGTTAAGCTCATCGGGTGAAATCAGTTTCTTTAGGCGCAGGATACGGGCCAGTGGGGTGCAGTCTGTCGCCGGGTTTTTCACTACCAGTTCGGCGGCGCGGAGTATTGTCTGGGGATTTGGCTGGCGGCTCTGCATTTGCTGTCCCAGCTCCTGGAGCAGCAGATCGCTCTGGTCATTTACTTCCATATTCTCGACTGCGGCAATAATCTGTTCGTAGATATTTTCGTTTGACATGGTTTTTCTCCTGTATTTTTAAAGGGCGGATATTATTGATTTTAAAATAGTGATAATCAGACAGCCAGTAGCCAGAGCGCGCCGACCACAATTGCTCCAAGAACAATGCTGCCCATAAATTCCAGATCAATATCTGCCAGAATGCTGCTTGTTGCGGTTTTTACCATTGAGTGACGAAGTTTTGATATTTTCATTATTTTCCTCCATAATTATGTTTTGGTAATATTTGTATAATTGCAAGAGGTGTGCCAAGTGTTGAATTAGGTTTATTGTTTTTTTAAGTTGTTCTGTAATAAGGGAATATATTGTTTGGTGATTATCGCTCTTTTAGTGTTGATTAAAAATCAAGCTCAATAAATTAATATTTAATTGGTTTATTGGTGGGTTTTTAGGGTGGGGAAATAAATAACCCCGGCTCTGAAAGCCGGGGTTAGGAAATTATTTGGTATTATCAGTTTTTAATGGATAATACGTTTTCGCGTCTGCTGGTGCAGGGCGTTTATTACATCATGCCGCCCATGCCACCCATACCGCCTGGCATAGCCGGTGCAGGGTTTTTGGCCGGAATGTCAGCGATAACGCAGTCGGTTGTGAGCAGCAGGCCGCTGATTGAGCTGGCGTTCTGCAGTGCGCTACGGGTAACCTTGGTCGGGTCGATGATACCGTCCTTGATCATGTCGCAGTACTTGTCGTTACGAGCGTCGTAGCCGTAGCTGGCGTCCTTGCTTTCGAGAACGTTCTGGATGATGATTGCGCCTTCCTTGCCTGAGTTGTCGGCGATGGTGCGAAGTGGTGACTGAATAGCGCGGCGGATGATATCAACGCCGATCTTTTCGTCTTCACCTTCAGCCTTGACCTTGTCAAGAACCTTCATGCAGCGAAGCAGAGCAACGCCGCCACCAGGAACAATACCTTCTTCAACAGCAGCGCGTGTAGCGTGCAGGGCGTCCTCAACACGTGCCTTCTTTTCCTTCATTTCTACTTCTGTAGCTGCGCCGACATTGATCTGGGCAACGCCGCCGGCAAGCTTAGCGAGACGTTCCTGGAGCTTTTCGGTGTCATAGTCTGAAGTTGAGTTTTCAATCTCTGAGCGGATCTGGTCGATGCGGCCCTTGACGGCTGCGGTCTTGCCTGCGCCTTCGATGATTGTGGTGTTTTCCTTGTCGATAACGATCTTCTTGGCTGTACCGAGGGCTTCGATCTCAAGAGTTTCGAGGTTGATGCCGAGGTCTGAGAAGATAGCCTGGCCACCGGTCAGAACTGCGATGTCTTCAAGCATGGCCTTGCGGCGGTCGCCGTAGCCAGGAGCCTTGACTGCGCAGATATTGAGTGTGCCGCGGAGCTTGTTGATAACGAGTGTCGCCAGAGCTTCACCTTCAACGTCTTCTGCGATAATCAGAAGTGGCTTGCGGGTCTGTGCAACCTTCTCAAGAATCGGCACGAGGTCTTTGATGTTGCTGATCTTGCCTTCGTGCATGAGGATATACGGGTTTTCCATTGTAACTGTCATTTCCTTGGCGTCAGTTACAAAGTGGGGGCTGAGGTAGCCGCGGTCAAACTGCATGCCTTCAACGAGGTCGATAGTTGTGTCAAGCGCCTTGCCTTCTTCAACGGTGATAACCCCGTCCTTGCCGACCTTGTCCATGGCGTCTGCGATTTTCTGACCGATGTCTGAGTCGCCGTTAGCTGAGATTGTGGCAACCTGGGCGATTTCCTTGCTGCTCTTGACCGGCTTTGAAATCTTGGCGAGTTCTTCAACGATAGAAGCAACAGCCTTGTCGATGCCGCGTTTGAGAGCCATGGCTGAGGCGCCGGCGGTTACGTTCTTGAGACCTTCTTCAAAGATAGCTTCCGCGAGAACTGTAGCGGTAGTTGTACCGTCACCGGCGGTGTCGCTGGTTTTGCTGGCAACAGATTTGACCATCTGTGCGCCCATATTTTCATAGGCGTCTTCGAGTTCGATTTCCTTGGCAACGCTTACGCCGTCTTTGGTGACAGTCGGTGCGCCGAATGATTTTTCGATAACAACATTACGACCGCGGGGGCCGAGTGTGACCTTAACGGCGCGGGCGAGCTGCTTTACACCGCTGCGAACTGCTTCGCGTGCATCAACATCAAAAGCAAGTTTCTTTGCTGGCATGGTTAATACTCCTATAGATTAAATTCAGTATGTTCAGTATGATAAAAACAAAATCGGTACGGAAGGTCCGGTTTATTCAACAACAGCCAGAACGTCGTCCTCAGTCATGATGAGGTACTCATTGCCGCCAAACTTTACTTCTGTTCCGGCGTATGAGGTGAAGAGAACGCGGTCGCCCTTCTTGAGCTGCATCTTGCTGCGCTCGCCATCATCACAGACACGGCCCGGGCCAACAGCGATGACCTTGCCCTCTTTTGGTTTTTCCTTGGCTGATTCGGGAAGAACGATACCACCCTTGGTTACTTCTTCTGCTGCAAGACGTTCAACAATGATCTTGTCACCCAGAGGTTGAATTGCCATTTCCATTTCTCCTTTTGTCGTATAAAATGTCGCTAAAACTAAAATAATATAATAATGACATAATTAATATTTTGAGCTTTATACTATGCAAGCTCCGTTCCAGTTAATTTGCTAACCTATGAGGATACTTATAAACGGAATTATTACAATGAGTTAAGGTTTGTTTTCGGTTAAAGTTGACATCGGTGTGTTTCACTGTCGGGTCATTATGACCAGCCTAGAGGGCATTTTGGCAGTACTCTGTCCAGATCTGACGCAGTGCGTTGAAAAAATTCCTGGCAAAGCCTTTATGGTTCATAAGTATTGATTTGGCAAGGTGTTGTCGTGAATTGCTCCTGAATGAGCGGAGTTGTTCTGGGGATTTTGCCAGTTTCAGGGCGGTATTGACAAACTCTTCAGGGGTCTTGGTAATCAGCCCGGAGTGGCCGGCAGCTGTCAGCAGGCTCAGACCGACGCGTGAGGCGTGGGTGCTTCCGGGAAATGTTACCACCGGAACCCCCATCCAGAGAGCTTCGCAGGTGGTGGTGGTGCCGTTATACGGGGTGGTGTCCAGAGCTATGTCAATGGAGTTATACATCTGCATATGCTGTTGGTTGGTCAGGGCAAAACCTGAAAATTCAAGTTGCTGCGCTGGGATCTGAAAATGCGCGAAACGTTTTATGACAAGATCCTTCAGGAACTCATCATCAAGTCCGCGGGATTTTAATATCAGCTTACTCTCAGGCATTTTCGTTAGAATGCCAGCCCAGAGCTGGATTGTCTGGTCGCTGAGTTTTGCCAGATTGTTGAATGAGCCGAAGGTGATATAGCCGTTTTTCTCGAAGGGTGGCGGGCTGACCTCCGGCGTATCCTGCGGCGGTTCATAAGTAAGGAAACAGTCATCTAGGCGGATTAATTTTTCACTGCAGAGCTGGTCGGGAGTGAAGCTGCTTTCGGTGCCATCCTGACGTTTTACTGTAAGCTCTTTTACCGGATCGGTTAGTTTGTCGATAAATCTGTAATCAATTGCGCTTAGGCCGGTAGTATCCGGGTAGCCAAGCCAAGTCACGGCGACTGGGGCAGGTTTTTTGCCAAAGAGTAGCATCCTGCCATCAGCGGTATGTCCGGCAATATCAATAAGGATGTCAATGCGGTCTTCACTGATAATTTCAGCGGCCTGCTCGTCTGATACGCCGCAGATATTCTGCCAGTTTCCACAGTGTTTTCTGATTTGCTCGGTCATATCATCCGGGGTTCTCACGTTAGAATATCCGATTACCTCAATATTGTAGTTCTCAAGTTCCTTAAGCAGGGGCAGCAGGAAGT
Organism: bacterium; assembly: GCA_003245715.1. Taxonomy (GTDB): domain Bacteria; phylum Planctomycetota; class SZUA-567; order SZUA-567; family SZUA-567; genus SZUA-421. Next base: position 74,853 of record QKCJ01000037.1, read on the forward strand.
ATGACACGGAGTGTCTTCTGAAGTCGGCTGAGACAAAGCCGATGCGTAACTTTTTCTCGGGGTCAGGGGCAATGTTGTTAAAGGTGTTTTTCGTGTCCAGTTTCGGGCAGTAGAATTTAGCATAGTCTTTATGGAGGTTGAAGATTTCCTGCGGTGAAATTGTATTGACATAATGTAGCGACATCAGCAGGTTGCTGTAGGCGCGATGGTGCTGACTGTCAAGCTCAAGGCATTTCTGGCAGCATTTGATTGCGTCGGTAATAAGTCCTTCAGAGATGAGCAGGTTGCTGTAGGAGAAATAATGTGCGGGGTTGCGCGGATTAATGTTAATCGCGTTGCGGTGGCTCTTGTTGGCTTCCTCGATTTCACCAATACGCTGCTGGGCTTCGCCAAGGCGCATCAGTACGTCATCTGCATACGGGTTGATGGAGAGAGCGTGCTTGTAAAACTCAATAGCCTTGCTGATATGTTCGTTGAGCCAGGTAAAGCCGATTGCCGAGTAAGGCGCATAATAATTCGGCTCAAGCTCAGTAGCCTTGCGGAAGTACTCACGAGCTTTTTTCATCATCCCGTAATCGGTATAAATATTGCCAAGTCCGTATAGCGCGTCCACACAGCCGGGCTTGATATTCAGCGCCTGTTCAAAAGCTGCTTTGGCTTCTTCGGATTTGCCGGTTTTATGCAGGAGAAAGCCGTAGTTAAAATACAGGATATGGTTGGCCGGATCGATTGATATTGCCTGTTTTAACGCATCAAGTCCTTCAGGTATATGTCCGCAATTAACCAGTGAAATGCCGTAACCGCAGAGGGCTTTGGCATTGGTTGGGGCGTTGGCAATAACCTGTTTATACCAATTGGCTGCTTCCTGATAGTGCCTGTCTTCCATTAGTGAGCAGGCAAGCTGGTAGCGGCAGGATAAATCCCCAGGATTGAGCCGCTCGCATTTGAGATAATTTTCGCTGGCCTGGGAGTAGTGGCCGTTACTGAAGTTGCAATCGCCAAGGAGTTTCCATGCCTGATGGTTTTCCGGGTTGTGTGCGGTGACTTCCTGAAATTTCAGCGCAGCTTCTGCGAAATTTCTTTCCTGAAATAACGCAATCCCTGAATTATAGATATGTATAAGCTGCTCGTCTGTCATATTCTACGTTCTTTGCCATCTGCTATGGGTTTAAGTGATTGGCTGATATCAGCTTAATCGTGTGTCGCGGAAAAAGAAAGAAAAAAAGTGCAGAATCAGGCAAGGGCCTGATTATCTGGTCTGGCGACAACGACTTGATTGCGTCCGTTGTGCTTGGCTTCGTAAAGCGCATGGTCAACTTCAGAGATCATGTCCTCTGCCTGACCGATACCACGGTGGTATTCACTCACGCCGAAACTGGCGGTTATATGCAGGGCCTGACCTTTATCCGAGATAAATTCACGCTGCTCGATAGTTGTGCGCAGGCGTTCTGCGAGTTGGACTGTGCCGTTAAGATCAGAATCAGGCAGCAGTATTGCCAGCTCCTCACCGCCGTAACGGCAGGGGATATCGCATGAGCGGACATTGATAGCCATGATTGCGCCGACCTCGCGCAGGATGATATCGCCGGTGAGGTGTCCCCAGGTGTCATTAACCTTCTTGAAGTGGTCGATATCAATCAGGATCATGCAGAGACCGTGGCCTTTTCTGGCGGCGAGTTTGAGGTGCTGCTCGAAAGATGTCATCATGTGACGCTTATTGAAGAGTCCGGTGAGGCTGTCCTTGATGGCCTGTTCGTAGATTTTTTCATGCCGCAGGGCGACGGCTACACGGCTGGCTGTAGCTAGCAGTGATTTCTGCTGGTCGTAGAGATTGATGCCGTCCTGATTACAGAATCCCATGCGGATGACGCCGAGCAATTCGCTGTGCATGCGCAGTGAGGTGGCCAGACGGTTTACATTATCATCCCCGCCGGCGGGTACTGGCGAGTCGTTATTTATTGCACTTAATATTCCCTTGCTGTCGATAGCCGCGGCTGAGAGGTGGTTGATAACCAGCCTGCGCAGGGCGCTGCGCGCGGGTGGGGTTTCAGGGTCTGATTCGAGAATGGTCAGGCGCAGACGTCCTGCCGGAGCGCCGGAGTAGAGCAGTTCTCCGGTAATAATCAGCTGCTTGCCGAGCTGGCTTGTGTTCATTGACCGGGCGGAGAAATTTGAAGGAGTAGCGTTGCCAAACTCGATAATGTCCGCGGCCAGAACCGCAGCGCCTGCCGGGTTAAAACTCAGACAGACCTCGGTTGCTTTTGAGAGCTGGTAACAGGCGAGGGGGTAGGCTTTCTGATTATCGCAGGTGAATACCGTCAGCTCACGCGCGCCGCTGTTGTCACGGGCGAGACGGGCGATGGTGTTCATGAAATCATCGAAAGAATCGCTGCGGACAGTCGCGGTGTCTAACATGCTCAACTCAGTCAGTTCCTCAACACGCAGGGCGAGGCTGCGTTTTCTGTGTTCAAGGGCCCTGACCTGTGATTTGTAGCCGCGGAGGTCATTTTTCAGGGCTTTGGCTTCGTTTTTACGGCGGATAAGTTTTTTGCGGTAACTGAAGAAGAGAAACTGCATGATAAATAATACCAGTCCGATCAAACCGGCAAAGGCGCAGAAAATACACTTGCCGAGTTGGGTTTCAGGCTGGATGTGAAACTCCACCGCCGCCACAACCATCAGCAGGCTGCAGATAGCTACGGTGCTTTGAAGGAGTATTTCGAATGTTTTCAGTGTTGCAGACTTAATTTTTTTAAATAATGAGGGCATTTTGTATGTTCTCGACGGTCTTTTTCACTATAATTATGAAAAATTACAAAATATACACAAAGTTTTATCGGCAGAATGGCCGGAAATATTAAGGTGTCTACCAGATAAAGTTTTTTTATTTATGCTGGATTTTTCTGCCGGAATCGCCGAAAAAGTAACTGGTGTAACCTCTGTGCGTACAGAGTGATGCCGGTTTGAAGGATTTTTAAATCATATTGATTGCTGGTTTTGGTAGAGTAAGATTTCAGGAGTTTGCAGATGACAAAATTTTTAGGCATGATTACGGTTCTGGTGCTGATGGCGGCGGTTATGATATCATGTGAGGAAGGTACGCCAAAGGTCAACGGCAAAAACGTGCTTACTCTGGATCAGTACAATAAGCTGATGGCCAGCATGCAAAGTGGTGTCGGGGTTAAAGGGGCTGGTGCGCAGGATGCGGCAACTTCCGGTATGTCTCAGGGCGTTGAACTGTTCCAGTCAGGGCAGTATAACGAAGCGCTCTCTGTCTTTCAGGGAATTGTGACAAGTGAACCTGAAAATTCACGCGCCTGGTTTCTGCTTGGCAACTCATTTGAAAAGCTCGGCCAGATTCAGCAGGCTCAGGATGCCTATAAGACAAGTTATGACCTGATGGTCAAGAAGGGTTATATCCCTGAGGTTGGCGGCGCGATGTAATTTTCCTTCGGCGGATTTTTAACGTACGTCCGCTCAGGAAGAGGTCTCGTCCCTGTATTTGCCTTCTATGACCTCTGCGGTAAAAGTATATAAATCAACATCGGGCTGCCTCCACGCATCGTAGGGCAGCCCTGCTTTATGGCTGCAGCAATTGCCCCAGAACTCCTCAACTGACCAGCCGGTCTCATCAGCAACTTGTGGCAGGAAACAGCCACTGCGCATTCCGCATTGCACCAGAATTCCGTGTTTACCGAGGGTTATCTCCTCGGGATCGTTGCACGGGGCCAGCGGCGAGAGGACTGAAATATCAATTTCCACCTGTTTTAATTCATCAGCGCTCAGGCGGTTACTGGTAAAGCGCGGGTCTTCGGTGGCGGAGTGTCTGGCGTATTCTGCGACGGTTCGGTAAAGCGGAGCATTTGAAGTAAAGCAGCCGAGGCAGCCTCTGAGTTGCCCATGGGTTTTGTAGGTTACAAAGCAGCCGCAGTGTTCAAGCAGTTCTTTGCCTTCTGGTTCTTTTGCCTGGAAGGGTTGATTGTTGACCGCCGACTTAAGGGCGCGGCAGGTTATATCCAAGAGTGTTTTTCTGGCTTTTTCAGACAAATCCATATTTAATGCCTCCGGAGTTGATTATAAGCGGAAAATCCGCATACTCTTTTATTATAACTTATTACCGTAATAGCAAAAGGAATTTTTATGCAGACAATTGATATAATTATTCTGGTGCTGGTGGGGATATTTGTCCTGCTTGGCGGGCTTAAGGGCTTCATCGGCCAGCTCTCACTGGTTCTGTCATTGATTGCGGGATTACTCAGTTGGGCGTTTCTCTCGGATTTTACAGCCGGGCTGGTTTCCGGGTGGTTTGAGAACAAGTGGCTGGTCTCAGGTTTTGCGGTATTTCTGTCATTCTTTGGCGGGGTGCTGCTGGTCTGGCTGATAATGGCATTTGTCAAAAAAACGCTGAATGACAGCTCGCTAAAAAAGTATGATACGGTTCTCGGTCTGCTGCTCGGAGCTTTTAAGGGAGTAGCGCTTTCTGCGGTTATTGTGGTTTTTGTCAGTGAATACGGCAAGCCTGATTTGCTTGAGGGGGCGGTGATTGCGCCGCAGGTTGACAAAGCCGGTCGCTGGGTGGGTAACAAGCTTGACCTTGAAGGACTGGCGTATTCCTATGGCGAGAAAGCGGGTGAAGCGGTCAAGGACAGCGTAACCAAAGAGGATATTCTTAGCGCGATAAAATCGTTGGGTATTGACAAGAAATTGCTGGGTGGGGATAGTGGCGCGCAGCCTGGGGTCGGGGGTAAGCAGGAGGGTAATTCCGGACAATGATCTTTACCTCATGGAGTTACGCCTTATTTCTGCCGCTGGTGGTTATCTTGTATCATCTGCTGCAGAACCGGCATTACCGTAAGCTGATTCTGCTTGCTGCGAGTTTTTTCTTTTATGGTTATCTGCAGCCGCGTTTATGTATCCTTCTTGTGAGTTGCTCGGTGGTGGGGTATCTGGGGGCGTTACTGCTTGAGAGGTATAAAACCGGGCGCGTCTTTATCTGTGCAGCGACGCTCTTTTTACTCCTGCTGAATCTGGCTTTTTTCAAGTACAGTTTTTTTATTGCCGCCAACCTTCGTGAAATTTCCGCGTACAGTCAGTATTTTATCGACCTTGCCTCCGGTCTTGAAAATATGATCGCGCAGGCGTACCAGAGCCTTGGTCTTGAAAACCCGCAGAGCCGCCTGCTGCCACCGCTGGGGATTTCTTTTTATACTTTTCAGTGCATCGGTTATGTTGTTGATGTTTATCGCCGTGAGCTTAAGGCGGACAAAAATCCGCTTGAGATAATCCTTTTCGTTTCATTCTTTCCGCAGCTTGTTGCCGGCCCGATTGAGCGCGCGGGGCATCTGCTGCCGCAGTTGGTAAACGGGAAACCGTTCTGCTTTGAAAAAATATCCTCAAGTGTCGGCCTTCTCCTGATTGGTCTGGTCAAGAAAATGGTGGTCGCTGATAATCTGGCGCTGATTGCGGATAACATTTACGCGCAGGAGTCACCCTCGCCGCTACTATTGTATCTGGGAACCCTTGCCTTTGCCTTTCAGATTTACTGCGATTTCACAGGCTACACCGATATCGCCAGAGCGTCCGCGCGGATGCTTGGAATAGATCTTCTGGAGAATTTCCACTCGCCATATCTTTCAAGGACACCGGTAGAATTTTGGCAGCGCTGGCATATTTCCTTCTCACGCTGGATATGCGATTATTTATACATCCCCCTTGGCGGCTCGCGGCGTGGTGGGATGGCGGGATTCTTTATTATCATAATGCTGACGATGGCACTAAGCGGGCTGTGGCACGGAGCGGCGTGGCACTTTATTCTCTGGGGCGTCTTTCATGGGCTTCTGGTGTTTGTTGCACATATTCTCCGGTTGCATAAGAAGAAAGAATACTCGCGATTGTCCGGCATCGGGTTCTGTGCGGTAAATTTCAATCTGATTCTGGCTGGCTGGGTTTTGTTCAGGGCTAGATCAGTAAGCTGGATTGAAACTGTAGTCAAAAACGGTTTTAGCGGCGGAGCGGGACTTGATCCTGCTGCCTGTCTGAGCCTTGGAGTAAAAATAGTCTTTTATCTGCTGCCGTTATTGCTGATTGCGCTTTATGCAAAGAGCGATAATCAATGGGCTAAAGGCGCGGTTGCCGGGGTATTACTGGTTGTGCTCTTTGTTCTGGCGCGGACCACGGATTACGACTTTATCTATTTCCGGTTCTGAAAGTCTTGCCATTTGGCGATAATTTTATAAAATGTTTCAAGCAGAAAGGGAATCCAATGATATATAATCAGATAAAAGAGCGTCTATACCGGGGACTGCCGGTCTTCAGCTTCGAGTTTTTTCCACCGAAAACCGAGGACGGCGTTGACGCGTTATACGAGACGCTTGAAGAGCTTGTGCCGATGAAGCCGGATTTTGTCTCGGTTACTTATGGCGCGGGCGGCTCGACCAAGGAAAAGACGCACCGCATTGTTATGGCGATCAAGGACAAGTTCAAGCTTGAGGTCATGCCGCATCTGACCTGTGTTGGGCATTCGCATGATGAGATCCAGCAGATGCTTGAGGAGTATGCAGCGTCCGGTATCAGTAACGTGCTTGCGCTGCGTGGTGATCCGCCAAAGGGCATTGATGAATGGAAGCCGGTTGAAGGCGGGCCTGCGCATGCTGTTGATATTGTCAAGATGGCGCATAATGCCGGTGTTTTCTCGGTTGGTGTGGCCGGTTTTCCGGAAGGGCATCCTGAAGCGGTCAGCTTTGGCAAGGATATTGAATACCTCGCGCAGAAAGTTCGTGCGGGGGCGGATTTTGTCATTACCCAGCTGTTTTTTGATAATGCGCTCTTCCTTGATTATGTCTCAAAGGCGCGCCGGGCTGGGGTGACGATTCCGATTATTCCGGGAATCATGCCGGTAACGAGAATCAGCCAGCTTGAAAAATTCAAGGAGCTGAGTGGCTGTTATATCCCGCCGGAACTGAAAAAAGCGCTCAGTAAATGTAAAGACGACCGTCAGGTTGAAGAGGTCGGCCTTGCTTACTGTGCCGCGCAGTGCGCTGACCTTCTGCGTTCAGGTGCGCCGGGTATTCATTTCTATACGCTCAATAAATCCCGCGCCTGCACAACCGTACACGCCGCCCTGCAGGCTCTTGGCTACTGGAGTGATGACCGCTGAGTTATCTGCGATTTGTAAATGCACATTAAAAAATGCCCGGTCTAGTTGTCCGGGCATTTTTTTGTTTGATCTTTTTAGCAGGATAGCTTCAGACGACAATCGAGAAAAGCGTGCGCGTCAGGCCGTTTACTGTATCGCGGTGGAAGCCGAATTCGTTGCCAAGCTCGCGCACTGCATCAACAATTGCCCGTGAGGATGGGGTTGGTCTTGGCGATAAATGCAGGATACGCCAGTAGCGGTCAAGGAGCTGGTCCCAGTTTTCAAGGGTGAACTCGAACTTCTGGATGTATAAAAGCAGCTGCAGGATATCTTCAACCCGGCACAGGGTCAGGTCAGTCATCAGGTCTTCAAGCCTATCAGCCAGCGCACCGGCAAGTTTGCGGGATGCGGCGGCCTTGTCGATATACAGCCCGCCGGCATTAGCCTGCCTGAAGATGTCTTTGGTCTCGGTTATGTGGCGCGCGTCGATTGCTTTGGAGGTTATTATCCGGCTGACAACATCCTCAAGTTCTCTGGTCAGAGAACGTTCACCAATTGAGCGCAGTGAAAGCGGCAGAGGCATGCGGTTGGCGGAAAGACGCTCAAGCAGTGGCTGCGAATCATTATACAGCCCCTTGAGTTCTTTATCTATTTTGCTTACTTCCTGTCCGTAAATTTCATTGAAGAAGCGTTTGCGCTCACTGAAGGGCAGCGAGGAAAGGTGTACCTCTGATTTTGTGATGGTCTCGCGGATCTTCGTCTCACCGGCCTTGACTATTTTCCTGGCTGAGTCAGGGTCGTCAAAGAAAGCGACACCGCAAATATTTTCTTTTGAGGCGGCTGCTATGAAGAACAGCTTTTTCTCCTGATAGGTCCACTTGTCCAGACAGGTCGCTTCCGCACAGAGAATTTTAAGGTCGCCGAGGTCTGAGTGTTGTGGTGCGTTGATTATGCAGGACAGGTTGTACTCGGGTTCTTTAAGCTTGAACATCTGGCAGAAGGCGTGGACGGCAGTTACCTCCTTAAAACCGTAACGGGTGCTGAGGACGTGGTTCTTAAATACTTCCGCGCCGTTTTTCTGCTCAGGGATATTTGACTCGGCCTTCTCAAGACGCTTCTCCAGCAGGCTGATAAGGTCGGTGTCGGTAAAGTTCATGGCAAGCTCGGCCGCGCGCAGGGCGTAACGCATATTCTGCACCGGCTCAAGCCCTGAAAGCTCGCCAAAGAACCAGCCGCACGAGGTGTACATCAGCATGGCGTGGCGGTCCATCTCAAGAAGCTGCCAGAGCTTTACCTTGTCTTCATGGCTTAACTCTTTCTGCGTGTGGCGGTCTAGAAAACTTTTTCTGGTCTCTGTGTCAGGATTGAGAATTACCCGGATATAATCGTTTCGCGCATCAAATGCGTCACAGACCAGACCACCCATTTCACGGCGGAAGATCTCACGCACGTGGTGGCGCAATTCATCGAAGGCCTGACGCAATGGTGCGCGCCATTTCTGATTCCAGTCATGCGGTCCGTCACCGCAGCCGCAGTCTTTCTCCCAGCGGCCGACGCCGTGCGAACAGCTCCAGCTTGACCCCTTACCGTCAAGCCCTTCCCAGAGACGCACCTCCCAGCAGGGCGGGTTCTCCTCGAGGTATAATGAGAGATTGGTCAGAAGCATATTGCGCTTGGTAAACATCTCGTTAAAGAAGTACGCAAGTGCGCGGTTGCCGTGTTTTTCATGGTGGCCGTAAATCTCGCCGTCAGTGGCAATCATCACCAGCTGCGGCAGATCGGCATCATCATCCATCCGCTCGCGGATATGCCACTCGAGCTTCTGCGCGTCAGTCAACAGATGGTTGAAAGATACCTGCGTTGAGAGATCTTTATCATAAAAGAAGATGTCAAGGTGACGGTCAAAATGCGTGCGCCCTCCGCCGTCAACCTCGAATATCCGGTAAGGATGCCGGGTTTCGATAGTGCCGTCAGGCACACCCGTCCAGTGGCTCTCACCAAAGCGGCGGACGTAGCCAGCCTGCAGCGGTGAAAGGAGGACATATTTTATGCCATGGTCGATCAGCGTGCGGACGGTCTCCATATTGATGGCGGTCTCTGCCAGCCAGATACTGTCAGCCTCGCGGCCGTAGCGATGCTCAAACTCGCGTAACCCCCAGATGATCTGAGTATGTTTGTCGCGTTCATCGGCAAGGGGCATGATGACATGGTTATAAACCTGCGCCATTGCACCGCCGTTATTATTGTAGCTCTGGCGTGAGAGTTCGTCGCCGAGGGTGATGCGCGAGAGGGTGTTTGCGGAATTCTTCTGCATCCAGTCAAAGATGGTCGGGCCGAAATTATATGACATGTGCGCGTAGCAGTTAAAGAGGTCAGTTACTTTATGCTCGCCGTCCGTCACCGGGCTGCAGGTCAGTGCGCCATAGGATTCAGCACAGATGCGTTCATTCCAGTCGTGGAAGGGGGCAGCCGACTCCTGCTCTTCAATGACACCAAGCCAGGGGTTTTCCCGTGGGGGTTGGTAGAAATGACCGTGAATACATACATGGTGATTCTGGTTGCCTGCCATAGACCATCTTTCTTTTCTGCCTGAAGAATTTTTATGTTTAAATCTTACAACCCTTTCACAGATAAATCAACAATAACCTTTACCGGATAAATAATGCCGGTTTGCCGCTGGTGGCCATGAATTTTTCTGCAGGTGCGATTATAGTTGCAATAATCCGGTAAAGTATTATCCTGAAAGTAGGTGCAGAGGAAGATGTCGTTTGTCGGAGGAAAATTGTGTCTTTATTTAAGAAAGGATATAACCATGCCTATTATTGTTAATGTTCATGCACGTGAGATTCTTGATTCACGCGGAAACCCGACTGTTGAGGTGGAAGTGGTGACGGATTCTGGTGCTTTTGGCCGTGCGGCGGTGCCCTCAGGTGCTTCTACCGGTGTGCATGAGGCGGTGGAGTTGCGTGATAAAGTGGCTACGCGTTATGGCGGCAAGGGCGTAACAAAAGCTGTTGAGAACGTCAATAAGAAAATTGCTCTGGAGGTTATCGGACTTGACTGTCGCGCGCAGCGTGAGGTTGATGCGGCGATGATTCTGCTTGATAAGACCAAGAATAAGGGCAAGCTGGGTGCTAATGCGATTCTTGGCGTATCTCTGGCGGTTGCCAAGGCGGCGGCTAATTACTGCGGGTTGCCACTATATAAATATATTGGCGGAGCTAATGCCTGCACTTTGCCGGTACCGATGTGTAATATTATTAACGGCGGCTCACACGCGGATAATAACGTCGACCTGCAGGAATTTATGATTATGCCTGTCGGCGCTCCGAGTTTCCGGGAGGGTCTGCGCTGGGTGACTGAGATCTTCCATGCTTTAAAGGGTGTGCTTAATAAAATGGGGTTGAGTACTGCGGTTGGTGATGAGGGCGGCTTTGCGCCTGATTTAAAGAGTAATGAAGAAGCGCTGCAGGTTATCATGAAAGCAATAACTGCCGCCAAGTATAAACCGGGAACGCAGATTAAAATTGCCATGGACCCGGCTTCGAGTGAATTTTATAAGGACAAGAAATATAACCTCGCGTCTGAAAAGAAAAAACTTTCGTCCGCGCAGATGGTTGAATACTGGCAGATGCTCTGCAAAAAATATCCGATCATCTCAATTGAAGACGGTATGCAGGAGGATGACTGGGCGGGTTGGAAGGTCCTTACTGAAAAGCTTGGCGATAAAATTCAGCTCGTTGGCGATGACTTTTTTGTCACCAATACCGAGCGTTTATCCAAGGGTATCAAGCAGGGCTGTGCCAACTCAATTCTGATTAAGGTAAATCAGATAGGTACTCTGACTGAAACACTTGAAGCAATTGAAATGGCCAAGCAGGCAGGTTATACGGCTGTTATTAGTCACCGTTCGGGTGAGACTGAGGATGCGACGATTGCTGATATCGCCGTTGCGACAAATGCCGGACAGATCAAGACCGGATCGCTCTGCCGTACTGACCGTATCTGTAAATACAACCAGCTTCTGCGCATTGAAGAGGAACTTGGAACTCAGGCAAAGTATGCTGGTGCGGACGCTTTTTATAATTTATAAGCGTTGGCCTGTTAAAAAAAACATCTCAATATATTGTGACTCCGGTCAGATTTTTACAATCTGTACCGGGGTTTTTTATTCCGGTAACCAAAAAAATAAAAAATTTTGAATGGAAACATAAAAAATAGTCAAGTAAGGGATATTAACGCCGTAAATTTTGAATGAAACTTAACACATGGATTTAGTAGTTCTGGTGATAATGTAAATTTTCGTAACAGGTAAGAGGAGGATAACGCCTATGGTGTAAGTGGTGGTGGAATTAGGCAGTACCATATCAGCATGAGGGAATAGGGTGCCCGAAATGCAGACGGTATGGGAAGTATGTCAGCCGGTTTGGGAGATTTTCCGGCTATGTTTAAAAAAACCGGGCGGCACGGATGTCGCTCATCTTAGACACAGATTTCACGGAGGAAATCTATCATGCCAATGATCGTAGCTAACAATCTTAATGCACTATCAACACGTCGTAACCTGAACCTTAACAACAGCGCTATGAGCAGCTCACTTGAAAAGCTCTCAAGCGGTTACAAAATCAACACCGGTAAAGATGACCCTTCAGGTCTTGTTATCAGTGAACAGTTAAGAGCTCAGAACGCTGGTCTGCAGCGCGCCGTTCAGAACACCCAGGAAGCTAACAACGTCCTCGGTATCGCTGAAGGCTCACTCAACGAGATGAATAGCATTCTCAAGAAAATGCGCCAGCTCGCTATCCACTCAGCCAACAACGGTGTTACCTCACCAGAGCAGGTCGCCGCTGACCAGGCTGAAGTTGACAGCTCAATTCAGACTATCGACCGTATCGCACGTACAACAAAGTATTCTGATCAGTTCCTTCTCAATGGTAACAAGCAGCTTTCATATGAAAGCTCAGTTCTCGTTACTGACTCAAACGACATGAAGCTTATCGATGAAGGACTTTCAGACCTGCGCCAGATCTTCAAGCGTGATGACTTCAAGCTCAATATCAACTTCTCAGGTGCCGGTACAGATTCAGATTCAAACACAATTGACAACGGTAACGAAGCAAAGAAGGGTTACTTTGAAATTTCAAAGAACCAGTCTGCCGCTACACAGATTAATACCGGCTATACTGGCGACGAATCCGGCAAGAACTATACACTCAGCCAGGATCAGGCCTTTACCATCAGCGGTAACGATGGCAGCCGTTATCTGAGCTTTGCCAAGGGTACACACCTCGGTGAAATGGTTTCATCAATCAACAGCGTTTCAGATTCAACCGGTGTTTCTGCAACTCTTATCTTTGACAGCTCAACAACTGTTACGGGCTCAACTGGTGCTTCTGCCGGCGTAACAACCATGTCAACCTCAAACCTCCACGCCACTGGTACTGCTG
>QKCJ01000020.1 GCA_003245715.1 bacterium
TTATATCATATATAGTTAGTATATAAAAATCAAATATAATAAATTATGAGAGGAGAGACAATGAAGCCCAATGTCCTTTTTATACTTATTGACGATCTTGGTTGTCGCGACTTAGGCTGTTTTGGGAGTACATTCTACGAGACGCCAAACCTTGATCGCCTTGCAGCGCGCGGTATGAAATTTACTAATGCATATGCTTCATGCTGCGTCTGTTCTCCGACCAGAGCCAGTATCATGAGCGGCAAGTACCCGGCACGCCTTAGTCTGACTAATTATATCGGAGCCAATGACGAAGGGAAGCTTGCTAGCGTTCCCTATCTTCATTACTTGCCACTTGAAGAAAAATCGCTGGCAAGCACCCTACGCGAGAATGGCTATGAGACATGGCATATTGGCAAATGGCATCTAGGGGATGAGGAGTTCTATCCCGAACACCACGGTTTTGATATAAATATCGGAGGTAATCATTTCGGACATCCCAAAAACGGCTATTTCAGTCCGTACAATCTCGAGAACATCACTAACGGCCCAGAAGGAGAGTATCTTACAGACCGGCTTACCAGTGAAGCTATCGAGCTTATTAAGAATCGTACCGGGAAGCCATTTTTTATGAACCTGAACCATTACGCGGTTCATACCCCGATTCACGCTCCGGAATGTCTTATTGAGAAATACCGCAAGAAGGCCAAGGCTCTCAGTCTTGATAAGGCAGAAGCTATTATTGATGGTGATTACTTCCCTTGTCTCCATAAATCAGACCAAAAAATTCAGCGCCGTATTATACAATCAAATATTCAATATGCTGCAATGATAGAGAATCTTGACAGTAATGTCGGAAGGATTATTAATAGCCTTGATAGTGAAGGGTTACTTGAAAATACGCTGATTTTCTTTACATCGGATAACGGCGGCCTCTCGACTGCTGAGGGTTCACCAACATGCAACCTGCCATTCCGTGAAGGAAAAGGGTGGGGCTATGAGGGGGGGACTCGTGTTTGCCTGTTTGCCAGTTGGAAAGGAGTGATTGAACCGGAAAGTATTTGCCGGGAGAATGTGATAAGCACAGACTTCTATCCGACTATTCTTGATGCGGCGGAAATTAAACAATTGCCGCAACAGCATTGTGACGGGGTTAGTATGTATGATTTATTATTAGGTAGAAAGAAAAAACTAGCGCGCGAGGCAATTTACTGGCACTATCCGCACTATGGTAATCAGGGCGGGACACCGCACTCATCAATTGTTTTGGATAAATGGAAATTGATTTATCCATTTGAAACGAAAGAGTCCCTTCTGTTTAATCTTGAAACTGATCCTAGTGAGACTGCAAATGTCAGTAGCTTGGAACCAGAGATCACCAGCAAGCTAATGAAGTTGGTTACTGACTGGCAGCAGGAAGTTGAAGCCTCTATACCAAAGCCCAACCTTGACTATGAGAAAAATCTTAAGCGCCCTAAAATTGCCAACAATGCCCATATCTAATGCGTATGAAAAACTACGCACTTTGGGTAATTCCGTCCTTATGTGTTGCCATCATTATCATTATAATGATAATTTACAATTACGTTGAAACGAAAACCTTTCTTAAGTTTCGCCAGACTTGTGTCGGATAAAAGCTTATAAATCTCGCGATTCCATTCCTAACACTATTGCTGATAGGTTATTCAGAATTAATCTAACAGCTATGATACATATAAAATCAATTAACACTAGAAAATTGCCGGTGGGCGTGAAAAACTGGGCCACTGCGGGCGGGTAAATTGAGGCCACTAGTCTCCATAAAATAGCGCCCGTCTCAGGCGCTGTCAATAGTTTTCCGTACCTACTCTGAAAATCTTATTGATACTTTCTTTGACTGATGAAGTTATTGTATAATCTTCATAATCAGAAAGACCTTCATCAATAATAATCTTGCGATCTTTTTCTATTTCCCCCTTAAGCATCATTGATAAAAACATTTTATGAAGACAAAGGTGATTCATTTATAATTATAGTGCGTATTTCTGAAAGATTTTCAATATGTCTCATGTCTTGCTGAAAATAAATATATCTTTCATCATACATTACAATGTTTCAACTGATATTAGTTTGAATATTATCTGAACAGGGGTATAGTGAAAATTATTACTTTTATATATTTCGAGTTTATAATGCTCTATATCATGGTATATGATTCTTGAAAGGAATATTGTGAGTACTACAGCAATCGAGAAGTCAGGAAATAACTTGTCCGGTCAGCTCGCGCTGGTTCTTGGTGGAACCGGGGCGATGGGTGTTTACATGGTTCCGGAATTGGCGGCCAGAGGCTGTGAGGTTACAGTGGTCTCCCTTGATGAGGCGGTATCAGATAACCCGAATATTAAATATATCAAGGCAAACGGAAAAGATATTGCCTGCCTAAAAGATCTGCTCAGTGGGGGGTATGATGCTATTGTAGACTTTCTGATGTATCCGGGGGATGAATTCAATCAGCGCTATGAGTTGCTGCTGGAGAATACCGGACATTATGTTTACTTGTCATCTTACCGCGTTTATGACGGCGTTGAGGTGCCGGTTACGGAGAAAAGTCCGAGGCTTCTGGATAATTCCAAAGATGAGGACTTTCTCGCAACAGACGATTACTCACTTTTCAAGGCGCGCGGCGAGGATCTTCTGCAGAATTCAAAATATGATAATTGGACAGTTGTCCGCCCGGCCATTACTTATTCAAAGTTCCGTTATCAGCTGGTCACGCTTGAAGCGTCGATAGTGGTTGCACGGGCGCTGAAAGGTCTGCCGGTGGTATTGCCCCGCGAAGCGTTGTCAGTACAGGGAACGATGAGTTGGGCGGGTGATGTGGCGAAGATGTTTGCCGGACTGGTTCTCAATCCGGAAGCTTATAAGGAATGCTTTACTCTGGCAACCGCGGAGCATCATAGCTGGGGTGAGATTGCAGAGTACTATAAAGAGATCATTGGACTAGAATATTATACGGTTAATAATGATGAGTATATTAAAATTATGGGCGGTACGCCGGGGGCTGGTTATCAGCTTAATTACGACAGAATGTTTGACCGTATAATAGATAACTCAAAGATATTGCAGGTGGCCGGACTCAAGCAGGAAGATTTTATGCCGCTTCGCAAAGGGCTTGAAATGGAATTATCCGCACTCCCCAAAGACACTGTCTGGCCTGCGGCAAGCGCCGTCTGGGAGCGTATGGATGAA
Organism: bacterium; assembly: GCA_003245715.1. Classification (GTDB taxonomy): domain Bacteria; phylum Planctomycetota; class SZUA-567; order SZUA-567; family SZUA-567; genus SZUA-421. The sequence goes on from QKCJ01000020.1 coordinate 3,208, forward strand.
TACATCAAGAACAATAATAAGTAAGGATAACTCAGATGACGCGAATTAAAATCGGGCAGATCGGCGTATGTCATGAGCACGCGTCCGGAAAGATGATTAGCCTCAAATTATTACCGGAGGTCTTTGAGATTGTTGGCATTGTTGATGATCGCAACACCAACGCAGCCAGGCATGCCGGGAATGATCTGCAGCATTATGAAGGTCTCAAATGGATGAGTGAGGAGGAGTTGCTTGATTATCCAGATCTTGAGGCTGTGGTTGTGGAAACACCAAATACAGATCTGGTTCCAACTGCGCTTCGTTGTATGGAACGCAACTTGCCAATGCACATGGACAAGCCCGGTGGCGAGGATTATGTGCAATTTCAAAGACTTATCAACGGTTGCCGGGAGAGAAAACTTGTATTTCAGATGGGGTATATGTTTCGCGCCAATCCTGCTTTTCAGTTCTGCCTAGATCTTGTGCAGAAAGGATGGCTCGGTGATATCTTTGAGGTTCAGGCAAATATGAGCCATGATTATGCCACCGGCAAGGACTATCTGGATTATCTTGGGAACTTCAAAGGTGGTATCATGTTTAACCTTTGCTGTCATCATGTCGATTTTGTGGTTAAGATGCTTGGCCGTCCGCAGGAGGTTATCCCTTTTTTGAAATCAAGCCTCGGAGTGGATGATTCAATTAAAAACAATTGTCTTGCAATTTTAGGTTATCCGAATGCGACAGTAACCCTGCGCGCCTGTAACCTCGAAGTCCGGGGAATACCGCACCGTCGTCTGAAAATCTGCGGCACCAATGGTACAATTGAGTTATCCCCGTTGGAGCGTTTTGACGGTATGTCACTGAACCTGCAGATGGAGTTGCGTGAAGGGAAAGGTGAGTATGCCGCCGGAACGCATATCGTTGATTTTGGTGTGCTGCGCGACCGCTACGAACTGCAGATGCTGGAACTGGGGAAGATGGTGCGTGGGGAAATTGTGAATCCGTATTCTTATGACCATGATCTGCTGGTGCAGGAGGTGGTGCTTGCGGCGTCTGGTTATACAGCTTGGAAAGGTTAAGCCTTTGAAACCAGTTTTTTCTAGCTGATAAATTCTGGCGTTAGAATGAGTAAAATCTGTAAAGTCGTAATTCTTAAAGAAACTTCAACGCTAATGCTGGGGTTGCATTAACTGTATGTGTATTTTCTGGTTTCGTGGATTTTCTTCCATACCCCTGATTCCTGCCATTCCCGCAAGCGATGGTTCAACGTCATGCCCGAGCATCCCATTTCGAGGGGGAAGTCCTCCCATGGGATACCTGTTTTGAGATCAAACAATATTCCTTGCATCACGGTTCGGTTGTCCAGACGCTTGCGACCGGGATTCTGGAAACGGCGTGTTCTGGGGGGAAGAATCGCTTCTATGATTTCCCATAAGGCATCCGGCAGTAGTTCTTTTTTCATTGGTCGTTCCTCCTATAGAGGATATATCGACCAATTTTCGGTATAAGTTGAGACAGCTATTTCATTTTGTTAGAGGCTCTAAGTAATATCTTCGCTCTTATCGACTCGAAAAGCCTGCTGAAAAGAATGATCGGCTTCACAGTATCTGTGGGTCTGGTCGAGAAAGCGGCGAAGTTATTGCCTATCTCGGAATTATCAGTGGTCTTGCCTTTGGTGCATCTGAAGCAATCGGCTACTCGGCAGGTTGTGACCACATTCATAGAGGACATAACTTAACGATCAGAAGAAACACATCATACCTGCATCGTAAAACACCCGCCCATGCACATAGACCGGACAAGTTGCAGGAACAGCTAGAGCTTAAGCGATGTTACACCAATTTCATGCGACCACATCAGGCATTACGCTTCGGTTCTGAAGTTTGCACACCTGCTATGATGATGAAGATCGCAGACCATAAGGTCTCATGGGTAGAGGTGCTTCAGTTGTGTCTTGCCATAATCGTGAAATTCTTGGTTAATTGCGATGAGAATGCTGATGAACATTTGAAAATTGCGGCTTTGGTGCGGAATTCTACCGTTAATGACGTAAGTACCGGGAGGCATGCCAATAAGGGATTGTCGGCTGCAAGTACTCAAATTACCATAAATTATATTGACCAAACCAGTAATTTGTGTTAGCGTATTGTTAGGCAGATAGTTGCAAAACACTGAGCACCAGTCGCTATAAGGCAGTAGCGATGGTTTGATGTTATGTATTTTTTATGTTAAATAGGAGAGCAGCCATGTTTTTCGCAAATTTACGCATTCGCACAAAACTGGTATTAGGAATTTGCGGTCTGCTTTTAGTAACCTGTTCGGGACTGGCTACAATGGCATATCATACCACGTCTTCGGCTTTACAGAAAACAATTACTGAGGCTTTACCCAATATAGCAGTAGAATCTGCTAAATTTATCCGTGGCGAACTTGACAAGCAAACACTGGTAATTGAAAGTATCGCAAATCGACTGGTAATCCGCAGTATGGACTGGTCGAAACAAAAATCCGCACTAGAAAACGAAGTTTCCCGTATCGGTTGTTTGGGTATGGGAATTGTCACGCCTGATGGAATAGCACATTATCCCGATGGTACGACAGCCAAGCTTAAAGATCGTTCATATATTAAACAAGCGCTGGCAGGGAAAACTGCTGTTTCAAGTGTAATTATCAGCCGTGTAACCAATAAGCCTGTAATGATGATTGCGGTGCCAATTAGGAGTTCGGAGGGGAAGGTGGTCGGCGCAGTTTTGGCGCGCTACAATGGACTTTTTCTTTCCGAGATCATTGATAAAATCAAATATGGCAATCACGGTTATTCTTATGTGATTGATAAAAATGGGGTATTGATTGCGCATGGTAATCGAGAGTATGTACTCAAGAAAAGTAACTTTATTGAAGAAGGAAAAAAGAAACCAGAATATGCGCTACTTTCTCAGATGATGTCCAAAATGGCAAAGGGTGAAACTGGTTTTGATGAGTACTTGTTTGCTGGCGTTGACAGATTATTCGGCTACGCACCCATTCCGGGAACAGGATGGTCAATTGCTATTGGAGCAATAAAAGATGAAGTATTTGACGATGTCTATAATATGCGCAACACCTTTATTGTCGTAACTATGTTGTGTATTTCCATCGGTATTATAATTTCAATATTATTTGCCCGCAGTATAAGTCGCCCTATTATGGCAGGGGTTGACCACCTTAAAACTGTAGCAAGTAATGGAAATTTGATGAATGACGCAGATAAGAAAGTGCTGGTTCGAAAAGATGAGATGGGGGATTTGGCCAAAGCTGTTCAAAATTTAATTAATGTTCAACGCGAACAGACCAATTACGTCCAGCAGATGGCGGAAGGCAACTGGAATCTGGAAATTCCTGTTCGCTCGGATGTGGATCATTTTGGTATAGCTCTTCGCCAGATGGTTGTGCAGATGAATCAGACACTCCACCAGGTAACCGATAATGCACTGCAAGTTGATTCAGGCGCTTCTCAGATTGCAACAGGCAGTCAGTCATTATCACAGGGCGCTACAACCTCAGCCTCGAGCCTTCAGGAGATTTCCGCGTCCATGACAGAAATCGCATCCCAAACCAGAAATAATGCCGATAATGCTCAACATGCGAAAACCCTCGCTGAAGAAGCCAGCAGTGCCGCTCAAAAAGGAAATACCCACATGAAGGAAATGGTGGCTGCGATGGACGAGATTAATAGCTCCAGTCTGCAAATTTCCAGAATAATCAAAACTATTGACGATATCGCTTTTCAGACCAACCTTTTGGCTCTTAATGCAGCTGTTGAAGCAGCCCGTGCGGGAGCTCATGGAAAAGGCTTTGCTGTAGTAGCGGAAGAGGTTCGTAATCTGGCAGCCAGAAGCGCTAAGGCAGCTAAGGAAACAACAGAACTGATTGAATTGTCAGGGGCAACGGTAGACAAAGGCTCTCACATCGCCAGCCAGACAGAAAAGGCTTTAGCAGAAATTGTTACGGCAATTAATAAATCAGCAGAACTCGTCGGTGACATTGCCGGAGCATCAAGAGAGCAGGCAGATGGGGTGGCGCAAGTAAATATTGGATTAGGGCAGATAGATAGCGTTACACAACAGAATACCGCCTGTGCAGAAGAAACAGCCGCTGCTGCTGAAGGACTCGCCAGACAAGCTCAGAATTTGCGCGAAATACTGGTAAATTTCAAACTCAGCCATGATATAGATATTGTTGAGACATCAACCCCCAATATGATTGATTTTCATGAGAGGGTAAATTCATCATTATTTACTTCCTAGATTGTGCTTGATGAAAATAATTAAGGTTTTATCTGGCATTTACCAGCAAATTTGCTGGAATGAAAGGAATGTCTAATCGTTTGCGGCGGGCGCGGAAAACTGGGCCACTGCGGCAGCTAACGGGCGAGTAAAACAAGGGCACCTTACAAATGCCCTTACCGATAATCAGAGCAACTTATTTTTACGTTACTCTGCTCGGGAAGGGACAGGAGATGTTAACGGCGGAAGACTACGAAAAGATCAAAAAAGCCATCCTCCGCGATGGCATGAGCCTGCGTCAGGCGGCAAAAACATTTAAGCATGGCCGGGAAACCATCCGCAAGATTTTAGAGCATGGCACGCCTCCGGGGTATCAGCGCAAGCAAAGGGCGGTTCAGCCGATCATCGAGCCGGTAAAACATATCATTGACAGCTGGATTAAGGATGAGATAGATCGCAAGGTTCATCGCAAGCAGCGTTCGAATGCGACGGTTATTGACACTTTTCCAAATTCCATCTTGTCATTAGATAGAACCTCCTTTGAGCCTTCAGGTTGAACAAACTGAATATTAATTATAACCTGTGCAATCGGTTCACGGTCATCAGTGATGTGGATGTAGAATAACTTACGTGTCTATGGATTCTAAGCTATTACCATTAAATATGGGCATGACCTGCCCTAGAAAGAGTGGACAGTGATTCTAGGAAGTTTATAATCACTATTTACTTTTTAGGAGGTCAGTCATGACTAAAAGCATGAAGTATTCGGAACAATTCAAACTTGAAGCGGTTAAACTTGTTGTTGAGCATGGTTACTCAAGATCCCAGGCGGCCAAAAAGATTGGAGTACATGCAACAACTCTTGGAAAATGGGTTCATGAAATTCATGACTCTTTTCAAAATGATGGAACCA
>QKCJ01000059.1 GCA_003245715.1 bacterium
AATATACGCTCTGTATGTATTTTATATGTGTTTACAAGATAAACTGTATTTGCAGTTACAAGCAGAGGATAAGGATATGGCAGAAAAAAACAGCCTGTTACCGCAGTACCAGCAGTTAGTGCAGCAGATTCGTGATGATATTTTTGATGGCACCTACAGCAACAAACTCCCTTCAGAGAGGGAGCTGGCCAAGAAGTATGAAGTCTCATACATGACTGCCCGCAAGGCTGTGGGGATATTGGTTGAGCAGGGGCTGCTGGTGCGCAGCCACGGTCAGGGAACCTTTGTGCGTGACCCGGGCAGAAGTAAGGACTTCCGCTCAATCGGCCTGCTCCTGCCGGCGCATGCCAAGGGCGGAGCGGCTAATCCGTATTATGCGCAGGTTATTGACGGCGCCTGTAAAAAGAGCAGCGAACTTAACCTTGGTATGGCGATTTCAGATTCCCTTGAGACATTATTTGATCCGGACAACGCCAACCTGCGCCGCATGGCTGATGGGGTAATTGTCTGCCCCAACTCCTGCAGTGAATCCGATTTCGAGACGCTCTCGCGATTTTTGCCGGTAGTTCTTATCGAGTGGGACAACGGCAAGAACCCGGCGGTAGTAATTGATAATTATGAAGCCATCAAAAAGGCGGTAAAGCACCTGATAAATTTGGGGCATAAGCAAATAGCATTTATTAAAGGTCCTGAAGAGACAGTGCGGCAGAATGCCCCGGCAGTAGAGCGTAAGCGGGGATTTATTGACACAATGCAGGAAGCCGGTCTTGAGGTTCCGGAGCATTACCTGATAAGTGGTGATTTTGAATTTGAATCGGGTATCAAAGCCGCTAAAAAGTTACTACAACTTGAAAACAGGCCGAGTGCGATTGTCTCGGCAAATGACCTGATGGCGCTTGGGGCGATGCGTTATGCAATTGAATCTGGCATGAAGGTACCAGAAGAACTGAGCATTACCGGCTTTGATGATATCTCGGCTTCAGGCTATGTTACACCGGGACTGACAACCATTGCCCCTCCCAAAGCACAGCTTGGTAGAGTGGCAGTCGAGCTTCTGCAGAAGACTGCCCGTGGTAAAAGTGACAAACAGCGCAAGCTTGTGCTGTCTTCAGAATTTATTATCCGCAGCTCATGCGCGGCAATAGTCGGGACCTGACAACCCTTTTTAACGGAGACCAATAATGCAGTACGGACATTTTGATGACACTAACCGCGAGTATGTTATAACAACCCCAGACACGCCCTACCCCTGGATCAATTATCTGGGTTGCGAGAATTTCTTCGGCATGATAAGCAACACCGCCGGTGGTTACTGTTTTTACCGCGATTCACGTCTGCGCCGCATTACCCGTTATCGCTACAACAATGTCCCCCTCGATTCAGGCGGCAGATATTTCTATATTAACGACTCAGACGAGGTCTGGTGTCCGGGGCAGCGTCCGGCGCTAAGCAAACTTGATGAATACGAGTGCCGTCACGGTCTTGGCTACTCGACAATAACCGGTACTAAAAATGGTCTAAGCTGCTCACAGCAGGTCTTCATCCCCCTTGGCACAAACGCCGAGGTTCACCGCATCACACTTAAAAACCTCACAAAAGAGACCAAAAACTTCGCACTATTCTCATTCGTCGAGTTCTGTCTCTACAACGCGCTTGATGACATGACAAACTTCCAGCGCAACCTGTCAATTGGTGAAGTTGAGATCGATAATAACGGACAGGAAATCTATCACAAGACCGAGTACCGTGAACGCCGCAACCATTATTCATTCTGGTCCAGTAATACTCCGGTAGATGGCTTTGATACCGACCGGGATGAGTTTGTCGGCCTCTATAACAGCTTTGCCAACCCGGAAGTAGTCACCACCGCAAAAGCCAAAAACACCGTCGCCAGCGGCTGGGCGCCGACTGGTTCGCACTTCTTCGAGCTTGAGCTGAAGGCGGGTGAAGAGAAGCAGATAATTTTCATGCTTGGCTATGTTGAGAACGAGGATGAGAAAAAGTTTGTCTCACCCGGAGTAATCAATAAAGAAAAAGCCAAAGCTATGATTGCCGAATTTGACACGCCGCAGAAAGTGGACGCAGCACTCGGCAAATTAGCAGCGCACTGGAGCAAACTGCTGGCTAAATTTACTACAACCGGACTTGATGAAGTTACAGGACGGATGGTGAATATCTGGCAACCGTATCAGGTTATGGTAACCTTTAATATGTCACGCAGCACTTCATACTTTGAATCAGGAATCGGACGCGGCATGGGCTTCCGTGATTCCTCGCAGGACCTGATGGGGTTTGTTCATCTGATCCCCGAGCAGGCAAGGCAGCGACTGCTTGATATTGCGGCAACTCAGTTTGAGGATGGCGGCTGCTATCACCAGTACCAGCCATTGACAAAGAAGGGCAACCATGAACTTGGCGGCGGCTTTAATGACGACCCGCTCTGGCTTATCATGGCTACAGCCGCTTACATCAAGGAAACAGGCGAGTGGGAAATTCTTAATGAACAGGTGGCTTATGACTGCGATAAAAATAATACCGGCACACTTCTTGACCATCTGAAGAATTCATTCCATCATGTCACCAATAATGTCGGACCGCACGGTTTGCCGCTGATTGGCCGGGCAGACTGGAATGACTGCCTCAACCTTAACTGCTTCTCCACTCAGCCGAATGAATCATTCCAGACCTGCGGCAACCAGGATGGGCGCGTTGCCGAGTCGGTGCTGATTGCGGGTATGTTCTGCTACTGCGGCCCCGACTACATTGAAATGTTCAGACACTGCGGTCAGGATGATGAAGTGAAATGGGCTGAAGAAGCTACCGTCAGGATGCAGAAGACAATCTGCGAGCATGGTTATGATGGCGAGTGGTTTCTGCGCGCGTATGACGACAACGGCAGCAAGGTCGGAAGCAGTGAATGCGCTGAAGGAAAAATCTATATCGAGTCGCAGGGGTTCTGTTCGATGGCGGGTGTGGGGCTTGAGAAGGGCTATGTAAAAAAGGCGCTTGACTCTGTAAAAACACACCTTGACACCGAGTACGGAATTGTCCTGCATAATCCACCCTACAAGAGCTACCACCTTGAACTTGGTGAAATCTCCAGCTACCCTCCGGGATATAAGGAAAACGCCGGAATCTTCTGTCATAACAATCCCTGGATTGGTATCGGCGAGACAGTAATCGGCCGGGGGCAGAGAGCGTTTGAAGTGTACCGCAAGGTCACGCCATCATTCAGGGAAACGCAGAGCCAGATCCACCGCATGGAGCCTTACTGTTACGCGCAGATGATTGCCGGTAAAGATGCCATCAGACACGGTGAAGCGAAAAACAGCTGGCTGACGGGTACGGCCTCATGGATGCTCATTCTCGTAACCCAGTATATCATCGGCGTCCGCGCAGGCTTTGAGGGGATTATCGTCGACCCGTGTATCCCGGCGGACTGGAAGAGCTATCAGGTGCGGCGCTACTTCAGAGGAGCAACCTATAACATCACTATAGATAACTCGGCAGGTGTGGAGAAAGGGGTTAAGTCAATAACCGTTGACGGTAAGGAAATTAATAGCAACACCCTCCCGGTCTTTACTGACTCTGAACATGAAGTAATTGTAAAACTCGGCTAGTTTCCACCAAAGGTTTGTAAAGCTCTAAATCAAGAATACCCCAGAGCGCCCCGGTTAAGCCGGAGGCGCTCATTATTTCCGATGTTTCCACGACGTCCGGTAATTTTATTTGAAATACAGGGCTGTCTGCATATCATTATTATACGGTGAAAATTGACAAAGGATAGGTTTATGAAGTATCTCTGCTGCAATATAATTTTATTTACCCTTGCGTTAATTTCCGGCGCTGGACATTCTGCCGAGAAACAGGATATGATAAAACCTACATCGGCAGAACTTTTTGACCTTGCCCATCTATCCCGTGAAGCCCTGAGCGCAACAATAAATAAACGCCCGCTCAATAATGAAAAATCCCTAAACCAGAGCCTGAGCAATAATAATAACGGTATCTTTATTTATCTGATACAGAACGGACAGGTTATTGCCAGCGGAAATGGTTTTGGTTCAAACATTACAACGAATACCAGACTGGCAGCAGGAAACGCCGTATATAACAAGAACATCACCAGGCTCAAGGACATCCCGGTCTTCACTGTTGTCTGCGGAAAAGAGGCAAAGGTTCAGACCCCGGTATTTCACAAGATGAAAAAAGGGCAGGAAGCCTATCTGCTACAGTACAAGAACAAGAAAATTTATCTCTCACCTTTTGAACCACTTCTTAACGGCTGGGACTGGAAAGAAACGGTTCTCACTCTGGCGAAAAAAGTCTGTGAGACAAGTAATCCGACGACGTCCGATCTTATCAGGACTGCCGCCTCTTCTGAATTCAGGCTGACAGTAATGCCGGCAGATATTGTTGCAACGGCTTCCGCTAATGACCAGCCAACGCTGCTCAGCGCTTTTAATAAACCAGAAGAATTGGTCAATCCTCAATCGCTCAAAGATGCCTTACTTGAAAGCGCTCAATGGTACATAAACAATCAGGATAATAAGACAGGGGCTTTTGCGGGAGAAATAAATCTTATAACCGGCAGAGCTGGGCCGGCAGCTGCAGACGTCAGCGCTTTTTTAAACATTATCGCACTTAGTGGCATACACGAAATTACCGGCGATAAAAACGTATTATTCATCGCCAGACGTTCACTTGACAACCTACTTATCAACCACTTCTTCGAGAACCCCAAGGCAGATCAGGGCTATATCAAAAAAGAGAACTCAGTCAATCTTCTTGATTCTTCTTCCGCACTCTGGGCAATATCTTCAATCAGCGCAGATGTCAGCAATACGGAAATAGCTAAAATTGCCAACAGCCTTAATTCATTTATTCTCGCCATGCGTAAAACCGATGGTGAATTTATTCCCTGGTTTTATCCGTCGGGTAAAAATGAAAAATCAGGCGAGTATGCGCCAGTCTCAATTATCGCCTTACTTAACTGGAAAGCCCACAAACATTCAGCTGAGATAATTAAAAGCGCTGAATATTACCGGCGTTTTTATACAGTAGCGGCAGGTTCACACCCGCCGGTAAATATAATCGGCTGGTATACCGCAGCCGCAACAATGGTCTACAGCCACACCCACCAGAGGGCTTATGCGGATTGGGTTCTGGAGATCAATAACGTTCTGGCAAGGCACTGGCTTGAACACAACGCGGTTTCACGTAATAAAAATGCCACTGCCTATGACTCGGCTCTTGTACTCTACAGCCTATGCAATGCGCTATCGCTTCAGAAGCTTCTGTACCCCACAACGAACAATTCCGATTCCCTGCGTATCGCTTTACTGCGAAAAGCAATAATCAGCTCCGCGCAGTACCTGCTTCACCTGCAGGTTAAATCCGGCCCCGAAGTATTTCTGATGTCTGATTACAAAAAAGGCGTCGGCGCGTTCCGCACCTCTCCCGACGAACTGAATACCGACCTGATCTCCAACGCAATGGCAACCATGGCAATTTATAAAGCAGTCAAAGTTCTCGACAATACAGACCTATAACCAGTTCCTGCTTTTAACACAAACTTTATCATAAAAAAAAGCCTGCCCTTAAAAATCAGGCGCAGGCTTGGGAACCAGAAAGCGCAGAAACTATTCTTTTGAAAAAAGATCTGTTGAAAGATAACGCTCACCAAGATCAGGCAAGACCGCAACTATCATCTTTCCGGCAAACTGCTCTTCTTTTGCCAGATCAAGCGCAGCCTTAACCGCAGCTCCACTTGAAATACCGCATAAAATTCCTTCACGCCCGGCAAGAAGTTGCGCCGTCCTTATCGCGTCTTCATCAGAAATCCCGCAAACCCTGTCAACAAGACTGATATCGAGATTGCCCGGAATAAAACCCGCGCCAATACCCTGAATTCCGTGCGGCCCCGGAGCAAGTTCCTCCCCAGCCATCTTCTGCTTTATCACCTGACTACGTTTAGGTTCAACAGCAACAGCCGTAATATTTTTACCCTTGCACTTCTTTAAATATCTGGCAATTCCGGTAAGCGTTCCACCAGTACCAACGCCGGCAACAACAACATCAACAGCGCCATCTGTATCATTCCAGATTTCCGGGCCGGTTGTTTTTTCATGAATCGCCGGATTAGCGGGATTCGAAAACTGCTGCGGCATATAACGTTTGGTCGGATTTTCCCTGACCATCTCCTCAGCTTTTTTAATCGCGCCAGTCATCCCTTCCTCTGCGGGAGTCAAGACTATTTCCGCCCCCAGCTGCTTTAATACACGCCGTCTCTCAACAGACATGCTCTCAGGCATGGTCAGGGTCAGTTTATAACCTCTGGCCGCGCAGACATACGCCAGCGCAATACCGGTGTTACCGCTGGTCGGCTCAATAATCTGATGGCCTTTTTTCAGCACACCGCTCTTTTCCGCCTCCCAGATCATATTCGCCCCGACCCTGCACTTGACAGAGAAAGCAGGGTTTCTAGCCTCAACCTTTGCAAGCACCGTCGCCCTGCAACCCTCTGTTATATTATTTAGGCGCACAAGCGGCGTATTACCAATTGAATAAGACTGATCGTCATAGATTCGCATTTTCTCTCCCTGCCAGTTATCCGTTAATTATTTATATTTCTTCAAGCAATTATGCTTTTTGAATTATCACCAGCGCCTCTTCTGCATAGAGGTTGTCGGTAATCTGCATCTTGCGGGTCATCCCGTCATTCAAGACAAACCCCTCAACAATTGTCACGCTCTCCTCACGCGCCCAGGTCAGAAAATCCTGAATCGAAAGGCAGTGGATGTTCGGTGTGTCGTGCCACTGATACGGCAGCCAGCCAGTCTGCGGCATCCGTCCCCTGATCGCCAGATCAAGACGCACCTGCCAGAAACCAAAGTTCGGAAACGAAACAATCGCGCTGCGCCCGACACGCAACATATCGCGTAAAACCCGTACCGGCTCTTTAAGTGTCTGAAGCGTCTCCTCAAGAACAACGTAATCAAATGAATTATCCGCAAACCCCGATAAACCATCGGCAATATCAGACTGAAAAACCGGAACACCGCTGCCCACGCACTCAAGCACTGCCTTTGGATCAAGCTCAATGCCCTGCCCGTAAACCTGCTTCATATCCATCAGACGCGCCAGCAACTCACCTTTACCGCAACCAAGGTCAAGCACCGAAGAACCAACCGGTATCTCCTGTTCAATAACCTTATCCTGCCAGCGCAGAGGATAACCTTTATCATCAGTTACCGGCTTTGATGAGGAGCCGACACTTGAAAAGAAATTCAGAATCTGATCCGAACCAAAGCCAAGCAAGGCCGGGTCCATGCGCTCCTCAATAAGTTTGGTGAGCGCGGCGAATTTCTCGCTGTTCATTTCTTTTATATTTTGTGAAAGCATTATTCCTGCTCCTGCTTTAATCTTCAGAAAAAGTTCTGCACAAGTTTATTGCGACCAATAGCCGCACAACTATGGGGCTGACCGCCAGCGCCTCTTGGCTTCCAGAAAATGCCGCAGCAAATGCGTGACTTCTTCAACCTGAACCAAAAACGCGTCATGCCCGAACTGCGAAGGAACATCAACATAAGTTACCGGGCGGTTATTACGGCTCAAGGCCAGGGCAAATTCCTTGCAGCTCTGCGGAGTATAAAGCCAGTCGGTACTGAAACTCGCAACCATCACATCGCTCTTGATGCGCTTGCAGGCTTCCTCAAGACTTCCCCCGCCCCACTGCGCCGCCGCATCATAATAATCCATCGCGCGGGTGATATAAAGATAACTGTTAGCGTCAAAGCGCTGCACAAACTGCTTGCCCTGATAACTGAGATAGCTCTCAACCTGAAACTCTACGCCAAAACCGAACTGCAACTCCTGCGCGTCCTGCAAACGCCGGCCAAATTTCTCATGCATCCCCTCTTCAGAGAGATATGTAATATGCGCAAGCATCCGCGCCGCGGCAAGACCGTCCTCAGGCTGGCAATTGCTCTCATAATAATTGCCCTTGCTGAAATTCTTGTCATTTAAAATCGCATAACGCCCGACCGCGTTAAACCCTAACCCCTGCGTTGATAATTTCGGAGCAGCCGCAAGAACGACAACCTTCTCGACAAAGTCCGGATAAGCCAGAGCCCATTCAATTGCCTGCTGACCGCCAAGCGAGCCACCGATAACCGCATAGAGTTTATCAATCTTCAGATAATCACAGAACAACTTCTGCAGCTTTACCCAGTCCTGAACCGTGACAACAGGAAACTCCAGCCCGTATGACTTTCCGGTTTCAGGGTTGATTGAAGCAGGTCCGGTCGTACCGTAACATGAGCCTAAAACGTTAGTGCAGATCACCCGGTAGCGCCTGGTATCAAGAGCCTTGCCCGGGCCGATAACCGCATCCCACCAGCCTGGTTTTTTCTCACGCCAGCGGCGCTGCCCCTCCTGCCAGTTCTTATCCCAGCCAGCGGCATGCGCGTCTCCTGACAAGGCATGGCAAACCATGATGACACTCTCAGAATCCTGCGGGCCATACTCTTCATACTCAACCTCAACATCAAGAAGCTTTTTCCCGGATATCAGCTCAAAAGGATTGTCCCTATCAGCAAGCTTTACGCGCTTAGCTACAGTCCAGCCAACAGACTCGGCTGAATCAGGCGCACTCTCCCCGGTTTCATTTTCTGCCATTATTACTCTTCCCCGCGAAATTTATCATTTTCTGGTGCTAATGTGATAATTAAACTTATTCAACCACTCAAACCATAAATGCAATACTGCGGCTTAAGGCATTCAGCCAAAAGCCGGAGACGCAAAATAATTTCAGATTCAAGCCTTGTCCAAAGCCTGTGAGAAGTCCTCAATTATATCCTCAACATTCTCAATACCTACATTGACGCGGATCAGTTCAGGCTTTATCCCCGCATTCTTCAGCTCTTCTTCACTGAGCTGGCGGTGGGTGGTCGTTGCAGGGTGAAGCGCGATTGTGCGCAGATCACCAACATGGATAACCTGCCCCGCAAGCTCACAACCTTCCATAAACTTCGCACCCGCTTCCTTACCGCCCTTAATTCCAAAGCTGAGAACAGCGCTGCAGCCTCTGGGCAGGTATTTCTGCGCAAGCTCATAATCAGCACTTGATTTAAGCCCCGGATATGTCACCCAGTCAACCTTCGGGTGCTGCTCAAGAAACTCGGCGACCTTGAGGGCATTGGACGAATGCCTGTCCATTCTTACATGCAGGGTCTCAAGACCCTTGTGCGCCAGCCAGGCGTTCATCGGCGCAAGATAGTTGCCAAGATCACGAATCCACTGTACACGCGCCTTGACAATATATGCGAGGTTGCCGAACTTCTCGGTATAGACAAGGCCATGGTAACTCGGATCAGGATTAACCATCTCCGGGAAGCGGTCATTCTTGCCCCAGTCAAATTTACCGCCGTCAACAATGATACCGCCAACAGCCGTTGCATGCCCGTCAATAAACTTTGTCGCTGAATGAACGACGATATCAGCCCCATGCTCAAGCGGACGGCAGAGGTAAGGAGTCGGGAAGGTGTTATCAACGATAAAAGGCACGCCGATAATCTCAGCGGCCTTGCTGAATTTTTCAAAGTCAAGAACACGCAGGGCCGGGTTTGCCAGCGTCTCGGCAAATACCGCGCGGGTCTTCTCATCAGCCCTGCTAACGATCTCATCAACACTCATCTCCTGTGAGACATAGCGGGCGCTGATCCCCATTTTCGGGAAGGTGTTTGAGAACAAGCTTACCGTGCCGCCATAGATTGCGCCGGCCGCCAGAAAGTTATCGCCAGTTCTAGCAAGGTTGGCAATAGAAACAAATGACGCAGACTGACCCGAGGATGTGGCCAGAGCGCCGACACCACCTTCAAGCGCGGCCATCTTTCCTTCAAAGGCTTCCGCTGTCGGGTTGCTGATACGCGAATACATATGTCCGGGAACTTCAAGATCAAAGAGCTGGGCGAGGTTCTCTGCCGTCTCATAACTGTACGTTGTGCTTTGTGCAATAGGCAGCACCCACGGCTCACCATTTGCCGGAGAATACACACCCTTAACCGCCTTTGTCTCGATCTTCCAATTATCTTTCATTTCACCTTTTCCTTAATACTAATTTCCAAGCTTAAACTCCCCCAATATTTCCTTATGCCATCACTTCCCCGGCGCAAAGCCGACTGTCTGGCAGTAAGTAATTTTCTGGTCCGCGCGCAGGTTGAGAGTCTTGTGCAACTCATCATATGGAACCAGACCGCGCACCACCGTATTCAAACCATTAGCCGCACAGAACAGATAAACATTCTGCGAGATAAAACCTGTATCAGTCCTTGAGTAGATAACTTTTTTCTCCTCACTGACATTGCCGTGCTTCATCTTTGAATAATCGGCAACAAAAATCATCTCTAACGCGCCGGTCCCCACAAACTCCTGCTTGCCAGTCTCCTTCATGACATCTTTGGCAAGAACCAACTCAAGTACGTTCTTCACCCGGTTATGAAAGTAAACACCTTCTTTAGTCGCCACATAAATATCAATCTCCTGCCAGTTAAGGGCAGTCGGGGCGGTCATCTTCGCTGAATCCTTGCGGTTAATTCCCGACGCAGCCCAGAGAAGATCTGATATCTGCTGTCTGGTGAAAGGTTTATCTGAAAAACTGCGTGAGGTCATACGCTTACTGAGCGCCTCAAGAAGGGTTGCCCCGCCCGCTGTTACCGGCGCAGGAAGCTTGACCACGCGGCGGTTGGGGGTAATGTACTCATCATCAGATTTAGCAGTACCGGCAAAGAGGCAAAAAAACAGAGAAAACACCAGCGTAAACGCGGCTAATTCACGAAATACTTTTATTTCCATAGCATCACCTTTCTGTCTCCAGAAAAACAATTCATATTACAAAATCCGGAAGATATGCAATAAGCGAGCACGCCCAGGCAATCCCCACATATTCGGTCAACTTTGAGATATTATCATCGACCAACTAATTTGTCAAGCCATTTTTCCCGCAGCCGCGACTGTCAGGCAGCACAAAAAGATGCGCATACACGACAAAAAATGCGACCCTCCACACAGGAGCGCCGCATTCTGAAAAGTATTATTTTCGCAACTATAACACAAAAGACCAAAACGCCAATAAGCCCCTCTCTACATTGGCAGAGCGTCGCCCCCGCCCGCAGATTGCGCAGAGCAGATTTGCCGTTTACCCGGCTCGCCCGTTCGCAGGGGTTTTGAGCCGCAGATTAATCATGCCTTCCCTCATCGTCATTTTCAGGGGGTATGCCGTTTTGCCCTGCCGCAGCGAGATTATCAAGAACATCAAAATCGAGTTTGATGACCTTTCCAGAATTCCTAGCCTCTTCATCAGCTTCAGCGACAACTCGTTCCTCAAGCTCGGGAGACATCGGCAAGCTCTCATCAGGGTAAAGATCCTCACGCGAAAAACCCCAGACCGTTTCAAGCGTTTTTCTATATTCAGAAATTTCAGGATCGGACTTTGCATACTCCTCAAGTTTATCCGCATCCTCTGCCGAAACCTCACCAGCAAGCAGATCCGAGATAATTTCCTTGGCTTTTTCCTGCGTAATCATAGTTTCTCCTTTTTATTTCCCGCAATTCAACCTGAAGAACAAGCCGGTTTCATTGCCGGGTAATAACCATACCACCCCAGTCAGACCAGCTCTTTGAGATCTTTCAGCGCCTGAGCAAGCTTGTCATTTGCCCTGTGCAGACGCATCCTGACAGTATTGACCGTCACCCCAAGCTTTTCTGCCGCTTCGGCATAACTATAACCTTCACTGCGGATAAGCACAAAAACCTCCCTGTACTCAGCCGGAAGATTATCAAGCTCCTCATCTATGCGTTTTTTCAGCAGCAACTTCTGCTCGTCACGAGCCATACGCTGCACTGCTGTAGTTTCCCTGACCGACTCTGGCACCTCGTCAACATAACGCACCAATTTCTTGCGCCTGATCTTCTCACGGAAAAGATTCACCGCGATTGTAAAAAACCAGCTCTTTACACTGCTGCGCCCCTCAAACTCCGCCTTGGACTTCCAAGCCCGCATAAAAGCCTCCTGCGCTATATCATTAGCTTCAGCTTCACGCCCGCCAGTCGCCTTGAGCAGATAACCATAGATCTGCCCGGAATGAGTTTCGTACTCTCTGACAAACACCCCTGTCGATAATTGCTCTTCCATATGCTTGCTCCATACACTCAGATGCAGTCACTTGTAAATTGTTTCAAAAAAACCGCCCTGCCGGCAGTTATATCCTCATAACTATGTGCAGTAATTAATTTTAGCAGGTTCAATTTTAGATTACAATATAAATTTTATCGACCAGCCCCGCAACATAACAATATTATAACACCAACATGTCACAACCGCACCTCTCTCCAATCATCCACCCTATGACCACGATAACCTCCTCTCACCAAAAAAGATAGCACTTCTGCCCGACAACAGTTTTTTGTGGAATTTACCCGGCCGATAAGCTATAATCGAAATTTCCGATAAATCCAGAACATTTTTAAAATATAGGCCATACCTGTGAAAAAAAAAATCCTGCCGATTTTTATCATGTTACTGACAGTTACTGCTTTTTCAGCAGAAACGCCATCACAGCAGATGGTCGGCAACACCTTCAACAATCAGCCTTTTTCGTATAACGTTACCAAGATTAAGGACACCAGCGATTATACGCTCTACCAGATAACCTATCCCTCACCGCTAAAGTCCATTCACGAAAACAACAATACTGTTTATGCCGAGTACTACCTCCCTAAAGACATCAAACCGGATGCGCCCAAAAGACCCGGCGTAATTGTTCTGCATATCCTTGGAGGAAATTTTGAACTGGCAAGGCTCTCCTCCAGATTGCTTGCAGGAGAGGGAATACCGGCAATTATGATGAAAATGCCCTATTACGGCGAGCGCTCCATAAAGGGCGGGCGGTCAGCGGTTATGAGTAACCCTGAGTTATTCTGCCAGTTTTTACCACAGGCAATTGCCGACATCAGAAGAACAGTTGACTTTCTCCAATCACGCCCCGAAATTTCAAAAGACAGGGTCGGACTGATGGGGATCAGCCTTGGCGGCATTATCGGCTCAACAGCCGCCGCGGAGGATCAGCGTATCTACAAGTCACTGTTTATACTTGGCGGAGGTAATCTCAAAAAAATCATCACCAACGCAAGGGAAGCCAGACAACTGCGCGAGATGCTGGATAAACTCCCGCAAGAGCGGCGGCAGAAAATCGAAGCCTGCCTTGATGCGTCAGACCCGCTAACCAATGCCGGCAAGCTCCGCTCCCGGGCTCAGGCAGGTAATGTTATGATGATTAACGCTGGTTCTGATGAGGTCGTCCCCAAAGAATGCACACTGCAGCTTGCACAGCAGCTTGGCCTTGAAAATAAAGTCATCTGGAAAAATGGGCTCGGGCATTACACGGCAATGGCAGTCCTGCCGCAGATCATGGACAGTATCAAAGATTTTTTCGCCGCAGATCTGCCACCACAGGCGCAAAATGAGCAGCCAGAGCATAACCTTAATCCTGCTGAACGTATCGCGGCTGTAATGAAAGCCCTTGGCCAGATCATTACATTTGAGCCAGAAGAAGGGCATGGCCACATTCTTGACCTGTCAGCTATTTTCACCCCGCAAAAAAGCAAAAAAATAACCGGCAGCCTGCAATTCATCAGGGGCAGTAGCCACACCGGCCCGGATAACGAACGCTTCCGGCTGGAAGGACAGGTACCGCTGCTGAAAAACGTTATGATGGGTAATGGTGAGTACCCCTGGCTTGGCTCAGTAAAGGATATTGTTTTTGCCGGGACAGACGAACCGGACAATAATAAATCACCACTTAAATTTGCTGACCCGGGGCTTCTTCTCAAGCTGAAGGTTATTGCCGGAGCAGTCTCGGGAATGGCGATGGTTCCGGATATGCTCAAACAATATGCAGACTTCACCGATATATCCAACCCGGAAAACGGTATCGCAATTGAATTCACCCTGACGAAACTTAAAAACCTCAACACGATCAATATAAAAGTATTTTTCAAAGAAGACGGGATAACTCCCAACCTAATCATCATCAGCCAACCTGAGAAATTTAACGCCGAAATTACTGTAAACCAGTTATCGGTTAACGCTACCGTCCCTGACGAGGTTTTTTCAGCGCCGACTGGAGTCAAAGTAAAAAGCGTTAATCAGAATGATATCTACAGAATGTTTGCGGCAATAGTCAACTTTCTGCAGGAGACATTAAAATGATTATACTTCCCTCAAACTTCAGATTATTGTTTACTCTTCTTGCCGCGTTATCCGTTTTCTCCCCAAACGCCACTGCCGCGGAAATTGTAAAAGAAGGAACTCTGAAAATAATTGCCCGCGACCCTGCGGGGCATGGACTCTACTGCAGACAGGACGGCAAAACATTTCTGCTCCTGAAGGGAACGCCAGAGCAGATGGGGCAAGCTCAAGGTCGTTTGCTCCAACCAATAATAAAAGAGCTTGTCAATAAGATCTATCTGATCGGCTCTGGCTATACGATAAAAAAAGGCGACTGGTTTTTTGAACGCATGGCTGAGGTTGAACGCCGGACCGCGCCGCATACCCCCAAACGCTTTCTCGCTGAATGTGACGCTCTGGCAGAGGCCAGTGGACTCTCAAGGCGGGATGTACGTTACACAAATTTCTTTCCTGAAATGTTTCACTGCAGCGGCTTTGCGGTAAGAGGCAGTGCGACCAAAGACGGGCGGGTGCTGCACGCCAGAGTCCTTGATTACATGAAAGATATCTATCTGCAAAACCAAGCGACAGTAACGGTGTTTATGCCTGAAGGGTGCCATTCATGGCTAAGCCTTGGTTATGCAGGTTTTGTCGGCACGGTTACAGCGATGAACGATCAGGGACTGTCAATGGGCGAGATCGGCGGACGGGGCGAGGGCGACTGGGACGGCATGCCGATGAATTTTCTGATGCGTGAAGTTATGGAAAAAGCTGCAAACGTAGCTCAAGCACTTGATATAATCAGAAAGACGCCGCGCACCTGTATTTACTATTACGTTCTCAGTGACAAAGACAGAAACATGGTTGCGCTTGAATGCACAAGCAAGAATGTCCGCGTGCTTGAACCGGGTCAACAAGATGAGGAACTGCCGTTTGTCCCAGAGGACACAGTGCTTGTTTCTGGCAAAGGAAGAGTTGAGCACCTGAGTAAGCGTCTGAAGGAAAATCACGGCAAGATCGACGTCAGTACCATGATTGATATTATAAAAAGGCCGGTGGCAATGAGTTCAAACCTGCACAATGCGGTCTTCTCACCTGAAACTCTTGAAATGTGGTTTTCAGATGCCGGCAAGCATAGCCCTGCCTGCAATATGCCCTATCACCACTGCTCGCTTACGGAGTTAATCAGGTTCTTCGATAAAAACATCACGCCCGCGGGCGCTGGCGCAAAATAATTGACGGGGAAAAAGATGAGTAGCGCAAAAGTGTCGGTAATGATGCCATGTTACAATGATGAGCGTTATGTCGCACAGGCGATAGAGAGTGTCCTCAGACAGGACTACTCTGATTTTGAACTTGTTATCGTAAATGATGCGTCTACGGATAATTCCGCGGCAATCATCGAGTCCTACGAAAAACAGGACCCGCGGATAAAGCTTCTGCACAACAAAGAAAATCTAGGCAACGGGCTGACGCGGCAGGTTGCGCTGGATAACTCCCGGGGGGAATATATCGCCTTTTGCGACAGCGATGACCTGTGGCTTGAGAATAAGCTTTCGTTATTTATCACTGCGGCGCAAGACGCTGACCAGACAACAATAATCCACTCTGATGCAATTATTATTGATGATAATGGCAAAGAAAGCGCAGAGACCTTCCAGACGCTCATGAACAAATCACACTCGCCAATTGAGGGTGATCTGAAAAAATATATCTACCGCACCAATTTTATAAATATGTCTTCAGCAATGATACCGCGAAAACTTCTGGTTGACGCTGGTGGCTTCAGTGATTTATATAATCTTGTAGATTGGGATATGTGGGTCAGGATTGCCGAGAGTGCGCGGTTTGTCTTCATCAATAAATGCCTGACCAAGTACCGGCTGCGCCGCGGAAGCATCTCCTCACAGCAATTCAGTGACAGATTATGCAGATCGCGCGAGCATATTTATGAATATATAATTATCAACAAACTCGATGGTACGATCCCGCAAAAGATCTGCTCGCAGATATACTACCGCTACGGCGCAACAAAACTGGAACTCGGTAAAAAACAGCAGGCCAAATATGCGTTTGCCAAATCATTCAAAACAAACCGGTTTAACCTTAAGGCGCTGATACGCTATGCCTTGTGCCATCTGCCAATATAGTACAACCTTTTTCATGCGGAA
Source organism: bacterium (assembly GCA_003245715.1). GTDB lineage: Bacteria > Planctomycetota > SZUA-567 > SZUA-567 > SZUA-567 > SZUA-421. Next base: position 16,399 of record QKCJ01000059.1, read on the forward strand.
CACGCGAACCATCACATTCCTCCGCAGCTACGCCCGCCGTCTATCAGGTAGTTGGTTCCTGTAATGAATGCCGCCTTATCTGAGCATAAATAAAGGATGAGATCGACAATTTCCTGCGGCTGGGCTGCACGGCCAAGACGTGTCGGCATCTTCGCCATAGCTTCGCGGGTCAGTACCGGCCCTGGCGAGACACAGCAAGCCCTGACACCATGTTCCGCGCCACATAAAGCAAGTGACTTGGTAAGGCCAATGATTCCGCTCTTGGCCGCGCTGTAATTAACCGCGCCACTGGAGCCTTCAACTCCTGTCACCGATCCCAGATTAATAATAACCCCGCTTTTCTGTCCGATCATTGTTCCCAAAACAGCCCGACAGAAATAGACCACGCCCTTAAGATTCACATCAAGCCCCCAGTCAATCACCTCAACAGGCAATTCATGAAAAGGCTTGGCACATTTACAGACTCTGGTCTCAGCTCCGCCGGCACAGTTAATCAAAAAATCAATCCTGCCGTACTCAGCTATTGCCAGCTCTGCGGCAGCAACTGTCTGCTCAAAACAACGGACATCAACCGCAATAGCACACGCTTCACCACCAGATGCTCTGATAACCTCAGCCGCTGCTTCAACTGCGTCATTATTAACGTCAGTCAGCAAAACCTTCGCGCCATCTGCGGCAAAATTCTGTGCAGTCAACATACCAAGACCTGAAGCCGCGCCGGTGATAATTGCAACCTTGCCTCTGAAGCTCATATTAGTTCCTTTTTATTACTCGCCAGCAACGGTCAAAACAACTTTGCCAATGTTCTGCTGATCCTGCAAGATTTTATGCGCTTCTTCGGCTTTAGTTATCGGCAATGCTTCATGGATAAAAGCCTTGATTTTTCCTGAGGAGAAAGATGTCCATAATTTTTCTTCAAGCCCTGCAAGGATATCAGCCTTCATCTCTGATGTCCGGCTGCGCAGGGTACTGCCAATAAGCTTTACTCCGCGTTTGAAAAAGTCGAGCATATTTATTTCACTCTGCGCACCGCCAAGGGTGGCGATAATAATCCAGCGCCCGCCGTGCGCCATTGTTTCAAGGCATGGGCCAAGATCCTTGCCAGCAACACAATCCATCGCCACATCAACCGGATGCTCCTTCAAGACACTGGCAATATTTTCTTTCTTGCGGTTAATGACAACATCCGCACCAAGTTCACGCACAAACTCCGCTTTATCATCAGAACCGACCGTAGTAACAACCTTCGCCCCGAGCGCCTTGGCCAATTGCACTGCCGCCATGCCAAGACCACTGGCACCTGCCTGTATAAAGACCGTATCACCCTCTTTCATCCCGCCTTCAATGCAGAGATTAAGATATGATGTCGCAAAAGCTTCCGGGATCGCCGCAGCCTCTTCCATCGTCAGCCCATCAGGAACAGACATCACCATCCCCTCAGGCACCGCCACCTTCTGGGCATAACCGCCGCCGCCAAGCAGCGCACAAACCCTGTCACCAACCTTCCAGCGGGATGTTGCCGGAGCCTCATCAATAACGCCGGAAACTTCAAGCCCCATCCAGTCCGGCCAACCCGGAGGTGGAGGGTAATTGCCTTCGCGCTGCATTAGATCAGCCCGGTTAAGCGCAGCCGCATGAACCTTGATTATAACCTCACCCGCTTTTAGTACCGGGGCAGCAACCTCACTCCAAGAGAGAGTCTTGTCTGCATTAATAAGTATTGCTTTCATTATTTTCCTATTTCATATAAGCAGAGATAATAAACGCCCCTGCGCCCAAGCATCATGTGTATGCATTAAATATTAAAACCAGCGAACCACAACCGAAAGAAAAGCAGGCGTAAGCTATTTGAGCTTTTTCCAGTCAAAGACTATTCCCAGCGGAGGATTCTTGCACCCGGCAAGGCGGGAGTAAACTTCCGGCGCATTCTCAGGTGAAACAATCTCGGAAATAAGCGGCCTGGCCTGAATTTTACCGGCGGCAACGAATTTCAGGAATGTCCGGTAATCATCATGCTCAGTCCAGTGCGCCGGGGCGGATTCTACCTTTGAACGTGTGTTTGTATGTGCGCCGATCAGTGAAATTCCGCGGCGGTGGACATACTTGTAAAAATCGATCGGCACATCAGACACTCTGGTACAACCAAGAAGCGAGATGCGACCTTCCCAGGCTATATACTCAAGAGCCTGCTGCAGGGCAACCGCCAGACCAGTAACCTCAACCACCGCATCAGGCCCTGCACCGCCTGTTGCTTCCTTCACCTTATTGATAAAATCAGGATCATCAGGCGATAAGGCAGCAGAAGCACCAAGGCTCATGGCAAGCTCACGCCGCATCGGATCAAGGTCTGCAACCACAACCGGTATCGCCCCGCAAAGCTGCGCAATCTGCAGAGCAAAAATACCCAAAATACCCTGCCCCGCAATCATCACCGATTCGCCCATTTCAATCCTGAGCTTACGCACACCAAGAAACGGAAAAGAGGCGATATGGGCAAAAGAAGCATCAAGCAAGTCAATAGAGTCATCTTCAATCGTCAAAACTTCAGACGCTTTTTTTACAGTGTGAGTCCTGTGTCCCCCCCACTGAACAACAACCCTGTCTCCGACCTTGAGACTCTCGACCTCCCCCCCAATTTCAATAACCCGGCCAGAACCGCTGTAACCCTCACAATGCGGAAAGCCATGCTCAAATGATCCGGTGTTAGGCAGCCCCAACAAGTTTGCCCGCTCGGTTCCTGCGCTGATAACCGTGTACTCATTCTCAATCAGCACTTCATTATCTTTTATTGGCGGAATAGCAAGTTCTTTAAGCTCAGCCTTACCGGGGGCGGTGAAAACAACATACTTGCCAGTCATATTCTTCCTTTCGTTTTTTCTGCAATATTTTCCACTATACCAGACCTGTCGAGCTGCACAACCAAATTTTGCCATAATTAATGCAAGGGTAAATGAAATAAAAATTTGTTTTCAGGAATTAATGATGTATATTGAAAAAGTTTCAAAGACACAGCGGAGAGTATATAATGAAATTGAAGGATATCGCCAAATTAGCCGGTGTTTCTCCGGCGACTGTTTCAAGAGTTTTCAGCCACCATCCAAATATCAGGGATGAGATAAGGCAGCAGGTGCTGGATATTGCGAAAAAACACGGCTATCACCCGAAGCTTACAACCAAGCAGCGCAATGTCATAATAATTCTGCCTGAAGATGAGATCTATCCTATCCGTAATTGCCTTGAAATGGTGATGATGGCGCTGACGCTTGAACTGCCGCGCAGAAATTTCCGCATCGAGGTTCTACCGCAGAATAACCTCGACAGACTTGACAATATCCAGTTCTGCGGTGCTGTAGCGATTGGCGCCAACCCTGAGGATTTCAGGCTCTGGCCGGTACGCTTTCCAGCTCCGCTCATCCTTGTTGACCGTGACCCGCCGCAAAAATGCAATAATATCTACTCTGTGCGTTCTGATGAGGAGCAGGGAATGGCGCTGGCCATCAACCATCTTCACGAACGCGGCTGCCAGAAAATCGGCTGCATCATCCATGGCGAAGCAGGTTCCGGCAATGCCGATGAAAGAAAACGCGCAATCACCAAAGCTCTGCATAAATTGAATTACCCGGTCAATGACGCGCTTATCCACCTCTGCGCAGATGACAAGTATGTAGAGATTATCGGCAAACTCCTCAAACAGGGCATCGACGGCCTCTTCTGCCCCGGTGGAAACGCCGGGATAATCACCTCTTATGCGCTTTCACTCTTTGATAAAAAGATTCCCGAGGAAATCTCACTTATCACCTCCGAACATAAATTATTCTCACGCTACGCAACGCCACCGCAGACAACAATAACCCAGGATCATAAAGAACTGGCAAAGGTTGTTGCAGACATTCTTGAAGCTCAACTCGACGGCTCGAAGGTCAAGAAACAGACCATCCTCGAATATCAGCTGATAAAACGTGACAGTGTGCGGCATCAGTAATTTTGCCTGCAAAACAAGGGCTAACCATTAACGGTCAGCCCTTGTTTAAATTCTGCAGTATCCTGAAATAATTTTTGCTCATACAGAACTGCGGATAATAATTTCAGGTTCAACAATAATTGATGACAACTCACCATTGCCGGCCAGAAAATCAACAAGCATCCCGGCACATTTTTGCGCGCATTCTGTTGCCATCTGGTCAAATGTCGTCAGAGGAACCGGACAATAACATGAAAGCTCGATATTGTCCGCGCCCGTAATCATTATGTCATCAGGGACAGACAAGCTTCGTTCAAGTAAAGCGTTTTCAAGGCCGATAGCAACCCGGTCATTAAGACAGATAACCGCATCCGGATTATATGAAATTATTTTATCCACCAATTTACGGCCGCTGTCAATATCAAACCATCCAGCCGTGAAGACCTCGCTCTGCAAACCAACGGTTGCTTCAAGAAAACCAATTTCACGCTCCTTGCTGCACTCTCCGCCATTAATTGCAATACAGGCAAATTTCTCTGCGCCTTTTCCACGGCAATGTCCCACCAGCGCAGCAATCCCGGCCGCATTATCACAACTGACACTCGGATATTCTCGGCTGCGGTTGGTAAGAAGTACAAAAGGAAATTTTTTCTCCGCAAGCTCATCCAGCCATGAATTGTCCCCACCTACCCCCCAAATCACCGCCGCGTCAACTTCCTTGCGCTGAAAGAGATCCAGATAAACCTTCTTCTCGATAAATTCCTCATCGCAGACAAACGGCACAACCCGGTATGAATTAGCCCAAAGTCCCGTGTAAAATGCATCCATTGATCTTGCCAGATTATCGTCTACCAGACTGATTCCCTGCGGAATGACAAAGCCGATCACCCGCGACTGGCGCGAAAAAAAACGGGCCGCATGAATACTGGGCGCATAGTCATGCTCACGGCAAATCTCAAGAATCCGCGCTCTGGTCTCCACGCTTATCGGGATCTTGTTCGTCTTGCCGGACAAAACCCTTGAAACCGTCGAGGCCGAACAACCGGCAAGCTCGGCTATTTTTCTGATATTAATTTTTTCCGGCATCTCTAAATTAAGCCTTTTTCCTGCAGAAAACCCCAACCAGCCCACAATTTTCAAATTCGCTGAAAATAATTGTATAAGAAAAACTTGACAAAGCAAGTTTTAAGGTGATATTGTAAACGGCAACTGTTGCAGTACACTGTTTCAGGGTTATTAAAATCACCAACAGAAAGGGATATGATGAATAAGGAACTGACTAAAGATTATTTGCGCACCAAAATTTTAGGCTGCTGGCTTGGAAAAGCTGCCGGTGGTACACTTGGGCAACCATATGAGGGCTGCACTGGGCCGATGAATCTTGATTACTATTATCCTGTCCCGACAGACATGATCCCAAATGACGATCTTGATCTGCAAGTACTTTGGGCTCAGGTACTTGACAAAATGGACAAACCTGTAATATCACGAAATATTTTTGCCCAGGCATGGGTTGACCATGTTGATTTCCCATGGGATGAATATGGGGTTGCGCTCAGAAATCTGCGTCTGGGGATACCGGCCGGAGTTTCCGGGGCTTATGACAATTATTTTGTCAACGGGCTTGGCGCAGCTATCCGCAGTGAAATCTGGGCCTGCCTTGCGCCAGGAAATCCGGAGCTGGCAGCCAAATATGCATATGAAGATGCGTGCGTGGATCATTCCGGCGACGGAATTTATGCCGAGCAATATCTGGCGGCGCTACAAAGTCTGGCCTTTATTGACAACGACATCATGGCCTTGATTAAGATGGCTCTGGATTTTATTCCGCGCGATTGCCAGATTGCAGCGGTAATTCTTGATACACTCAACTGGTGTGAAACGGACAAGGACTGGCTGAATATCCGCAACAAGGTACTGGAGAAATACGGAAGTGATAACTTTACCGACTGCATTATGAATATGGGCTTCACGATTATTTCACTGATTCTCTCCAAGGGTGATTTCAGCAAAGCGATATGTATTGCCGTTAACTGCGGTTATGATGCTGACTGCACCGGCGCAACGGTCGGCGCAATTATGGGGCTGATTGATCCGGCATCAATTGATGAAAAATGGCTCAAACCTATCGGCAGAAAACTCATAATCAACAAGGGGATTGTCGGCATTACCCACCCTGATGACCTTGATGGCTTTACAGACCAGATCATTAATCTGGGTACACGGGTAACACTGGGGCAAGAGGAGGCGCAAAGCAGTAACATAAGCCGTGAAATCAACACAGAGTGCGGAGTCTTCTCGCCCTGGTTTGCGATGGATTCAAACAAATTCTCACCCTGCCTTCCGCCCCAAACCCAGATGCGGAAATTTTCCGGCAACTTGTGCAAAATTTCAACAGAAGGCCTGGCCAGTGACAGTCTGTACATGATGAAATTCACAATACAGATGCCTGAAACAAAAAAAGTGCGGATCATGTTCAATACGCCGTCAATAAGCAGGGTCTGGCTTGATAACAACTTTATCTTCGGACGCGATGGAGGAATGATGAGTCCATCATTCCACCGGGCACCGATCAGTCAGTTTTACGATCTTGAACTGACTGCAGGAACGCACGAATTAATGGCCGGAGTCGCCAAAAAATGCTGCGAAGCAGAGATCAGATTTGTTGTCGGCGTCGGCGAACACAGAAATATGCAATGGCTTGATGTGATAAAATAATTTTTGAGCTGTATTTAAAATAAACGCCCCCACTTGTGATTAATAGCGGGGGCGTATTTATTTACCAAAGTACTAGCCGGTAATTATTTTTGCAGACCGGAAAGCGTTATAGCGCTGAATACAAACTTGCCATTTGACGATACCGTAAAGGAAAAGTCTGCGACTGATGCTTTTTCAGGAATATCAATATTTAGGGAATATTCTTTTGTCTCGCCTTTTGAAAACTTGACGGTTTTTTTCAGGTTATCTTTTTTGGCCAGGTAAAAATTAATCGCTACAGTAACTTCAGTCTCAGTATCAGCTGAAAGTTTAAAGCTTAATTTATTCCCGCCTTTGACCAACCCTCCCAGCTTATTGACTGAAAATACCAGACCTCTTTTGATTGCCGTAATAGATCTGATGCTCTCATCCCAGACGCCGTTTGCCAGAACATAACCATCCGGGATACCATTACCATCCAGATCACGCCCCAGCCCCGGGAAAACATTAGCTGGTGCAGGATATTTCGCCGCGTAAAGCTCTTCACTCCACTGACGCTGGGTCTTAACCGGTATCTTGTTTTTAACACACCACGCAAGAATCTTGTCGACACGAGCAAGATATTTTTCCCAGCCTTCCTTGGGGTGCATGTGAGAGCGATCAATCGCCACGTGATTAAGAGCCGTAAGGTCGGCAATCTTCGTTATATTCCATTCGAGATCCCGATTCTCGCTGTCAAAATCCCCCCACATCATACCATAAGCACAATTACCGGCGGCATTATATTCGTTAAAAACCTTCCAGGATGAACCAACATATGTCGCAGCAGAGAGATATCCCAGTTTATCGCCCAAAACTTTTTTTGCAGTCTCGGAACTGATAACACTCACCCCGCCACCGGGCTGAATCCATGTATAGGGGCGACCGGCTCCAATTGCAGCGAAATTATCGAGAGAGTTACGGGCAATAAGCTCGACTGTTTCCGGAGGTACGGGGAAATTCTGACATGAGAAAAAAGCCGCCTGCGTTTGAGCCTTTTCGATTTTAATATTATTCTCATCCCAGATACTTCTCAGGTTAAAGACATTCTTTTCACGAGCATTGCGCTTTGAGCAGATTGTTTTCGTTTCAGGGAAATAAACAACCGCAGACTGTTTAATAATCTTCATTTCCTTTTCATCGAGAATATCCTTGAGTATCAGCTTACTTCCATCAATCTCAACCTTATAAAATTTCACTTTGGCAGTTATCGCGGGAATATCGTACTTGAGAAAAACGGTCGAACCGGAAATATGATCAACACCGGGCAAACCTTCATAATCTTTGGCTTTTTTCCCGGGTGCAAACGTGAACTTAACCATACTGTGAAGGGGCGTATGGTCCATGATCTCATGCCCTTTAGCCTGCAACTCTTTAATCAGCTCAACATATCCCTTATCGAGTTTTCCGCTGTTGATTGATGCGCAGAACTTAAAGCCATAGCGGTCAAAGACCTCAGCCGTCTGCCGCCATTTTTCAAGAGTCTGATTGTCATCCATCCTGAAACAGATACCTGTATCCAGAGCATTAACGTTCATAAAGACTCCCTGTCCGGCCAACAAAGCACATGCCAGCAATAACAACCCAAAAATCCTCATATAAAGCTCTCCCACGTTTGATTCCCACACTACAACAACTGTTCCTTTGCAAGCCGAATAAATTCTACCGGATTCAGCGCCCAAGTCAAAGTATAATGTCCGTAAAAACACCCGCAGCAATTACCCAAAGGTTATTGCTGCGGGTTAACGTGAATTGAAATGCGGCTAAAACTATTTTGAAATTAGCAGCGTCAATGATTCTGCAGGAAGTTTGAGCATCTGATTATTATTGTCACTAGCCAATTTTTCGCGACTGCTTTTTCCATTGTAGTTATCTGCAGCAGATTGATATATCTCATAACCCGGCAGCTTTTTGACCTCGCAATTAGTTTTCGCAGAATTGAACAACAGCTGATACTTTTTCCCTGATGATTTATTTTCAAGAGCAATATCATAAATGCCATTTTCAACAGAATATTTCACTACTCTCAGTCCTTCTTTGCCTTTCCCGTTGACAGCAACGCTGGTTCTGTAATGATCGCCTTTAAGGAATTTGTCGCCGCCGGTTTTTACGTTGTTAATATCAGCTTCATAGAGATAAAGCGGGTACATTCCGCCGGGATAGCCCCAGATTTTTCCTTTATTATGCAGTTGTCCGGAGAACTGATTTTCAAGAATAACCTCAAGCCCTTCCATCTGTATTTTGTTGTCCTTGGCTTTGGCATTGTCTGAAACCCTGACCCACAGATTCATTTTGCGGCTGCTATTATCCTCAAGCGCGCTCAATTCAAGCACTCCCGCAAAACCGCTTTCATCAGCGAGATAAATATCTGTGCGCAGCCATGGTGATTTATTTTCTATTCCAACGTGCTGAGGTGTTGCCGGCCCTCCGACTGCTGGGCGAAAAACCACTGCGCTGGCCACGAGATCATTGGTTCTGATAAATTTCCTGATTTCTGGAGTCGGGTTTACTTTTTCAACAATACTATAACCGACAGGATAATAGGCTTTTTCAATCTTACCGTTCTGATCGTCAGTTATTGCTGTTAATATTATCGAACACACCTGCGAAATCACATTTGAATCATCGCTATATAAAGTTCCGCAGGTTGATTCACACCATGAACGCCAGGGCATAGCGGTGTATAAGGTATCTGTACGCAGTACTGGTCCATTTTCAATAAATGAATCAAAACTGCCGTTTTTTATATCCTCTGCCTTGACAGTAAAGTCATCAAGCAACATGTTATAATAAGGAAACAGCCAGTCAATTTTTCTAGGGTAACCATCCGTTATGTGAGTTTTGATGCTTTTAGCCAGAGCTGTTGCGTATTTGCCATCACCAGACAATAACGCCGGATAAGCAGAAAGAATAAAATGACGATCTTTATTAAACTTGTCATAGTTATGTTTCCACCACGGCGATGCTGAACTGACAATAATCCCTGACTTAGTTGTGTTCTCGGCCATTTTTGCCATATCAATTAATATCTTTTTGAATTTATCGTTTTTGGTCAGGTTATAAAGACAGCTAAGATTTTTCAGATCCTCACCATAATAACCGCTGTCAACACCAGACCCATAGCTGTAGACAAACGGTCCATCTTTAATTTTATATTTAAATGCGCGGTCAATACACTGCTCAGAGGTTTTCAGCCATTTTTCCGAAGTGACTTTGTCCACATGTTCCCATATAGCAGCACCGAGCCGCAAAATAGCTGCGCACTGAAGCTGAATGTTTGGGGTGTTATCAATCCAACCATTACCCTTGGTGGTTAATTCATATGTCTTTTCAAGTTGCGACTTCATGGCATTAAGCAAGTTAGATATCTGCTCATTAGTACTGCGCGGGTCTTTCTGCCACATTCTCACGGCTTCAAGGGTCGACAGATACCAGAGAGGATTCGGGCTTACCTTGCGCTTACTCATGGTCTTGACGTCAACGAGGGTTATATAATAGGCAAAGTCCCTGATTTCCTTGTTGTTGTAGAATTTCCCCTTTGGATTTGTTACAGCCCAGGTAAAGATAAAACAGAAATTCGCATAATAATCCGGTCCGCGCGGCTTGCAGATAACCCAGTGAGCTTTGCTTTTCAGATCGACAGGCACACCCCAGATAAATTTTTCACCAGCATCAATCTGAACGAAAAACGAATTACTTTGTGCATCAGGCCCGTAGCCCTTTCCCCATAAAGAATATACGCCATCTTTTTCAAGAGTGAATTCGTAAGTAGAACTGCCTTGGTTAAGTCCGCTGATTAATGCAGTCCTGTTATTATTTAATTTCATTGGCGGAGTAATTTTCCCTCCACCGATAGCAATATTGATTCCTTCGCCTTTACCGGGCGTGCTGTTCTCTGAACCAAGCCACAATTCCTCCAGCACCGAACCTTCTTCCCGCCCATAAACGGTGAGAGTATGCTTGCCCTTAGAGAGATTATAACGTTCCTTCGGAAGGCCGAATCCTCGATCACCGGCACTGCTGAGATATTCATCAACATACTTCTGCGCCAGATCATTAAACATCTTGTAATACGCAGCAGTTGTGAAGGTGATTTTATTACCGTCGACATTAGCGGGTTCGGATGCTTTAAGCGAGCCATTATTTCCAATAATTGAAATACAGATAGCGAAAACAAGAGCGGAAAGCAATTTTTTGTTCATTATAAACCTTTCAATTTTAATAAGTAAAATTGCGTGTGATTATAGAATATTTTTTTTGTGGGTGGTAACCCGCTATTTTCGGTGTGCTTCAGTCATTTATGCCATAGACATCCAAGAGTGGCACGTTGTTGTAAATCAGTGTCCAATTGTTTAACTGTACACGTCCATCAAAATAAACAATATTGGCGGCATCGGTATTGCCATGGCGGTAGGCAACATAGTTATGGCCGTTTCGGTCCTCCTTGTCCACCCAATAATAAGTATTAGGGTTTGATCCGGCCATTCCGGTAGAATAACCAATGCCTTCAAAAAAGGCTACTCTGATGGAGGGCTTTTTGATTTTCGACAATTTGTATCCTGCAGATCCGCTGGGGATGGTAAAAGGATTTACTCCGTCATAGTATAAGCCTTGATTGTTCATGTTATATGCATATTCAAGTGTGGCGGTGCCACTACCGGAGGTATATTTCAGAGCATATTCAGCTTTCGGGCAGACCATCCCGGCAGAAACGTTTCCGGTTCCCGAACTGAAAAACGGACTTCCAATATTTGGCACATCTTTACCTGTCAAAAGTCGCAGATATTCTCTGTTTTGCGACCATGGAACGGAAGATATTGTGTAGGCAGGATACATCATACGCAATGGCACGTACCAGTCATTATTCTGGCCTGCGTACAAATGTGCGGCTGTAGAAACACTCTTAAGATTTGAAGCGCACTGCACAACTCTTGCGGAATTAATTGATGAACTGATTGACGGCATCATCATCGAAGCCAGGATCGATATAATTGCAATTACAACCAGCATCTCGATAAGAGTGAAGCTGCTTGAAGGCGAATTCCTGTACCCCATCTCCTTTAGATTACGCATTCGTATTCCTTTACTAAGTTCGACAATGTTGTCTGTGCTTGCCCGTGCATCCAGCCCATATTGTGTACAAGAATAAGATATCAAATTTTCCGGAAGCGCGCCATCATTAAGCTCCCTCGCCTCATCAATAGTTATCAAATTATTCGAAACTGCTTTCTCAAGAGTAAGATACCAGCCCCCAAACATCAACAGATCAGACTTTACATCGCGAAGTGTCTTGAGAGCTGACGTGATACAATACCCTCTGATACTGTAAACATAATCGTTTGTCTCCATATCTTCCCAATGCAGAATACAGCCAGGATTTTCACGGTTATTACGCAGGGAAGAAACAACAATATGAGGTTTATCCGGCTCTCTTTCACTCAACCCATACAGATACATTGCGCTATGATAGCCAAGAGCAACCTGACGCTTTAAGCTCTGACCTTGCGCCCATAGCGACCAACGCATATTATTACTGTCAAAATTATCCGGGCAACCAGGGATACGGAACAGGCCGCGATCAATCTTTTGCCAGTTTCCCTTTCTGTAATGGTAACCCTGCAGATCTTTTGAGTAACCAGAATTAACTGCCTGGGCGGCAGTAAAATAACCATACTGCCTGTCAGCGATATTTTGCAGTTTTTTGTTTAGGCTCATAATCTGATTACCTGTCCCGAGAACACCCGTAAATTATTCTCACTTATCTTTTCATAAACAAGCTAACTTAGCATATTTATAGTATATTAGCTACTTCACAGATAAACAAATATTTATATTCAACAAGCTAAGTATTTAATATAACATCTTA
>QKCJ01000058.1 GCA_003245715.1 bacterium
TTTCCTCCTGACTTCATCTTTTACGCCAGGTTGATTGTTAATTGCCCTAGAAACAGTGCCAACCCCTACCCCACAAACCTTGGCAATCTCTTTTATGGTTATCTTCTTTTTACCGGTCATTTATCCGTGCTTTTCGAATAATCCCCAATTACTGGAAATAAGTTCCAAAAAGATTCTACCCCATTCTGGAGGCAATGCCAATTATTTTTTGGAAATTATTTCCATTTCATATGGATTATATGTTCCATAACCTACAAAAAAACAGTTAACCTCTTTGTTTGTACTTCTATCGTTTATTTATAGGGCTTAACCTTACATTATGATACGTTGGATGTTAGGTCTAATTATTTAGGCTGGGAAAGGCAGACATGGCAAAATGAATGTTCGCTGTCCACTCCTTCTAGGGCTGGTAGGGGGTAAAAAAGACAGACGACCTACCGTTCTGCCACATCGGTATTTTTACGGCGTCCTCATGTACCGCCGCTTTCAATTTTTATCTTATAGGCTAGGGTTGAACATTAAAATGCTTATGAAAGGCTCGGCTAACGGTTTCTGGTTGAACTATCGCAAGTGCAGCGATCCAGTTCTTCCATATCTTTGACAAGAGTATCCAGAACACGCGATCAAGCGGAATTATTCTAGGGAGTTTATTTCTTATTTTGTAGACAGATAATTGCTGGCGTGTGGACTATTTTATATCCTTGGTACTGAAGATAATAATCGACAGGCCCGAGAAGATGGTTATATAGAACCCCAGAATTAGGATGTTGTGCAGGATCGTCATTACCGGAATTGTGTCAGACCAGAAGAGCATTGTATCGCTCATCGCCGCCGAGAAGAGGTAAGGGCGCAGTACGCCGATTACCGGAATTGCTTCAAGAATATGACAGACAAAAAACACGGTCAACCCCGCTATTGTTGCGGTGGTCATACGGTTGAAAACGGTCGAAAAGAAGAGCGTGATTGAGGCCAGCGCCATGATTGAGAATGAATAATAGGCAAGGCTGATAAAGTATCGTTCAAAGGCAACACTCAACGGCAGCACGACAAACTCGATATCAATGCCTGTACCATGCAGGGGGATGATCTGTGTCCCCGGTGATTTGAAGAGTGCATAGCCGACAATAAGCGAGGTTAGCGCAAAGAATGAGCAGCAGACAACAGAAGAGACAAAAAGAGCTGCCAGTTTGGATAGTATTACATTGATTCTTGAGCGCGGGCGTGAGAGGTATAATTTCAGGCTCCCGTCCTGCACCTCACCGGCGACAATATCCCCGGCAATAGTACAGATAAATATCGGCAGGATGATTATGCAGGTCGGGAGGATCATCACCCGGGCAAAGAAAAACGCATCAATAAGTTTGACAATATCAATATCAATGCGTTCAAGCGTCCGGCCCCAATATCCGTTGAACTTTGAAACCTTAAAGCCGATATAGCCAAGGGTCAGAAGCAGTATCTGGCCGAAAAAAACGATATAGGTTTTTTTCTGACAGGAGAGTTTCTTAAGCTCGAATTTTATCTGCCTAAACATCAGTCTGCCCTCCGGTAACATCATTGAAGAATTCTTCAAGGCTTGGCTTGACGTAGCTGATATGCGAGACCCGCACACCCTGCCCGACCAGCGACGAGTTGATATCAGCGGCAATATCCTCACCGGTGTCTATATAGATTTCATCTTTCTTCTCAGACGGAATGGTCAAGCCAATGGTCTGCGGGAAGCTATCCTTGATAATATCCACTGCTTTTAGATTGTTGTCAGTACGTACGAGTATGCGCCCATTTGTATTCAGCAGCTCGTCGATTGGCCCGGCCAGAGCGATCTGCCCGTCGTGAACAATGGCCATTTTATTACAGACACTTTCAATCTCGCCAAGCAGGTGGCTGCAGAGCAAAATTGTAGTGCCGAATTTTTTGTTGCGCTCGGAAATAATCTGGCGTATTTCGGTAATACCGTTGGGGTCAAGCCCGTTGGTCGGCTCGTCGAGGATAACGAACTTGCTTTGGGGAATCAGGGACAGGGCAATACCCATCCTCTGCTTCATGCCAGTAGAAAAATTACCGATCTTGCGGTCAAGATTGGCCGTCATATTAACAAACGCAACAACTTCGGCGAGTTCCCTCTGAAAATCCTCACCGCATCCGCCTGAAAGCATCTCAAGGTTTTCACGTGCGCTCAGATAGGGGATGAAGGAGGGCCACTCGATAATTGCGCCGACATTCTCCATGGCTTTGCTGTGTTCATTATGCACATCATAGCCGTTGATGGTTACCGATCCTTCATCCGGCCAGATTAGCCCGGTCATCATTTTTATCAGCGTACTCTTGCCCGCGCCATTAGGGCCGATCAGCCCAAAGACATCATGCTCCTCGATTTCAAGGTCGATCCCCCTTACCGCTTCCTTGCGCCCGAAGCGTTTTTTAAGGCCTTCGCATTCAACCAGCACAGACATTATTCTGCCGCCTTTGCTGGAGTGGGGGCTACATGCCCGTCAACAAACAAAAAGTTCTTCGCGCCTTCGTCATCCGAATCACCATGGAAGTTGTCATAGTCGTACATGATGATAAATTTAACAACCTTTACGTTGGCGATTTTGGCGGACACATTTCTGCCGTTTACAACCGACGCCCACTCATAGCTCAGCCCTTCTTGCTTGAACCATTTTTCAGACGGGTCGTCAGGGCAGAGAAAAATCTGCGGGTCTTGTGCGTAAGTTATAATTGTCCCGCGAATTGAGGGCAGTCCTTCTTCGCCGATTGGCGGGTTGCTCGGGCGCATGGTGCAGTGTGGCAGGTGGAAGTTGTTCTGCGGCAGGTAGGAATTGAGCGCAACCGAAATCTGCTTGAGATTATTCATGCAGCTGGTCTTTGTCGAATCCATGATTGCCCGGCGTATCCCTGGCATCAGCAGCGCCCCGATAATGGCGATGATAGAGATGACAACCAGCATTTCGATAATTGAGAATCCTGAGGCCGGTTTTTCAGACTGTGTAAAAATCATAACCGAACAACCCTTTCCTGATCTGCTACATTGATTCAATTGTGCTGATTATTTTTTTACTGAGCGGGGCAAGAGCCTGCCGGTCATCAGGACTGAGGCTGTTGATTATTTTTGCGTTTAACTCCCTGATCCACTTCTGGTTCTCTTTTTTATTTGCCTCTTCACTCAGCTTCTTCTTGCGTTCCGGATCAAGTTTTTCTAGTCGTTTGCGATTGATTTCTATTTCTTTGGTAAAAGCCAGAACAATCTTGTCCCTGTTTTCCTGATCCAGTTCCCGCCAGCTTTTTGTGATGCGGTCCACCACGCCGATGATGACATTTTCCGTGATCTGCCGGCGTTCTGCTTTTGAGCGTTTATTCATCTGTGCGCGCAGGTGCTTGAGGACTTCCTTGTTTTGTCCGTTACGCTTGTGCTTCATGTTGAGCGTGATAAGTACTTCGGTCAGTTCCTGATCGTCCCACTCTTTTTTACTGATGATTTCATCGGTGGTGAGAGCTTCTTTTTCTATCCCGGAAAAGACGACAGCCAGAATTGCAACAAGAACAATGATAATGGTTAAACCGATAAAAATGTTTTTCCGGCGCGTGCCTGCAGCACTCGCCTGTTTCTTCTCTTTTGCAGCCATAAATTTCTCCCGACAGAAATAAATGCAGATATTAAGCTGATATCAAACTATACACATTGCCCAAGTGTAATGCATTATTAATTATTTTTTATGGAACGATAATTTTATAGGCAGTTGTGAATGATTCCCCGACCGGCAGGTTGATTATCCCCGTTTTCTTGCTTAATTCGCCGCCGCCGTTTATATCATCATCATAACCAAACCACGGCTCAATGCAGACGTACTCAGCCCCCGGCATAGCCCACAGGCCAAGATCAGGCGTGCCTCCAGTCTCCACACTGACAAGCCGCCGGCCATTCTTGTCATCAATTGAAATTTTGTCTGATTTGATATTTTTAAAGATCAACGCACCGTCTCTGAATATTTCCGGAGTAAGTTCGATTTTGTCCGCAGCAGCAAGATATGGCTTTCCCTCGACAGTCAGCAGATCGTCAACCAGTGAAAACACAGCAAGGCTCTCTTTATTGTTAAATACAATTGAATAAGGAGCATTCTCGGGCGCAAGCGCAAAAGCCGGATGTGAACCGAGGGAGAAAGGCATGCTCTCAGGGCTGTTGTTATCCACTCTATATGAGAAGCCTAGAGCGCCTTCCTCAAGTGTTATCGTCGCTTCAAGGCTAAACGCAAAGGGGTAACACTCAAGGGTGTAGTTGTTTTCCTTCAGCACTAAAACAAGCCGGTTGAGGGATTGCTCTTTAACAGTAAACTCCTGCGTACGGGCAAAACCATGTTTCTCCATGCGATATGCTTTGCCGTTATGCCTATAGCCCTGATTACGCAGACGCCCGATAACCGGAAATAAAACCGGCGCAACCCCAGACCAGACAAACGCATCCCCGCACCACAACACCTCGCGCCCGCACTCTGGGTTGTATAACCGCCGTAACTGTGCGCCCAGAGTATTAACGCTGGCCTTCCAGCCATTATTTTCAAGTTCAATAAGCATGTCATGCC
This sequence comes from bacterium, assembly GCA_003245715.1. Lineage (GTDB taxonomy): Bacteria > Planctomycetota > SZUA-567 > SZUA-567 > SZUA-567 > SZUA-421. The sequence goes on from QKCJ01000058.1 coordinate 4,581, forward strand.
TTTCAGAATATAACTTGTTAACAAACAATATTTTATGATATCCGCCAGTTTATTCAAGTAGTCAGTATCTGCTCTGATTATATTGTTTTTTACGAATTTTATCCGGTTTGGAAGGTCAAAAAAAAATCCCCGCAAACGCCAAAAAAATAATCATTTTAACGCAGATTCACGTATATAATTTACAGACAAAGGGTTAGTCTGCCCGCTCTTGCCCGGAAGGGCTGACCACAATATCTATGTATTATATTTTTAATGACCACTCTATACGGAAAAAATTGAAAAATATTAAATTCTCAATATTTTTTTAACATCTATATAACCTGAAAATCATACGATTAAGGTTGAGTACAACCTTTTGACACTTAAGGGTTTTGCGAAAATACCCCCAAATAACCCCTGCCGGCAGACACACTATATATAGTGTCAATCAAAAAAACCGTACAATATTTTGTAGTTTTTTGCTTGAAATGCTCTTCTCAAAACGATATAACGAATAACGTTGAAAGTGAATGACCAGCGACCTGCTGCCGCAGTAACTTTCAGCGAAGCAACATCACCTGCAATAGGGATTATCAGAAAATCAAGGCTTCTATTATTTCTGCTCGATTCTGACAGATGCGGTGTTTTTGTGTAAAATTTCATAACAGATCATAAAGGTCGTTAGGGGCCTGTAGAGAATTTGGTTTTATCTTTTTTTATTTACAATGGGGGAGCTTTAGTATGACAATTCAGGTCTATTCCAAACCAGGTTGTGGCAAATGTGAAGCAGCAAAGGACAAGTTGCGCCGTATGGGTTTTGAGTACAGCGAACATAACCTTGAGTATCACATTGAGCATCATGACGGCTGGAGGGAAGACGGATCAGCAGAGGCGATGGCAGCGCACACACTGCTTGACACTCTGCCGATTTTCAAGGTTGAGGATGATTTCCTTGACTATCCGGGTGCAATGCGAGAACTCAAGCGTATGCGCAAGAATACCCAGAACTAAGAATTGCTTTACAACTGAATTGAGCATGAAAAAAACCGGAGATTTTTCCGGTTTTTATTTTTGGTTTTTTTGTCTTCCTGTTTCATTTAAATTAGAAGGCAAATGACAGCAATATTTGTCATCATGCAACCTGCCAAAAAGAACAAGTGATGCTCCCGACTCCAGAGATTAGGTATATGCTCCAGGGAAGAACATGACAGTCGGCTGTTCTTTTGCCCCCTACGGAATAATGAAGACAGATAAATTTGATAATGTTGATGATCGCTTTCGAAGCGCTGCATAATAACGGAATTTAACAAGTATTGTCGTTACCGTTTGCGGGTATTTTCCTGTTCTGACTGAATATAGTTAAACAGCTCTTTTGATTTTTCGCCAAATAGCCTGATGTTTTCAGGGTCTAAATCAATATTGATATATTGCATCAGCAGTCGGTCGCCGCCTGCGTGAATGTGAGGCATAACCCCAGCAAAAAAGAAACCATCCTTTTCCGCTTGGGTAACGATTTCCGGTAGTCCAGGATCACAGAGGGGAAGAAACAGATAAACCGCATCCATCCGGTTTTTATTCCAATTTTCAAGATTCTGACTGATCTCTTGGCCGGTTTGGCCGCCTATGCTATTTACAATGATAAACGAAGCATTCAGTTCTTCAGGCAGGGGAAAGCTAAAAACCTCCGATACGCCGCAGGTCTTTTCACTTTCGATATCGGCAAAATTCCTCGGCATTTCCAGCCATTGATAAATACGGGCAATCATTTGCCGGTGTTTATCTGGAGCGTATACCGTTTTTTTATCGCGCATAAAAGGCAGAAAATGGTTAACCACCGAACCTTTTTCCTGCACAACAGTGGAAAGTTCTTTGGCCTGCATTCCCTTTGCGGCGATTCCCAGCATAATGCAACAGGGCGTTGAACCGAATTCGGTTTGATTAGCTTTTTGTGAGAAAATATGTGTGGTAACAGAGCAGTCAAAAATCCCTTTATCACCTTTCTTCTGCGAATATCGGGCAATAAAACCTGACATCATTGCTGACAATCCGGGGCAACGGAAAGATGGGTCAATAAAGGCTAATCCCAACTCCGGTACCTTGGAATCATCGTGGTATTTTAGCGCCATATGGCCGATTATCTGCTGGCTTTGCGGGTCTATGGCGACAACTGAAACCAGTTCACCGGAGGCGATTTTCTTTTGCAGCAGAGTTACATCATAGAGGACTGCTTCCTGCGTGTAGCCGTAACAGCGCCAAGCCAGACGGCAGATTTCTGAGGCATCATCTTCACTGGCAATACGGATAACGCCTTCTTTGACGGTAGGACGCATCCTGCGCTTTGGCAGGGACATCTGCGTAATTTCCTCAGGCAGAGAGTCTTGGGAGATCTGCTTGTACAGTCGAATTTCCTTGCCTTCACGCCCGTGGCTGAGTACCTCAACCTTATCCATCACCTTATTCAATAGAAATTCGCCTAGTCCCGGATATTGCATCTGTTCCAAAGAGTCCGGACTGTAGCGCGCGGATTTGCGGTGGTCATAAGGAATCCCCTTTTCCCGCACGGAAATTATCAGAAAACCTCCTTCGAGAAAAAATTCAGTCAGAACGTGTTCGTCTAGCTGAGCAGGAGTGGAGTAATGTATGATTGCGTTACTGAGAGCCTCTTCAACCGCCAGTTCGACATGGTATATTTCGCTCTTGTCAAGAGAAATTGCCTGTGCCAGAGCAGAAGCATAGGCAACCACATTCCCAACCATTACCCGCATCAAAGGAATCTCAATTTTCCCCAGAGATAATATCGTGTTACGCATACGAAAGCTCCATTGATTAATTCCAGTTGTGTCCTGTCAGCAAAAAAAACATGACCGGCAATGCCTCATAATCAATCATAGTACACCACCGAATCTGAAAATCAATGGTTTTCTTGTTACTTCATATTTCTGTCCGTGAAGAGATTTATAACAATCCTGCCCGTAAATCCGCAAGCCAGTATTCACTGTTTGAGGTATGTCCGCCAAACGGAAAATTATGCATCTTTTTCTCTGCTTTGATTTTATTAAACCCCGCATAGACACAATCAGGGGGCGTCTGTTCATCCGGTACTTCCTTCATTAACTGTAGAACCCCGCCATAATGCAGCAATTCTCAAGCGATCATAAATATTATTAGAGCACGCAACCAAGAATTCTACCATTGCAACAAGACACAACTGGAGTACTTCCTCCCATGTTATTTTATGGTCAGCGATCTTCGCCATCATAGCTAGTGCATAAACGTCAGAACCGAAACATAATGCATGGTGCGGTCGTATGACTTTTATCCGTATCGGTAAGGTATTTTACTCACATCTAAACAGTGCATTGTTCTGCGTTATAATAAACTGACTGAAAGTATAGCTCTCGGCTAACAAACAGGGGGTATTTAAAGCCCTGTTCGCAGCATTTTTCAAGGTCATTATCCTGATAATTTTGACCTTTGAAAACATGGCTTGAAATAGCAGTCATCATGGCTATGACCTTTCCCCACGATTCATACCATTTCTTATGTTATAGTTTTTTCTCTTTGTTTGTCCAGAACAGAATGGTGAAGCGTAGCGCAGACAGGCTGTTCTGGACAAACAAATGCCTCCGGTGCTGGCGGGCGATAACCCAGCGAA
>QKCJ01000052.1 GCA_003245715.1 bacterium
AATAATTGTTATCGTTTATTATCGGTCTTTAGAAAATATTGCAACTTGCCCCGAAAAATATACGCCAGTTGCTCTAAAATATTGCGAGATATTTGTAAGTAATTTATTTGTAGATGCTTAGAGCTGCTTTTGTAATGGTTAAATAATTTTTATTTTCATTGGCAAAAAAAAAAATGTTGCTATAATTGGGTTCTGGTTGAAGGAACCCTGAGCTAAAATAAGGGGTTGGGCGCTAATTTGATTTACAACATGCAAAAAGGTTAGTCTTATGCGTATTGCAATGTTTTCTTGGGAGTCTCTGCATTCTATATTTATGGGTGGACTTGGTGTTCATGCCACTGAGCTTGCTGCCGGTCTTGAAAGACGCGGCCATGAGCTGCACCTTATAACTCGCCGTAAGGAAGGGCAGAATGCTTACGACCTGATTGAAGGTGTTCATTATCACCGTATAAATCACGAGATCATCGGAGATGATTTTGTTGCGACTATGGACAAAATGTGTATTGCGATGGCTGACAAGTTCTCAGAAATCACAGACATGGTCGGACATTTTGACCTTCTCCATGCGCACGACTGGCTGACCGGTAATGCCATGAAGTACTCAATGCAGAAGTACGGCACTAAAGGCCTTCTTACCATGCACTCGACAGAGTATGGGCGTGATGGTAATGTTTTTTATGATGGTTTTGCCAAGGAAATCCGTGATGCGGAAGCTGAAGCCTGTTTCCATGCAGACCAGATTATCTGCGTAAGTAGTTTTCTTGCTGAGGAAGTTGAGCGTATTTATGCTGTTCCTCACGATAAAGTTCACGTTGTGCCTAACGGTGTCAACTTCCATGCTTTTGACGGTTTTATCGATCCGGCTCAGGTCAAGGCAGAATACGGCATTGCGCCGCTTGCCCCGACCGTCTTTGCGGCTGGCCGTATGAGCCTGCAGAAGGGTATGGACATGCTGGTTGAGGCTATTCCGATGGTTCTTGCCAGCTATCCTGAGGTAAAGTTCATTATCTCCGGTTCAGGTCCAGAAAAGGATAACGTTGTCCGTATCGCCAATGAAATCGGTATTCAGGATTCAATCATCTTCCTTGATACCCTCCCACGTCCAAAATACATCGACCTTATGCGTTCGTGTGATATTGTCGCTGTTCCAAGCCGTAATGAGCCGTTTGGTATCATTATTCTTGAAGCCTGGGCTGCCGGGAAGCCGGTTGTCACCACAACTTCAGGTGGTCCGCGCGAATTTGTCTGGCACAATGTTAACGGTTTCCATGTTGATTCAAACCCTGGTGGTATTGCTCATGGTATCGGTTCAATGCTTGCCGACCACGATCACTGCCGCGCACTTGGTGCTAACGGCCGTAAGGCATGTGAAGATATGTTTAACTGGGATAACATCGCAGCTTACACCGAAGGTGTTTACCACTACATGCTCGACAACAGCTTTAACGACTAATGCCAGTAGTATTCATTTAGTGAAAAATATTAAGACTTCCGCCTAGCGGGAGTCTTTTTTTTTATTCGCCAAAATTCTAATTCAGGTTATAATCAATTTTACCGAAATAGTTATGGTTTTTCGTATTAATTGAGTTCATTAAGAATTATCAGTAAACAGGTTAGTCAATGTCAAAAAAAGAAGAAGTTTCCAGTCAATCATATCTTATCGGGCGTGAGCAGGAGCCATTGCAGGCTGTTCTGCGCCATAGCCTTGAGGGTTATTCAATAAAATTTATTCTCCCTGTTTCCGAGCCATGCCTCTTGCATTGGGGCTTGTCAAAGAGGGCAGGCGGAGTCTGGACAAAACCGCCTAAACACTGCTGGCCGGAGGGAACTGAGTCCTTTGACGAACTTGCAATCAGGACGCCGTTTGTACCTAAAGGGGATTTGCATTCAGAGTTGACGATTCACCTGCCTGATCCGCTGGTCTGGTGTTCTCTGGAGTTTGTGCTGTACTTTCCTGAAAGTGGCGTGTATTTCAAGAACCGTCGTTATGATTTCAACTTCCCCCTTCCCTGTATCTGGGCGCCGACAATATCGCCGGAAGAAGCGTTGCAGAAGTTTATTCACGGTGAGGGGATGCGCAAAGTCATTGAGCTTGACTCGGGGCATGAGCTGGCTATCTGCCGCGTGAAGACGGATAACGGGTTTAAGGTCGCGATGGCCTGTAATGAAGAGTTGCCGCTGTTTCTGCATTGGGGGCTTTCCGGACCTTTTAACACAGGCTGGTTTCTGCCTGAGAAGAAATACTGGCCGAAGGGTACTCTGGGGTATGACGAAAAAGCGGTGCGCACGCCATTCATCGAGAAAGAGAAGCTTGCCTATCTGGATCTGGATTTCCCGTCTGGCGGGGTTGAGGAGCCTGAGGGGGTACAGTTCCTGCTTTATCAGCCGAGTGAAAATTTATGGCTCAAGCATAATAACAACGACTTGTCTGTTTCACTTTTCCGTAAAAAATTCGATGCGCCATTTGAGGATGAAGAGCTGGTTCTGATGCTTCAGACGGTTGTTGGCGAGGAGGTCGGCCGAAGCAGTTGGACGCTGATGCACCGCTATCATCTGGCTTGTGACATGCTTGATTCTTACGGTACAAAAAAGGGCGCACTTGAGGCGATATTTGTCTGGCTGCGCTATAGCGCGATCCGTCAGCTTGACTGGCAGCGTCATTACAATACCAAGCCGCGTGACCTTGCCGGTGCGCAGAGGCGTCTTACCGATACACTCGCGCGTCTTTATATCGAGAATCCTGCGAATCGTCAGTGGCTGCGGCTGATTATGCAGACCGTTGGCCGCGGCGGAGAAGGCGGGCAGGGGCAGCAGATCCGTGATGAGATTCTCAATATCATGCACCGCCATCATATCAAAGAGGTCAAGGGTATCTTCATGGAGGAGTGGCACCAGAAGCTGCACAACAATACCACCCCTGATGATATCTCAATTTGCCTTGCGTATATCGCGTACCTAGAATCTAACGGCAGGCTTGATGTCTTTTATGAAGTGCTTGAGAAAAACGGCGTGACAAAGGAGCGTATGGCAAATTATGACCGTGCGATTGTCACCGAGCCTAATTTTTATGCTGACAAGAAAGACGGGTTGATCCATGACTTTTATAATTATCTGAAAATCCTCAAGGCTGTTCATGGCGGGGCGGAACTTGAAGACGCCTTTCACCGTGTTCAGGGACGGCTTGACGGCGGCATGCGCAGCCGCGTTGAAGGGGTTCTTGGCTGCGAGTCATGTATTCCTGAGATTATCCACATCCGTCAGGACTTAGCGCCACGCATTGAAAATGAAAAAGATTATTCGGCTCTACTTGATTATCTTTACTTTGACATTGCCCTTGAAGATACTTCCCGGAGGATGTTTGAGGCGCTTGGTCAGAATGCGGATTATTACTCACTACTGGTTCATGCGATTGAAGGTTGTGAGCTTGGTGATTATCCTTGCGAACTTGAACTTTGCCGCAGGCAGTGGCTGATGCTACTTAACCGCAGAAATGATGATAAAATCTGGAATCTTGAGGCGCTGGCGAATATCGAGCGTATTGGCCGTATTGTTCAGGAGAGGGCGGCGGACGTTTCTGGTTTGTTGCAGCCACTGGCGGAATTTCTTGGCAAGCATTTTGCCTGTGCGGAGTGGACGGTTAAGCTCTTTGCGGAGGAGGTGGTACGGGGCGGGGCGGGATTCCCGGTTTCCAAGCTTGTTACTGCTCTGAGTTCAAAGGTTCGTGAAGCGTCGGGTATGGGCGGCTGGCAGGTTATCAGTCCTGGTGAAGTTACGGCAAAGGTGTTGACGGTTGAGGCACTGCATGCTGTTCAGGAAGAGGTTTATCAAGAGCCGGTGATACTTTTATCGACAATTGCCGGAGGGGATGAAGAACCGCCGCAGGGGGCTGTGGGTATTGTGACCCGTGTTGCGCCGGATCTGGTCTCGCATTTGTCGGTTCGAGCCAGAAACCTCGGGGTGGTATTCTGTGCGTGTTTTGAGGATGATATATTTGAAAAATTACAGGCCAATGAAGGAAAGACAATAACCTTCAGGACGCTTCCCTCCGGTAAGGCGGAATTTTTTGAAGCGGATACGATTTCTGCTGACAATAAGTCAGCCAGCAGCCAGCAGTTTGACTGCTCTGGCGTACATGCCCGTGAGTTTACTTCCTGGGCGGTTGGGGCTAAGGACTTCACCCGTGAAATTCTTGGTGGTAAATCCAATAATCTGAATTTGCTGCGTGGTAAGGTTTCTCCGTGGATAAAACTTCCTGCTTCAATGGCGGTTCCGTTTGGCGCGTGCGAGAAGACTCTTGGTGAAAATCCGGTTATTGAAAAAAGACTTAATGAATTGCTTGAACTGGCGCAGAAGCAGCCATCGGTATACTTGCCGAAGATGCGTGAGGAAGTTTTAACGTTAAACGAACCCGTAGGTTTTAAAGAGGCGTTTCTTGAGATATATAATTCTGATGAGCGTTTTGGCGATTGCGAGTGGGAATTTATCTGGAAGGCGGTTAAGAAGGTATGGGCGAGCAAGTGGAATGAACGCGCGTTTCTCTCGCGGCGCAACCTTGGCCTTGCGCATGACAAACTGCAGATGGCTGTTCTTGTTCAGCAGGTTGTGCGCGCTGATTATGCTTTTGTTATTCATACTGTAAACCCGCTTAGTGGTGATAAGGATGAGGTCTTTGCCGAAGTTGTTCTCGGGCTTGGTGAGACGCTTGTCGGTAATTATCCAGGGCGCTCGCTTGGCTTTACCTGCCGCAAGAGTGATTTGGCGATAAATATTCTGACGATGCCGGGTAAGAGTCTTGGTTTGTATGGCGGGGGTGTGATATTCAGGTCTGACTCAAATGGTGAAGACCTTGAAGGTTTTGCCGGGGCCGGTTTGTATGACAGTTATCTGGCACAGGATCCGGTTGAGCGCGAGCTTGATTACACTGATGAAAAAATTATGCGTGATGCCGGTTTTCGTGATGATCTATTGCGGAAAATCGGGCGTATCGCAATTGAGGTTGAGAACATCTGCGGTTCGGCGCAGGACATTGAGGGGGCGGTTGAGGATGGTGAGTTTTATGTCGTGCAGAACCGTCCGCAAGTTGGCAATATGCTCTGATTTTTTATGAAACCATGAAATTATATTAACCATTTTCGGTGACTTATGAAAAATTATTATATCGGCAATCAGACTGCGTTCTTTACGGCAGACCCTGAAGAACCATTTGTTTTCGCGTTAAAGAGCGGCTTTAACACCTTTGAATGGTTTGATGACAAGAAGTATTTTGACGATGGCGGTGAAAGCGGCTGGACTATTTCTGACCTGCCGGTGGCGCGGCGCGCGGTATTATCGAGACTGGTTGCCGAGGATAAATTCAGGTTTTCCGTCCATGCAAAGTGGCAGGCTAATCCGCTGCGTGATAATGGAATTGAGGCAATACTTGAAGCGCTTGATTTTGCAGCAGAAATATCTGCGCAAATTCTGGTAATACACTTTTATCCTGAAGTTGAAGAGTACGCGCAGAAGATTATTCCCGTCCTTAAAGAGGCTTCTGAAAAAGGTGTTAAGATCGCAATTGAAAACACTCCGCTCAACTCGCCTGCGGATTTCAATAAACTTTTTTCAATTCTCAGGAATAGCGGGTATGCTGAGTCATTTGGTATGTGCCTTGATATCGGTCATGCTAATTGTGCCCGGGCAACCAAGAATGATTTTATCCGTTTCATTGATGAGTTGTCACCTGAGGTAAATGTCATTCATTGCCATATTCATGAAAACTGGGGCGATCAGGATAGCCACCTGCCTCTATTTTCTGGCCCGTTCAAGGCTAACGACCTTGGTATAAGGCTCTTTGTGCAGAGGCTTATTGCCAGAGGCTTTGCTGGCGCGTTAATTATGGAACAGTATCCAGACCCGGCTGAGATGCTTGTTGATATCCGTGACAGGCTTGTTGATATTTTCAGCGAAGAGTCCCGCAGCGAATATTCTTATCTGAAACCAGAACTTGATAGTTCAGCAATTTCAGATCTTTGCGGTGATTCGGAAATTCCTGAAGATGCTGCTTCTGCTGTTGTTGACGCAAAAGAAGCAGGGGGGGGGGCGACTGATGATAATACAGAAAGTCATGCAGCCACTTCAAGTTTGACCGACTCCGAATCGACAGACGTGAATGATTTTGATGATGACGATGATGACGATGATGACGATGATGATGATGATGATGATGATGATGATGATGATGATGATGATGATGATGATGATGATGATGATGATGATGATGATGATTTTGAGGACTATGCTGAAGGCGAGGATGAGCTTGATAATGAATTTGCTCTGGCGCTGATTGAGGCTAGCAAAGAGAATACCAGTTGGCGCACTCGTCTTGAGTGGATACTTGAAGCAATGCTTGATAATAAATTCAGGCCTGAGGAGGAGACTCTTGCCGTAATTGCGGTGTATCTGCGCTTTCTTGCTACTGGAGAGCTTGAGTGCAGGGAAGACGGGGGGCATTACCGGCCGTGTCATCATGCAAAGGCGGCCAAGGAAATTGAGACGCGGCTGACAGAATTGCGCACTCCGGAGAATAACTGGTTACTTCGCCGCATCCTGCCGTGGTTGCCCTCATATGACGAGCAGTTTCAGCGCAGTGAACCGCTTACGCGTATCCGTGATATCGCGCACCGTAATGATATCCCGAAGGATCTGAAATTACGTATCAAGCATGATCTTCAGAATAAGCTTCACCGTTCGGCCGGTCCGGAAGACCTGAAAACCTCGTCGGAAATTCTCGCGCTTATAACCGCACATGGAGCTGAATACTCACATTCTTTTGTTGAGCAGTTTAAAATATTTCATGAGGAGCTACTCGCGTTTTTCAATGCGCCGCAACTGCCCTCACGGCTTGACCGGATTTCCCAGCTGATACCGGAACTGGGTGAGGCGTGTGGTGGATTTTTAAGCCAGTACTCATCAGCCGATCCGCTGAAAAAGGCCGCTGCCGCTTTGCGGCTCAGACAGGTTTTTAAAGGTTATTACAGCGTCTATAATCCTGCGGCAATTCAGGCTCTGCGCATTGCCGATATCGAGCTTGAGGATTTTTCCTTCAGTTCGCTTGCGACGGTAATTTCCGGTTTTGAGAAGAGTGAGCAAATTCTTCCGGGGTTGTTTACTTCTGTTCTAACAACTCTTGGCCATATTTCTGCAAGCCTTGTTGAGCCTGATGAAGTGGGTGTGCTTATCAATGAAATCGATAAATGGCGGGAGGGTTTTGGTGCGGACAATTCGTTTGAGCTTCTGCGGTTAAAGGCAAGTCTTGAACGCTGCCGCCGGGTGTGTAACCGTTATATGGCAAAAGTCACCAATGTTTTTGCGCCGGTGGTCTCGGCTCTTGGCATGGCCCTTGAAATTGACAAGCGTGCGTGTGCTGTTTTCATCGAGGGTGACATCCGCGGCAACATGGTATTTCTCCTTTCCAGACTCTGCTCCTGCGCCCTGAAATTAATCCGTACCAGTCTGCACCTTCCTCCCTGGGATGTGCTTGTGCCTGGTCGAATCAAGGCTGTCGTATCCTGCGCGCAATCGCTTGAGGAGTTTGAGGAGAGTGGCAAAAGTTTCATTGCATTGATCGAGACTGCTTCTGGCGATGAAGAAATTCCACCTGCGGTAAAGGCGATCCTCCTTGCCCATCCGTTACCACATCTTTCACACCTTGCTGTCAGAGCCCGTCAGGCTGGTGTTCAGATTGCCGCCTGTGATGATTCTGCTGTTTACGAAGAGTTCTGCATTCATGACGGTGAAGAACTGGCGCTGGAGTTTGATGTCAACGGCATACGCATCTTAAATGATTTTGATGGTGCTGGAGTTGCTGCCGATAGTCTTGAGAATAAAGTTTCTTTGGCTGACGTTGAGCTTATTGAAGAGGATATCATTCCGGTTGCTGCGGCGAGTGTTGCAAGTTGTGGCGCAAAAGCTGATGGTGCGCGAAAGCTTATTGATCTGGCACTGGCATCTGAGGGCCTTTTCAATGCGCCGAAATCTATGGTGATCCCGTTTGGGACAATGCAGCGGGTGCTTGATTCTGCTGTTTCGGAAAAAGAAAAATATGATAAACTGGTTTCTGAGATTGACTCCTTATCCGGTGATAAACTTTCGTCTGCGCTTCGTGAACTGAGAAAGATTATAAACTCTCTGGAATTTACCGCTGCTGCTGCGGTTATTGATTATTTTGGCGCAGACAGTTATATGGCTGTCCGTTCAAGTTCCAATGGTGAAGACCTGCAGAATCTTGCCGGAGCAGGTTTGTATGACAGTGTTATCGGCGTGACAAGTTCAGAGGTGCCGGCTGCGGTGAGTACGGTATGGGCGTCTCTATGGACGCGCAGGGCTGCTTTAAGCCGCAGGCAATATTCAATCGCCCACAATGCCCTGCATATGGCTGTTCTTATTCAGGAGGTTATCGAACCGGAGTATTCATTTGTAATGCACACTGCCGACCCGCTTACAGGAGCGCAAGGTCATGTCGGAATTGAATTGGCGTGCGGACTTGGCGAGACGCTAGTCTCGGCAGAGCAGGCGGGGCAGCCGTACCGCGTGCTGGTTGCCGGAGCGGATGTGGCGGTAAAGTCTCTGGCTAATTACTCATATGAGCTGCATTTTTCGGTTGATGACGGGGTGGAGGAGAAGCTTGTTGATTATTCAAAGAGAGTGCTGTCGGCATCAAATTCAGAGTTGAATAGTTTAGCCCAAAATATTGCCTGCTGTGGTATTTTCCTTGAAGATAAACTTGGAGCGGCGCAGGACATTGAGGGCGTTGTCCGTGGAGGTGAAATATGGATTGTACAGACCCGTCCGCAATGCGGTCTCTGATACTTGAGTGAATCATTGCATCAGTCTGATGTGGTTGTGCGTTTCTGCCAGTAAGGTCGTTTCATTTGTGCTTTTATAGCGTAAAAACAGGAGGCCGGTATGAATAATTCTAACGTTATTTCTAAAAATGCTCCTCAGATAATGGCGATCTTCAACCGTATGATTGATGGGGATGACGCACTCTTCCGCTTGGCTTCCGCCCGTTTTGCCGAAGGTGGCATCGGTGCCGAGATTCATCCTTCAAGCCCGGAAACGTATATTTATAACCGCAGTTTCCTTGATGATGGTGTTTATTGTACCGCTCATCTTCCCCGTAACATTGATCTTGCTGATCTGTCTGCGATAGATGTTCTTGAAGGTTATTCGTTATTGGATCCTGTATTGATAAATGGCATGGTCGTGCACGATTCTTTCATGCTTTCAGGGTCAATGCCGGAGGTCTTGCCACGTCTTGAATTGCTTGATGAAAACCTTTCTTCGGTTTTGTTTGTCGAGTATGCAGCTGGTCTCGGTTTTGAAACCTTTTATGAAATCGCTTCAAGCGTTGCCGGCATGAAAAATATCGGTATCTGTATTGATGTATCGCATATTGCCATCCAGGCTTGCCGTATCGAGTTTTCCCGCTCTAACCAGAATGTCGATATCTGCTCGCTTAAACCATCAGACCCTTCATACGCGAAATATTTTGAGGATATAGAGGCGGCTGTTGCCAATGCGCGTGTATTTGTTTTTGACTATCTTGAGCGTTTATGCAAACTTGATCTGCCGCTGCATTTTCACCTTCATGATGGTCATCCCTCTTCCACATTCAGTCCCTACGGTGTCTGCGACCATCTTTCTTTTTTACACACCATTCCAATTCCCTTCTCACATAATGGGCGCACTTCGGTTGATTGTTTTTATGGTGTCGCGGGTCTTGAAAAGATCTGTAATATTATTAATGCCAATTGCGACCGGACAAGAACCAGCCTGATGCTTGAAATTCATCCACAACCGGGAACACGGGCGCTTGGCAAATATTCGGAGCTTTTTTCACACTGGAACGACCTGCATAATGCCGAGCAGATGAACTACTGGCTCGATATCCTGCTGGATAATGCCGCACTTTTACGCTTCTTTGTATCAAAAAAGTAAAATAAATAACTTTTTATCCTTGCATAAATATAAAATGTGTTGTATTATCAACTTTGGAGGAATGTTGATGATACTTGTCGCTATTGGTAACAAACCATTAAATGCGGCGGTATGCGGCATCTTGGGCATTAATGGTAAAAGGGTTATAAGCGCATATTCAATGCGGGATCTTGTGCTATGCAGGCGTGCATTGCAGGGTGTGCCACATGAGCTTCTTATTGAAGAGGAGCTTTGTGGCGCTGATTTGTGTGAAACCCTTGTTGAGGTGAAAAAAGACTTTCCCAGTGTTGCAATTACCGTCATAACCAGTACAGAGTACAGTAAATCAGCCGAGGAGGCAGTACGCAGTGGCCTTGCTTGCCGCAGCATATTGAGACCTTTTGTTGTTCGGGAGCTTGAGAACAGCATGGGTTTGGTTGTTTAGAGGCTCTTATTTGTAGTGTTCCGGGCAGTTCACTGCATTAGGGCCTCTATGTTTTTCCTCAGCCCGGACATCCGTCTGAGCTGATTTTTTATTGCCGCTTCCACTTCACCTGTAGTCGCAATTATTTTCACGGATTTTCTGCTTCTTGTTATGCCTGTGTAGAGTAACTCTCGACAACACAACGGGTTATCTACAGGTGGCGTAATCAGTAAAACGTTGTTGAATTCTGAGCCCTGGCTTTTATGTACGGTTATTGCCCAGGCGGTGGAGTGTTTGGGCAGACGGGTCGGGCTGATTATAACTCCATTTTCAAAGTAAACCAGAAGTTCACCCGCGCCATTATCAAAGCACACCCCGGTATCACCATTATAAAGGTTATTTGTGTAATCATTCTGCTCAATAATAACCGGCATAAGGTGGTAATAGTCGTTGAGTAGGCATTTTCTTTGCCTGCTTATGATTTCTTCCGCTTTCTGATTGATCGCTGAGATGCCTTTTGCGTGCTGCCTTAGTGCGCAGAGTATTTTATAGTTTTTTATTGTTTCAAGCGCTGCCTGGGGAGTTTGGCTGTTTTCGAGTTCATTTATCAGAGATTCCAGCCATTCATTTACTGACGTTTGATAATCTTCCTGCAGGCTTATATCCGAAAATTCTTCGAAAATATCAGCGTTGAAATCTCCAGACTGAATGCTTGCGGCCAGTTTACTGATACCGGGCTGGCTGGCAAAACGCCAGTTTTTTCTGAGCCGGATTACATTGTCAGCAAGTGGATTTGTGCATGCTTTAACAGGAGCTTTTTCACCGGTTTTGGCGTAGTTGGTAATAAAATTACTGCTGAAACCCTCCGTCTCAGCGGTCAGGTCAGACAGTACACAGCCCGCCTCGACACTGGAAAGCTGATTCTCATCGCCAAGCATTATAACCCGGCAAGTATCAGGCAGCGCTTCAAAGAGGGCGCACATAAGAAGGATGTCGATCATTGAGGCTTCGTCGATAATCAGGCAGTTGCATATAGCCTTATTGTTTTTGTTATAGCGGAAACTATTGCCGCGCCAGCCGAGAAATGAGTGTATTGTCCGGGCGTTCAGGGCGTGCCCTTGCGCTGCGAGTGACTCTTCAAGCCTGGTTGCCGCCTTACCGGTTGGCGCGACCAGACCGAGTTTGATATTCGCATCGAGTTCTTTTAACAGGCTTACGATAGACGAGACTGTGGTTGTTTTACCGGTACCAGGGCCTCCGGTTATGATCGTAAGGTTATTTGAAACTGCGGCGAAAGTTGCGACGGATTGCCAGTTTATTTCGTCAGTGGATGCGCTGTTTTTGCTGAAAAAATCATGCAGTAACCCGGAATTTTCCGGAACCGGGGAAAATCCGGCGCGCTTGATAATGATATCGGCCAGATCCTTTTCCGCTTTCCAGTATTTATAAAGGCTCAGATTGCCGTTGTTATCATAGATGATCGGTGCCAGATTATTTTCCTGACTGATAAGCGAGGAACTGCTGATAGCCTTGCGGATTAACTCCGAATTATCAATCCCGGTGATTACCGCGATTTCCTCAACGGAAAGAAGTGTGTGGCCACTGCGGCTTGCCTGTGACAGGGCTCTGCCGATTTTACCGGTAACTACCGAGTATTCACGGCATTCCTGTTCACGCAGAAATCGTTCAAAAGCCTCATCAATAGCTGTAGAATCGGAAAACTCCACAATTTCTCCTATAATTATATGCCTTCGTTAAGGTTACAGAATATGCCGATAATTGGCAAGATCATTTTCCGGAATATCTCTTGCCTTTTACTGTTCTTCATTTAAAATCAACGATATGGTAGAATATTGTTTTTGTTTTATTTTGATTGTTTTTGTTCATTTCAGGGGGTGCGGTTTTGTCTGCAAGCGAATTAAATCAGGCTGTATCTGCTTTGTGCCTTAAATCAAAACAAGCTGCCGGGCGGCTGGCTCTGAGTACGGTCGGCCAGCGGACTGAGCTTCTGCGGAAGATGGCTGAGTCTATCGTTGCCGCAAAGGATGAAATTCTCAAGGCAAACGCTGAGGATTGTTTACAGGCTCAGAAATCTGGTATTAACGGGCCGATTCTCAAACGCCTGAAGATTGATGACAAGACATTCCAGACCATGATCCGGAGAATCAATGCCGCTGCAGACCTGCCTGATCCCGTCGGTAAAAGACTTGAAGACTTTACCAACGCTGAAGGCTTGCAGGTCAGTAAAATAAGCGCACCTCTTGGTGTTGTTGCCATGATTTATGAATCGCGTCCGAATGTGACTACTGATTGCGCTGCGGCCTGTATCCGCAGTGGCAATGCTGTTATCCTCCGCGGCGGCTCGGAGTCAATCTGCACTAACCGGGTTATTGTTTCGGCGCTACGTTCGGCTTTTGATGGTATTGACGAGAACTGTATTCAGCTTTTTGATTTTTCCGGGCATGAGGCGGTTGATGAGCTGCTGAAGATGACTGATTTTGTTGATCTGCTGATTCCGCGCGGGGGCAGGGCGCTTATTGAGGCTGTTGAGAAAAAATCCCGCATACCGATTATGCGCCATTATGATGGAATCTGCCATCAGTATATTGCTGCGGATGCTGACGCGAAGATGGCTGTTGAGGTTGTGGTCAATTCAAAATGCCAGCGCTTTGAAGTCTGTAACTCGCTTGAGACGGTCCTTATTGACAGAAGCTGCGCTACGCGGATACTGCCGGGGTTGTTTGCCGCTTTCTCAAAGGCTGGGGTTACTGTCAGGGGTTGCCCGGTATGCCGTGAGATTGTCCCGGAGATTGAGGTGGCTGATGAGAGCGACTGGGCTACGGAGTATCTTGATGCGATAATCTCAATTCGTGTGGTTTGCGGAATTGAAGAAGCTGCCGCGCATATTGCAAAATACGGCTCGGGTCATACGGACGGGATAATTACCTCCAGCGACAAGTTGGCCGATGAGTTTATTCTGCGCGTTGATTCAGGCTCGATTATGATTAATTCTTCGACCCGTTTATCTGGCGGTGAGGCGTATAATATGGGGGCGGTTGTCGGTATCAGTACCGGTAAGCTCCATGCCCGCGGGCCGGTTGGACCGAATGAACTGACGACTTATAAATGGGTGGCGCGCGGCGAAGGACATCTGCGCAAATAATACGTCTGCATATTTCCCGCCACATTCCTGCCAATGCCTACAGGCTGGTTGACATTTCTTCTTGTTCAGTGATAATTATAGCCAAAATAAAAAAGTTGGAGATAATGCGAGATGGAATACTTTCCGCTGGTTGATGAGGATGGCAAGGTTACCGGGCGTGCGGCACGTGCTGAATGTCATGGCAATCCTGAGTTATTGCACCCGGTTGTTCACTGTATTGTTTTTTCCTCTGCTGGTGAATGGCTGTTGCAGAAACGTTCCTCTGATAAGGATATCCAGCCCGGGAAGTGGGACACCTCGGTCGGCGGACATGTGCAGTTTGACGAGCCGATAGCTCAAGCTCTGGTACGTGAGGTCGGTGAGGAAATAGGCGTCGATATTACCGGTATGTCTCCGGAGTTTTATCACAAGTATATTAATTCAAACAGTCTTGAGAGCGAGCTTGTCTATACCTATGCAATAACCTTTAACGGGCCGTTTCGGGCGCAGGATGAAGAGGTTGATGATCTGCGCTTCTGGAGTGCTGATGACATCAGTGCCAAGCTTGGCAGCGGGATTTTTACCCCGAATTTTGAAGAGGAGTTCAGGCGCGTAATTAACCGGTCTGATTTGAAATAGCAACCGATCATAATTTTTTGGGAGCCCATGAATATCGGAATTCTCGGCGGTACCTTTGACCCGCCGCACAATGGTCACTTAAATCTTGCAAGAGCCGCCCTTGCCAGCGGGAAGGTCGGACGGGTAATATTTATCCCCTCCAATATTCCGCCGCACAAGAGCAGGGCGGATATCTCCTCAATTGAGCATCGTCTGCGGATGACTGAACTTCTGGCCGGGAATATTGACTGCGCAATAGTCAGTGATATTGAACTTCGCCTGAGCGGTGTAAGCTATACCCGCAATACCATTGAAGAACTTGAGAAAATTTACCCAAACGACCATCTGCGTCTGGTTATCGGTGCGGATATGGCCCTTATCTTCGATACCTGGAAATTTGCCCCGGAACTTCTGCAGCTTGCCCCGCCCCTGATTGCCGCCAGACCCGGTTATAAATTCCCTGAAGGCTTCGGTAAATCTCTACCAGCAGGACTTACCGTCGCTGAGCGGAAAATTCTTGCAGACGGAATATTCCCGATAAATGAGACCGACCTTTCAAGCACCCAGCTGCGTGAACTGCTTTCCGGCGACTTTTCCTATCAGCAATTGCTGGCGTTTGTACCGAAAAATATCGCAGAATATATAATTGATACCAAAATTTACCACTAGTTCTTTTCCTTTCCATAGTCGTGCATTTAGTATAAATTTTATGCTAAAAACTACAGAAATGAATCAGTCTTATGCCTGACCTTTACAATCCCCCCAAATATTAGCATTATTTTATTGTTTTTGATTCAATATGCCCTTTCTTGTTTGATTATTGCGATGCTTGGGGTAAAATAATCAAATAAAGTAATAAACAATCATAACCGCTAATATCGGAGAAAATATTATGTCTGGAAAGAAATATCTTGCCTTTGATCTGGGCGCTGAGAGTGGCCGCGCGGTAGTCGGCCTTCTTGCGAATGGCAAGCTTGAGCTTGATGTTCTTCATCGTTTCCCTACCGGTGCTGCGCCGCTTGGTAAAACCATTTACTGGGATCAGCCCGGAATCCACCGTGAGATAAGGCGCGGACTGGCTGCCTACGGTGCCAAGTACGGCAAGACCCTTGACGGTATGGGGACTGATTCATGGGGTGTTGATTTTGGCATGCTTGACAAGAACGGTGCGCTCGTTGGCAACCCTGTCCATTACCGTGACAGCCGCAATGAGGGAATGCCTGAGAAGTTTTTCTCTGTTGTGCCGCGTAAGGACCTGATGAAGGTCACCGGTATTCAGATTATGAACTTCAACACCATTTATCAGCTATTTTATATGGTGCAGAATCAGAAGCACCTGATGGACATTACCGAGTCAATCCTGCTGATGGCTGATCTGCAGAATTACTTCCTCTGTGGCGAGAAGGCCGCGGAGTATACCCTTGCTTCAACGACTCAGATGCTTGATGCTGCAAAGCGCGACTGGGCTACAGACATTCTTGCGCAGGCTGGTATCCCTCAGGGAATTTTGCCGCAGGTTGTCAGTCCCTGCAGCATTGTTGGCGAGCTTACACAGGATATCGCTTCCGAGTGCGGCGTCAACACGGCTCCGGTTATTGCCCCCGCCTGTCATGACACTGCTGCTGCTATTGCCGCAGTTCCGGCTAAGGGTGACGACTGGCTCTATCTTTCAAGCGGTACATGGAGCCTGCTTGGTGCGGAATTGTCCGAGCCGCTGATTACCGAGCGTTCAATTGAGCTTAACTTCACCAATGAAGGCGGCGTTGATGGCACAATCCGTTTCCTCAAGAATATCATGGGACTTTGGTTGATTCAGGAGTGCAAGCGACAGTGGGATCGTGAGGGTGAAGATCTTGATTACTCGACAATTGTCAAACTTGCCGCCGAAGCCAAACCATTTACCGCGGTGATTAATCCTAACCATGACGATTTTATTGCCCCGGTTGGCATGCCTGCGCGTATTCAGGAATTCTGCCGCAAGACCGGTCAGACTGTCCCGCAGACCAAGGGCGAGATCGTCAGAACAGCGATGGAAAGTCTCGCACTTATCTACCGGCGCACCTTTGAGCAGATTGAGGAACTTACCGGCAAGACTTATAACCGTCTGCATATCGTCGGCGGCGGTACTCAGAACAAGATGCTCAATCAGTTCTCTGCTGATGCTATCGGTAAGCAGGTCAAGACCGGGCCGGTCGAGGGGACTGCCCTTGGTAATATCCTTATGCAGGCACTTGCCTGTGGCGAGATCGGGTCACTGGCAGAAGCGCGAGAGATACTTATCAACTCATGTGAGCTTGATACATATGAGCCTTGTGCTGACCGCTCAAAATGGGAAGATGCTTACAGCAAATTTACGGCGATCTGCGATAAGTTCTAAGTAGATTTTTCAGTCCTGAGAAGCTATACAAAAGCTTAAATAAAACGGCAACCGCTTAAATGGTTGCCGTTTTATTATAAATTTTTAATGCCGATTTTAACGCAAGTGTGAACCAGCGAAGGTTGCTGTAAGCTTGGCAATCAGTTCATCACGCATGGCGTTAGCTTCTTCATCAGTCATTGAGCGTTCGCTATTGATGTAGGTGAAGGAGAAGGCGATACTCTTTTCTCCGGCCTCAAGACCTTTACCACGGTAAACACTTTCAAGGTGCGGCGTGATTGACTGGGTGCTTGAAAGGCAAGCACAAATGTCGGCCCACTTGATCTCTTCATTGACAACCAGAGCAATATCTCGGCGGATACCGGGGAATTTCGGCAGCGGTTTGTAAATCCGGTCAGTACGCTGCTGTGAGGCAATTGCGGCAAACTCGACTTCTAGAACTGAAACAGCTTTTTCAAGGTCATGGATTTTAGCCTGCTTGTCGTTGATTGTGCCAAGGTAGCCGATAGTCTTCTCACCGAGAATAATTCTGGCTTGAGCGCCGACGGCCAGATCATTGTTGAAATCAGCCGGTTCAATGCGTAGGGTATTGGCGTTGATAACACGTAGGGATTTTAAAATTCCTTCAAGCGCTCCGCGAACATAATCCATACCCCGGTCATCGAGAATGCAGAGCATGGCGGTTTCCAGACGCGGGTTTTCGCAATAGACACTGTTAAGCTCAAATAGTGCCACGTCTTTTTCGTGACGGTTAACCCGGCGCACCTCAAGCAGTGATGGCACAAGAGTCTTGCGCAGCACCGGCCGGCCACTGTCTACCGGGTTCTCAATGCGCACCGCGTTTTCATTATCCTGCCATTTTTCCAGAACAAACGGGTCGGTAATACATTCATGGTAACCAAGGTTTGTCAGGGCATTTCTGATCTTGCGGCTGGAATAAACGGCATCTGACTCGTGCGCTCTGGCAACGCGCATGGTGATTGTTTCCGGAACGCGGTCATAACCAACAACCCGCGCAATCTCTTCAATAAGGTCAATCTCACGCGTCAGGTCGCGGCGGAATGAAGGGACATTTACCGTGATTTCGTCGCCCTCATCTTTTACTTCCTTCAGGCCAAGACCAGAGAAGACGGCCTTGATTTCGTCTTTACCAACTTCAAAACCAAGGATTTTATTGCAACGTGAATAACGCATGGTTACGTCGCTATTGCAGCCGAGATCAGGAGCCGTGTCGATAATTCCCTTCGCAAGCTCACCACCGGCAACTTCAAGTATCAGCGCGCAAGCACGCTCACTGGCCGCGGCAACCGCCTGCATATCAATACCGCGCTCAAAACGATATGAACTGTCTGACAGAAGCTTGAGTTTGCGGCTGGTGCGGCGAACCTGTGTTGATTCAAAGTAAGCAGACTCAAGCAGGATATTAATCGTTTTGTCTGAAACTTCACTACTCGCTCCGCCCATAACTCCGGCAATCGCTACCGGCTTCTTCGCGTCAGCAATAACCAGCATCGACGGATCAAGCTTGCACTCCGTACCGTCAAGTGCCATCAGAGTCTCGCCGGTGCTTGCCGTACGGACATTGATCTGGTTACCTTCAAGCAAATCATAATCAAAGGCGTGCAGCGGCTGATTCATCTCGTAGAGAATGTAGTTGGTGATATCGACGATGTTGTTGATCGGGCGCAGGCCAACAGCTTCAAGTTTTTGCTTGAGCCAGTCAGGGGAGGGGCCGACTTTGACATTTTTTATCACCCTTGCCGTGTAGCGCGGGCAGAATTCATTGTTATGAACTTTGACGCTGGCAAGTGAATTGATATCTGCTTCACTCTCGGTTATTTTACTTTTTGGAATTTTAACTGTCTTTGATGTAAGCGCCGCAACCTCGCGCGCTACACCAAAATGACAGAGCCAGTCTGGACGGTTTGAAGTGATTTCCGCAACAAGCTGTTTGTCACCACCCGGCAGATCGTGCATCTCTTCAACCGCGCAGCCGGCGCTTGTCAGTCTCTCTGCCATCTCCTCGGCACTTAGCCCGCTCTCTACCAGTTCATTTATCCATTTATATGAAATATTCATTGTGTATTAACTCCGTTATTATTGGCAATCAGTCAATGTAAAGGTTAAACAAACTGGCGCAGGAAGCGAAGGTCACACTCCTGAAAACGCCTGATGTCATCGACGCCGGTTGTCAGCATGGTCACACGTTCAATACCGATACCAAAGGCAAAGCCTGTATACTTCTCGGGATCATAACCAACGGCCTTGAAGACATTCGGATCAACCATGCCGCAGCCAAGCACCTCGATCATGCCTGTCTGCTTGCAGACCCGGCAGCCAACGCCGTGGCAGAAAATACAGGTTACATCAACCTCGCAGCTAGGCTCAGTAAACGGAAAGAAGCTTGGGCGCAAACGTATTTTGGTTTCAATGCCAAACATCTCCTGTGCAAATAAGTGCAGGCAGGATTTAAGATCAGCAAAGGTTATGTCTGTATCAACGGCCAGACCTTCAAGCTGGTGGAAAGCATAATGGTGGGTCGCGTCTACTGTGTCTGGGCGGTATACCCGGCCTGGAGATAGAATCCGCAGCGGCGGTCTGGTTTTTTCCATGGTACGGATTTGCACGCTTGAGGTCTGTGAGCGCAGCAGTCCGCCGGCTTCAAGAGAAAATGTCTCCGCATCATCACGCGCCGGGTGGTCTGCAGGGATATTAAGTGCTTCAAAGTTATGGAAATCGTCTTCCATCTCCGGCCCGTCAACAATTGAGAAGCCCATGCGTTCAAAGATCGAGCAGATTTTTTCACGAACCTGCGTGAGGGGGTGGATGGTACCCATGTCACGCATCTGGCCGGATAGGGTGGGGTCGGGCTGGACGGAAGTCTTGCTGGATTTGCACGCTCCGATGATTTTTACCTGTTCTTCCAGAATATCGGTAAGCTCATTTTTTACATCGTTCATGGTCTTGCCAAAGAGTCCTTTTTCCTCGTTGGCAACTTCCTTGATCCGTCCCATGATATCCTTGAGCTCGCCCTTACGGCCAAGGTATTGGTTTTTAAGTTTTTCCAGAGTTGCGCTGTCCTTAGCCTCAAGAAGAGATTGTTTCGCGCTTTCCCGCAACTGGTTGAGTGTGTCCAAAAGACTCATGTCATTTCCTTTTTAGTAAGTGTCTGACTTTTATTATAACAAAACTGACAGGGCCGCTTCGGTTAATTCTTAGTTAAACTTCCTTTATAAAAAAAGAGCCGGGGCAGCCTGTAAAAAGGCTGTTCCGACTCTGTAATACCTCAAGAAGGTGTATAACTAATTCAGGATTCTGGACCTGCTTAGTTAGGCAAGGGCAGCCTTGACCTGATTTACCACATCACCGAAAGCCGCAGGGTTGTGAATTGCCATCTCTGACAAGGTCTTGCGGTCAAGCTCGATGTTGGCCTTCTTGAGGCCGTGGATAAATCGGCTGTAGCTGATATCTTCAAACTGTGAAAGAGCACCGTTGATACGGGTGATCCAGAGGCGACGGAATTCGCCCTTGCGCTTGCGGCGGTCGCGTGTTGCGTAAATCTCAGCCTTGAGGACTGCGTGCTTTGCTGTACGGTAAAGTTTGCTGCGGCCTCCCTGCATACCGCGGGCCTTTTTCAGAAGGCGCTTGTGCTTGCGGCGGCGGGCTACGCCATATGTAGTACGTGGCATTGTATATCTCCTATTGTGTTTTGTTTGCTAAAAATAAACCCGTGATCAGACGTGCAGCAACTTCTTGATGGTCTTGGCTGCTGTTGGGTGCAAAGCCCGCAGACGACGCAGACGGCGGCGACGCTTGGGAGACTTGATTACACGACGGTGAACACTACCACAGGACTTACTTACGACCTTGCCGTTTTTGGTGATACGAACGCGTCTGCGCAGTCCCTTGTTTGGTTTTTGCTTTGGCATTTTAAACTCCTGTTATAAAAATTGCTTTATTAATCAAAGCTCAAAAATTAACTTACCCTAAAAACTTGTGACCTTGCTGGCTGAAAGATCACACTGTCAAATCTTTATAAAAGTCAGAGTATCACTCTATTCTTCGTCATCAGTATCGTCGAAATCATCAAGATCATCATCGTCGATATCATCAATGTCTTCGATATCCGAGTCTTCAAAATCATCCAGATATTCATCCATATCCTTGACTTCGATCTCTTTTGATGATTTCTCAAGTTCCTTTTTGCGCAGTTCAAGAACCTTGGTAAGGTTCGGCACAGGCGCGAGGACCATGGTCATTTTCTTGCCTTCCTTGCGTGGCGGTGAATCCATCTTTGCCACATCGGAAAGAGGCTTGAAGAATTTGTCCTCCAGCAGCTCCCGGCCAAGTTCAGGGTGGTCATTTTCACGTGCCCTGAACTGCAGAAGAATCAGAACCCGGTGACCAGTCTCAATGAACTTTCTGATTGAGCGCTGTTTGATCTCGACATCGTGCGGATCAATTCTGAAGCTCTTGATCTTGATCTGCTTCTGTTCCTGCTGCTTGTGCTTGCGCTGATTGTCATGTTCCTTCTTTTTCTGCTGATAAAGGAACTTACCATAATCCATTATGCGGCAGACCGGAGGTTCGGCGTTTGGTGAAATTTCACACAAATCCAGATCATTTTCCTTGGCCTGACTCATGGCTGCTGAAAATGCTACAACGCCCTGCATGTTTCCGTCTTCGTCGATGAGGCGTACTTCCTTTACATCATCAATTTCATCGTTAAGACGCATCTGTTTCTTTTTGCTAATGGTAAATCCTCCGTTATGGTATTTATTAATCAGATTCAGTTATCTGTTTTGGCATCCGCAACAGGCGGCAGCTCTTTAGATTCAATTTCACTCAGCAGCAACTCCGCCAGCTCGCCAACATTCATCGTACCAAGGTCACCCTTGAAGCGGCGGCGTACCGAGACCTGTGCATTTTCAGCTTCTTTGGCCCCGATTATAAGCTGGTAAGGAACCTTTGCCAACTCGCCATCCCGAATCTTGGCGCCAATTTTTGAATTGCGTTTATCAAGTTTGGCGCGGATTTTATATTTCTTAAGTTCTTTGACGACTTTCTCGGCATATTCATTTGCTGCGTCGGTTACCGTAAGTACACGAACCTGTTCAGGAGCAAGCCAGAGCGGGAAGTCACCAGCGTAGTGTTCAGTCAGAACACCGATAAAGCGCTCAAGCGATCCGGATACCGCGCGGTGAATCATAACCGGGCGCTTGCGTTCGCTCTTGTCATCAATATAGTGCAGGTCAAAACTCTCAGGCAGTGCAAAGTCAACCTGGATAGTTCCCATCTGCCATGAACGGCCGATTGCGTCCTTGAGGTGGAAGTCAATCTTCGGGCCGTAAAAAGCACCATCACCCGGATTGAGTACATAATCAATCTCAAGTTCTTTAAGTGCATTCTCAAGAGCAGTCTCGGCCTGCTGCCACATCTCGGCACTGCCGATACTCTTCTCCGGACGGGTTGATAGTTCAATATGGTCGAAGTTCATGCCAAGTGTAGTATAAACCTCGAAGATAAACTTGATGCATTCCTTGATTTCGCCGCGGAGCTGTTCTGGTGTGCAGAAGACGTGCGCATCGTCCTGGGTAAAGCCGCGTACGCGAACCAGTCCGTGGATTTCACCACTGCCTTCATAACGGTGAACATGGCCAAACTCAGCCCAACGCAGTGGCAGATCATTGTGACTGTAAAGACCAGCCTTATAAAGTATCAGCGCACCGGGACAATTCATCGGTTTTACGCCATACTCACGGCCATCCTTGTCGGTGGTGTACATCTTGTCTGCATAATTAGCCCAGTGGCCTGAAGTTACCCACAGCTCCTTTGACATGATTTGCGGAGTGAAAAATTCTTCATAGCCATTATTGTCGCAAAGTTCACGGATATAACCGATCAGCTGGTTACGCAGAATTACCCCGTTGTTGCGCCAGAAAGCCATGCCTGGTGATTCTGAGTGAAACTCATAGAGCCCCATTGCTTTACCGATCAGGCGGTGGTCACGCTTTTTGGCCTCTTCAATCTGGTTGAGGTAAGCTGCGAGGTCTTCTTTATTTGCAAAGCAGGTACCATAAATACGGGTAAGTTGCTGCTTGGTTGCATCACCATGCCAGTAGGCACCGGCAACGTTAAGGAGCTTGAAAGCGCCGATCTTCTTGGCATTAGGGACATGTGGCCCCATGCAGAGGTCTTCAAAATTGCCCTGAGTGTAGAAGGAAATAACATCACCCTTGGCGCGCTCGATATTATCAAGCTTGTATTCATCTGAAGCGTATTTTTTCAGCGCTTCTTCGCGGGTCATCTCAACACGTTCAAACTTGGCATTATTCTTGACAATCTGCTTCATCTCTTTCTCGATCTTCGGAAGATCATCAGTCGAGATCGCTTCTGGACAGTCAACATCATAGTAAAAACTGTCTTCAAGGGCAGGGCCGTAGGCAAACTTTGTACCAGGATAGAGGTTGTTTATCGCCTCAGCCATGATATGAGCGGCCGAGTGGCGCATGAGCTTGAGCCCCTCTGGCTGTGACGGAGTGATGATTGAAACTTCAGCATCATTTTCAATAACAACGCCGAGATCCTTCAGCTGACCATTTACTACGCCAGCAAGTGCCGCATTGGCGAGTCCACTGCCGATACGCTCTGCAACATCTTTTAGTGATACCGCCCCGTCAAATTCAAGGACAGATCCGTCAGGTAAAGATATTTTTATCATTATATACTTCCAGTACTTTCTCAGTCTTCAGGTCTTACTGGCAGTAAATCTTCAGCCAGCGAGTCAACGCCGAATTCCACATTAATATAATATATCAACCACTTGTTATGCTGTCGGCAGATCTTGAATGTCCATAAATACGGACCCTTGTCTGTTGTTACAACATAGTAAGCATACTGTACCTTATCGCCTATTTCCCTGTAAGCTGCAAGGTCTATATCGTAGGTCTTTTTTCCGCTCCAGTTACGATCTTTAATCAGGGTCGCGATCTTGTTCTGACTGAGAACCTCCTCGTCATCAATCTGGTTCTTCACATACGCCCAGGCAAGTTTCGCAGACTGGTTCGCAGAGCTTTTGTTACTGACATTCTCAATAGTCATCAGAAACTTGAATAACGTATCGCGGTACAGATTGGGGGGAAACCCTGAACCTGCTTTTACGCTGGTTGACGCTATTAATAAACTAAAAACTACCGCAGCAAAAATACCGGTTTTACACCGTAACATCATTGTTTTCTCCCCTGTTGCCCGTTACAACCTGTCAGAAAAACATGCTGATTATTTTTTGCCTGTTTTTTACTCTTTATAGGTGTTATTTTTAATAACGTACCTATAAATAATAAGTTCGGCAAAACTGCTTAATATTGTAAAAAGGGTCGCGAAAACACAGAAATGGGCACATGAGGGAATTTCCCCTGCATGAACCGTATTGAACTGGTTGTCGCGCTCTTTTCTGTTATTTAACCGTAAAATACGGTTTGCAGCGATAATATAGTACAGGCGCTGCGCCGGTAAACCGGCTCCGGCTGTCCCACGGTAGGAAGAGCGCTCCCTCCACGGTTAATTTTTATGCCGGTAAAGTGTTATTATAACACGTTTTATCTTTATGGTGGGCGATACTGGGCTCGAACCAGTGACCCCCAGCTTGTCGAGCTGGTGCTCTAGCCAACTGAGCTAATCGCCCTTGTTTTGTTACAAGGCATTAATCAACAACTGCTTAAGTTGTTATTTCTGTCTAATAAAATATTCGAAACGCCTGATAAATCAAGAGCTAAATTATTTTTTATCGCAATTTATTGTAATATTTTAATGATAAGCTCCATCTAAAGTAAAAGATCAAATAATAATCTTTCATTTTGCAATACAATGGTTTGCTCCATATTATTGAACTCTGATATTTTCTTATTTAATGACATAACACTAATTATCATACGGTAAGGGGGCGGGGATATGAAAAACAAGATAAGGAAATTGTGTCTGGCTTTTTGTATTATGTGCGCATATGCACTTAATGGGGCAGATGGAGAGACGTCGGGCGGGGGGGATATAGCTGAATCTGTTGTTATTGGAAAACGTCTTAAGGATTTAACAAAATTAATCGAGAAAGTTCAGGGCATTCAGAAGAGGCAGCAATCTGAAATTGATAAGCTCAATAAAAAGTTGTCGTCAGGTTCGGCAATGTTTGAGAATCGCTTTTTTTATAATGGTAATTCGGCAGAGCGGGAGTCTAAGATAATTGCCCTGATTAAAGAAAAGGGAAAGCCTGATGATTCATGGTCTGATGAAAAAGTCGAGGCCTTTTTGCTGGAATACTATGATGTGATTACCGGTTACAACAGTTTCTCCTTCAATGACCTCGGGGTTGCGGTAATTTCTGATCTCGGTGTCACGCGTGTGCCGGTAATAATCCGTGTTATGACGATGGTTAAAGACAGACCTGGCAATCTTTTCTATTTTTATGACGGTTTAAAAGCGATCAACCTGAAAGATAACCAGCAAGCCAGAGATGCTGTTATTAATAACCTGTATTGCTGTCCGGGTTTAATTTCTGTTATTCTCCATAATAAATGGGTCTGGTACGCCAAAAATGAGATAATTAAAACCATAAAAAAATCTGACCATGGTATTATTAATACTGGGTTGGTAGACGCTTTGGCAAGTCTTAACGATAAAGAAACTTATGCTCTGATGAAAGAAGTTTTAATTTCAAGCGGCAATATATCATCAACCTATCAGGCAATTAAGAACTTGCCGGGGATCAACCTCACCAAAGAGATCATGGCTAAAGCCTGGAGAAATACCCGAAATTTTGATCGTTACTCATTCGCTCCAATTGCAGCGCAGTATGGTGTATCTCAGGCGCTGGAAGATATGATAAACATGATGGGGAAAAGCGCAGATGGTTCTCGTTATTTTGACGAAATTACAGCCTCTGGACTATATCGCCTTACCGAAGTTGCCGGCACTGGTGACGATTACCGCAAATGGTATAAAGAAAACAAAGCACATCTATTCTTTGACTCTGAAAAGAACAAATATATTGTCGATAAAACGCGTCAGCCACAAGAGAATAAATAAATTTGTAAATTCAATTCAGTAATGACAGCAATTATTATCGTTGTGTAACTTGACTGGGAATTAGTAATATGATAAGCTGATCGTTGAATCGTTTCAACCTGTAATTGTTTGAATAGGCTAAATATAAAATGCGTACTACAATTAAGGATATTGCAAAAAGGGTGGGGGTGTCTACATCTCTGGTTTCCATGCATTTGAACAAGCATCCGCTTTCCGAGAGAATTGCAGACGAGACAAAAAAGAGAATAGATGAGGCTGTTCGGGAGATGAATTACCGCCCATCGGCTACCGCGCTGTCACTGCGTAAAGGCAAGAGCAAGACCATTGGGCTGGTGATAGGCAGAATTTACAGTGTTTATTCGAGTTTCTATGCTGAGGCCCTGATGCATGAGGTTGAGAAATACGGCTATCAACTTCTCATTTCCGTTACCCGGTTTGACAAAGAAAATGAGCGAAAGTGTCTTAATAATCTGTATAACAGGCAGACAGACGGGATTTTATACAGTCTTCATATTGATTCCCGGGAGCCAGTGCCGCCATTTTTAACGAATTACCCGCTTCTGATTACACATTACCCCCATCCTGAGTTGAATACGATTCTTTTGGATGAAACAGAGCCGATAAATGAAGTATGTTCGCTGATGAAGGAGCGCGGATTCAAGAAATTATTTTCCACATTTCTTTGTGATAAGAAATCCTTTAAAGGTTCTTGTGGTGTTGAATTGTGTTGTCAGCCCCGGAGAAATTTTAAAACAAACCGTGAGCTTCTTGAAGCGGTTAAAGCTGAAAATGCGGAGGTTCTGGAATTTGGAAGCAGTGTTCTGGCGATGGATTTTTTGAATGATCTGAGGGAAGAGAAAGACCTTCCCTATATCATTTTTCCATATTCATTACCAAGTGATTATTTTGAGCATCCTAAAGTTTTGGGAGCAATTGTCAATAATTTTCAGGAGCTGGTTGCCTTACAGGTTAAGCGGATAATCGAGATGATTGAAAAGCCGCAAAATAAAATATCCCATATTGCTATTCCGACAAAATTCCTGTCTCCAGCTGAATTGAATGGACGGTATCAGGAACAACTGTCAGATGAATATTATCAGGGTATTGTTTCCGAGCTGAGCATTGCCGCCAGAAGATGGTAAACAATCAAGCCGCTTGGCGCAATTCATCTCTGAAAGTGTTGATTTTCAGGATAGCAGACCTTCAATTCCTTAATTAGGCTTATGCGTTATTCCGCTTTAAGATATTCCCTTATTTTGACTCCCTTAGTGAATAAATAAGCGATATCCCAGCTTCCAATCCGTTTTGTTGTGGTTGTGAACACCAGACGGTTTTTTCCGGTAGTTGCCGGGAGTATCCATTGTTTCGATTTGTCCTGAGTAATTTTATTGCCGTTTAAATACATCTCCTGCGCACTCGTTTTTAGTAATATTTTTTCTTCTTTGACCGGAATGAAATCAAGAATGAAAATTATTCTCGGATCTTTTTTAATTCCTTTTTCATCCTTTGGCGTGAAGAAAATAATTGAATTTTCTGAAGGAAAATAAGCTTCTTTAAGTTTAAGCTTTATTAAATCCGGTTTCTTCAAAGAGCTGTTTATTTTTGAAATATCATCCAACTTCAGATTGTCGGTCGGATCAACAAATACTTGTGCACAGGTTCCCGGTATTTTTGCCTCGGCCAGAACTTTTGTCTCCCTGTATTCCGAATATAGACGGTAACGCTTGCCATCAAGGGTGTAGTCAATCTGAATTACATGGTAAGGTCTGCCTATATTATAGCGTGTTGAATCGGAGTGTGTGAGTTTCCAGTTGTGAGTATAGGTGCTTTGGGCGTTTATCGAGTCAAATTTTTCGACAATTACCCCGGGGTTAAAGCCGGCGCCGGAGCGAAGGGTAAGCACGACATCCGTCATCGGTAATTTGTTATTATTGATTAATTTGATCTCAGGTTTGATTGTATCGCTGACTGTGAAAAAGCATTTTATATTCGGCGTTTTCGTTGATGTATTATCTTTGGATGCAACCGCAATTATCGCAGGTATTTTTTTGTCTGAGGCGTGAGGAAGCACTAGCATGCCATTGTCAATTTTGGCATTCTGAGGACTTTTAAGTGTCGGTGTTTTTGTGATATTGTTGATATTAAAATATATATCAACATTAGCACCCAAAGATTCCGGGGTAAATCTGGTTATCGTAAAAGTTGCGCTACTGCCTGACACTTTTTTCGCAATTTTAATGTTGTTTACTTCAAAGCGATATGCTGCATACTCATTTTGATTGCAATACCACCAATCCTTATGCTGCGAACTTTGTGCAAGAAGTTTATCCAGTGTCTTGATGCCATCTTTGCTGTGCCAGGAATGTATGCCGACAGAGACAGACGGATTTTTGTCGAGCTTGCCTTTGGTGTTAAGATATTGTTCCAATGTATCATTAAACTTTTTTTCATCTACACTTCTGTCGCCAGGTCTGATTAAAGCAGATTCTGCCAGCGTTCCTGATGGATAACCAATAAGTTTTGGGTAGCGTCCGTAATATAATTCGGGCGAACCGATGTAGCCGGAATTCATCATTGACTGTCCAACATCGAGTTGGATTTGCTCGTCATTACTGTTGCCATACTGGCAGAAAGGCAATACCATTGTCGAGACCAGAGAGTTGCTGTCGCTCTCAACTTTGACTTTGACAGACATAATTTCAAAGAACTGCTGATTGGCATTTATCGAGGGTAAAAATGGATGTGACGCTGTGTGCGCGCCAAGCGAACTACCGCCTTTCAATAACTTTTCGCAGAACTCTGAACCATATTTCTGGTTGGTCCAGGCATTAAGATAAAACGTTCCCTTAATTCCATTTTTTGTCATTACTTTGTGGGTTGTCAAATGTTGCAGGTTAGAATCATCCCATCTTGCTGAAAAAGCAATCTTTGCGTTATTGGGCAGGCTTAGTGGGGTCAATGAAACATTTTTCGCTTCATCGTTACTTGAGCATAACATGACAACTTGCTGACTGTATTCAATTATTCCGGGAAGAGGTGAATCTGCACAAACAATATTAGT
>QKCJ01000034.1 GCA_003245715.1 bacterium
AAGGATGATGACGACAAAAAAGATTGACCCTGCCTGAATTCCGGAATTTCCGGGTTATAAAAATTACTGCGGTGAGAATGTAAAAAAGACCTGCCGGCTTATTCGCATGGCAGGTCTTTTGTTTTTTGCTTTTTTTGTAACGCAGCCGGTTAGGTTCGGATTAGTCCAGAGCTTCGAGTTCCATTAGTGCGTTTTCGATGCGCTCTTTAACACCTTCAGGCACGGCGTTGGTCGCTGCCAGTTTCTGGCGTAGGGCGCGGGCGGTACGGAGGATGGATTCAATCTCGCGGCGGCGTGAAAAGTTGGCCGCATCAATTTCATCATCATTGACCGGGCGTAGATGATCGCGGATTTCCTTGCGCAGAGCTGTTTCGTCGCTGCCGGTATCAAAGGCCATACGGTGGAGTTTTTCCTTCTCGTCATCAGGCAGGTCATCACGGTCGCGCGCTTTTTTAAGAAGTTCAACGGTCTGATAATCCGGCACATCATAGCCTACCTGCTGGTTTTCTTCCTGCGGGGAGAGGCGGTTTGGCTCGTAGCTTTTCATATAATTATAGCTGACCATCAGTTTCTTGACTGTTGGCTTTTTCAGGCCAAGCTCGCGCGCGCAGTAAATCTCAAAGTCGTCATAGCCCCACTCTTTATAGTCGCCGCCATAGGCGACATCAGTAAGCAGTCTGCCAAGCTCAACCCAGGAAGAGCGGAACTTGCGCAGCGATACGAGGATTTTGTAGCGCAGTGAATCGGGATTTAGTTCCTCAAGTTGTTTGTCGATTTTTTCCAGTGAATTAGCGCTCATGTATTGTCCTTATGCTGCAGGCTAACCATTCTCGGAAAGCCGCCGGAGGTTTTGAAATATTAATAATCGCTCAAACGAAAGCAGTGCAATTGTAGCCCCTGCAAGCTTGTTGGTCAAGGCGGGGCAGGTCAGGTTTCCGGTTGCAGTTGCCAGCGGGGTTGATCGGTTTGCCGCGGGCGATCTTTATCGGCAATTTCAGCAGTTATTAAAAATTATTAGATTTTGCGCCGGGAATAGTGGGTTTATCTCTTCATCATTGAACGCAGAGCCTGGGTAGCCTTTTGCGGGTCGGACTCGATTTCCTTGGCGATTTTTTTTCGGTTATCGCGCGCGGCGGAATGGATTTTCTTGAAATTTTCAAGCGCCTGATCTTTTTCGATTTTTTCTTCTTTAGTCAGTTTTTTGGGGCTGCCGGTTTTGCCGGAGGTCTTGTCGGCGCTGCCCTTGCCAAGGCGGAGAATGGCCCTGATAACAAAAACAACCACCGCAAGAACTGCGAAGATCATAACCAGTAATGTGCTTGCCGGAACGTCCATTATTTCTTCTCCCCGGCTTTGGCCTGTTTGTAGATTTCTGCCGCGTGTTCCGCGTCACGGGCTTTTTCCTCGCCAAAGACATGCGGATGGCGGCGGATCATCTTCGCAAGTACTTCCTCGACCGGTTCGTTGGGATTGAACAGTCCGTCTTCTTCGGCGACCGCCATGATCTGGCAGACATTGAAGAAAACATCCCCAAGTTCCTCGCGGATATGCTCGCGGTCATTATTCTCAAGCGCCTTGGCCAGCTCCTCAACTTCAGAGCGCAGCGGCTTAATCAGATCAGACAAGCGCTGTTCACGATCCCATGGGCATCCGGTCTCAGGATGGCGCAGCGTCGAGATTATTTCAAATACTTTGGCGATATCCATATTCGGTTTTCACACTTATAGACTCAAAAGAAGCCTCTTCTGATCTTTGGTTTATTTACCGGCGGCCGCGACATCATTTGGCAGCTGCCATTTTTTCTGCAGGCGGGTGAGTGTGCCGTTGTCCCTGAGTGTCTGTAGGCCGAGTTCAAATTCACGCAGAAGTTCTTCGGTGCGCGAGTTGTTTCTGACCCCGCAGACAAATTCTTCAAGATAGTTCTGCGAACGGTATTTGGTGAAAGCGTTCTCCCAGCGGATGCGGCGCAGTTCCCGGTCAAAGGTTATCGAGTAACCTGCAAGTATGTCGATGCGGCGGTTGCGCAGCAGGCGGAAACCTGTTTCCATATCGATGAATTCAAGCTTGCGCACTTCGGGGACTTGGTTCAGCTCGGAAAGAAAGCTGCCGTAATTCCAGCCTTTCATTATACCGATGCGTTTGCCTTTAAGGGACTCAAGGCCGTTGAGCTTGAAGCCTGAGGAGTTGAGGACATAGAGGGTTGTGTTGATGCGGTCAATGGGGGTTGGCGAAAAGGCGAAGATCTTCTCGCGCTCGCTGGTTTTGACGGTCGGAAACAGAAGGTCGGCGCGATAATATGAATTGTCGATCTTTGCCTCTTCCTGACTTGAAAGAAGATTGACGCCTTGAAAGCCGAAATTGACGACTATGCTGCTCTTTTCATTGGCCGGCCGTTCAGCCAGCGCCCGGTTTGCGCCGCTTAACTTTGCCGCTGTTTCAGCCCGGTTCCATGGCAGGACAGTCAGGATGATTGTATACTGGCGTGTCTGGAAGGCTTCACGCACCACGTCCCACGCATAACCCTGCAGGTATTTTGAATCATTTCCGGGGGTGATGATTTCGCGCGGTTTATTCTCGCCGGTGGGTTTGGCAAAGCAGAGTGGCGGGTATTCATCAAGAGTGGTCAGCGATACGTACTTCTCTCCCGCACAGAGGAGTGAGGTGAGAAATAATCCGATAATCAGAAGTGTCGCCCGTAAACTCATAATGCTTTTCTCCACAGTATTCATTCAACCCGCAGACCGACCGAGCCATAAAATCGCCCGCTACAATTATACCCCTTAGACGTTAAAGCGGAAGTGCATCACGTCGCCATTCTCAACAACATATTCCTTGCCCTCAACACGCATCTGTCCCGCAGCCTTCGCGCCCTGCTCGCCGTTGTTGTTGATGAAGTCGTTAAAGCCGATGACCTCAGCGCGGATAAAGCCCTTCTCGAAATCAGTATGGATCACGCTCGCTGCCTGCGGCGCTTTCCAGCCACGGTGGATCGTCCAGGCGCGAACTTCCTTCTCGCCGGCGGTGAAGTAGCTGATAAGGCCGAGTGTGTGGTAGCCGGTATGGATAACCTTGTCAAGGCCGCTCTCTTCAACGCCGTATTCCTTGAGAAACTCCGAGCGTTCCTCGTCCTCAAGCCCGATCATATCCTCTTCCATCTTAGCGCAGATCTTGATGATGTCACTTCCGCGTTCCTCGGCATAGGCGCGAACCTTTTTGACGTACCCGTTATCCTCAAGCATCCCGCTTTCATCAACATTCGCGCAGTAGATAACCGGCTTGGCCGTCAGAAAACGCATTTCATTATATAGTCCAATCGCCGCGTCCTTATCCTTGTCCTCAAAATTGAAGGCAGGCATACCTGAATCAAGATGCTTCTTGAGGGCTTCTGCGATGTCATAGGCCGGTTTCATTGCCTTGTCAGAACGTGCGCGCTTGGCGAGGGTGTCGAGTTTCTTTTCAATCTGCTGGCTGTCGGCGATAATCAGCTCAAGCTCGATAACCTCAATGTCGCGGATCGGGTCAATCGAGCCGTCAACGTGGATAACGTCGTCATCGTCAAAGCAGCGCACTACGTGCAGGATCGCCTGAGTCTCACGGATGTTTCCAAGAAACTGGTTTCCGAGACCTTCACCCTTGCTTGCACCCTTTACAAGTCCGGCAATGTCAACAAAGTCAACTGTTGCGCAGATGGTCTTGCGCGGGCCTACGATAGCTGTGAGTTTATCAAGCCTCGGGTCAGGCACGGGAACAATCGCCTTGTTCGGTTCGATTGTGCAGAAAGGGTAATTAGCCGCTTCCGCCGCGCTTTGCCTGGTCAGCGCATTAAAGAGGGTGGACTTGCCAACATTAGGCAGACCGACAATACCTACTCCAACTCCCATGTAACTTATCTCCGCTGCAAACCGCATGCAACTTCAAAACGCTGCACGCAGTCAGATCTTATTCTTATTATTTATAATTGTAAAAGCTTAAAAAGCCTGATTTAATTCTTCAGACAACCGGCTTGTTTATTTAATCGCTTCAAGCTTGATGTCAAAGACCAGTGTTTCGTTCGGCCCGATTGATGGAGGAGCGCCGCGTTCGCCGTAAGCAATTTCCGGCGGGAGGAAGACCTTCCATTCGCTGCCCGGCTTCATCATCATCAGCGCTTCAGTCCAGCCGGGGATAACCTGATTCGGCTTGAAGGTTGTCGGTTCGCCGCGTGAGTAGGAGCTGTCAAACTCGGTGCCGTCGATGAGTGTGCCGCGGTAGTGGACGACAACATTGTCATCAATTTTCGGACTCTCACCCTCACCGTCAGCGGTGACGATATACTGCAGGCCGCTCTCAAGAACCTTGACGCCATCTTTCTTGGCGTTATCCTCAAGGAACTTGCGCCCTTCCTTTTCCTTGGCTTCTGAGGCCTTGGCCGCTGCCTTGTTGGCTTTTTCACGGAATTTGGTGATCGCTTCGTGCATCTCTTCGTGGGTAATTTTAGGCTCGTTCTGGAGAAGTGAGTCCTTGATTCCCTCAAGCATCACATTGACATCCAGATCTTTGATGATCGCACCAATGCTCATGTCGCGCGCCAGATACATCGCACAGTTGACACCAATTGAATAACTGGCTTTTTCCTTGTCGCCCTTAATCTTTTTCATATTATTCTCCGTCATGATAATTCAATGACGGTAAGCCTCTGTGCAAACAGTCATCAAACAACAAAAACCGAGCGAACCCACAATAATTGAGAACGCCCTCAAAGCAGTGATGCGTAAAACATCGCTAAAGCGTGCCGGCAACATCAGTTGACGACTTGCCGCTACGCTTTAATATAATAAGGTATAATCATGAATTTGCAAGGGGATTTGTAGAATCAACTTACAACGGAAATAGCTGTTATTATCCCCGACGCCGGAGCATTCTTTCCGACCGGGTTTTACCTTTAAGATACAGACTGTCCCCGGGACTTAGAGATAGTACTCCGGCGGGGTCAGTTCTGCGTATTTATTCAGCCTGAACAGCTCCTTGCGCAGCTCCAGGCAGAGGTGGCATTTATGGATATAGCCGTTTTTGTCCGCGCGGAATTCTGGGCAGATTTCCTGCAGCCCCACAGGGCCTTTCTCCTGCAAAATACGGTATAATTTGTGCTTATACATGTTTTGCACCGATGGGTGCAGGTCTTCATTGACATTGGCGATACTCAGCCCCGGGCAGTGTCCGGTATAGAGGTTGCCGTGGGGGTCGATATGAAAATGCCCGGTTGAGCCAAGGCACGAGCGGCAGTTATCGCCCCGGAAATTTTCCGCCGGATATTTTCGCAGTCCTTCAGTAAGGGTCTCGGCTGCGCGCCCGGCCGGGGTCAGATAGGAGTGCATCTTCCAGACACCGTTATAGTCAAGGTCGAGTATTTTCATTGATTCCGGCAGCGTATGCGTGCGGTTGTGGTCAAGGCGCGAGAGTTGCGAAAAAATTTCCTGTGTCCAGATAATTACCCTGCCCTCAAAGACATGCAGCGCCGCTTCGATCCCGTCGCGGGTGCGGCAGAAGGGAATAAACTCGTTATGGAAAAGTGAAGCGCTGATAAGAACCGCTTCAAGCCCAGCGTCCTTGAGTTCCGTGAAGGTGTTGAGTCCCGTCTCGAAACTATCGCACCAGCCGCAGTTGGTCTCCAGATAATCAACCGGGACGTTGTGTTTTTGCGCATATTTAAGAGCTTTTTTCAGTACCGGCATATTCAGCGTCGCTTCCCCGCCGGCTAGATGCACACCGCGCAGCTGCTGCTCGGACGACATCGAGGAGAAAACCTTATCCATAGTTGCGTCGCTCATCCAGCGGTTTTCGTGTTTGGGGGAACAACGGTAAAGGCAATGCCTGCAGGCATTGTTGCAACGGTATGATAGCATGATCCCGCCTGAGATAAGATCAGGTATAGGTGAATCCGCCATGGCTTGATCCTTACGCTTGCCAATATTGAACTTGCTGTATTTCTGCCCGAAATATCAGTTTAAAACAGTATATCAGTTCGGATATTAAAGTCAAAGGATCTCAATCGATAAATGAGAATTCGCTCTTGATTTCTTCAAGACTGACGTCAAGACAACAGATGCAGCTCAAGCCATCGGCACTGCGAAAACGGCAAGAATGGGTAATACATTCCGCTCCGGTGGCTGATGAAATATAGGCATCTGAGACATATGAGTCGTTTCCGGACTTTAGCCAGAGGTAGTATTCTTTGAGCGAAAGATTTTCACCTTTTTTGGCCGGATGGAAGATATAACGCTTCTGCTCGGTAAGTTGTTCGGTGCGCCCAACGGTGTCGGTGATAGTGATGCCGTTTTCATTGAGCAGATAAATAAACTGCAGATTCTGGTATTTTTCGGTCAGCCAGTAGAGCGCCGCCTCCATATCCGCGTATGAGACCTTCTCAAGGACTTCCCTGATCTCATCGACACTGATGGAGTTTTTCGAGAGGTGCATATGCCGCCTGCGCAGGATTTCATCCGAGTGGCTGCGGAATTTGTTGGCAATCAGTTCATACGCTTTCTGGCAGTTGGGGTCTGTGCCTGATTCAAATGAATGCGCCCGGGAATAGAGGAAGCCCTGCTGGAAATCGACATCCAGCGCCAGACATTCCAGCGCCTCTTCAATTTCCTCAACGCCTTCGGCAACGACCAGCGCGCCGGTACGGTGGGCAAGCCCGGTCAGCGCGCGGACAACCTCCATCCGCCACTTTTCCTTGTGCAGGCCCGAGATCAACTTGCGGTCAATCTTGATAAGGTCGGGCTTGATTTCAGACATTCTGATAAGCCCTGAATACTGTGAACCGACATCGTCAAGCGCCAGCAGAAAACCTTTTTCGCGGTTATGCTGGAGGAACTGCCGGTAAGTGTCGACCTCGGCAATCGCCGATTCCAGCACTTCAAGAATGATCCGGTTGGGGTTAATATTATATGACTCGGTAAGCTTGGGCAGCCAGTCAGCGCAATCCATATAGTGTATGAGCGGGTTGCCGATATTGATTGAAAGAATCATTTTCGGCATTTTCTGTTGCAGCTTGCTGAAATTGCGCAGGGTGTTCTCAAGACAGAGGCGCTCGAGTTTGCCGCGGCAACCGGCTTCTTCTGCTGCAGCAAAAAGCTCTTTGGGGTAAATTATTTCACCGCTTGAAGGGTCAATGCCTCTCGCAAGTGCCTCAATAATCTGAATTGACTGGCGCTGGACAGAAATTATCGGCTGAAACCAGACAGCAACAGAGTTCTCATCAATAACTTTTTGTATATCTACTTCAATCATTTAGCGTTTTTCGACTTAATCTTAAGCTGTAAAAATATTAGCAATTTCTGATATATATTTATCACAATACAAGTATATGTCAATAGCAAAGAAATGAGTGTAAAAATATTTTATTCTGTGTAATTTGAGTAATTATTTTTCCTGATTTGTAATATAAAAGTTACTTTATTCAGCCATGGTCGCGGATTATGGTTTTAACTGGTTATCAGATAGTTGGTTATGCGGATATTTTTTCTTGTGTCGAGCCTTGTGGAGAAACGGGATAAATGGGTAATTTGTCTTGTGGTGGAGTGTTGATTATAAAAAGTAACTTTTGGTTCAAAGTTAAGGTGTGGCAGGTATCCCCTCTGTAAACAAGTTTTACCACGATTTGCTACAAAAAAATACTAAAATATTGGTGTTTTAAATAGATTGAAATGGTGATAATTATCGTATTGCCGGTAAATATTATTGATATGGTTTCTTGTATCGCCATTTATGTTGTTTGATGCTTTGCCCAGTTTATTTTTTTGTTGATTGTTTTATTTTGTTTTTAAAAAATAGTATAATGATTTTATGCTGTAATTTAACGTATTAAAGTTAAAATCATATTTTGATAAAATTATAAATTAAGTTGCTGCAGGTTAAAAATATCTGGTGATATTAATGATATTTCAGACGAAAAAATATAAGTTCAAAATATTCTTAAAATAGCATAAAAAGTTAATATTGATAAGGTTTATATACTGTAATTTAAAGTTTAAAAGTTGAATTTACAATTTTAAGATTTTGGCCGGTCGGCTTTTTCTGGCTGGTGGCGGTTTCGGTAAGCATTCTGTAGGCTTATGGTCTTGTGCCGGTCGGAGGGCGGGTTGAAATGTCTGAACCGGTTGACGTTATATGAAATAGACGTCATTCTGTCATGGCTTATTGGCGAATTTACGCCTGTTTAATCTTTATTTGCAGCCCAGAACCGCCTTGACTGTCTGAGCCCTAGCGCTACAATAGCTTTCTCTTGCCTATTTAATGTATAGGCATGCTAATTTTTGAGAGAGTGAAAAAGTAACTTTTTATAATACATATTTTGCATGATTGGAGTGGTTAAATGGAGGTGGCATATCAGAAGTGTATCAATCCTGTTTGCGGGGCGACCTTTGGTATTGAGGAGATCCTGCCGGCATGTCCCAAATGCGGTGAATTATTGGATGTAACTTATGATTGGGACAAGGTTGAGCTGCCGGCAAAAGCGGCGGATCTTGGCGCTTTCACCAAGCCCTCTGGCGGTTTCTGCCGGGTGAGCGGGGTTTGGCGTTTTGGGCAGATGATGCCGTTTGCCTCTGAGGGGAAGCGCGCGACTATTGGTGAGGGGCATACGCAGCTCCGTCCTGCGCCGCGGGTTGCTGATTACGTGGGTCTGAAGAATCTGCATCTGCAGTATGAGGGGCTTAACCCTTCCGGTTCATTCAAGGATAACGGCATGGCCGGCGCTTTCACCCACGCCAAGATGGTCGGGGCGAAGGTTGTGGCGTGTGCGAGTACCGGTAACACCTCTGCGAGTATGGCGGCGTTTGCGGCCAATACCGGGATGGCTGGTATTATCTTTATCGGTGACGGCAAGGTCGCATACGGCAAGCTCTCACAGGCGCTTGATTACGGCGCGATGACCCTGCTTATCAAGGGTGACTTTGACGATGCGATGGCGCGGGTGCAGGAAGTCTGCAAGAGTGAGGGGATTTATCTGGTGAATTCTGTTAACCCCTTCCGCCTTGAGGGTCAGAAGACGATCATGTACCGCGTGCTTGAAGGTTTTGACTGGAATATCCCGGACTGGATTGTTGTCCCGGGTGGTAATCTCGGTAACAGCTCAGCCTTCGGCAAGGCGTTTTACGAATTGTATGATCTTGGCCTGATCGCCAAGATGCCGCGCATTGCGGTTATCAATTC
Source organism: bacterium (assembly GCA_003245715.1). Lineage (GTDB taxonomy): Bacteria > Planctomycetota > SZUA-567 > SZUA-567 > SZUA-567 > SZUA-421. The sequence goes on from QKCJ01000034.1 coordinate 9,196, forward strand.
TGAAGGTGCGCCGACTCTGAACAATCTGGTCAGGAGCGGACTGAAGTGGAATGGCGGCACTGTTGATGACGCGATGATTGGTGCATACTACCGCGGGCTTGATGAGAGAAATGAGCGCGCCAATACTATCGCCAGCGCAATTGAGATCAACCGCCCCGTAAACCTCAAGAAATGTCTGCGGGCAATCGAGAAGACTGAGGGTGTGGTTCGGGCTGTCAGCGACCAGCAGATTATCGACGCCAAGGCCTGGATTGCGCGTGAAGGGCTTGGTTGCGAGCCGGCCAGTGCGGCCAGTGTCGCAGGTACCAAGGCGCTGGTTGAAGAAGGGATCATCGACCGCGACGCGACAGTAGCGTGTATCCTTACCGGCCACCAGCTCAAGGACCCGCACGCGACAGTTGCCTACCACAGTTACAGCGAAGAAGACCTCAAGGCTGATTACGGCCAGTACGGCATCAGTACTTCGGAGTACGCCAACAAGCCGGTTCCGGTTGCCAATGATCTTGGGCAGATCATTGATGCAATCCGCGCCAAGGCCGCAAAAAACTAGAAACAGTAGCGCAAAGATAAACCGCCGGCGCTGATGATATTCTTTGCCAGCGCCGGGTAAGTTTTTCTGGGAGGGGTGATAGTGGCGGAGCAGGAAGGTGGTTGTGTCGGGCTTTATGCCTTTGCGGGGCTTGATGCTAAAAGCGCTGATAAGATTGAGAAGCTTCTTGAGCGCAGCGGCGGTACGGAAATGGAGCGCCAGTATTTTTATAAGCTTGAGAATAGGCTTGCAAAAAAGAATACAGCAAATATTGGCGGAATAATTGCGGCTGTTGGTTGCGGCTTGTTTTATTTGGTGAAGAATTTTTACGGCGCAAGTGGCTTTTACGATTATCTTGAGAAATATGGTCTGTGGTATGGATTGTTTAGGTTTGAGCATCTGTTGATAGTTCTGCTTGCGCTGGTGATTCCGGCAGTTTTTATAGTTGTTTTTCGCCGGTTTAAATCGGTTGAACGCAGTAGGGGTGAGTTTGAGCCTTGCTCTGATTCTGAAACTTGTATTTATGGCTTAAAGTATTTTTGGCTATGTAGGCAGTATGAGCCGGAAGTGGTTGATAAAGAAGATATCCCGCAGGCTTTGACGATGCTGAACTCTATTGAGAAAAGATATGCAACCCCTGTTGCTATGATTTTGTTTATTATCGTAGCAGCGATATTAATTATTGGCTTTGTATATGGTTTTAGGCATTTTCAGAAACCGATTGACCGTTTTTTTGAGTATTATTTTTTTGACGGAGCGGCCGGTCTTTTTCTATTATATGTTTCTAGTTTTTTGTGGTTTTGGGGTTTTTGTTATATGCCGCTGGCTAATTTGATTCGTGCCAGAAAGAAAGACTCTTCTTCTGATGAGAACCTTGCGGGTGAAAAATTTGCGTTGAAGTATTATAAGCTATGGCAGAGTATTGGTTATAAATACAGGCTGCAGGAGCAACAGAAGGGAATTGCGCGGTTGGCTGGAAATAAGTCTGTGGATGAGTTTATTGCAGAGAATGCTGAGTACCGCAGCAAAAAGCATTATTATATTTATGCGTTATTGGTGGTTGGCGTGCTCTGGTTGATGTATATGCTGAAGTTTTAGATTGAAAAATGGTTTTTATCGCGGCGTCTTGGTTGTTGTGTCGGATTTTATCGGGGCGGCTGCTTGATGATCTGGTTTGTTTGATAAATTTGGATGCGTGGCTTGGGGTGAGGCTTAAAAGGCTTATTCCGGTTTGATGCAGGAAAGGAAATTATAATGGGTGTCAAGATTGCAATTAACGGGGCTGGTGGCCGGATGGGGCGGCGGTTGATGGCGCTTTGCTCTGCTGATGCCGGGCTTGATTTGGCGGCTGCGCTTGAATATGACGGTTGTCCGCTTAATGGCAGGGCGGTCTCTGAAATTGAGCCTGAGGTCAAGAATGGCGGCGAGGTAAAATTCACCCCCGGGCTTGAGTGCGCGGTGGATGCGATGATTGATTTCTCCACCCCTGAAGGTACGGTTGCGCGGGTAAAAGAAGCGGCGGAAAAAGGCGTGGCCCTCGTTATCGGTACTACCGGTATGGATAAGGAGCAGCTTGCTGCAGTTGCTGAGGCGGCAAAGAAGGTTCCGGTCATTCATGCGGCTAATTATTCGCTTGGGGTGAACCTGCTGGTTAAAGTTGCGGGCGAAGTTGCAAAGGCTCTGGGGGAGGATTTTGACATAGAGATTACAGAAGCGCATCATAATAAGAAGGTTGACGCGCCAAGTGGCACGGCCCTGGCTATTGCGCAGAGTATCTGTGATTCGACTAATCGTGACATGGACAAGGATCTCGTGCATGGCCGCAGTGGCCGTCCGGGTGCGCGCACGAAAAAGGAAATCGGTATGCACGCAATCCGCATGGGTTCGGTGGTTGGCGACCATACTGCGCATTTTGGCAGTGAGTTTGAGATTGTTGAGCTTTCGCACCGTGCACAGACTCGTGACGTTTTTGCTGCCGGTGCGCTTCGTGCGGCTGGCTGGCTGGCCGGTAAAGAGCCGGGAATGTACTCAATGCAGGATGTTTTATTCGGGTAAATTTGCTTTCAGGTGGCTGATTTAATGGTTTGGTTGCTTATTTGGTAGCTTGGATTTGTTCTGTAATAATACATAAAATCGGCGAAAACGCGATAATTGGCCTAAAGTCAGGTAGTAAAGCGTTTTGGCAGGCATTTTATTCTCGTAGTTCTTGATATTTCGATTATTGGGGTATGAGTAAATTGACGTGTAATTGTTAAAAAAATATGAGGTAAGTCTTTATTTGCGTTTTGATTTGCGGATAATGGCTTATAGTACTTTAACAACATTTTTTAAAGGGATGGTTAATGGCTGCAAGCAAGAAAATAAAAATCTACGATACGACTTTACGCGATGGCACTCAGGGTGAAGGCATCAGTTTTTCCCTGCAGGATAAAATTGCCATTGCTCTAGAACTTGACAAGTTCGGCGTAGATTATATTGAAGGCGGCTGGCCTGGCTCAAACCCCAAGGACATGGACTTCTTCCTGCAGGCGCAGAAGCTAAGGCTCAAGAATACCAGAGTCGCGGCTTTTGGTTCAACCCGTCACGCCAAGAATACTCCGGCAACTGACCCAAACCTCAAGAAGCTGGTCGCGGCAAAAGTTCCGGTGGTGACGATCTTCGGCAAGTCCTGGGATCTGCATGTGCGTGAGGCGCTGCGGGTTGGGCTTGATGTTAATCTGCAGATGATTGAGTCGTCAGTTAAATTCCTCTGCAAGAAGGTTGATGAGGTCTTCTTTGACGCGGAGCATTTCTTTGATGGTTATTCCGAGAATCCTGAGTATGCGCTGAAGGCTCTTGAGGCGGCGTTTAATGGCGGGGCGAAAGCGGTAGTGCTTTGTGATACTAACGGCGGCAGCCTGCCTTCCTATGTTGAGATGGTAACTAAAATAGTTGCGGATAAATTCTCTGGTGCGACAGTCGGCATCCACTGCCACAATGACAGCGGGATGGCGACGGCTAATTCTGTGGTTGCGGTTGGTGCTGGTGCGGCGCAGGTGCAGGGAACGATGAATGGCCTTGGCGAGCGTGCGGGTAATGCTGACCTTACGCAGATAATGCCGATTCTTGAAATGAAGATGGGGCGGCAGTGCGTTGGTGTGAAAAAGCTGCGTCAGCTTACCGAAATGAGTCGTTTTATCTATGAGACTGCCAACATGGAGCCAAAGGACAACCAGCCCTTTGTCGGCAAAAGTGCGTTTGCGCACAAGGGCGGTATCCATGTCTCGGCGGTTGCCAGAAACGCGCGGACGTATGAACATATCACGCCAGAGAGCGTTGGTAACGAGCGCCGCATTCTGGTTTCTGAATTGTCAGGCCGCAGCAACCTCAAGGCGCAGTCGATAAAAGAGATTGATAACGATCCTGAGCTGATGAAAAAAGTGCTTTCCCGCCTGATGGAGCTGGAGAATGACGGCTATGCCTTTGAAGCGGCGAATGCCAGTTTTAATCTGCTTATCAGCAGGCTGGGCAAGAATTATGCGCCGAAGTTCGGACTGCGTTCATACCGGGTTATCAGCGAGGTGAAGTATGGTAATGAGACGGTTTCCGAGGCTACGGTCAAGGTGGCGGTCGGTAAATCACTGCATCATTGTGTGGCGGAGGGTGATCATGGCCCGGTTGATGCCCTATACAATGCGCTTAAAAAAGCACTGGAAAAAGACTTCCCGGTGGTTGAAACACTCGAGCTGGTTGACTATAAAGTACATATAGTAAATGCCAAAGCCGGAACAGAGGCGAAGGTCCGGGTTGTTACCCAGTTCAAGGCCGGCAAGGATGACTGGGGCACGGTTGGTGTCTCGGCGAATATTATAGAAGCAAGCTGTCATGCTCTGGTTGACAGCATTGAATACCTGCTCTGTAAAAAGAGTAAGCGTTAACTCTGAAGGAGGTAGCGAGAAAATGCATAAAGTAGGAATTATGGGTTGTGGTATTGTGGCGACGTTCCGTCATATTCCGGCAATCTTGGAGACTGAGGGTATTGAGCTTGGGGCGATCTTTGACCCGGTTCCGGCAAAGCTCCAGAAGATTCAGGAAAAGTTTGGCTTCCCGGCCGAAAAATGTTTCACTGACGTCGATGAGTTCATGAAATCAGATATCGATATCGTCAGCATCACCTCTCCCGCTTCCTACCATGTAGAAAACTGTGAGTGCGCGGCAAAATACGGCAAGCATGTAATGTGCGAAAAGCCGCTTGCGCTGACTGAAGAAGAAGCTCGCCAGATGATTAATGTCATGGAAGAGGCAGGGCTTAATCTTTATGTCGGCTTGGTCTGCCGCTTTGCGCCGGTTGCGCAGGAGATTTACCGGGTATTGCAGGAAGGTACAATCGGCGAGATTCGTTCGATGCGTCTGATTTTTAACTGGAACTGCCACGGCAAGTACCGCAATGATGATGATACTGGCGAATATGGCATTAACCGCCGCCGCGAAGGCCGTATGTTTGAGGGTGGCCCGATGGTTGACTGCGGTACACACCAGATTGACCTTGCCCGTTGGTGGCTTGGTTCTGAGGTGGTTAATTATTCAGGTTTCGGCGCGTGGGTTGATGAGTACGAAGCGCCTGACCATACCTGGTTGCACATGGATCACGCCAACGGCGCGCACACCATGATCGAGATCAGTTTTTCCTACTGCCACACAGTGAGTGAGCCGCGCAGTGAATTTATCTACGAACTTATCGGTACCGACGGGGTTATCCGCTATGACCGCAGCGAGCAGTCGCTGATTGTCCACGGCAAGGAGCAGCGCCTTGAGCTGCCGCAGACCAATGACCTTGGCTTTAACGGCATGTATGCCGAGCTTGTCAAGGCGCTTGATACCGGCCATAGCGACCTTCTGGCTACTGGAGAGGATGGTCTTATCGCTACACGTATCTCACGTGAATCAACTGAAGAGGCTATTCAGAAGCGCGATTTGATGACCAGCAAGATTTAAAAAATTTTGTCGAATATTTTTGCGGTGCAGAATTAAATTTTTCGGGAGACGGATTTGTCTGAGTTAAGGTTTGTGCAGATTTCCGATCTTCATCTTGGGGGGCGTTCTTACCCGGGATGTTTTAAGATGCCGCCTGAGAAGAAAAAGCAGCGCGAGAGCGAGTTGCGCGCAAGTATTGACAAGCTTGCTGAAATTGTAAAATCCACAAACGCCGGGATCGTTCTGATTCCCGGCGATTTATTTGACCGCGAGAGTGTCGACAATGATCTGGTCAATCACGTCGCCGGAGTTTTCGCGGCGCTGCCGCCGGTTTTTATAACTCCGGGTAATCACGATTACACCTCCCCCGGCAGTCCTTACTCAAACGAGCAGCGCACGCGGCGCGGGCTTGTCGAGTGGCCGGAGAATGTTTATATTTTTGAGGATGAGGATTTTGCCACGCGCTACCTTCCGGGGCGGGTGGATGTTGCTGTGACTGGTCATGCGTTTCGTGCGAATGTTCCGGTAACAGAGCATCGGCTGGCAAAACGTATCCCGCGCGATCCGGCGGAGATTTCAATCCTGCTTCTGCATGGTTCACGTACCCAGTTTGCTTTTGAGGAATCACAGAAACTGACCTTGCCTTTCACGGCTGGCGAGTTGCTGGCGCAGGGCTTCAGCTACGCCGCGCTTGGGCATTATCACACCTACTCCGAGATTGTTGACGGACCAGGGAGTATTCGCGGGCTTTATGGTGGGCGTCCGTTTGCGGCAGAGAATGGCAGCGACGGGCTTGGCTGTATCAGCGGCGTTATCAGTAAGGCTGGCGCTACTGAGCTTGAACGGCACTCGCTTGACAGTCGCAAGACTTATGAGATAACGGTGGTATGTGATAATGTCGCGACGCCTGAGGAGATGAAAAAACTAGCCGCTAAAGCCTATCAGGAGAGTGGAGCAGGCGCGTATGATCTGGCGCGGTATAATTTCTGCGGGACCTATCTGCCGGGCTTTAGTCCGAAGATTGATATTGACCCTGAGTGGCATTTTGCGAGTGCGGTTAATTTTTCGCACCTGCGTCCTGGGTATGACCTGCAGGGGTTGCTTGAAGGGGCGGATGGACGCTCGGCGAGTGCGGAGAGTCTCTTTGCCAGGGAGCTTGTCGGTCTTATTGAGCAGGCTGAGGATGAGGAGCGGGAGATTCTTGAAGACGCGCTTGATTATGGGTTGCGGGCGTTACATGGGCTTGATATCTCGCCGCGGGAAGTTGATTGAGAAGCATTTAATTTATTGATAAGCAAACCAGATTTTTCATGTCAGATAAAATTTTGAATATAGTTTTGTGCGCGGTTGTGCGGGATGATAAAATCCTGCTTCTGCGGCGTGAGAAAAAACCTTATCGGGGCTACCTTGCCTTGCCGGGCGGCAAGATTGAATTCGGCGAACAGATTGTCGCTGCGGCGGAGCGTGAAGCGTCTGAGGAGACAGGCTTGAGCTTTAGCCATGTTTCATTGAGGGGGTGCGCGACTGAAATAATTTCCTATGAAGGAAACGCTGAGGCACATTTTATGATGTTTCCGGTCTTGCTTGAAGCTGGGGACGGTGTGGAGGTCTCAGGGCATGAAGGTGAATTGTTCTGGGTCGGTCTTGATGACGTAGCCGGGCGCAGTGATATAATTCCGACTGATATAGACGTAATTGAGCGTTATATCCATAATGATTGCCGCGAAATTTTTCATTATTCGGTGATTCGCAAGGGCGATGAATTTACGTTGGCGTCGGTGGCGCTTGCGTCTATTTGACAATGCGTACAGGCGTGCCTTTTCTGGTGGCAAGCCAGAGTTCTTCAAGCTGCTCGGGGGCAATTGAGATATTACTGCCGCTGCTCCAGGGGTCTGCCTGATTGGCGCTGCCTGCGCCGCGGATTTTGACGGGGCCACCAAGAGGAGTGGTCATTGGCGGCATTGATTTATTCTGCGCGGCCTGATTAATCAGGTTGCTCTGCGCGGCGGTGATGCTTTTGGCGGCCAGAGCTTTTGCTGCGTCTGCCGGTGAGGGGTAATTTATAATCAGGTTCATGATCTTGCCCTGAAGCTCATGCTTGACGATAAAATAATCTCCCTGCGGGGCGCGTTTGTCGTTGCGGGCGGACTTCGGGGTGGCGCTGCCACTGGGTATTTTAGCGTAGTAATAGGCGCGGACATACTGTTGGTCCTTGACGAGCGCGACAATTCTTCTTGATAAAAATACGACAATGTAAGCGCCTTCAATGGGGCCGGTGATTTTTTTCTTGGACCAGTCATCTTTATGTGTGGCCGGGTTTGCGCTGGCGGTGCCGGTTGTCGCGGGGGAGTTGGTTGCTGCCGGTGTGGTGCTTGTGGCTGGCGTTGTCTTTGTGCTGCTGGCGGCGGCGGTTACCGGGCTTGCGGGGAGTGTTGTTGACGTTGCCGCCGGCTTGTTGCTGGTGGCGGTATTTGCGGCAGTAGTGGTGTTATTGGAATTAACCGTGGCTGTTTCAGTCGGCGTGGCGGGTTTGACTGGCGTTACAGCTTTTTCGGGCTTTTCAGGTTTTACCGGTTCTGGTTTGCCAAAACCGATACTGCTGACCTGTGGCGGGTTGTCGGGGTAGCTGCTTTCGGGAAAGAGAGAATTGCGCTTAATCATCAGCGTGACAAGTATGGCGACTACCAGGAGTAACGGCAGGCCGCGCATTATCAGGCGCAGCAACTCAAGCGGCTCATCTGTGCCGGGGTTAACTGAAGGTCTGTTCTTGTTTTCGCTCATAGGCATATTCTATCTTTTTGCTTGGGTGTATGCAATAGAATCCCGCAGAAGTGGATGTCGTATTTTCTTATAAACCCCTTGAAAATGGTGACTAAAATAAGATAATGGTCTGTGCGTCCATTCCGGAATTTCCGGTGGGGCGCAATTTTTTGGGCGGAGTGAACGGCAATTTGCCTGTGTCTGCATCTTCTGCGGTTTCTGCCCGGCGGATAGAATTTATTGATTATGTAATTATTTGATATTTAAGGAGTTAGTATGGCTGGTCACTCACACTGGGCAGGTATCAAGCATAAGAAAGCTGCCAATGACGCAAAAAAGGGTAAGGTCTTCTCACGTCTTGCCAAGCTGGTTTATATTGCGGTTCTGGAAGGCGGCGGCGGTAATCCTGACGATAACCCGCGTCTGCGCCTTATCCTTGAAAAGTGTCGCCAGGCTAATATGCCAAAGGACAATATCAAGCGCGCCATTGTCAAGGCGACAGAGAGCGGTGATGGTTATATTCCGATGACCTTTGAAAGTTACGGCCCGGCGGGTGTGGCGATTATTGCCGAGTGTCTGACTGACAATACCAACCGTACCGGACCGGAAGTTCGCCACCTGATGGAGAAGGCCGGAGCCAAGATCGGCAAGGAAGGCTCGGTTGCGTACATGTTCCAGCGCAAGGGCGTGTATGTAATTGACGGGGAAAAGACTGATGAAGATACTCTGATGGATATTGCCCTTGAGGCCGGGGCTGAGGACATTGCCAACCACGGCGATTTCTTTGAGGTATTTACCGGCGTTGCGGAATTTGTTCCGGTTGGTGAAGCTTTTGAGAAGGCCGGCATTGAGACCCGTGAGGGTGAAATGAAGCTTGTTCCTGAGAACTCCGTAGAGGTCGGCCTTGAGGACGCCCAGAAGATCATGAATATTATCGAGAAGATTGAAGAACATGAAGACGTGCAGAACGTTTATGCGAACTTCGACATCTCTGATGAGGTTGCTGCGCAGCTTGCTGCTGAGTAATGACCGGTAAGGATTCTTTGTTTTTAATAAACCGGTCTCGTGTGGGCCGGTTTTTTTATCGGAGTTAATTATGTTTGAATCACTTGAAGAGATAAAAAAACTGCATGTGCGCTGGCAGATTATGGCGGTTTTGACGGTCTTTGGCTCGGTGCTGATCTGGCTTGGGGTGCTGTCTTTGTATTTTAACTACACGGGGCAGTCCTATCAGGATGTGACCTCGAATTTTATCCGCATTCTCTGGGTGGCGGGGTTGCTCGCGCTGATATATTTTTCCCGTAAACTCGGTACAATTGTTATGGGAAAAAATCTGCTCTGCGGCAATTGTCATAAGCGGATATTTACCGGGCAGCGGCCGGAGGTTGCGGTTACGGTGGGGGTCTGCCCGTACTGCAATACTGCGCTGGTTGCAGATTCTGAGAGCGGTGGGCAGGATGAAGCGGTATCTGATAAAAATTAAAAGTTGATAATGAATTAAAATCTCTAAATAAAAAAGCACCCGCAGCTGGCGGGTGTTTTTTTGTGGGAAATATTTCTGCGGATTTATCAGGCAGAATCTTTCTTGTCGTGGCAGCAGGAGGAATCACCTTTCTGGGCGGAATTCCTGACGTCAAGAATAGTGGCCTTGATGTTGAGTACGCTTTTTTGCAGGACATAGATCAGGGTGAAACCGAGAGTTATTCCGAGAATGCCGCCGCCGAAAAGTCCGGCGTCACCAAAAAAGTAGTTGCCGACCGCGCCGCCAGCCAGGGTTATGAGAAGAAGCTGGCCGAAGATCAGAAGCGCGGATAAGGTCTGGCTTGGCAGGTTTATCTCGGCTGTGATCATTTCATTGTCTTTATGTCCGGCAGTATTTTCAACCGGCAGCTGGTATACCGCGTCGTCAAAGATATTACACATTCCGCAGCCCTTGCAGCCGCCGCAGCTTTTTTCCGGTAAGACATCAATATAGGCAGAACCGTCATCTCTGATATGCAGGACACAATTTTTAAGCGTCTTCATAAATTAATCGTCCTTTCATGTGCAGTGTTAAGTAATGGATATTTAAAAGCACTCCTGTTGTGAATGCCGGACTTCGCTGATTGCTTTGTCAAGACGCGGGACAAGGGTGTCCCAGATATAGCGCTTTGAGATTTCCCGCGCCAGAGCCATCAGTTCATTCCAGCTACCAGTATTTATTTTACCGGATAAATCCGCCAAATGCGAGCATAAAGCTCTGGCGGTGTTGTCATAAAGGAAATCACCATTGCCGCGCAGGACCTCCGGGTAGGCGAGGCGCTCTGGCGCAAGGGGGAGTGTACCGCAGGATGCCGCCTCCATCAGGCTGATACCGAAAAACTCATGCTGGGCGGTACTGACGCAGATATCCGCTTCAGATAAAGCCCTGTAATAATCTTCGCGTGTTTCCTGAAAGCCCCAGTAATTGATGACCTCACTGAATTCATCCTTGAGCAGATCAAAGACCTTCGGCTTATCTTTAAATGATTCGCCGATCACGCTGATCTCAAAAGGGATGTTTTTTTCCTGCAACAGAGTGAGAGCGCCGTAGAAATCGCCGGGGTTTTTGTCATATTCCCAGCGCGCCGCCCAGACCAGCCGCATCGGGCCGTCATTTCGCGGCGGGCGCGGCGGGGGCGGGTTTATCCCCTGCGGGAAGACTTCCGAGCGTTCGCGGATTGAATCAAGCTCGTCAACGTGTTTATAATCAGGCATCCGCCGCAGGTACGCGTCAAGCCCGTGCAGAAATACTTCCCGGTGCCAGGCGGTGTTAAACCAGACAGCGTCGGCGGCGGTGCAGGAGGTAAAATTCGAGTAGGCGTAATGATAATCGCGAGTGGAGCTGCTGCGCACTGGGTACATCAGCTGGTTTTCATGGAAGTATATCAGGCGCGGGAGGTTAGCGACTTTCGCGGGGAGGATTCCGCAAAGCTCGGGGAGGTTAATCATGTCGCTGACAAAGAGGATATCCCAGCTTTGTCCCTCTGCCACCATTTTTTGAACCAAGCGCGCACAGGTAAGCGGCGAATGGCGCATCCGCCACTTCCACTTGTACGCAGGTAGCGTTACAAGCGTCCAGTCATGCTCTGATCGGCTCTGCCAGCCGTCGAGAAATGCCTTGTGCGAGCCGCCATAATAAGGCTCGATAGCGAGAATTTTCATTCCGGTCTCCGTTAAACCTGCAAAATCAGGTCTTTGAGCCATGATTTCAAGGATAGCAGGCGATAATAAAAAGTCCAGAGTAAAATGTTTTGATATTTGACAATTTCGTAGATATGGGGTATATTGAATATTGCAGGGAGCCGTAGCGCTCTGGGGATGTAATTGTGCTATAACTCCTTGTTTGACTTGCCAATGGATGGCTTGTCGGGTGTCTCTAAGGAGGGAACATCATGTCAATGTCAATATTTAACAGTGGCAGTATTCTCAACAATTTAAACAAATATAATAACCTTACCAGTAAGGCTATGCAGCAGCTTTCAAGCGGCTACAAGATCAATACCGCCTCAGACGATCCGGCGGGTCTTATAATTTCCACCCAGCTCCACAGCCAGTATCTCGGCTCTTATCAGGCAATCAGAAACGCGCAGGAAGCCAATAACGTCCTTGGTATTGCCGAAGGCGGTCTTTCACAGATTTCAGATATGTTAAGTCAGGCCAAGCAGCTTGCAGTTCACGCGGCTAATTCCGGTGTGACCTCTAATTCTCAGGTAGCTGCAGATCAGTCCGAGCTTAACGGTATCCTCAATTCCATCAATAATATTTCCGCGACAACCAATTACGGCAGCAAGTCACTGCTCAACGGTACTTCAAGTATCGTCAACACCCAGACCGACACAACCTCTGCCGAGCAGACCCAGCAGAGCGCCGCGACCATGAGCTATACCGAGGCCAGCGGCCAGCTGACTGCCGATCAGCAGTTTGACATCACTGGAGCAAACGGTACGCAGAGTTTTTCATTCACTGCCGGACAAAGCCTGTCTGAAATGGCGGACGCGATCAATACCTACGCCTCGGATACCGGGGTGAGTGCCAATGTCAGCGAAGACGGTACGACACTTGAGCTTGTTTCGGCGGATAAAGGTGCGGCGTCTGCAATTACAGTCGATCAGACAACCGGAGACGCGTTTACGACGGCTGGCAGCTCGATTACCGCTAACGGTGTCGATACCCAGCTCACCGGTGCAGATCAGGGTAATATCATTAATATGGACACCAGCAATATCACGACTGCCGCCAGCGGTGATATGTCTGGCCTTAATGTGACCTTCAGCGGTAACGCGGCAGATCAGGCCGAGAAAGCTTATGTCGAGACGGATTTCGGTACCGGTTCACAGACTCTCGCCGCCGATCAGGAATTTACTGTTACCGGCGTCAACGGCTCGGAGACATTCTCATTTGCCGCCGGAACCTCAATTTCGGAAGTTGCTGATACCATCAATCAGGCATCAGACCGTACCGGCGTAACCGCTTATGCGACTGATGACAATTCCGAGTTGCGCCTGACGAGTCAGGATTACGGCAGCGCGCAGAGTGTTACGGTTAATCAGGCTGCCGGCGACGCTTTTGCCGCAGCGGGGTCAAGCGTCAGCGATACGGGGCAGGATCTCACTGTTAACATCAATGGCGAGAACGTTACCGGAAACGGCCTTGAGGTGACATTCAACAGTGGTGATTATTCTGGCACACTCAATTTTAACGCCGGGCAGGACTCGACTGCGTATGATTCGGCAGTGACCACAGTTGCGCAGCTTGATTATGCGCAGAATGAAGTTACCAACGCCGATACCCGCCGCTCAAGCGAGGTTGATACCAGCGTTGGCGGTAACCAGTTTCAGCTTGGTGAGGGTTCTGGCTCGCAGAACCGTCAGGATTTTTCAATGCCTGATGCGTCATTGAACAGTCTGGGACGGGTAACTGTAGATGGTAAGGATTACAGCCTTGCCGACCTTTTCTCAGGCGGCTCGGCGGCACTTGCTGAAAATCCTGACATTGCCATGAAGGTGATCGATCAGGCGATTAAAGACGTCAGCTCAATGCGTGCGGATATTGGCGCGTACCAGTCAAATACTCTTTCCGCAACCACCTCGCAGCTTGAGATCGCTGCCGAAAATATTCTGGCCAGCGAGAGTGGTATCAACAGCGCAGATATGGCTGAGGCAATAACCGAGATGACCTCAAACCAGATAATGCAGAAGGTCAATATTTCTGTGCTGCAGAAGGCTAATTCCTCGATGGGAAATATGCTCAAGCTTCTGGGTTCATGAGTCTGGCTGGTCTCTGAATTTGAAATTATGAAAACGGCTCCGGCAAAAAACCGGGGTCGTTTTTTTGTATATTCGTTTGTTAACCAGAGAGGGCGTCTCTGGCGGTGTTTTTTCCCTGACTCAGTTACGCTGAAAAAGGGAGAAGGAACTGGGGAGGCATGGCTGCTGGCTTTCAGCAGATAGGTTGCGGAAGTATTCTACCGGTATTTTCCCATCACGGACCTGCCCGATTGAACGGTAGGCGATGCTGCGCAGGTCGGTGACATTGTCGGGGAAGTCGAATGACTTGAGTGTCACCAGCGCTTCCACGGGGTAGGCCGGTTTGTCGATGCCGCGTTCTTCGGCGGCTTTTGTCAGGAAATAATCAAACAGCGGGAGTATGTCCTCGCCTCTTGCCGGGAGTGGCGGCAGGTGCAGATGCGCGCAGGCCTGATTGAAGTACAGATTGCTCCAGAAACCTTCTGTGGTCAGCGATTCATCAATGTTGCCGTTGACGGTCAGGATCAGTTTTGATTTTTCATTCATGTAATTCTGCAGCAGCATATGCTCCTGTGATGAGAGGATGTCGGCGTTTTCAAGAACTGTCGCCCAGCCTGGCTCGGAGTTGAGAAAGCTCTGGAAGTCGGTGCGCGCCGCACAGTCAAAGGTTTCCCCGCCACCACGGATGCGGCTGATAAGCCTTGCCAGCAGGGTTTTTCCCGTGCCGGAAGCGCCGGTAATCAGGATCGTCGTCTCGCGGCAGGACATGGTCTGCGCTTCCATGACGGTGTTTTTGGATTGCGGATCAACGGCGATAAAATCCCTGACGATTTCGTATTCCGCTTTGACATTGGCTCTTGATGATTGCATCGACATACGCTCGAGGTATCTGGCTTTAAGCGCGTTTTTTACAACGGTAATTGTGCGCAGGGTGTCGATTGGTTTGGTCAGGTAGTCGATGGCGCCTTTTTTCATGCACTCGGCGGCGACGTCGGGGTTGGTCTCGGTGGTGACGATTATTACCGGGGTGGAACTGTATTGCTGGCGCATGGTTTCAAGGACTTCAAAACCAGACATTCCCGGCATAATCAGGTCAAGGAGTACCAGGTCAGGTGAGAACATTTTTATACGCTCAAGCGCTTCATGTCCGCTGAGCGCCGGTGATATATGATAGCCTTCCTTGCTGAGGATATTGGCCATGACCTGGATGTTTTCCGGTGTGTCATCGACAATCAGAATAACAGGCCGTTGCGAATTAATACTCATTTTCCACTCCTTTGAGCCTTTCTGCAATTTATCTATTGCGTATTGTTGACTCTCTGCCCTTTTTTGTTTCTTAATAACGGTTGCTGACAAAACTGCAGAGCCTCTGCACCTCTGCGGGGATGCCTGTCAGACTTATAATGTTGTCGGCAAGACCGGCCATGATTACGCTTTTGGGCATGCCCCAGACAGCGCTGCTGGCCTGATCCTGCGCGATAATATAACCGCCGTTTTCTTTTACTACCCGCGAACCTTCTGTGCCATCCTGCCCCATTCCCGTCAGCACAATCCCCAGCAGGCGGCTTTTATAAGCCCAGGCCGCCGTCCTGAAAAGAACATCCGCCGCAGGGCGGCAGCCGTTTTCCTTCGGCGCGTCGCCAAGCAGGATTATCCGGTTGCCGTTAAGCGCCATATGTTTGTCGCCCGGCGCCAGATAGATATTGTTGTTTTTTATCGTCTGGTCGTTATGCGCTTCCTGAACCAGATAACCGTTAATCCCCCCGCATTTGTCATTCAGCCCTTGTGCAAAGCGGGGCGTGAATTCCTTTGACATATGCTGCACAATCAGGATCGGTAATGTCGTCGCCGCACAGAGGTCCGGTAATGTCTGGTAGAGTGCGTTCGGCCCTCCCATAGATGTGCCGATAACGATACATTTGAATCCGAATGATGGTGCGCAGTTCATTTTTCCGTCAATCCCAGCAGCGAGAAAATTCTTTTTATCAGCTCCTCGCCGCTATATGGTTTTTTCAGTAATTCCTGATTAATCTCAAGCTTGAATTCCGCATCAAGCTTGTCTCCGGTAAAGCCGCTGCAAAAAAGGACCGGACATTTGCAGCCTGACTCTCGCATTTTTTCGTATGCGTCGCGGCCGTTCATTCCTGGCATAAGGATATCAAGCAGCAGCAGGTCAATCTTGTCTGCATTGAGAAGGTATTTCTCAACAGCTTCAAGTCCGTTGCCGGCTTCAATTACCTCAAAGCCCTGACGGGTGAGGTGTTCGCGTGCCAGGGCCCGGCAGATTGTATGGTCTTCAGCTACGAGGATGGTCTTAGCCATTGATGCCTTTCTTTTCTCTGAGGTTTTCGAGTATAACCGGAAAATTTTCGATAGTTGCCGGAAGCTGCTTCATGTCAAAAGACTTTGCCTGTTTATATAATGTCCTGCCCCAGTCGGTTAGGCTGTTCAGGCAATGGTTTTCACCGAATTTGATGACCTCTTTGCTGAAGTCTTCAAGTTCGTTGAAGATCATCGACTGTGAAATATTCTTCCACTTGCGCAGGAAGTCATCATGGTCTTTTTGTGAGATGAAGCATTCTGTCTCCTCCTGCGGCGCGGCTGTGTTTGGCAGGGAGGAGGTGCTGCTGGATTTCTCCGGGAAGAGCTTGCTTAAAGTAACGGTGAATTCGTCAATATCAAGCGGCTTGACAAAAATCGCATCGCAGCCGGCTTTTTCCAGTTCCTGCATCTCCCTGCCCTCGGGCAGCGCGGTTATGCCAACAATTTTTGAGGGTGCAATATTTTTTTCGCGTTCATATTTGCGGAATTCCTCAACGGTCTCCGCGCCGTTTTTGTGGCGCATTTTTGCGTCAATAATTATCAGGTCAGGATGGCCTTCTTTTGCCAGCGGGAGGACACCGCTACCATCTTCTGTCGTGCGGATGTTTTCAATGCCGCTGAAGGTCAGAAAGCGCCTGATGATTTCAGCGACAAAATATTCATCGTCGGCAATGATGACATTGAGGTCATGGAAGGAGATAAATCTCGGTTCAACGGTGTTCTTCTTTTCCTGTGGGCAGATCTCGATGTCAGGCAGAGACAGGATAAATTCGCTGCCTTTGTTCGCTGGTTGCCGGAAGGTAATTTCGCCACCCATCATATGGGCAAGATTGCTGCAGATTGCCAGGCCAAGCCCTGCGCCGCCAAGCTTCTCTGCGTCATCGTCTGAGACCTGTTCGAAGGCATGGAAGATCAGTTTCTGTTTGTCTTCTGGTATGCCACGTCCTGAATCGGTGACGGAAATTGTGACATCGGCATGCTGCGTGTCTTTGCCGGGTTTTGAGCTGGCATTGATTTTGATAAAGCCGGCGTCGGTGAATTTTATCGAATTTGAAATCAGGTTAATCAGTATCTGGCGCACTCTTGAACCGTCAAGCATCAGTTTGGCATGGCACAGTTCTCTGGTGTCGGCGCTGAGGCTGAGACCTTTCCTGATCGCCGCTTCAAGGAATATGCGCTGTACAGCCTTGACCCCTTCATTGAGGTCATAAGGTTCGGGCGTGACGCGCAGGCGGCCTGATTCCATGCGTGAGAAATCGAGAATGTCGTTTAGAAGCCTTAATAGCGATCGCGCACTCTGGACGGTTACCGAGAGCATCTGTTTATGGTCTTCACGTGTAGTCTCATGTTCGATAATCTCGCTGAAGCCAAGGACGGAGTTGAGCGGGGTACGGATTTCATGGGACATGTGGGCCAGAAAGTCGGATTTGGCCTTGTTGGCGCGTTTGGCTTCGAGCATGGCCTTTTCAAGGCTGCGGTAGCTCTTGGCTAGTTTGTCGAGATTTATATTATTCTGGATTATTACTCCGATAAGTTCCGCGCAGACCTCAAGGGTGTAGAAGATATTTTCATCCCACTCCCCTTCGAGCGTTGATGATTCAAAGACCAGCGCCCCCCAGAGCAGATCGCCTTTGTTTATCGGCAGGGCGGCGATCCGCTTGATCTTGTTGAACGCGAGATAATTGCTGTACTCCGGTTGTTTTTCGGCGCAGTACTTCAGGTACGCCGGTTCCATGGAGAAGACAGCTTTCAGATGTGAGTTTATTTCCGGAGCATTTATTGCCGGTTGCCGTTCTTCGCTGAACCATTTGCTGATGATGGTTGCGTTATCCCAGGCGGGGGTGCCGAACTCCTTTGGTGTGAAGCGGGCAATGTAACAGCTGTCGGCATTGATTGATATCGCGACAGTTGCCAGTGCTTCCTGCATGGAGAGGCTGAACTTGTCACCGCTGCCCAGAATCAGGTTTCTGGCGGCGAGGTTGATCGACATTATCAGCTGGGCTCTGGTCTCGCTGTCGGTGCGCTGCTGATGGATCTCGGTTATGTCACGGAAAACCGTGATAACCCCGGAAACACTGTTGTCCGGATTTATCAGCGGGATCTTCAGTTTATGGTAGACCCTTTTTTTGCCATTGACCATTATTTCCCGCAGATCAAGCCCCAGTGGTTCCCCGCTGTCAATCGCCCGTTGATTTTGCTCATCCATCAATTTCGCATAATCTTCCGGGAAAAAATCATGGGGGTCTTTCCCGCAGATCATTTCAAGGTTGTCAATTTTTATATAGTCGGCGTAGTTTTTATTGCAGAAAACGAACTTGTGGTCAAGGTCGGTGCAGGCAATCAGGTCAAGTGAGTTTGATATAAGGGCGTTGAAAATGCTTTCAGGCCTGATATTTGAGTTTTTCAAGATGTTTTTGAAATCCAGCACCTAGATTTCTCCCGCTGAAAAAGAAGATCGCCTGATTATTTCAGATTAAAATGCTTCAATGCTAATTAGAAATGTTGCGATGTTTTCTGTCAAGGCTTCTTTATACGATAATGAAAAAATGTTTGAATCAGCGGCTTGGGAAATATTAGCGTATTGTTAGGGCTTTTAAGAAGTTACTGGAATTGAGGTGGTTTTTGAGCTTCATTTTGTATTCTTTTATTGCGGAGGAATTTGGCGCATTATTGTAAAATGGGTCATCGACCTCGACAAAATAGATATCCAGTTTTCTGTTTTTTGCGATCATGGCGATTGAGGGCAGCAGGCTGGTTTTGAGTTGTGTGTCAAAATCCCACATCCGGCGGTCGTAACCGGCGAGTTTTTCCTGGTCAGGGAGGTTGTCTGTTGTCCCATTAGTGATTTTATCAGCCTCGGCAAACCCGAGTTTTTCCGCGATATAATCAGCAATCAGGCCGCGGCTGGCGTATAAGGGGAAAATCCGGCGCAGCCAGTATTCAGTTGCGGGCATTCTGTGCAGATAGGCCAGACGGTCGATTTCCGGTTCATTTTTATAGGCAAAAAAGTTGATCTCCTTCTCGCCGGATTCTGCAAAAAGCTCCGGGAAGGTCAGCTGCCAGCCGGAAAACGGTATAACGACTGCCGCTCCTTCGCATTTTATGGCATTTTTCAGTACCGCATAAAGCCAGGCCGTGCCGGCGTGTTTTGTGGTGATACGCATGACGGCTTTATCCTGTTTGGCGATAGCTTTAATATCGGAATCAGTTAATTTGGCGGTATATTTTTTTGTGCCGAGAAGGTAGAGGGAGGAGCTCTGCTTGAGAAGTTTTTGCGCGAATGGCTCTACTGTTGTATTCTCCGGACGAGTAACCGGCGGTCTGAAGGAGGGACAGAGCAGGTTTGCGCCGATAAAAACAGCCAGAAACGCGAGAGTATATTTATACATTTATCCCGATCCCGTCCCATGCGCTGAGAATTTTATTGCAGACATCATCCTGCGACTCGCCGGTCTGCGGGACAAGCGCTGTCGCCGGGAATTTGCGAAACCACGTACACTGGCTTTTGGCCAGATGGCGGGTGTTTTTCTTTAGAGTGTCAACCGCTTCCGCCAGACTGCATTCGCCGGAAAAATATGGGAAGAATTCTTTGTAGCCTACAGCCTGCAAAGGTGTGCGCGCATAATTTCCCCGGTTCTGCCAGACCATTTTCGCTTCATCCTCAAGGCCTGTGTCGATCATCTTGTCAACGCGCAGCTCAATGCGGCGGTAAAGCTCGTCCCGTTCCCAGTTGAGCCAGACCATCTTGAATGGATAACGCAGATTCCCGCTGAAACCTTCATTATCGTCATGGAAACCGCTCCACTGCTGCTGGCGGGCGCTGATCGGCTGGCCGGTAAGTTTTATAATTTCAAGCGCGCGGATAACCCGGCGGGTGTCATTGGGGTGGAGTTTGCCTGCCGCTTGCGGGTCCTGCGCTTTTAATTTCTCAAATAGCGCGTCATTGCCATGCGCGGCGGCGAAGTTTTTATACTCCTCGCGCAGGGCTTCATCCTTTGGCGGCGCCTCGAAGATTCCCTCAAGTATCGCCTTGTAATACAGCGCAGTGCCACCCGACAGGATGACGGTTTTGCCTCTTGCGGCAATATCTGCGATTGCTTGATCGGCAGCGGCCTGATAGTCGGCGACTGAGAATTCATTCTCCGGCTGGGCGATATCCAGACAGTGATGGGGGACGTTTTGACGCATCTGCGGTGTAGCTTTGGCGGTGCCGATGTCAAGCTGCCGGTAGATTTTCATCGAGTCTACAGAGACAATTTCGGCGCTCATTTTCTGTGCAATATGGTAGGCTGCCGATTCCTTGCCTGAGGCAGTCGGGCCGGCGATTATATGTATTGTGGGGCGCGGTCGATCGGCTTCATTTTTCATTTTTATTAGGAAAGTGGAATCCGCACTTAACGTCAGGAAATTTTGTGTTACGGTCTTTTATGTCGTGGGCGTCAATCGGGAAGATGCGGCAGTTTTTAGGTTTGATCTCATGGATTTTGCAGCTGAAATTACCATCTTCCTGCTCAACCAGAAACGGGCAGTTAAAAAGCAATTTGCAGCAGGCGCCGCAACGCACACAGTCGCCTTCGCGTGCCTGTTCCTGCTCTTTTATATAATTGTGGCAGAACTTGCTTATGATAAGCCGACGCAATTTGCCGACGCCCTGACGTGCTTTGGCTTTGATTTTGCGATGAATCATAATTATTGCTGCCTCTGGACTGCCCGGTAACCCGTGAGGAAACCGGTAACTGTTTAAAACATTATAACAGGGGACTGAGCAAATCCCCTGTTATAAAAATATTAAAATATAATTAAGAGAGTTTTGGCGTGAGGTAATCGACGGTACTCTGCATGGTCGCAAGCTTCGGGTAGTCCTCTTCCGGAACTTCAACTTTATGCTGCTTGCGCAGTTCCATCACGATATCAAGAAAATCCATTGAATCCAGGCCGAGCTGGTCACGGAGGCTCTCTTCGTCATTGATGCTGTCAAGGTCTTCATCTGGAGCGATGTCTTCGATAATGTCGATAACAATCTGGCGTACTTCTGCTTCAGTCATTTGTATTTTTCTCCTGCCAATTAGCGTCTATTGTAAAAGTGTCTTTATTTAAATGAATTTCTTTATTATCAGTGCGGCATTGATTCCGAGCATGCCAAAGGAATTGTTGAGGATGTAATTGACTTCTTTCTCAATTGGTTTATTAATGACAATTCTGCCGCCAGCCTCGCACTCGGGATCAAGCTCGTCGACGTTGATAGTCGGATGGATCAGGCCGTCTTTGAAGCTCGGTATATTTCCGGCAAGCTCAAGCGCGCCGGCCGCGCCCATAGCGTGTCCCCAGAAGCTCTTGCTGTTATTGATGTACGGCGCGGGTGTTTCACCGAATACTGACTTGATTGCGCTTATTTCGCGGATATCACCCTCAGGCGTACCGGTTGCGTGGGTGCTGATAAGGTCGATCTGGTCCGGTGCAAGTCCGGCGCGTTTGAGCGCCAGAGCCATACATTCTGCCTGTCTTTCAGGATTTGGCAGGACAAAATCAGTCGCGTCGGTATTGATGCCCCAGCCGACGATTTCAGCAATAATATTCGCGCCGCGTTTCTGTGCATCCTCAAGGCGTTCAAGAACGTACAGCGCTCCGCCTTCGGCCACGACAATGCCGTTACGGTTTTTATCAAACGGGCGGCTGGCCTTGTTGGGGTCGTCATTTCTCGCCAGAGCATTCTGACTGTTGAACCCGGCAAAAATTCCAAAGGTGTGGATACTTTCAGAGACGCCGCCGCCGATAGCGATATCAACTTCATTGAGCATCAGCTGCTGGGCTGCGTAGATCAGGCCGTAATTGCCAGCCGCACAGGCCGCGCCGACACAGCAGTGCGGGCCGTGGATACCCATGTTGAGGCAGACCTCACCGGCGGGGCTGTTGGCGACTGTCCGCGGATTGTGGTGATGCGTCCAGTATTTGCAGTCGTAATCAAATTCCTTGATATTGGCGATTTCATTCTCGGTCTCGACGTTGCCATGCTCAGTTGTGCCGACAAATACGCCGATACGTGATTCATCAAGTTCTGAAACTTTAAGTCCGGCGTCTGCAAAGGCTTCCTGCGCGCAGTAGATTGAGATTGATCCGGCACGGGTGCCGCGGCGGGCGTCTTTGCGCTTCTGATAACGGGTTACCTCAAAGTCACAGATTCCAGCCGGAGCCTCACCGAAATAGCGCATATCCATCATCTGGACATTGGGTTTGCCTGCCAGGAGGTTTTCGCGCATGGTGGCAAGGTCGTTGCCGATAGGGCCGGTCAGTCCGAGGCCGGTGATTACAATACGACTCATTAATTTACCTCTGTTTTTTAGGTCAGTCTGCATTAATAAAAATTTTAGAAAGAAAGTTTATCCATTTCGGCGGCAAAAACAAGGGATTTAACCGTCGCAGGCAGATATTTACCGGCATAATTGGCTGTATGGACGGTGGCTGATTATTTTTCTTCTAAATTTTTACGCAGTCGCAGGTTGTAAAAAATAAGCCACAGCCCGAAGAGGATGCCCCCAACTGAGAGCATTGCCTTATGCCAGTCGCTGTCAAGGCTATAGCCAAGTTCATATTCAAGGTCGCCGCTTGAGCCGAGGGCTACCAGGGCGTATGATATTAACATTAATATTCGCAAGCGCTTAAGCCTGAAAGAGATAACCACCCCCGCAGAGTATCCGGCCGCCCCCATCACGCAGGTGGCCACCTCGGTAGAGGGGCCGAAAAGCAGCAGCCACCACGCGCCCCACATCATAATTTGCAGGCAGACCTGATTTGGGCGGAGTTTGCTGACATGGCATCGGTAGAAGGTGAGGATAAAGGCCAGCCCCGCCATCGCCAGTTGCAGCAGGCGGTAGTAGAACATATCACTGTAGGAGCGTTCGGAGTTGCTCACCCAGCCAAAGACAAACAGTTCCCACAAGACCCAGGCATCACGGTAGGCCCAGCGCTGCCCATCCTCATGGCTTAAGATGTCAAGCCAGTTTTTGTATTGCTGCAGAACATAGGCAAAGTGGTTATAGCCAAAGGGGAAGGCGATAAACCAAGCCAGCATAATCAGATAACGCCACCATAGTTTCCGCGGAAAACAGGCCAGCACAAGCAGGCCAAAGCAGAGGGGGGCGATTTTGACAATTCCTGGGAAGATAAAACAGAAGCTCGCCAGCCACCAGTTGCGGTGCTTGATATTGACCAAACCAAGCATTATCAGCGCCGCAAAAAGCGGATTACTCTGCTGGTTCATCAGACCTTCATAAGCTATCGGCAGCAGGGCGAGAATAAAAATGCCCCGTTGCCAGCCTGAGAAAAATGTCCGGCTGAATTTGTGGGCGGCGAAGATATACAGAAAAAAGCAGAGCCCGCTCCAGAGCAGTGAGCCTGCCAGATCCGGCAGGAAATTAAAGGGTACAAAGAGAACAGCAAATCCCGGCCAGTACTGGAAGGAGTGGGTTGTGCCGTAATGGATATTGATATTTGCCAGCCAGTGGCGTCCGCTGTCAATCAGAAGGGGGTAAAGGCTGCGCTCGACGCCGCCGAATTTGTAGATTTTAAAGGCCAGCAGGGCACCGAAGATAATCCACGCGCACCAGGCTAATTTGAGTTGCCAGTTTTTAATAGCCATACGCCTCCAGTTCGGCTCTGTCGTGCCGCCCCCATTTGCTTTCGTTTTGCTTTAATAGTGGTTTGTTTTGCGGAGTGTAGATCAATTTCTTCCCTCCTGAGGTTGCTGCTTGCTCTTGAAGTGCTCAATCCATGTTTGTGGATCATTGCCAAGGTCAAGGCCGGTTTTTGCTTTCAGGTTGTGGATTATCTCTTGATTCGTCATACGTTTGACTACCTGTACCGTTGAGGCGAGTGTTTTTGACTCGGGCATTTTGGGGCTGTATTGTAAGTAGTCAAGATCTTTGATAAGCTCTGATGGGCTTTTTGTCCCAGCTTTGTTGTAAAAAGATTCTTCGATATAGCGAGAACTATCGAGTGTGATTATAGGGCTTATATCTTCATATAATATAGATAAAAGAATAATTCGTATATATGCGGTTGTTACGAGTACTAGCAGGATAGCTAATATGATATTAAGGGTTTTATGGGTTCTGATAGTCATAAATATGGTCCGGATGATTAATAAATAAAAAACTCCGGAAAAAATCTTCCGGAGTGATTAGTATAAATATTGTTGCCGCCTCTGGCAAGTGTTTTAAACGGTATTGCCGCTGCGGGCATTTTATGTTTTTGTCTCTGGTCAGATTTCGGTCTTCAGTTCAACCCAGGCGCCGGTATTGCAGCTTTTGTGGAGCGCCAGAGCGATTTCGTTGGCATGGCAGGCAGAGGTGACGGTGACAAAGGGGGCGCGTTTCTCCCTGATTGCGCTGATGACATCGGCAAACTGAGCCGGATGACCAAAACCGTAATGGTTGGCACCGGCAGCGATTTTGCGCTGGTCGCGGCAGGTGTCAAAAAGCTCGTAATACTTTTTGCCCTTCTCTTCATCGGTGAAAATAACCTTCAGCGGCTTGCCTTCCCGCAGCTCGACCGAGCCTTCGGTGCCGTGAATAAAGATGGTGTTTTCCCAGTTGATGTGGCTTGAGCAGGTAGCTTCAAGCGTGCCGAGCGCGCCGGATTTAAAACGCAGCGCAGCAACGGCGGTGTCTTCGGTCTCGATAACGCCCTGATGGGTGATATTGAGGTACTGCCCGGAAATTGCGCCCACCCCGCCCATAACCCAGGCAAGGATATCGATAAAATGGATCGCCTGATTAATCAGGACTGAGCCGCCTTCTTTTTCCCATGTCCCGCGCCAGCTGTCGGCATTGTAGTAGTCATTGGTGCGCACGCAGCGGTGTTGGACTGAGGCGGTGAGGATGGTGCCGAATTCATTATTGTCGACAAGTTCTTTCAGAAGCTGCATCGGCGGGTCGAAACGGTGCTGGAAGATTCCGCTGAAGACAAGTTCCGGGTGGTCTTTCTGGAGTTTGATGAACTTGTCGATATTGGCAAACGAGGTGGCGAGAGCTTTTTCGCAGACGATGTGCTTGCCGGCATTTGCCGCTTTTTCGGCAATTTCATAATGGCTGGCATGGTCGGTGCAGATAGTGACCAGATCAATCTCGGGGTCGTTAATGACATCGTCGGCATCCGTGCAAAATGCGGCGACGTTGTATTTTTCCGCAAGTTGCCGGGCTTTTTCCTCAACAATATCGCAGACTTTGGCGATAGTGACATTTTCCAGCTTCTGCAAGGATTCGATATGGCATGGCCCGATAACACCGCAACCGATTATTCCGACTCTGATCTCGTTCATAATAGAAAACTCGTTAATTTTAAATAGACTGAAAATATACATTTTTTTTAAGAGTACCCCATTTATAGGGTAAGTCAAGGGATTACAGTGCGTTAGTGGTATAAGGATGGCAACTTTTTTTTATTGCCGGTAATGGCGGCGGGAAAATGATTGTGGTTGGGGGGGCAGGGGATATAATGGACTTTCTGACAATAACTAGAGAGCGCCTGGTTAATTGTGAATGCCCTCTAAGTAAGGTATTGTCATTTCGGTTTATTAAGATTATGAGCATTGCTCTAAGATATTATATTGACAGGAGTTTGAGATCATGGCGTATATGCGGCGAATTGGCTGGCTGGTTGCTTGCCTGCTGGTTGTTTCTTTTGGTGCTGTTGCCGGTGAGAAAAATCCGGAAGAAGTTGGGGTTATTATTGAACGTGCTGCCGTGCTTGAGGCGGCCAAGGGGGTTGATAAGAATAAATATCCTGATGCCGAGAGTGTCATTCTTGAACAGGCACTCAATCTCACTTACCGCAAGGACGGTACGTATACCCAGTATGACGAGCAGTATATCAAGATACTTACCGAGAAGGCTCGCCGCGCGCACAGTACCATTTCAAGTTATTTCACCATACCTTATCAGCAGATTGAGGATTGCAAGGTTCTGCTGATTGAGATTATCAAGCCTGATGGCCAGAGTGTAAAAATTGATCTGAAGAAAAACGCCAAACTGGTGGTCAATAATTCCAGTATGTCGGCAAATATTTATGACCCCAATGACAAGGTTATCAGGGTTAACATTCCCGGACTTGAGGTGGGGGATATCCTGCATTCTTACATGTATGATAATACGCGTCAGCCGCGGACGCGGGGGATTTTCGCCGATATTTTCATGTTTGAGTTTACTACGCCGCTGCTGAAAAAAACAGTGCGCGTTACCGGCGACAGGGATTTTCCCCTGCAGAGTATTGCGCTGCGCAATCCTGTGGGCAAGTCGGTGGTTTTTGAGAAATCAGAGCAAGGCGATAAAATTGTTTATAAATGGGTCGGCACAAATGTTGCGCAGGCTTTCCCTGAGCCAGATTCGCCGGAGCTTTATTCCTGCACCCAGCGGGTTCTGGTCAGCACCGCCAAGAGCTGGAAAGAGGTCTCGGACTGGTACTGGCGTTTATGCCAGAAGCCTCTTGCAGAGACCACTCCGGCAATGCAGCAGAAGGTCAGTGAGTTGACCGCCAATGCCAAGACACCGATGGATAAGATCCGCGAGATTTTCCGCTGGGTCAGTCAGGAAGTACGGTATATGGGAATTACAACTGAAGCGGAAGCTCCCGGTTATGAGCCGCATCCGGTGCGTGACACCTTTGAGAAGATGCATGGGGTTTGCCGTGACAAGGCGGCGCTGCTTGCTGCGATGTTAAAGCTTGCCGGGTTTGAAGCGTTCCCGGTTATCATCAATAACGGCCCGAAGAAGGACCCTGATGTGCCGCAGCCTTTCTTTAACCATGCAATAACCGCGGTGCTGCTTGACGGGCGGTATGTTCTGATGGACAGCACAGACGAGAACACCAAGCGATTGTTGCCGTCTTATCTTAATAACAAGAGTTATCTGGTGGCGACAAAGGGCGGGGAGGATCTGCTGACGTCGGCAATTGTTCCGGCTACGAAAAACCTGATGAAGATCGAGACGATCGGCACGCTTACCGAGAATGGTGATTTTTCCGGTGTGAGCAAGTTGAAGTTTGACGGTATTAATGATAATGCTTACCGCGGTTATTTTGCCCGTATCACTCCAGAGGAGCGCCGCCGTTATTTTGAGAGCCAGATCAAGAATGTTTATGGCGCGGCGAAGCTGGATGATTTTGTTATCCGTCCGGCAGATATGCAGGATACTTCAAAGTCTCTTGAGGTTGAATTGACGTTTTCCGCCAAGGGTATTGTCGTCAAGGGGCGCAAGCTTGAGATGCTGCCGCTGCCGTTTCTTGGTGCGCGGGTGGGGATGGTTAATTTTGTCCTGGGCCGGGCGGGGCTTGAGAAGCGGCGTTTTCCTTTCAAGACCGATATTGCCTGCGGCGTGACTGAGAGCGTGCGGATTAATCTGCCAAAGGAGCATGGCAAGATCGCGTCAATGCCGGTCTACAAGAATATCGACAACCCGCAGGTTTTGTGGAAGCGTTCACTGGCGGAGGTTGGTGATGCGCTGATGGGTAAGAATGAGTTCATGCTCAAGGTTGTTGAGTTCGCGCCTGAGGAGTATCTTGCCTTGAAATCCGATCTGCGGCAGATTGAGTATAACCAGCGCAAGATGCCGATTATTGCCCTTGGTGCTGCGCAGGAAGTGGAAAAGAAGAATGAGCTTTCTGCGGACGCAGTCGTTATTGAAAGCAATGTCAGCTATGAGATTACTGACCGGTCAAGCTGGACTGAAACCAGAAAGGTCAAGAAAAAGATCCTTACTTATGCCGGCAAGAAAGACTCCGCTGAGATCAAGTTTGATTATAACCCCGCCTGGGAGAAGGTGACCCTGCTTGAGGCGACGGTTACTGCACCTGATGGCAAGATGCAGGTTATCTCGCCAAAAGAAATCAATATCATGGATCAGGGCTGGAACGGCAGTGCGCCGCGTTATCCCGGCGGCAAGACCTTGGTTGCGAGCCTGCCGGGTGTTGCGCTTGGCAGCGTGATTAACTACACGGTAAAAAGCGAGTGCTTTAACCGCGAATTTTTCAGCGCCAGTGAGAGCTTCAGATCTTTTGATCCGCTGGTAGGTAAGAGTGTCAGCGTAAAATATCCGGAAAAATTCGCTGGTTTTTCCTCTCAGGTTTTTGATGGGGTGAAGAGTACGGGCATCTATAACCCGCTGGTGGCTAATTCGAGTGTTATTGTTGAGGCGGATGAGACGGTTGCCGGAGGCAAGGTCTTCAGGCGCTGGGCGGCTGATGATGTGGCGGCCCTGAAGCGTGAGGGTAATCTGCCGGTGTGGAGCAGTTTTAATCCGACGCTGTTTCTGAGTTCCGGAAGCTGGAAAGAGTATGCGGAAAAATTCAGTTCGCTGTTCAGTAAACTTTCGGCTAATCAGGCTGGTGCCGCCCAAAAAGCCCGTGCGATAACCGCAGAGGCCAAAACCGCGGAAGCGAAAGTGTTGCGGGTCCGTGATTTTGTCGCGACAAAAATCCGCACGGCCGGGCCAGAATATTCTGAACTTCCTCTTTCATTGTTGACGCCGGCGGACAAGACTCTTGATGATGGTTATGGCCACAGCGCAGACAAGGCTATTCTGACCGCGGCCATGCTGCAGGCGCTTGATATAAAGTATGAAGTCGTACCTGTTACCTATTACCGTCAGACATCAGGGATGCAGACGCCGTTTCTTGATCTTGCCGACGAGGAGATTTTCAGTGCGGTACTTCTCAGGGTTGATCTTGGTGGCGGCAAGGTCTGGTGGCTCAATGACACCGATCAGTACGCCCAGCCCGGCACTACCCCGCATGACGGGTATTACGCCCTTGATCTGGCCAGTGCCGGCTTCAAACCAATTGGTGTGCTTGCGAACAATGCCTCGCAGAGCGAGTTGATTTATCATATCGAGCTTGGCGAGGGCGGCGCGGCGCGTATTACCAGAATCAGCTATGCTTACGGCAATAAATTTAACGCGGCCAAGAAGATGTTCGCCGAGATGACACCGGAACAGTTGCGCCGTCGCCACCAGCAGCAACTCTCTGATATTTCTTACGCCGCAAAAGCCGATGGTGAGATTAAGGTTGATTACAAGCAGTATCCGGGCGTTGTCAGTTTCAGTGCGGAGGTGCCGCGTTTTGCGGTGAGTGAAGACCGTTTTACCTATCTGACACTGCCACAGTCCCTGCGCCGGGCTTTTGGTTTGAGTGCCGATGAGCGCAGCAGTCCGCTGATGCTTGACGGTAACGATGAGCTTCGCATATCGACTATTATTTCATTTGAGCCAAAGCTTGGAATGCCGGCAATTACACCAAAAGATTTTCTCTGGAACTCGCCAGACGGACGCAACCGCCTTGAGGTGAATAATTATTATTACGATCCCCAGCTTCTGCGCAGGCCGTCGCTGTTTATCGAACAGGTTGGGCCGGTGCGGGAGATTCTTGTTGACGAGCTAAAGCGTGGCCGGCGGGTTTTTGTTATCCGGCACAGGAAATCATCTGCCCCGGCAGTTTATTCGGCGGCGTTTTATCCAAAACTCCTGCAGGCGCAGAATGAACTCTCAGGCTATTACGCGCGTACCCTGCTTCTGACCTCGCCGGTGAAAAACAAGGATAAGGAACTGAAAAAAGTGGTCGAGCGTCTGCGTAATGAGAAGAAAGCAGAGGTTTCTCAGAACTGACTTGTCACAAGGGTTGGCGTTATGGATGATTCTTATTCAGGACAGATTTCATTTTCTTGTCGTTTGATAAAAGAAAAGTTTACGCTTCGGTCTGTTTTTGAGCCAAAAAATTTACAGATTGATTCCGGGAATGGCGATTCATATTGTGTGCTCCAGACGGGTCGGATGACCTTTGATGTCTTGCAAGATGAGCAGTTTTTTATACAGGCTGTTGCTGATAAACATCGTGGTGATAAACTGGTGCGAGTCTGTGATCAGGCAGGAGATGAATTACTTAATTTTGAAATAAGTTTTTTTCGTTGTAGAATAAACTGTTCTGGCGGCAATTATCCCCTTCCGAATTTTTTTGTTCCTCGCATTGATTATTTTTCGCTTGAATATAAACGCTGGCAGCTTGCTTTTGGTTTTGTCAGTAATTTTTCAGTTACTGAAGATTGTCTTGCGTTTGGTGTTGCCGTCACGGCTTATCTTTACCAGTATTCACGGTACTATCGTTAAGGATAAATCTGAATAGATTAATTAAAAAAAGCGGAGACCATATTTTAATGGCCTCCGCTTTTGAATTGTATTTCTTATGGCGTTTATTAGAAATCAGCTTCAGCAAGTTTGTCAAGAACTGAGTCAACGGTAAAGCCGAAGTGTTCTGCGACCTTGCCGGCGGGGCCTGATTCACCAAAACTGTCCATGCCGATAAAGATACCCTTTTCGCCGAGGATTCCTTCCCAGCCGTCGATAACGCCAGCTTCGATTACGCAGCGGTTCTTGAAGCGTTTGGGCAGAACCTTTTTCTTGTAGCCATCACTCTGCTTCTTGAAGACGTCAAGACTAGGCATACTTACAACGCGTACAGTACGTCCTGCTTCACGCAGAACACCGGCAACTTCAAGGGCGAGGGTTACTTCGCTGCCTGAAGCTATCAGACAGATCTCGGCGATGCCTTCAGGATCTTTCTCGAGAATGTAGCCACCCTTGAGAGTGTCTCTTGCAGGTGCGAACTCTTCGCGGTCGAGCGTTGGCAGATTCTGGCGTGAGAGCGCCATGACTGTCGGGCCGTCCTGACGGGCGAAGGCGTACTGGTAAGCGTAAGCAGCTTCGTTGGCGTCGGCCGGACGGAAAACATCAACGTTTGGCATACAGCGTAGTGAAGCGATGTGCTCAATTGGCTGGTGGGTCGGGCCGTCTTCGCCGACAAAAATGCTGTCGTGGGTGAAGATGTAAAGAGCCTGCAGTTTCTGCAGCGCTGCCAGACGGATTGCCGGACGCAGATAATCGCTGAAAACCAGGAAGGTCGCACAGAACGGAATGAAACCGCCGTAAGCGGCCATGCCGTTGGTAATCTGTCCCATGGCGTGTTCACGTACTCCGTAGTGGATGTTGCGCGCCAGATACATCTGCGGTTCGATAAATTCGTACTGGGTGAACTCGCCCTTGGTGATGAGGGTCTTGTTTGATTCAACAAGGTCAGCCGAACCACCGACAAGTTCAGGCAGGATTTCTGCAAAAGCGTCGAGGATCTTGCCGCCGCTTGCGCGGGTTGCGATGCTTTCGCCGGCCGGGAATTCCAGGGTTGAGTTTTTCCACTGCTTTGGAAGTTCGCCAGCTTTTACGCGGAGATATTCTTTGGCAAGGTTTGCATGTTTCTTGGTGAAATCGTCAAGCATTGCATCCCACTCAGCGCGGTCAGCCTTCCAGTCAGCCTGTCTGGTCTTGAAGAATTTGTAGACTTCAGCCGGAACATGAAATGACTCTTCCGACCAGCCCATGGCTTTCTTGCCGGCGAGGATTTCATCAGCGCCAAGAGGTGCGCCGTGTGTGCCGGATGTACCCTGCTTGTTTGGTGAACCCTTGCCGATTGTGGTCTTGGCAATAATCAGGCTAGGCTTGTCGGTAACGTCCTGTGCTGCGGCGATGGCGTTAGCGATAGCTTCGTGGTTGTGGCCGTCAATTGTCTGAACATGCCATTCATCGGCTTCATAACGCTTGGCAACGTCTTCGGTAAAGCAGATGTCGGTGCAGCCGTCGATCTGGATCTTGTTTGAGTCGTAAATGGCGATCAGGCGGCCGAGCTTGAGGTGGCCGGCAAGGCTGGCGGCTTCCTGGCTGATGCCTTCCTGATTACAACCGTCACCCATCAGAACGTAGGTGAAGTGGTCGGTCAGTTCGTAGCTTGGGGTGTTGTACATTTCACTAATCATGCGTTCGCTCAGCGCCATACCTACAGATGCGGCAAAACCAGCACCAAGAGGGCCTCCGGTGAAGTCAACGCCCTTGGTGTAGCCGAATTCCGGGTGGCCGGGAGTCTTGCTGCCGAGTTGGCGGAAGTTCTTGAGGTCGTCAAGTTCAAGGTAACCGATAAGGTGGCACATGGAGTAAAGTAGCATTGAGCCGTGACCAGCAGAGAGAATAAAGCGGTCGCGGTTAGCCCATTTGTCATCTTCAGGATCAATATTAAAAACACGGGTAAGCAGAACGGCTGCGATATCAGCACAGCCCATCGGCAGGCCGGGGTGGCCGCTGTTGGCTGCCTGTACGCCGTCGGCTGAGAGCCAGCGGATTGTATTAGCAATTTTCTGCGACAGATCCGCGTCGATTGCGGGTTTCAGGTTGTTGCCCATCATATCTCCTTGTAAAAAAAAGTCCGGTCCATCCAAATATATATAATAACTACCAATATCTTTATTAAAACTGTGCTTGTTTTATGTCGGGGTTTAAGGTAAAACCAATTTTCCGGTTTTACCGCTGGATAACCCGGTATATACGCAGAATGAAAGTGTTACCTTCTAGACCCCGGGGTTTTTGCCCATTACACCCAAAGACAGTACATCTTTGCTTAATACGCATGCTGGAGATGCAGCAGCCGGATATCCGGTTATTGCAGCGCCCCCTGCAGTCAATCCATATAAAAACACCCCGAGTGTGGATTCCACAGTCGGGAGCAGACACAAATGTTTATATCGTAAGGTTATAGATTGTCCGGGTCAAGTATGTTGGCTTATTTATTTTCAGAAGCTCCGGCAGCTTGCGGATAATTTATGGACAACTTGCTGCAAACACGATAAATAATTAGCGCAAACCATAGGTATTTAATCAGTTAACTGTTTGGAAAGACTGAGATTGCGTGTTTTTGATTATAAAAGAAAAGTTTTGATTATTTCCAGGACTCTCGATTAGGGTTTAATTCAACTTATATCGGATATTTTGACCGGTTTCCCCGGTTCGTTACGGATTTTTTATAACCAGTAAATTTTGAGCCTGCCTGAGGGCAGGATGGGAAGATTTTGGTTTTGAGTATTTCTGCACAGTATAGAGTTGAGGGTTCTCTGCTGTTTTTGCTGTCAGTTGAATAATTCACATAATGTATTTCGTTATTTGATGCAGTGAAAAACGTTGTTAAATCAATGTGGGTTTATCAGGCAGAGCATCTTTTGATTAGCTTGGCGGGAATAATTATGCTCGAATTTCTGGCTTCCTGCGGGTTGTCGATTTTATCCAGCAGCATTTTTGCCGCAGCTTGCCCCGCTTCGGTGTTGGGTTGGGCAATGGTGGTCAGCGGTGGAGTGCTGTAGGCGCAGAATTCTCGGTTATCAAAGCCAATTACTTTTATATCTTCAGGCACAGAAATTTTCAGCTCGTGCAACCCCTGCAGCAGTCCCATCGCGACAATATCAGAGTGGGTCTGGACAGCTTTCACGCCGGAGTCAGCAACTTCTCTGGCCGCTTTTTTACCGGCTTCACATTGCCCGCCAGCATCGGAGTAATAGAACTCGATTTTATCTAACTTGTTTTCGTTAATGGCCTTGCGGTAGCCGTTGAGGCGTGTCCAGTCGTTCTGCATTGAGGAGATGCCGAGGTATGCCACGCCCTCGCCGCAGCTCTGGCAGAGGTATTTGACCGCTTCATAAACTCCCTGCTCGCGACCGATGCGCACACCTGTGGCGTTCTGGTCCTGCGAGTCAAGGCGAACAAGGGGTATGCCGGCGTTACTCAGTTTTTCCGCCGCTTCCATATCGCTGTAAAATCTTCCAGGCAGGAGCAAAACCCCGGCAGGGCGCTGGCGGATTATCTGGCTGAGTATTGATTTCTGCTCGGATGCGTCCTGATTCTCCAGGCTGATAAGATTAACCTTATAATTATGGGCGCGCATCGCAGCCTCAAAGGCGGTGAACTTGCGCACGTATAATTCATCAAGCATCCAGCAGAGTCCAGTGATCTCATATGATTTGCGTGAGCGCAGGGATTTTGCCGCCTGATTGGGCGCGTAATTAAGTTCGCGGGCGGTCTGCAGAATCAGCTCCCGCAGGTCAGCGCGGACGTTTTCCTCGCCATTGATAGCCCGGCTCACAGTCTTTATCGAGACGCCGGTAATCTGTGCAATATCTTTTAAGGTAGCCATTTATCCCTTGCCTGAATCAATCAGATGACATCGTTGTCATTAATATTTTCATTTATAATAAATCACAGATAAACAAAATCAATATAATAATTTAAAAAATATTTGACAAATAATTGGTATGGTGTAGTATGACAACGTTGTCAGTGATAATAAAATTAAAAAATGAAAGGTTTATAAAAATGAAATTGCTTACTAAGGATCTTCTTCCGGAGGTGTCTGTTGATTATTTTGATTCTTCTGCTTTGCCGGAGAAGGTTCTGCAGTTTGGCGAGGGTAATTTCCTGCGCGCGTTTGTTAACTGGATGTTTGACGCTATGAACCGTGCGGGCAAGTTCAATGGTCGCGCGGTGGTGGTTCAACCGATTGACCGTGGCATGGTTGATATGGTCAACGATCAGGACGGGCTTTACACCTTGCTTCTTCGAGGTATTGAGAACGGTGAAGTTCAGCAGCAGAAGCGCATCATCAGTTCAATTTCACGCGGCCTGAATCCTTATGCTGACTGGGCTGGTTACCTTGAGACTGCGCGCAATCCAGAGATGGAGGTTGTCGTTTCAAACACCACTGAAGCTGGTATCGTCCACACGCCTGAAGCTTTTGAGGAAGGCAAGTGTCCTAACACCTTCCCGGCCAAGGTTACTGCCTGGTTGAATGAGCGTTTCAAGACTTTCTCAGGTGCTGCTGACAAGGGTGTGGTCTTCCTGCCATGTGAGCTGATTAATTATAACGGCACCAAGCTTAAAGAGTGTGTTCTTAAGTACGCTGCCGACTGGAGCCTTGGAGTGGAGTTTGTCGCCTGGGTTGAGAATGCGTGTATCTTCCTCAGCACTCTGGTTGACCGTATTGTTCCGGGGTATCCGCGTGAGGAGATTGAGGGTATTCTTGAAGACCTCGGTTATGAAGACAGGATCGTTGACACGGGTGAAATCTTCCACCTCTTTGTTATTGAAGGTGATGAAGCTGCCAAGGCCAAGCTTCCGCTCTGCGAGGTTGATGGCCTGAATATTGTCTGGACTCAGGATATGCAGCCATACCGCAACCGTAAGGTCAGCATCCTTAACGGTGCGCATACTTCAAGTGTTCTCGCTGCGTTTCTTGGCGGGGTTGAAGCGGTGCGCGAGATGGTTGAGGACGAGGACTTCGGCGCATACATCAAGAAGAATGTTTATGATGAAATTGTTCCGGCTCTTGATATGGATGAAGAAGAGAAGAAGCAGTTTGCCGCCGCGGTTATGGAGCGCTTCCTCAATCCGTTTATCAAGCACGAGTTGATTTCGATTTCGCTAAATTCAGTATCAAAGTGGAAGGTGCGCGTATTGCCGTCAGTCAAGAGCTACTGCGCCAAGGAGTGCAAGGTTCCGCAGGGGTTGGCTTTCTCACTGGCTGCGCTTATCGCTTTCTACAAGTGCAAGGCCAAGGATGACGGCTCGTATTACGGAGTTGCTAATGGCGCAGAGTATCCGGTACGTGACGACAAGGAAATCATGGAGTATTTTGCTGATGCCTGGGAGCGTCTTGAGGTTGATGATCTGGTGCGTGAGGTTCTTGGCAAGACCGAATTCTGGGGTGAGGATCTCAATGACATCCGCGCCTTCACCGAGTTTGTGACTAACTGCCTGCAGTTTATCACTGAAAACGGTATGCGTGAAGCGGTTAAGAAGATTATAAAAAAGTAAAAGTTGCGGCAGGTTAATAGCCGTCATAGAGGATAAAAATGTCTGCTAAAGAGATTATTAAAATACATCCGGCTGATAATGTGGCTGTTGCGGTGGATGATATCGCTTCTGGCAAGGAGCTTGAACTTGACGGGGTGGCGCTGGTTGCCGCGGCTGAGATTCCTGCCGGTCATAAGATTGCAATTGATGATATCCCCGCCGGTGCGGAGGTTATCAAGTACGGTTTTCGCATTGGTCTGGCTAAAGAAGATATAAAGGCCGGTGATTATGTCCACGCGCACAACGTCAGGACTGCCTTAAGCGGCAGTGGTGATTTTGTCTACGAGCCGGATTTTACCGGAGTTGAGAAGAACCGGAGTCTGACTTTCAAGGGGTACAAACGGCCTGATGGCAAGGTCGGTGTGCGTAACGATGTCTGGGTTATACCGACGGTTGGCTGCGTCAATAAAATTGCCAAGCTGATGGTGCGTGAGGTTGAGAATGAATTGCCTGAGAATGTTGACGGTATCCATGTCTTTGAGCATCCGTTTGGCTGCAGCCAGCTTGGTGACGATCATTTGACCACGCAGAAGATTCTTGCGGGTCTTGTGAAAAACCCGAACGCTGGCGGGGTGTTGGTGCTTGGTTTGGGGTGTGAAAATAATCAGGTTGCGTACTTCAAGAAGGTACTTGGCGAGTACTCAGAGGATCGGGTAAAGTTTCTGATTACTCAGGAAGTTGAGGACGAGATTGAAGCTGGTTCTGAAATTCTGCGCGGGCTTATCAATTATGCGGCAGGATTCAAGCGTGAAGATGTGGACGTTGCCGAGCTTAAGATCGGTCTTAAATGTGGCGGCTCGGACGCGTTTTCAGGGATTACCGCTAACCCGCTTTTAGGTGTCTTGTCAGATAAACTCGTTGCCTGCGGCGGTACCAGCGCGCTTACTGAAATACCAGAAATGTTCGGCGCTGAGGGGATTATTCTTAACCGTTGTGTCGATAAGGCGATCTTTGATCGCGGTGCGAAGATGGTTAATGATTTTCGTAATTATTATATCAGCCATGGCGAACCGGTTTCAGAGAACCCGTCACCCGGTAACCGTGCTGGTGGTATTACTACTCTTGAGGACAAGTCGCTTGGTTGCGTGCAGAAGGGTGGAACGAGTCCGGTGGTTGATGTTTTGCATTACGGCGAGCAGCTTGAGAAGAAGGGCTTGGCAATTGTCGAAGGGCCGGGTAATGACCTGGTCGCAGTTACTAATCTTGCGGCTGCCGGTTGTCAGATTGTACTATTTACAACAGGACGCGGCAACCCCTTTGGCGGCCCCGTTCCGACGATCAAGGTTTCAACCAATCCGACTCTGGCCAAACGTAAAAAGCACTGGATTGATTTTGATGCGGGTAAACTCCTTGAAGGCGTACCGATGGAAGAGCTTGGTGATAAGTTCTTTGATTATGTCCTTGCGGTTGCTTCGGGTGAGAAGACCTGTAACGAGAAAAATGACTGCGTTGAAATCTCCATCTTCAAGTCCGGCGTAACCCTCTAATCTGACAGGGCGCTTGCCAACCGGGTATTATGAAGCAAGTAAGGTTTTGCCTTGCTTGCTTTTTTATTTGTGTATTATAATAATGCCTCAGCGCCGCCGGTAGCGAGTTTGTTTGTTGTTGCATGACATCTTGTATGTGAAGGTTGGTTTCTCCGCGCTAAAATTTTGGCTTGTTTTAGCGTAGCTCAGTGGGGCGTTTATCGGTCTGTTTTTTTATGAAACGGCAAAAGTAGTTAACATCATTGAAGCCGCATTTGAGGGAAATGGTTGTAAGCGGCAGTAGCGTGTTCTTGAGTAAGTAAAGTGCGTTTTGCAGACGAACTTTACTGAGGTATTCGGAGATACTCTGGCTCATTGTGCGTTTAAAAAGATTAAGCAGGGTAGTTCTTGAGATATCAAGTTCAAGTGCAATACGGTTGACATTTAGTGCCGGTTCAAAGAAGCGCTGGGTGCAGATTCTGATGATATTTTTTGTCGTGCGGTTTTGAAAGTATCTTGAGCGTAAGTTCTGTCGGCCAGTGCCAGTAACTGCGCCCGGACGGGGATCTCTATCGTGCGCATAATCATGTCCCACTGGCTCATCAGTCCCGGATAGCCTGCGTCTTTAATTGTCCGGTAGTACCAGCCGGTCATTTCCTGCATGGTTTTAATGAGAAAATTACCCATATCTGAGCTGCGGCTATCGCCGGCGCGTAAAGCATCATCGGTGATGTCACTAATTGCGTCAAATGATTTAAGCTCAGGTTCGTTCCCGGTTGCGGCCAGTTGCTCAATTGTTTTGTACTTCTCTTTAAGGAACGTGACAAAGGCGGGCTTGAGCACTTCCATATTCTTTTTTATGTAAATGCGAAGGTCCTGTTCATTAAGAGGTTCGACAATGGCGAGAAGCGGATCGTCCTTGAGTGCTGTTTTGGTGTATGGATTAATTCTGTTGAGTAGATATTCAATTGCGATCTTGTAATGCTGGCGGTATTTTTCATTGATAAACAACTGGAGTTTGAAGGTTTCATGGTCTTAATCACCTATTCCCCTGTAGCCGAGCGTATAGCCTGAAGCTGAAGTCAGCAGGTCCATATTTATGTAGATGCGCGCTTTTTGAGGCAGTAGACCAGATAGTCAAAACGGTCAAGGTTTGCTTTGTCAAAGGCAATGTCCTCAGTCTTGAGCGGGATGCCTGATTCGGCAATACCCTTGAATGGTCGGTCGTGAATCTTGAATCCGAGAAGATATCTTCCGAGTCCGTGCAGGCGGATCATATTGCACCCTTGTCTGGCAATTGAGTCGGTGAGTTCAACGATATCATCTTTTGTCCATTTATGACCTTGCAGTCTCCAGCCGGAGATGCCGAAATTGAAAGATGAAAATTTAACAGCTTTCTCGGGAGTATTAGCAAAGTCCAGTTGTCCTTTGCTGTTTATAATAACCCTGCCGGAGGTTCCTGCTTCGCCTCTGGCAATGATCTCGTCCGAGAAGTTCAAAGCAGTTCCTTTTTTTACGATAAATTTGCTGTTAACTTCTTTCCAGCCATTTGCTTCGTTGATTATGTAGAGTTTGAATGAGTCGGTAGGTCTTTGGGCTTTGCCATAAATGAAGCGCCAGCCATCGGAGCCGCTTAGGACTTTAACGGCGAGAAGATTTTTCCCTTTAACAACTGGGAGATTGATTGCGTGGTCTTCAACGGTGAATTTGCTGGTACTGTTGCCGGCGCTTTTAATGTTGCTGTATATCTGCTTGCCGTTGAGATAAATTTCTGACCACCAGTCGGCTGAAAAACCAAGTTTCATCTTTCCGGCAGTAGGGCTGTTGAATTCGTTGAATAAAACGGCGGCTTTTTTTGCGCTTAAGCTGCCGGTTATTTCTTTGATGTCGATAGAACCGTTTTTTCTGGTTACTATTTCAGGCGTTGTCGGGTGGCTGTTAATATCAAGCTTTTCCGGCACGGCGGTAATGTTTTGAAGATTCAAATCTGTGACAAAGAGCTTCCTGTTACGGCTAAGGCCAAGCTCAAGGTCGGAACTAGCTTTCAGATGCATCGGGCCAAAATAAATAGAGCCGGTACTGCCGAATTTAGCCAACATGAAAAGAGGAAGCGCCAGACTTTCCTGATAATCTTTATCGGCGGTAAATTTTATTGTATACTTTTGCCAGTCTGACCGGACCTCAGCCTGAAAGTTACTGCCCTTTATCGGAGTCCAGGGGGCTGTGGATAAAGCGCAGACCGACTGGATCTGGCCATTGTTTGAGGCTTTGCAGAAGAAACTCAGTTCATACTCTTGACCCATAACAAGTTTGATGTCTGACAGATATTTTAATTGCACATCCCACGGTTTGGCTGCGGCATTGAGTGTATCGAATTTGACTTCGAGGCAGTTTTCATTATTCGGGGTTTTGACGGTTTCGGATAATTTCATGCTGCCGGCGTTGCCGTTTTTGGCCGAGAAAGATATTTTTTTGAGATTGCTGTAGTCCTGGTTATATGACAATGTTTCATTATCATCTGCAATTATCAGATTGGTGAACAGTATGAAAAGTGCTATTGTTGTTTTTATCGCGAGATGGCTTAAAGACATTGTCACTCCTTAAAAATAGAATGATTTTAGCTGATTTGAACCCGGTTATTTGTGTCTTGAGAATAACATAGAAGATGGGTGAGCAAAATAAAAAAATCAGCGCTGTGACTATTTTGAAATTCATCTGTTAATTCTGTAGGTGATAAACTACTTTGTTTCGAGAATGATAATGCGCACGCCAAATGGTTCCAACTCCAGGCTGAGTTTGTTTTGCGGCTTAATGCAGCTACTTTCTGCTGTGTTATCAACTTTATAAACTGTAGCGATCAGGTCTGAAGGAAGACCAAGTACTTCGGCTTTTTGTATCTGTTCTGTTGTGTTTGCGATGATTGTTGCAATGCTGTTGTCGCTAGCCTTGAAGCTTCCCGCGATTACGGTCGGGCGCTTGATGGTGACTTTTGAGGCTTTGCGTCCGTCAGGCAGGGTTTCATTGCCGTGGTTGTCTGATATGTAATGCCAGACTTGCTGGGTTGCGCAATTGATTTCAAATGGGCGCAGAGTTATGCCCTTTAGCAGATACTTCGTGAAATTCCTGTATGCCTGACAGTATGAAATGAAGGCTGAAGAAACTTTGCGCTGCCATTCATTTTCAGGCTCAAGGGGAACTTGTTCCATATAGACAGTTGGTATTAGTCCGCGTACCAGTGCCTTCGCCAGACGGAAGCAGCGCAGTTCCGCCGAGCCGAGAGTGGCTTTCATACCCTGTCCGACCGAGAACCCGTCACCGATAATTGGCAGGAATTCGTGGTAGATATAAGAGAACATCGCCAGGCTCTGCATTCCGGAGAGTGATTCATCAACCTCAGAGCACTGACGTCCCCACATGGTTGACATGTGTGGAATGCTCTGCTCGCCGCAACCTTCAATGCTGAGGCCGAAGTCGGGGCAGATCTCTTTGCCGTCTTTGATTATCTTCTGACAGAGGTCTTTGAAGTCGAGCCAGAACTGGTTGGTAT
The DNA here is from genome assembly GCA_003245715.1 of bacterium. Taxonomy (GTDB): domain Bacteria; phylum Planctomycetota; class SZUA-567; order SZUA-567; family SZUA-567; genus SZUA-421. The sequence continues at coordinate 49,797 of QKCJ01000034.1, forward strand.
AGCCGGGCTTGTGTTCGTGTGCCGGGTTGTAGCAGGGGATATCCTGCGCACCGCCATGTTCCTGGTCAAACTGAATAATCGAGACGCCGAGTTGGGTGATGTCCTTGTAGATCCTGCGCATGGTTGCTTTGGCCTCACTGCTGCTGTGGCAGAGCTTTGCGGTAATGCCGCCATAATAGCTGGTGTCTTCATAACCGTTGTGAATCCATGGCTTGCCGTTTTTGCTATAAACAGTCATCTCTTTGCGTTTTTCAAAATCAGCAGAGTCGTCAATTTCCGGACCCATCAATTCTGTCGCCTGGCGCTTTATCACCCACTTGTAACCGGAGGGGAGCATGAATGTGAAGTCTCCCTGTGCTTTCAGTTTCCTGTTTACGTCCTGCCAGATTTTATTTGAAGGGAGCGCCGGGAAGTAATTTATGCCTGCCCATGCGCCCCTGTTCTCCCAGCCCATCGGTACAAAACCAATGTGTGGAAGGTTGGTACGTTTTTTATATTCTTCAGCAATCTCCGGGAATTTTTCAATGTACTCAAACGGGTAAAGCTTGTACTGCGGCATCTCATGCAAAAACGGTACAGCCATAACTGCTGCGCCTTCTGTGAAGTATGAGGGCAGATCGTTTCTCTCGTCGATAGTTTTCACGCACCATTCCTGGGTCACTGCCCATGCTTTATAGAGGTCTGCTGCAACATACCAGTCACCGTTAAAAGTTCCGAGGACAGTTTCATAGGAGAGTTGAATGTCACTTGCCGGAATTTCCGGTTGGTAATGCTCGATATTCATCTGAATGTCATCACCCTTCTCAAGAGCGATGGACATTTTCTTGTAGTGGCCGTTGCCATCATAAGTGGCCATGTAGAGCCCGGCAATATCATTGTAATAGGCGATAAACTGAACGTCCATATAATAAGGGTAGAGGCCGGTCATGGACTTTGTCTTGTTCCACGGATCATCAACAAGAATATTTCCCGCTGCGCTTGGTGCAATTATCTTGTCATTCAAATCTTTGCCTGCGGTCAATTCTCGCGGTATCACAAGGCGAAGGAAATGGATATTCCTGATTATTCCTTTAGTGGAATTGGTTATCGAGATTGACAACCTCATCAGGCCAAGTTCATCCTGTCTGACCTTTACAGCTACTTGCAGCGGCATGGTCTGATGCTCGGAAAAGTCAAAGCGGATTTCTTTTTCGTTATTTATTCTAGTAGAAATCTTAGTGAAACTACTGGCGTTAATTGCATGGAGTTCGGGGCCGGCAATCTGCGGCAGTTGTTCCGGGACAGACAAAAGATCATCCGGCAGTTGTGCGTGCAGATATAATTTCCAATCTCTGCTCAATAAATCAGCCGCTTCCGCGACGCCTTTTCTAGGAGGAGTTTTTACTGGTTTGCCGCAGACAAAGCGCCAGCCGGCAGTACCATTAACAATTTTGGCAACAATAACATTGCTGCCTTTTTTGACCGGGAACTCGACGATATGGCAGTCTGTAGTAAAATTGCCGCTGGCGTTTCCACTCATTGACGGGCTGGCATAAACCTCCTCGCCATTGACATATAAAGTAAGCCACCAGTCAGCGGCTATTCCAATGCGGGTCATGGCATCGTTTTGCGCTTCAAATTTGTTGATGAAAATGGCGCTGTCTTTTTCTCTAACCAGATCTGCCATTGCTGCCAAGTTGAAAGTGTCATCCTCAAGGCTGACGGTCTGCGGCTTGATGCAGGTTATTTCATTGTCTTCTTTGGGGATCTCAAGAAGAAAGTCAAAGAGTTGGGTTGCGCTTTTTTTTGCGACAAAATCAAGGCCAGTCGGCGTGTCGGTCAAACTGAGCAACTCTGCGCTGCTGCGGCTGAAGGTTATTGTTGAGCGTGAGCCTTTAATGCCTATCTTGTCGGCAGTTTCAAAGGCAGCCCCTGTGAAGTTTTTAGCGGCAAGACCGGCTTCGGCACAAGCAGCATTCTGGTAGTTTGCCACGCCACAAGACGCTTCACAATTCTGATTTTTTGTAGTCATGATTTCTGAACCTTTATCTGTTTTATTCTGTTATAATTACGAGCAATGTCCTGAATTTTTATAATACAAACCGCTATTCCCCTGTTGGCAAAGGGAATTTATCTGTTTTGTTTTTATGCTTTAGAGATTACTTCAAGGCCGGTTGTGCCTTGAGCTTTGCTGTCTTATTGTCTTGTTGTAATGAATTAATAAGTGTTAACGTTTTTCCATAGGCCAGTAAAATATATCCTCAGTCCAGATTTAGGCTCCAGGCCGGAGTATCCCATTTGTAGTATTCCCTGTCCTCAAAATAGCGGAATGGTTTCTGGCTGTACACTGAAAGCCCTTCGATAATATCAAGAAATTCGGTATGCCCGTCGACAAATAGCGTGTTACAGCTTTGCTGGTGTCTGGATGACGGTTGGCCTTGCCAGGTGGTCGCCGATGCGCTTGAATTAAAACGCCATAGCCCTGAATCTTCATTAGCCGAGCCGTCAGCGTTATTCCTCCAGGTATCGAGAATAAACATCTTAATCTTTGGCATTTTCTGGGTGCTTAGTTTATAGGATACTCCGCTTAGTGAGTCGGCCATGGCGTGGTTCATTCCGTAATCGGGGTTGTTGAGCCACCAGTTATCCGGACGTTTTGACTGTGAGGGGCATTGCATAAGGCTCTGTTCAATATAGCCGAGGTTATACAGTGTCCCGTGCCAGCGTGGTGGCGCTGCCCCAACCTGATCGATTGGCGGGTAGTAATCATTGTTGGCATCTGCGTACATCCGTATGGCCATGAATGTCTGCTTGAGATTGTTGGTGCAGCTTACCTTTCTGGCGCTGTTGATGGAGTTCTTTAACTGCGGCATCAGCATGCTGGCGAGAATACTGATGATGGCGATAACAACAAGCATCTCGATAAGCGTGAAGAATGTGCGCGGATAAGCAGGTTGTTCGGGCTTGCACAAAATTTTATCTGGCTTGGCGTTGTTATTGTTTTTCATTTTTCTGCCTCAAAAGATTATCCGCATTGTTAATGGCGTATTTTTATTGTGATACTAAGGCCTTTTTATCAATTGTTTGGCCATCTATAATGTAATTTGTTATCTTGCGGAAAAACCGCTCTTCAGTGTTTTGTCTGTTTATCCGCAGATCCAGCCACTCTATGACATTGTTGCATATGGAGGTCGTGTCATCAATATAATTCGGTTCCTTGCCACCGAAGAAAAACCTGTTGGTGTGTCCGTAAGTCAGATAGGAGATGTCTTCGGGAATTCTGATTTTTCCTTCCTTCAGAATGTCTGTAACCGGCGCAACCGTTTCGGATAAAGTATAAATGAGGCTGTATTCTTTAAGGCTCTTTCTGTCGTTCTCAACCATTGCCGCAAAATCGGTTAGAGAGATGCAGTCCAGCTTTGCCGTACTCACCAACTTTTCAAGACGCTGCCGGCAGTGGGTGAGTGTCTTGCTTTCCACAAATCTGTTCTTGTCTGCGCAGTGGATGAATAAGACTCTGGAATGCCCCTGTTCGTGCAGATACTTAGCCAGAATCTTTCCTCTTGAAGAGTATGAGTAACAGGCCTGGTCGATATATTCCGGCAGAGCATTTTTATTGTCAATAATAAGTAAAGGAATGCCGGAGGCGTAAATTTTATTCATGTATTCATTGCTCAGATCAGGATTCTGCCAGACCAGACCGCTGACATTATTCTTCAGTATCTCTACCATCTGCTCAGGTGAGTTGGACTCCGGGGAAAAAATCAACTCCGCAGCCATCCCGCTCTGTTCAACGGCATTTATGATTCCGGTGTTTACGGTTTTGATAGTGACATGTTTGCCGTTAGCGACCCAAATGCCGATAATTTTGGAATTTTTTAAAATCCCGCCATTCAGATCAGGATTTGTAAATGTCCCCACTCCCTGGCGCGAGACAAGAAAATTGTCATCAACCAAACCTTTTATTGCCGTACGAACCGTTATTCTGCTGACTCCGAATTTTTTGCTGAGCATGCTCTCAGACGGTATCTTTTCCGGTTTTGAGCCGGATTTTAAAAAAATGTTATAAAGATATTGCCTGATCTTCATGTATTCGGGAATAGCCATTTATCGCTCCTGCCTTATTTTTGTTTTCTCTTCTGCTTTTTAGCGCATTAAATCATAATGTAAATGCCGCATGATTCAAGTTTAACAGTTACTCAAGCCAGTGCAAAATAAATTTATATGCAACCAATACATCTGAAATTGGTCTTACATTAATAACAATACAAGCATAACAAGCATTAGTCAAGTTTTTTCCTTTGATTATTTTTGGTAAGTCCGGCGTTTCTGCGCATATGGTCTAAATGGTTTGGCGTGTAGGGTTTGACAGGGTTGGGTTTATGGAAAATTATTCTGGCTAGAGGTGGTTATTATTGCTCTTGCGGAATTGTGATGGCGATTGGCCGTTCTTCTGTTTGAAGATGCGTGCGAAGTAATTGCTGTCATTCATGCCACAGCGGAAGGATATTTCGTTGATTGATAAATTTGTGCCAAGGAGCATTTGTTTGGCTTTTTCAATTCGGATATTTAGCAGGTATTGTAGTGGGGGGACGCCGGTGACATTGTTGAATGTGCGGAAAAACTGCCTCAATGACAGATTGGCTTTTTCGGCCATGCTTTCGGCGGTGATTTCCTGCTGGAAATTATTTTCAAGATAGGCTAGAATTTTACCCATCCGCCAATTGAGGTAATTGACTTTTCTTCCATTTGATTTGCTGTAAGCTCTTGATAAAAAGGTCACTAGTTTCAGGAAGTCGGCCCTGCAGATGGTTTGAAACCCGTCCAGTGAGTTCTCGAGTTCATATTCAATTTCATTGATCCAATTAACCGTGCGCAGAAGGTCGTCATCATTAAGTTTGAAGTCAGGATTGGGTGTGGCTGTTTTTTCGAAGGAAAACAAGGTGTGAAAACCTGCCGAACCCTTAAGATCACCGGCGCAGGCTAAAAGTTCTCTCCGGTCGTACTCGATATTTAAAAGTTCCAGGTCGATTGCGTCAAGATATTCATGTTCGACTCCTTCAGTTATCACAAGAATATCGCCTTTACCGACAGCTGTTGTCTTTCCTCCAATGATATGCAGCCCTTCTCCTGAAGCGATAATTACCAGTTCTTCAAAATTATGTGCGTGTATTTCACAGTGCCCATTTATTTTAGAGCGTACAACAGAGACTAAGGGGCCTTCGGGGATGAAAATCCCTTCTCTGAGGTAGTAGCCGTCACGATATGTCGCTTTTATCTTGCTTTTAGGCATTGTCCAGTATCTGACCTTATTTTACTCTGCATTATTTGCATGCTTCATTAGCGATTTATTCTTAAGCCGCGTTATGGCATGAATATGCTATATTTTGTCATGATTGTCAAGGCATAAATTTTGCAGATAGGTTAAATTACAGGTATGAGCGTAATTCGCCGCAATTTAATATTAAGGAAAAATATATGTTTGAATTAAAAAAGCCTTCAGGAAGTTGTCTGAATATTGAGGAGTATCGTGACAAGGTGCTTGGATGCTGGACGGGGAAAAATATTGGGGGAACCATCGGCGCTCCTTTCGAGGGCAGCAGGGAAATAAACGATGCGACCTTTTATACGCAGGATCTTAAAGGTAATCCCATTCCTAATGATGATCTGGATTTGCAGCTTGTCTGGCTCCTGGCGGTTGTAGAGAATGGTCTGTTTAATATTAATGAAAAAGTTCTTGGCGAGTACTGGCTTACTCACATAACCGGCCCCTGGAATGAGTACGGGGTCTGTAAGTCAAATATCCGAAAAGGTTTCTATCCGCCGCTTTCAGGTTCATGTAATAATGACCAGTGGAAGTACAGTAACGGTGCATGGATTCGTTCGGAAATATGGGCTTGTCTTTTCCCCGGATCAATTGATGAGGCGGTGCTTTATGCCTATTATGACTCCTGCTGCGATCACTGCGAAGAAGGGATTTATGCCGAACTGTTTACTGCTGCCCTTGAGTCTGCGGCGTTTATCATTTCTGATGTGCGCGAGTTGATTGATATTGCCCTGACACGCATTCCTGCAGATTCGCGCATTGCCAGAAGTGTCAAGATAGCCTGTGATTATTACGACCAGAAAAAAGATTTTCTTGAAGCCAGAGAGGCGCTGGTGAAAGACAGTGAAGACCTCGGGTGGTTTCAGGCGCCGGCCAATATCGGTTATGTTATAATCGGTCTGCTTTATGGTGAGGGGGATTTTGGCAGGAGCGTTTGCCTTGCTACCAATTGCGGGGATGACACTGATTGTACAGCCGGGACGGTTGGCGCAATTTTGGGGATTATCTACGGGCGCTCGGGTCTGCCTGCAAAATGGATCGAACCGATTGGCGATAACATAATTACCTGCTCAATTGATACCTATGGCCGGAATAACCAGTTTAAGGTGCCAAAGACCTTAGATGAGCTTACTGACGCGGTTGTCAGGGTGGCGGTTGATGCCTGCCGTCAGTATCCGGTCTTCCTGAATCTTGGGACTGAAAAAAGTTTTGTTGCCGAAAATGTGAAAGAGATGCTCAGAAATCCGAGTGCTGTTGTGAAGCGCGTCTGGGCGCGTGAGAAGTATGAACTTTCATATGCTCTGCCTTACGGCACTTTTTATGTTAATTATGAGAACGGGCCGTTTGTTAGTGAGGATGAAGAGCTTAAGATAAGGTTCTATATCGGTAATATCAGATATATCGAGCAGATAGTTACAGTCAGGATCATCGCTGATGATGAGTGGTCATACGCCCCGGCAAAGGAACTGGTCTTTGTGGCAAAGAGTGGTTGTGAGAATGTCTCGCCGGTATTGACGATAAAGCCGGCGAATCTTTCAAAGCCGTATTACTATCTGCGGGCTGAAATAACTCTGGAAGGAAGGTCTGATCCGACGCCAATTACTATTCCGCTGCAGACCAGAGGTTCGGTTAATATGGGTGTGGGGCCGTGTACTTACCGCTCACAGGATTATTGGGACAGGTTCAACCGTATCCATGCGGGCTTTGATTGCAGTCGGGCCAATCAGGGCATTGCGACGATAATTTAGCTATACTGGTTTTATAATATAAAAATCCAGGGCATGGTCTCAACCATAGTCCCTGGATTTTTATTGTATGGGAAAAAGCAATAAGAGTATCTGGAAGATTTAAGCAAGCAGTCCGGCGGCAACTTTGCTCATACGCCTGTAGGCTTCAAACTTCAGGTGCGTTCCATCTTCCTGAGCGCACTCGGCAGCAAGCTGCCCCGTCTCATCCTTGACCACTGAATGATAATCAATAAAGCCGCTTATGTTCTTTTCTGCCCACTCTTTCATCTCGGCATTGATTTCAACGATCTTGTCCTGATACTGGAAACGGTCCCATTTGTCTGGATTGCGCAATGGTAAAATTGAGCTGATAAAAACCTCGATGTTTTGTTCCTTGATTTTTGTGGCAAGTGTTTTCAGATAGTCTGTTGTGTGGTCTTTGGGTTGGTCAATTCCGTTAATGCCAGCCATCATGAAGACTTTCTTGGGGGAGTAATCGAGGACATTACTCTGCAGGCGGTAGAGAAGGCCGGTTAATGCGTCGCCGCCAAGGCCGCGGTTAATTATACTGTGATTGGGGAAAAATTCATGCAATGGCCAGTTTTTAGTGATTGAATCGCCGAAGAAGATATTGTCAACTTTGGTGATGGTGTCAGCAATACTGATGAACTCCTGAATTCTGGTCCAGCGGTCTTTGGTTGCGTAGAAGGCTTCAATGTCCTTGATTTTCTGCTCGGAAAGCATGCGAGGTCCTTTATTTAAAGTAGTCAAACAGAGATCTTGTTTTTATCAGTTAGCTGGTTGACTTCACTTTAATATATGTAAATTTAATAATTATTCTGGCCTTATTCATCTAGGTCGTCAGGCGCAAACAAGAATATGCTGGGGTCTTCAGCTAAGGCACATTTAATGTAGTCGGGCACTTTGTACTTCGGGTCCTGTTTGACATAAACAGTATGCTTGCCCTCTGACAGTTCAAGGCGAAATTGATCTAAACCTTTGTATACTCCCCGCCAGGGTTTTTTGCAGTATTTGGGCATGGTCAGAGAGAGACTGTGTTCCTGATTGTCATCAAGTTTAATCAACGCACGTGAAGAGGATTCCGCGGTTGGCTTGACGAATAAATAATAAGCTCCGGCTTTGTTTACAGTAAAGTTCATAATCATGGAGCCATCGGTTTGTTTTTCTACAGAGCCGAATATCGCCTGTGCTCTGGCCGCTGCAAGAAGTTCCGGGTTTTGTCTGCTGTCGGCGAGAACGGAGACCGGTCGGGAAAAACCATTGTCAACGCGTACTGAAAATGCGCCAACGTTTCGTCTGGCAACCTTGATATTTTGTGGTGCGGTAGTGACGGTAATTTTAACGGGTTTGCCGAATTCAATAACACCTTCGCTTGGTTCGACAGTAAAGTGTTTGGTCGCGCGCGGCTGGACGATAATGAAATGTTCCTTCAGGCCCGGGGTGTTGATTGTTAAGGTGATACTCTCAGCTTGCGGTTGATTGTTGACCTGAGTGAAAGCTAGATGGGATTTTGACGTAGTGAAACCTGATGGTCTTTCCGGGTAGGCTCCGGGTTTATCAGGTAACAATTCCGAAACGCTTTTATTGTCATCAATATCGACGGTATAGCTTATTTGCTTGGGTAAACGGTATGGCTCTTTAATGTCGAAGATATTTCTGCGGGAAAACAAAAGCTTTGATGGCGTTTGCTGTTCGGGCATTTTCGGAAAAAGTACACCATGCTGCCAGGAGATACGGTTTTCAAGCAATGAGACGGTTCCGAAAATAACTTTCATGGTAGAGCTGAACATTTTTATGCTGCTGCCAGAAAGGAGGAATTCATCGCCAGGATTTACGAATTCATTTTGATAAACATATGACGGGCCGCGCAGACATGGTATCAGACTTACCCCGCAATAAAACCCTTCGACCTTGTTCCGGAAAAACCTGACATTCATCTGTCCTCCGTCAAGTTCAGCTCCGTCATCATCGCCAAAGGCAAAATAATTACCGCAGATTTCCGCGTCGCGGTTGAAGCCGCCGTTGTGATAAAAATTCTTCCAGCCATCAATCCCGTCGTTCCAGCGTATACTGTCACTTCCGATTATGTCATTGTATCTTACGCAGACTTCCCGGTTGTCGCCAACATACATCCCCGTAGGCCCGGCCGGATGGGAGTAATACCAGCTGTTGCCGATAGCGTCAGGGTCGTGAATGAAGTTGCGCTCAGCGAGTATGTCTTTACTGTGAAGTATCTGTATGCCCGCGTCATGCCAGATAGGAGTTTCACCAATAAAAAACTTTCCATCAATGTCAGGGCGAAATTTCCCTGCGCGTCCATAGCCTGAAATATCGCAGTTGATAATCCTGATATGCTCGGAATCAATTATGCTTATGCCATGTCTGCGGCCGCCTTTTAGTGTCAGTCCTTCAATTATTATGTATTTGGCTTCGTTGATAAGGATTGCTTCTTCCTGGGTTTTTGATGCCTGCGCGATAAAACCTTTGGACGCGATATAACGTATATATCCCTGCTCTGTTCCGGATTCAGGAATCCAGCTTCCTTCAGCAAACATTTCCTTGGTGATAATTATTGTTTTGGCAATGGGGACATCAATGCTCTTTGTTTTAAAGGGCTGTATGATTTCTTCTCTATCTCCGCAGTCAGTCACCACAAGCTTGAGTTCATATTCCGTGTTTTCATTTAATTGCAGCAGACTTGCTCTGAGGCTCTTTTCATGCCTGATAAAGACCGGTGTAAGCGCCGGCAGCCATGCGTCGCTGCCCTTTTTTCTGAATGTCAATGTCGCGCTGATCTGGTTATAGTCATTAGCTTTGCATTTGTTATAATACACACTGCAAACCTCAAAGCCTGGAACAACATCAAACTTCGGTTCCGTAATCTGCTCTTGAGTAATTCCGGATTGTGCTTTACGCGGCGCGCCAAAATAGAAGTTGCTCCATGTGGCAGGCTTATCGGCATAGCGCAGGTTTTTTACTATGCGACACAGAAGAAACACCTTGTCCGCATCAGCGGTGTTGAATTGTACGCTCAAACGCTCTTTGGATTCCTTGTTCTGATTGCTGCTGACGCGTTTTAATTCTTTATTGTCCTTGAACAGTTTTACCTGCAGGTACGCCATTCTTTTTCCGGACGCCTGAACATCATATGAGAATTCATAGGTCGTGTTTTTGTTGAATGTGTTTATTTCTGAACGGATTATCGCATCAATTTTGCTGTTGGCATCGAATTTTTGAATTATGCTATCGTCCTGTTGCCTGAAAACACAGCCTGATGCGTTGCCCCAGATATTTTCGTTTTTATCTTCGATAGCGATTTCCCTTAATTTGAATTCGCTAAAGTTTGAGGTGCAGCCGATGTATTTGTTGGACGCATTCTGCCTCAGCCAGATACTGTATTTGATTGCATCCTTGGCCGTAAAACGCAGGACTAGTGTCTGTTCTTTTTCCATGTTTCCGGCAGTGTTGATCCTTGGCAGCTCGTTTTTGTCCTGATAACTTTTAAGCTGAAGCCAGCAGCTGTTTTCCATATCGGAAATCAGTTTGCAGGAAAACTCATACCTCTGGCCGGCCTTCAGGTCTGAGAGATCGGCTCTTACCCCGCCCGGGTTTCCGGCTTTATTGACTTTAACTGAGACTACCCCGTTTTTATCCTCGCCAGATATGTGCGGAAAATGCGTAGAAAATTTCCAGGAAAATTCGCTTGCCGGTTTTTCTTCGCCAGCGTTTAATTGTTGCAGCAGAAAACCGGAAAATATTAAGGTGATAACGCAGATCAGCCTTTGTATTGTTGTCGGTTTTCCTTTAATGTTTATTATTCGTGCGACCATGCGGATGCCCTTTCATTAGCTGTGAGGTGCTAAAAAATCGCTTACAGTTAAATTGATTGTGTTTGAAAAAGATGCGAGCCTACCATGTCCTTTGAGTGCAGTTATGCCAGAAATGTGTTGGCGCTGTAGTGCCCATGCTACTCATTTCCGAGATCTGAAAGCCCGGCCAGCTCTCGATATGGCCATCGACAAATGCGATATTTCCAAAATAATTATGCCTTCTGCTGATATTGGCCTGTGTCCAAATTGTACCTCTGCCTACGGTATCGGAAGATGCTGTAAATTCTCCTGTTTCTGCATTGATAATCTGTATGTCTGCAACAAAGAAGCGTTTTGAGGTGTACTTGATCTGGTAGAAGCGTTTATACCGGTCACCGGTTGTCTGGTCTACTACAACCGCATTGTAAGCGTAACTTGCATTTGGTGCCTGACGCACGCCGTTCACGACCCATTCTTCGTCAGCTGTTGCAAAGCCTGTATCCATTGCCCTGCGTCCGGAAGGGCAGACCGCAATCGGGTCGACTGGGTTGTTCTTGTTGTAAATGTTACTGCCTTCATAAATTTTGTTGCTCAGATAAGGAACGAGACTGAAGCCGGAATTGTAATTAGTTACCGGGCCCCACCAGAAGCGATCATCCTGTGTATCGCGATCTTCCATAAGTATGCCATTATTGTTTTCTACGTACATAAATGACGCGGCTGCAATCTGTTTGAGATTGTTCTGGCAGGACATGGACTTCGCGCTCTCCATGGCGTTACGCATCGCGGGCATCAGCATACTGGCGAGGATGCTGATGATGGCAATCACAACCAACATTTCGATGAGCGTGAATGCCTTGTTCTTGTGGCTTTTTACGGTTATTATTTTTGCGTCCATTTTTCAGTTCCTGAAATTGAACAGGGTAGAGGGAATTTTATTAATGCGCCGCAACTTGATTTATATGGAAATCTCAATTGCGGAATTTTTCTGGATCTTCCGGTACAGCCGCACTGCCGCAGCCAGTTCCCTGAGTTCCGGTTCTACAGGCTTGTCGCTGAAAATCAACTGTTTGAATCCTTCATTGACAAGGTTCATCAGACCCGGTGAATCAACAAGGTATTTCGCGGTCATATGATTTGATTCATTGAGGCAGACCATGTCGTCATTGTCTTCAAGGTCAATACTTTTCATCGCAGAATCCTTGCGGACGGGAATTTCATACTTGGTAGACGAGATATAATCCTGGGCCTTTTCCGAAAACATGAATTTTATAAAACTCTTCTGTAATGCCCTGTTTGCACATTCTTTGCGGATGCAGATTACATCTGTAGCCTGAACCACCCTTGCCTCAATCCCTTCAATTTTCGGAAAAGGTAGAATACAGTAATCGCTCTTTTGAAGGTCGGAAAACTTGTGAAACGGCGTTCTCTCGCTGACCAGAAATGCCAGTTTGTTTTCGCAGAAATCTTTGTTTTTCAGGCGCACCGGTCCTGTTATGCCGATCTCGTCCTTTAACTCACGCAGAAGCGTAACGCTTTTAAGAGTTTTGGGACTGTCTATTTCAACGTTACCTTTATCACTGAAAAAACTGCCGCCAAAGTGAAAGATCCAGCTGTTCCAGATATGGGCGGTGTCGTCATAATTTATAATCGCTTCAGGTGGAAAACTTCTGCGCAGGGTTTTAACGCACTCGATAAACTCGTCATAACTCCAGCCCGGTGCAGGGATTTTGCAGCCTGCGTTTTCAAGAATATTTTTATTGCAGAAAATAATCTTTGGCGAAAAGGTGAAAGGAAGTCCATATATCGCCCCGTCACTATGCCTGAACGACTCAAAAGGTTTCTGCATAAAGAGATCTGAATTGTAGAGGCCAATTTCCTCGGCAATATCATTAAGATCCAGAAATTCCTTATAATTTGCCTGCAGGCTCATACTGGTTCGCAGCTCAAAAATGCCGCGATTGAAGCGCCGGTACATTGAACACTCCGGCAGCGCGGCAAGAAAGAGTTTCCTGAAATCATCCATCCAGAAAAGGTTGCTGTTGAAAACGGAAAACTGATTGCGTAAAAGCATCTCCGGGTACTCTTTTCGGACCAGTGAGCCTTTGCGTGGCAGGCATTCAAGTATTCCGTCATTCTCAAGAGAATTGACCGCCTGCTGGACAATGGCAAAAGAGACCCCAAGCGTCGAAGATAAACTCCTGGAAGAAGGGATTTTCTTTTCTTTCGGGTACTCGCCACTGTCTACTGACCATAAAATGGCATCTCTTACCTGGGCTAGTTTGCTGTCAATCAATGTTCTTCTCGCTTGCTGTTGGGGTTATTCTATTTGGAGTATACAACGAAAACTGTATATGTCAACAAAACGCGATTAAAAAAAGAGTAAAAATGAAATTAAGAATCTGTATAGGTCAGTATTTGGGTATGTAATATCGCTTTTGGCGAGATTTTAAAACAATCGTTTGGAGAAATTTGGGGTATAATATTAGCTAAATCGCAAACTGACTTAGCCAGTATGTATTGACTAAGCCAGTTTGCGTGATAGAATAATGATATGGAGTATTTGGATTAATTTGGTGTTTTCATATATATGCGGATTATGGCTTCAGAAAAATGACTACTTTGGCAGATGGCAAGATTAAAAATGAGATCGACCGGGTGCAGGTGGTCAGGCATTATATACTCGACAGGCTTGAGCGTGGAGTTTATAAAAGTGGGCAGCGGCTGCCCGGTGCCAGAAAAATCGCTGATGAGACGGGTGTTTCATTTCTGATGACCCAGCACGCCATTGAGTCTCTGGCGCAGGATGGAATTCTTGAGGTGCTTGCGCGCAGGGGAGCCTTTGTCCAGAGTAAATGGAAGACAAGGGTGCTTGATGACAATTTCTGTGTTTTTGATATTGCCACAACCCGCAGTTGGATTCCGGATGTTATTGAGATGCTGCAGGAGAGTCTGCCGGGGTTGAGGCAGACAACGATTTTTGAAAAGAGTACACTGGAGTATCGTCCGACGGCGTATGTTCAGTCTCATGCCAGTGAGTATCTTGATTTGAGCGGGTATTTTGATGAGTGTTTTCCGGAGAAGTCGGACTTTTTCCTTGATCCTTTTAAACGCTTTCAGATCGGCGGCAGTCTGGTGGGTATTCCTTTTATTTTTTCACCAAGGGTAATCTTTATAAATAGCACGCTGTTTGAAAAATGTGGCTGCAAAGTTCCGCAGAGCGGTTGGGGTTGGGATGAGTTTATTCAGACAGTGCGGACGCTTGGTAAACATCTGCCTGAGGACAGGATAATCAACTGGGTCAATCAGTCTTATCTGTGGATGAATTTTATAATGAGGGCTGGCGGAAAATTGTTTGATGCAAATGCCGAGGATAAAATTCTGCTTGATAATGCAAAAACGATCAAAGGGCTGGAGCTGTTTTGTCAGCTGCGCAAGGAAATTGGGGCTGGGCGCGAGCATATTTTCAATACCTACAAGGATTTTGCGGATGGTAAAATGGCGATGTTTATTTCCGGTCGTCAGATGCGGCATATCCTGAATGATGCAAATGATTTTTCGTGGTCGGCAGTTGCCATGCCGGTTATTGATGGCGGGTGTGATATTATGGCGCAGGCTACGGATGTTTTATGCGTCAGAAAAAGCTGCACCTCAGGCAAGCTGATACGGACATTTATCAAGACGATGCTGTCTCCTGAAGTCCAGAACTATGTCGCAGAAATTCGTTATGGTATTCCGATCCGCCAGAGTTCCGCGCTTAAGAGTCTGAATCTTAATGAAGAGACAGACTCGCTCTTTGCGCGCGAAATGAGTAAGGTGGCGGGGGAGTATTGCCTTTCGTCGCTGACATTGTCGTCGCTGGTTGCAGACGGGATTGAGCAGCTAATTGACAGTGGCAAAGATCTGAAAGCGGGAATGGAGAAGCTGGCGGAGATGGCTAGATTTTATCTTGAGATAAAAAAGTATGCTGATGCGAATAATAATAATAATTTGGACTGAACCATCATTGGAGAAATTATATGAATAGATTTATTGCATGTGTGCTGGCCGTGATTATTTCTGTAATGTGTGCAAGGGCAGAGGATATTAAAATCAGGCTGATTCCTACTTATGAAAATTGCAGTGTATATCTTGAAGGCGCAGATGGTGAAGCGCAGGAGTACAAACTTAGTTACCGCAAAACCGGAACACAACAGTGGTTGCCGGCGCATAAGCTGGTTCGCAGCGAAACCAATATGACACTGAGAACCTCGATATTCAGGCTAACAGAAAATACAGAATATGAAGTCAGGGTCAACTCCGCTAAAGGCGACGCTGAGCTTGCGCAAAATACGGTTAAGACATGGAACAGTAATCCTCCGGTGGCAAAGACGATTTATCTTAATGAGGTGAATCCAAACGGTGATCCTTATCTTATCGAGAACGGCGGAACAAAAGATGGCTGGGTCAGGTATGTTGGCGCGACTGGCTATGAAATAAAAGGCGGCAATGAAGAAGAGGAGGCGGTTCTTGTCTCCAAAGCCAGTTATGTAATTATTGAAAATCTGAAAGTTGTTGGCGGGCTCAGGCACGCGTTAATGCTTAAAGCCTCAGATAATGTTATTATCCGCAATTGTGATTTTTCCGGGTGGGGGCGCGTTGGAAAGCAGATAACCAAGGAAGAGGGTAAGGACGGGAAGTATTATCTGCCCGGCGAGAAAAGCGCAATCAACTGGGATGCGGGAGTCAATATTCTGCACAGTGAAAAGGTGACAGTGGAAAAGTCGTATTTTCATGATCCGCGCAATCGTGCCAATTCATGGTTTTATTCTCACCCGGCCGGTCCGTGCGCGGTATTCATGCAGGCCAAGGGTGAGATCGTGATCCGTTATAACGATATGCCCGGCAGTGACAAGCACCGTTGGAATGATGTGATTGAGTCCTGGGGAAATGGCAAGATTAACGGCGGTTTTGTGCGGGACTCTGATATCTACGGTAATTACCTTGCCTTCAGTAATGATGATGGGATTGAGCTTGATGGTGGGCAGTGTAACGTTAGGTTTTATGAGAATAAAATAGAGGGCAGCCTTTGCGGGGTAAGTACGGCGGCCAATCTGGTTGGGCCTTCCTTTGTCATGAATAACCTTGTGGTCAATCTCGGTGATGAAAGAGGTTCGGCTGGCTCAGTAATAAAGAATGGCGGCGGAGATACTTATTCAAAGGGTAAAACCTTCTTTTACAATAATACATTTTTTACCAGAGGTCGCGGAATCGCCGGGGTTGGTTATGGCAGCGACAAAAACCGCGCGATGTTTTATGGTGAAACGGCAAACAATCTCATATGCACCGCAAGTTATGCGATAGCCGCTCCGTTTGCTAATGACAAATGTGATTTTGATTATGACACTATCTCAACTGCTGACGGCAAACCAGGTACGTATGAGCCTGAGGGGAAGATTGAGAAGAACGGTGTTGTTGCCGGGATAAAATTTACTGATCCGGTTAAGGGAAATCTTATGCCTGTACCGGCACAGAAGGGACTTAAAGACGGCAGATATATTGTTGGAGTGAATGCCCCGGCTCAGGATTCATACAGTAAGGGCGCAATTAATGGAAGTGTAAAAGCCCTGCCGTACCGTAATAATATTATCGAGGCCTCGCAGACTCAGGTGATCCTTAATGCAGACCTTAGTTTGAGCAAGGATGCGGCGGTCGCGGTTACGTTTAAGCTCAGTGAAAATTATCCAAAGGAAGAAGCTTTTTCGGTAATAACTAATACAACATATACATGGCTGAAGGTTTCTCCGGCAAGCGGAAAAATAAAGCCAGGGCAGACTATTACCGTTAATATAGGTGTTGACAGAGCGTCTGTTAAGACGGATACGATAAATCCGGGGTGTGTTGTTTTTAAGTTGGAATCCGGTGATTCATTCCCGGTAACAGTTTATATCCGTGTCTATTCTCAGGAATTTTCTTTTGTCAAGCCTGCAAGTGAGTGTCCAGGGGCTGCGAAATTTAAGGAAACGGGAACGGATGAAAAAACAGGTTATAAACTGTTGGATTTTAAAGCGGAAAGCGAGCGTAAACAGGGTGAGAATAAAATTACCTTTAAATTCAAAATCCAGCGGGACGGGAAATATATGTTGAGTGCGCTTACTGTTTGTCCGACGCCTTTCGGGCAACATGATTCCTTGTTTATGTCGCTTGATGGTGGTAAAATAACAAAGGTGGGGCTTACTGAAAACGACCCTGATAAATGGAATATAATCAGGCAGCGCGATGCCTTCTGGGCACTTTCTGCTGGAGAGCATACGATTGATTTCTACCCGCGCGAGAGTCTTTATCTCAAGGCTTTCAGGGTCAGTTCAGTGACGTTTCCGTTAGTCGGGGAGTAGCGTAAAGGGAAGGGCTATGAAAAAGAAAACTTTCACACTAATTGAGATGCTGGTGGTGATTGCGATTATTGGCATACTTGCTAGTATGATGATGCCGGCGCTGCAGTCAGCTCTTACGCAAGCCCGGCAGATGTCATGCGCGAATAATTTCAAGCAGACCGGACTGGTAATTTTTAATTATGCAAGTGACCATGATGGCTGGATTATCGAAATGCTCAATGGCGGCGCCGAGACGTACTGGTTTATTAATTCGCAGTTATTGGGCTATGCTAATAATTCTGACAATTATTTATGCCCTGAGCAGGAAACTGCCTATACCATTGGTTATAATTCAAAGAATTACAGTACAAATTACGGGCTTAGCACCTGTGTAGCCAGAGGTCTTCCGAGTGGTGAGGCCAGCGTAAGGGTCAGGAGGCTTACAGAACTTACCAACTCGGTACAAGGTGCGTCAAGAACGCCAATCGCCGCCGACTGCACCCCTAACAGGCCATTTATTCACAAGAATTCCAATCCCAGCAATGATCCTTTTTCAGATGCTCCTCCCGGGGGTATTGATGCTGTGCATAATTCGGCGGGAAATTTCCTGTTTGGCGATTTTCATGTCAGGGCTTTGCAGCCACCATACGCGCCGACAAATAAAAATATAGAGTGGCTTAATCCCGACAATGTTATTTACCCGGAATATATCAGGGATTAATCCTGTTTTGATAGTGAGGAATGTTTATGAGATGTTTATCAAATCCCAGGCTGGTAGGTGAAAAGCACTTTACGCTAATTGAGATGTTGGTGGTGATTGCCATAATCGGCATACTGGCAAGCATGATGCTTCCTTCATTGAAGTCTGCATTATCTCAGGCAAGGCAACTCTCCTGTGCAAACAACCTCAAACAGCTCGGGCAGGTTATCTTCAGTTATGCAAATGATAATAATGACTGGATTATTCCCTCACGTGACAGTACGGAACTTAAAGATTACTGGTTTGTAAGAGCGCAACTGAATGGCTACGCAGAGAACAGTGATACGCTTCTTTGTCCTGAACAGGAAAGTGCATATGTGAGGACGGTCACAAAAAACTATAGCACGAATTATGGTTTAAATACCTGTGTTGCCAGCGCTGTTGGTTCGACTTATGTGAACTCATATGTGAAGCAGAGGAAACTGACTGAGTTGGCAAAAACTTTGCAGGGCGCTACGAAAACCCCCATCGCTTCCGACGCAATACCAACAACAAGTGTAATTCATATTTTTACATATTCTGGTAATGACCCGTACTCTTCCTCGCCTCCCGGTGGAATAGACTCAGTTCATAATGGCGGAGCGACATTTCTTTTTGGTGATCTGCATGTGAAGGGCTTTACCGCTCCTTATGCGCCACCGACAATGGGTGTTTATTGGTTGAATCCTGACTCGTTGCTTTATCCTGAATATATCCGTTACTGAGTTTTATAATTTTTTACTAGCGGCGTTCTCTGAATTTATCCGGGGAGACGCCGTAGTATTTTTTAAAGGCTTTTGAAAAATGATAAGGGTCGTCAAAGCCTACTCTGGCTGAAATTTCCTTGACCAGAAGGTCGTCTCCCAGAAGCAGCGAAGCCGCGTGTGACATCTTGCACTTTATCAGGTACTTGTAGGGCGGGGTGTTGTGATATTTTCTGAAGATGCGGCAGATATACGGTTCACTCAAATCACATTCATGCGCAACCGTGTCAATTCCGCGCAGCCATAAGCAGTTCTCTTCGATATACTGCAGACATTTCTGGTAACTGCTCCAAGACATGGACTCCACATCACGAATCGGCAAGGCCAACTCCTGCGCGCGCAGTAACAGCAATTCAATCTGCAGACGGGCAATCTGCCTGTAATTCCTGCGTTGATTTTTTCCATCAACCTGAAGACGCTTGAAAATTTCAAGTATCACCTTGTTGTCGGTAAAGTGCAGTGGAACCCCCATATTGAGTGGCCCTGTTTTTATTAATGAAGACGCTCTCTCTCCAATAAAATCGACAAAATATTTCACCAGCCGCTGGTGCGGTTTTGCGTAAATTTCATGCTCAATTCCAGGGCCATAAAAAAACATATCCCCGGTTGATATGTCATGCTCTTGACCATTAAGTACAACCGTGCCATTACCTTGTGAAACATACTCGATGCAGTAGTAGGGGAATTCCTTGCGGTTGATATGGTATTCTGCGCCGCAAATTTCCCGGCCGCTGCAGATAACCGTCATTGATGAGGATTTTTTTGGCGTCAGATCAATAAAGACATACTCGCCCTGAATAACTTTGCTTGAGACAAATTCCGGTAATATTTGCTTGGCCATAACCATCTCCGTCTTGTAATATCCACTGTAATTATACCTTATAAATAAAAAGATCGAGGATAAAAATATCCATCATGTGGGCAAAAATAGCTATTTTCTGAGAATTGGGATTTATTGTATAGTAAAGTTGGGTGGCTCAATTCTAAAGGGAGAAACATGATGGCGGATGCAAAAAAAATTATGACTGGCGCGGTTTTGCCGGGTAACAGTACGGTTGAATTGCGGGAATTTCCGATTCCCACGCCCGGGCATGGTGAGGTGCTGATCCGGACAAAATCATCAACAATTTGCGGATCGGACATTCGTTGCATTTATCGTGAACATCTTGGCAAGGGTCCGGAAGGTTATCAGCCGGGGATGATTGCAGGGCATGAGCCGTGTGGTCAGGTAGTCGAGACAGGACCGGGATGCAGGCGGTTTTGTGAGGGCGACAGGGTCATCATTTATCATATTTCCGGTTGTGGTGTCTGTAATGACTGCCGCAGGGGCTACATGATTTCCTGCACCAGTTCCTGGCGCAGGGCATACGGCTGGCAGCGAAACGGCGGGATGGCTGAATATATTCTGGCTGAAGAAAAAGACCTTGTTCTGCTGCCGGATTCTCTGACGTACTCTGACGGCGCTCAGGTTGCGTGCGGTTTTGGTACAGTTTATGAAGGCCTTGAGAAGATCGGAATTTCTGGTAACGATACTCTGCTTGTTACAGGTCTTGGACCGGTTGGTCTGGCAACTGCAATGCTCGGTAAGGCACTTGGCGCAAGTTGCATTATCGGTACCGATATCTCGGAGCAGAGACTGAAAATTGCCAATGAGTTGGATCTCTTTACGCATCTTTTAAAAGCCGGTGCGGATAATGTCGCACGCATCAGGGAGTTGAACGACGGAAACGGTGTGGAAAAATCCGTTGATGCTTCAGCTAATGATCAGGCCCGACTGACCTGCATTCAGGCGACGCGCAAGTGGGGCAAGATCTGTTTTATCGGTGAGGGTGGCGGAGTGAGTTTTCATCCTTCAGAAGATATTCTTCATGACCAGAAAACAATTTACGGTTCGTGGGTTACCAGTATCTGGCGCATGGAGGAACTGGTTGAACGGATCGTACGCTGGGGCATCCATCCTGACGCTCTCATCACTCACCGCTTTCCGCTTGAGGAAGTTTCAGAAGCGTATGCGTTGATGGCTTCGGGTGAGTGCGGCAAGGTGGCGGTTGTTTTCGATGAAGAGTTAAAATAACTTTCTTGATGTTTTTATGACGCAAGATAATAAGGGCATATTATGATTTCTGGTTATTCACCACAAAAATTCAAAGTATATGACGAGGCGGTTGATCCGGCGGCTGTACCGTTTCGGACAATCAGCAGCGGTCGGAAAATCCCGGCAATCGGCCTTGGTACATTCGGCTCGGACCATAATTCGCCGCAGGATATTGCTGACGCGGTAATTTACGCGGCGGGTGTTGGCTACCGACATTTTGATTGCGCGGCTGTTTATGCCAATGAAGATTATATCGGCGTGGCGCTGCAGGAGATAATGTCCGGCGGTGTGCGCCGCGAAGAATTGTTTGTCACCTCAAAACTTTGGAATGATATGCACGCCGAGAGTGATGTTGTTGATGCCTGCAAGCGTTCACTGCAGGATTTGCGCCTTGATTATCTTGACCTGTATCTTGTTCACTGGCCGTTTCCAAATTACCATGCACCCGGTTGTGATGTGAGCAGCCGCAGTCCTGATGCGCGTCCGTACGTCCATGAGGAATTCATGAAGACTTGGCGGCAGATGGAAAAGCTGGTTGACATGGGGCTTGTCCGCCACATCGGAACATCAAACATGACCATTGCAAAAATGAAATTGCTTTTGCATGATGCGAAGTACAAGCCTGCCGTCAACGAGATGGAGTTGCACCCGCATTTCCAGCAGTTGGACTTTTATAATTACATCGCCAGCAATGGCATTGTGCCTGTCGGTTATTGTCCTATCGGTTCGCCCAACCGCCCCGAGCGTGACCGTACGTCACAAGACACGGTTGATATCGAAGACCCCGTTATTACTGAAATTGCCAGGGTGCATAATGTACATCCTGTGAGTGTTTGTCTTAAGTGGGCGGTGCAGCGTGGGCAGATTCCGATACCGATGTCGGTTAAGCCTAAGAATATTTTGTCAAATATCAAGGCTGTGGTTGCTGATCCGCTAAGCGAGAAAGAACTGAAGGCTATTGCCAGGATTGATAAGGATTGCCGGCTGATTAAGGGGCAGGTTTTTCTCTGGCGGGAAGATCAGGACTGGCAGGATTTGTGGGATGTGGATGGTGTTATCAAAAAGTAGTTTTGCATTGTAGTTCGTTTTTGCAAAAAAATCAGAGACGATAATAATATAAGAAGGGGCAAGGCTTATTAAATCAATTCGGTTTGTTGGCAGGCATTGCGGATAATTATTCGCAGCTGTCGCTGCAGGATCAAGGAGAAGACGATGAAAAATGGTATTATAATAGCGGTGTTGGTATTGGTTGCTGTTATTTTTGTCGGTATCGGTATTGCCAGAAAGGGTGGTTCTGCAGGTGTGAAGAAAACAATAGCGGTGATCCCCAAGGGGACTACACATATTTACTGGAAGTCGGTGCATGAGGGTGCACTTAAAGCCGGTAAGGAATTTGGTTATGAGATTTTCTGGAATGGCCCTGAACGTGAGACCGATCGCGAAAAACAGATTCAGATTGTCGAGGATTTTGTTGTGCAGAAGGTCAGCGGCGTAGTCCTTGCGCCGCTTGATGACAAGGCGCTTATTCCTTCAGTTATTAATCTCGCTAATAAAAATATTCCCTGTGTTATTATCGACTCACCGATAGCCACAGATCAGTACGTTTCATTTGCTGCGACCAATAATTATCAGGGTGGTGTGCTTGCGGCGAGGCGTATGGGTAAGATCTTGAATGGCAAGGGCAATGTTGTTGTTATTAAGTACGTCCCTGGTTCAGGTTCGACCACTCAGCGCGAGAATGGCTTCATTGATACAATCAAAAAAGATTTCCCCGGCATTACCATTGTTGATACCAAGTACGGAATGGATACTGTTGAGACGGCGCTTCAGGCAACGGAGGATCTGCTGACTAAGCACAAGGATCTGCAGGGGCTGTATGCCTGTAACGCGCCAACAGCGGTAGGCGCTCTGCAAGCTATCCAGAGCCAGAAACGTGACGAGATAAAGATGGTTGGTTTTGATGCTGAGGATGCGCTGATTCAGGGGTTACGAAGCGGCAAGATTGATGCGCTGATTGTCCAGAATCCGTTCAAGATGGGATATGAAGGGGTGAAGGCGGTTGTCGAGGCGATAGAGGGCAAGAAGGTTGAGAAGCTGATTGATACGGGTGTTATGGTTGTTACAAATGATAATCTCAATGCCCCTGAAACTAAAGCGTTGCTCAATATTCAGTAGAAAGGCGCGAATATGTCTGGTTCAGAGAACTGTGAATATAATCTGCGTATGGAAGGCATCAGCAAGAGCTTTGGTCCTGTTCAGGCTCTGAAGGATGTGACCTTCAAGGTCAGGCCGGCGACGGTGCATGCCTTGTGTGGCGAGAATGGTGCTGGTAAGTCAACACTGATGAAAACCTTGTCCGGCGTGCATATACCTGACAGTGGCAATATTTATGTCCGCGGACAAAAGCAGGACATCAAATCACCAAAAGATGCAATTGATGCGGGTATTGCCATGATCTATCAGGAACTTGATATGGCTGAAGACCTGACGGTTGCGGAGAATGTTTTTCTCGGGGCAGAACCTGAGGGAATGATACCGGGGACTATTTCATGGAAGGCGATGAATGAGTCTACCGCGGCGCTTGCCAGCTCTTACGGCTTTGACATGATTAAGCCTGAGGCGCGGGTGTCGGACCTCTCAACCGGTGACTGTCAGATTGTAGAAATACTAAAGGCTTTGCACAAGAACGCGTCAATTCTGGTTATGGATGAGCCGACGAGTTCACTGTCAGAAGCGGAGTCTCTGCGTCTGTTTGAAGTTGTCAGGCAACTGCGTAAGAAGGGCTTGTCAATAATCTATATTTCACACCGTCTTGAAGAGGTGGTTGATCTTGCTGATGACATCAGCGTTCTGCGTGATGGCAGTGTTGTGTACGGCGATACGGCGGTTAACCTTGATATCTCCCTGATCGTGCAGCATATGGTCGGGCGCGAGATCAAGGATTTCTTCCCCGAGCGCAGGGCGACAATTGGCGAGGTTTGCCTGCAACTTGATTCAATCAGTGCAGACAATGGCGTGAAGGATATTTCCTTTGAAGTGCGCCGCGGTGAAATTGTCGGTATGGCCGGATTGGTTGGGGCCGGACGTACTGAGGTCGCGCAGGTGATTTTCGGTATTCAGAAACCTAATGGTGGTACTATGTCGATTAACGGCAAGCCGCTTGATATTCGCTCGCCACACGACGCAATCGAAAACAAAATCGCGCTTCTTACTGAAGACCGAAAACGTACCGGGCTTTGTCTTGAACTATCATGCTGCTGGAATATAACCCTGCCCAATCTTGAGAAGATGGGGATGAAGACGATTGTCCGCCCCAAACGCGAGTCTCAGGTAGTCCGTAAGAATACCGATTCTATCCGCATTAAATATTCTTCGCTTGATGCTCCGGCAGATTCGTTATCCGGGGGTAATCAGCAGAAGTTACTGATCGCGCGCTGGCTGATGTCTGATCCCGACTTGCTGGTTGTCGATGAGCCGACGCGCGGGGTTGATGTTGGCGCAAAGCGCGAGATATATGTGCTGCTCAATCAGATGGCGGAAGAGGGACGGGCGATACTCTTTATTTCATCTGAATTGCCTGAGTTGTTTGGGGTGACTGACCGTATACTGGTCATGCGCCGGGGCAGAATAGTTGGTAACCTGAAAACCAGTGAGACTACGCCAGATGAAGTGATGCACCTGGCGGCTGTAGAAAACGAGGTGTACTCATGAGTAAATTCGTCAGACAGATTTTGCCTTTTGTAAGTTTGATTCTTATTGTTTGTCTGCTTTCGGCGTTGGTGCCGGACAAGTTTCTGTCAATTGATAACTGGCTTAACGTCCTTCGCCGCTCTAGCGTAAACGGTATAATCGCGGTTGGCATGACAGCGATTATCATTACCGGCGGAATCGATCTCTCTGTTGGTTCTATGCTGGCAGTCTCTGGTATGGTCGGCGCGATCACGATGATAAGCCTTGGCGATATCAATCCTGTAACCAGCGAACTTCATATCACGACGACGGCGATGATTATTGGTACGCTCTCAGGTACGATTGCCGGGGTGCTGTGCGGGTTCCTCAATGGCATATTAATAACGAGTCTGAATCTGCCGCCGTTTATTGTGACCCTTGGCACGATGAGTTCTTTGCGCGGCATTGCTTACGTCATGAATGACGGCCAGCCGTATAATGTTCCTGAATACAGCTTCCTTGGCAATGGAACAATTGTCGGTATTCCGATCTCGGTTATAATTGTTACGGTGATTGTTCTGCTGGCGGCGTTTATCCTGCGCTATACGCGTTTTGGCCGCAATGTTTATGCTATCGGCTCTAACTCACAGGCCGCGTTTCATGCCGGTATCAATGTCAAACGAAACCTGACAATTGTTTATACCCTTACCGGTCTGGTAGTCGGTATCGCTTCAATGATTGCTACTTCGCGAACCGTTTCCGCCCAGCCTACTGCCGGTATTTCTCTTGAGCTTGATATCATTGCTGCTGTTGTTATTGGCGGCGCAAGTTTGTCAGGGGGGCGCGGCACGATTATTGGTACTATCATCGGTACGCTTCTTATCAGCTTCCTGCGCAATGGCTGTACTTTGGTTGGTATCTCAACAAATGTGCAGCTGATTGTGATTGGCGCGATTATTGTTGTGGCTGTTGCTGTTGACCAGATGGCCAGAAAACGCGCCGCAGGTGCGGACGCTTAATTTATTTATGTTGCATTTTCAGACAAGCTGAAAATAGAGTGATAGAAAAACATCGCAGACATTAAACGTGTCTGCGATGTTTTGGTTGTTATAAAATTAGAACGGCGGGTTATTTTTTGAGAACAATCTTGAGTACGTCCCCGGCTTTTACATTGAGCGGGCGGATGCGTTGTTCCTCAGGCTTTAAAAGCTCAAAGCCCCAGTCATTAATCAGGTCAACAGTTTGACCGGTGCGCAAGATACAGATGTATTCAATCTTGTCTTTAAGCTCGGGCAGAATAATGTCTCCCATCGGCTGCAGCAGCAGATAAAGATAAAGGTTATTTCCTTTCTGGGTGTAGCAACCGGCAAACGGTGGCTGGTACTCGGACTTTCCGGCGCCGCAAACAGACTCGCCATTTAAGAGTGACCATTCGGCCAGTTCTTCAAGGCGCCTGATTGACATTTCAGGGAAATTGCCTTTAGCGTCCGGGCCAATATTAAGAAGGAGGTTGCCGTTTTTCGCAACGCATCCCATCAACCCGCCGGTAAGGGTATTAAGAGGTTTGTAATTGAAGTCCGTATTACAGTAGCCCCAGTGGTCATTCATCGTGCAGCAGGTCTCCCAGATAACTTCTTTACCCTTTACCTGCTGTGGCTGGTTGGGTACGCAGATCTCGGGCGTGTAATAATCAAAGTCGCGTACGTCTTCTTTGAAGTATGAAAGGCGGTCATCAACCAGAATATCGGGCTGGTTGCTGTAGATGGTGTTGAGCAGCCGCTCACGGTCATAGTAATCACCGTCAGCTTTGTACTGGCTGGTGTAATCAAGAAAGAGCAGGTCGATTTTGCCATACTCGGTCATCAGTTGCTCGACATGATTATTGAGCAGGTCAAGGTATCCCCGATGCGCTTCTTCAGAAACGTCTTTCATTACTTTGTTCTGTATGTATTCCGGGCTTTCCTGGTCTGACCAGCCATGGTGCGTCCAGTCCGGTAATGAATGATAGAAGCCGATGCGCAGGCCCTCCGCGCGAAAAGCTTCAACAAGCATCCCTGTCACATCTTTACCATAAGGCGTGTTGGTGATTTTGTAATCGGTGTATTTACTGTCAAACATGCAGAAGCCGTCATGGTGGCGGGTTGTGAATACAACATACTTCATGCCGGCAGCCTTGGCGAGCTTGGCCCAGTATGCAGGATCATACTCTACAGGGTTGAATTTGTTGATGAGGTTTTCATACTCCCCCGGCGCCCACTTGTTTCTGGCGTAAGTCCATTCACCACAGGCTGGGATCGCGTAAAGTCCCCAGTGAATAAAGAGGCCAAAACGCGCATTGGTAAACCAGTCAGCTTTAGACATTGTTCTGTCTCCATTTCAGATATAGAAAAAATCATTATTTGATGTAATATAACTTATAAAAACGCGCCATTAAACAAATCGGTAGAACGAGCAGGAGAAATCCTTGCCCTGTGTAAGCTCAACTTGACCGTTACTGATTGCCGCTTCGCCGTCACCGAAGACTTTTTCAAGCTTGCTTCCAAACGGCAGTGTAAGCGTGTACTTGTCACTTGTTGCGCCATTACGGTAGATTGCAACATAACCTTCGGAGCTGTCCGGTGCGATCGCAGCTACTGCGCTCCAGCTTCCTTTTCCAGGCATTTCCCCAAGCGGCAGGCAGATATAATCAGCCATCTTTTTGCGCACAGGCGCAAGCTTCTGATAAAAATCTTTCATACCGGCCTGACGTTCTGTTGGCGTGTTATCAATGCTGCCCCAGTAAAGAGGTGTTGAGAAAATTGTTGTACCAAGAATATATTCAAGATCATAGTCCATTGCCTGCGGCATCATCTCGGTTTCAAGCTGACGGCCATGGACATATTTCATCGTGTACCAGGTATTGCCAAGGGCCATGTACGGGTGGTAGTAACGGTGATCGTCGATATAGCGTCCACGGTTTTCAAGGAAGAGCCGTCCGTAATCAAGTGCGAAATTGAAGTTGGGGCGGTTTGATCTGGTCACGTCAAACGAGATTACTAGGTCAGGCACTTCTTTCTGTATTTCTGCGCAGAGTTCGCGGTATTTTTCATAATGGATATTCGCGTCACCAAGTCTGGTGTTCTGGTTTGAAAGTTGGTAGCAGTCAAACTTGAAGTGGCGGACTTTGTAATCCCTGAACATACCAGAGATATAATCCTTCATATAGTTGAAGCAGTCTTCAATCATGATGTCGGCAATTGAATAGCAGGGGAATTCTGTTCGCGGGAATGAAATAAAGGTCGGGAAGTAATCTGTAGTCCGCCCCATCCAGTTGAATTCAGATTCTTCCTTCATCAGATCTTTATTATCAAAACCTGACCACAAGACCATTCGTGGGTCCTCAAGGTCAAGACAGAGTGGGTTGACCCACAGGCCGATTTCAATGTTATAACCCTTGGCTATTTCAGCAAGCCTGGTGAATTTATTGGGGAATTTCTTCTCGTCAATCGGTCCCATGTAAGGTTCAAACCAACCGTCATCAATAAAGACGACATTCACGCCGGCTTTGGCCGCTGCATGAAGTTCTTTCTCAATTGCATCTTCAGAGATACCAAGTTCAAGGTCTGGCCATGAGTTTGACATGACCGTAACTGCCTCGCGCTGCGATGGGTATTCTTTATAACGTTCAAGGTTATAACGCTGCATGCCAAAGTTGCCAGTCAGGCCGATTACAACGCCGTTGGCGCGGCGAACCTCTCCCTTGCGCAGATTGTCAAAGCCGAGGCCAAGCATCTCGATGGTCGACATTTCAGGTTCATATAAAAAGTCATATTCGCCCTTGATCGGCTGGCAGTCAGGCATCGGTCCTTCTTTGTAGAAGAAGAGACTGTCGGTAATAAAATATCCGCCGATATTTTTACCAGCATTGGCTAGGGACTTCAGTTCGCGGTGGTTTGACTGGTCGGTGCATGAATACCAGTTGATGATTTGCGCATTATCATGCTTTCCAAGAAGATTAATTTTTGAAAGTGTTGAGTAATACATTCCCGAGAAGTTGTTCTCTGACTCATAGGTGTCATACCAGCGTACTGCCGGAGCGTTATCGTAAAAGAAGAGATTTCTGGTCAGTTTGATGCCGTCAAAAGCCCACTGAATCTTATAGGAGTTTCCATTCTGATCGTTGCTCAGGAGTTTTGCTTTAGAGAATATTTTGCGGTCAGCCGTCAGGCAGCCGGTGCCGCTGGTGAGTATATCGTTGCCAGTGGAGAGATCCCGGAATTTGTTGATCTCAAAAAAAGGTTCCAGATTGATTGAAACATCAATATACGCGTTTTTGAAATTAATAGTCATTTTCACCCTTTTCTTATGCAATGAAGACACCTTTCAAGGTGTCTTCATTGTAATGAATAATACAGTTAAATCAAGTGTCTGATATATATTAGTCCTCATACCAGACCGGGCTGGAGTAGGCGATGTGGTTATCAAGCTGAGTAGCGCGGACATACCAGTTGTCCTTACCGCGCTCAGGTGCAGTGAATTCTGTCTTGAAAGATATCCCCTGCGGATAGAAACGCTTATAGAAGTCGCCATTGCGGAAGAGCTCAACCATCTTAAGTGGCTTCTCACCAACAACATCAATAAAGAATTTTTTTGGCTCGTTTGTATTCAGAACTGATCCCATCAGCTTGTCATTACCGGTGAAGAGCAGACGGATGCGGGCGTTAGTAGTACCATATACGTGACGCTTGAAGTAGGCATCAAAGATCGCCTCACGGGTCAGGTTTTCTGCGTATACGGCAGTAAGCCCGTTTACGCCGATGTGACCCTTGTGGTCGTCAGAGTTAGCGACGATTCCGTAGCGGTAACCGTTCTTGAGAAAGAAGTCCGCGCACCTGTCTTCGCGTGCAGTTTTGCACCAGGCTCTTCCATTCTCGACAATGTCCACTCTTTCATAACTGCCGTGGTCAGAGTAGATCTCCAGCACCGGGCAGACATTCTCGATGCCTTTGCGCCAGGTACCAACCGGTTCGCTACCCGGGCCATGGAAATGCGGGATAGCGAGCATCTTGCCTTCATAAGTTTTGGCAAACTCGGAAACGTGCGCAAGCTCAGGCCGGGTAATGTCGTCGTAGTCCGGCTCATCATTAAAGACCAGACAGATATCACCGAATTCATTTCTGAATTCAATTCCCGGGAAGACCAGAAATGATCCTTCGACATTCATTTTGTTAACAGCCTGCATGGTATCAAGCCACTTGTCTTTGCCGATATGATTGATCGGGTCATGGTGCGGTTCATGGTGGTCGGTAACGGCGTAGAAATCAAGCGCCGCCCTGTCACGGGCAAATTTCATCAACCTTTCAGGTGTCATGTCCATGCCTGAGCGCTGCGCACAGTCGATTGAGTAGGCAGAGTGGGTGTGTATGTCGCCCCAGTAAATATTCTTGCCCTCAAAGACATTGTCCATGCTCGCCGATTCAGAGTAATCAGCTTTCTTGCAGACAACCTGAACATTCTTGTCGGCAAACTCAAAGATGCCCTGTTCGTTTTTCGTAGCATCTGCCGAGCAGTCATAGATTTCAGAAAGGTCATCAACCTTGGCGATATTCCAGAAAACATCATAAGGTACAAGCATCGCCTTGTCGGTTTTTCTGATAAGCCGTGAGCGTTTAAGTGTGCGCGGAATAATTGTGTACTCAAGGCGCAGCAGGTAATCCGGCACCGGTCGGGTATAGCCGATATAGTCGCGGCCATGGTCGGGAATACCCTTTTCCTGTGAATCAAAATACCTGATATCAACTCGGGCCTTGTAATCAGGGCGCGGGATAACCGTTGTTACTTTTGCGCCCGGGCCAAAACCGCCAAGTGTCTCGCCCCAGCGCAGTTCAACCGTGTCGCCTTCTTTAAGCCCACCGTCAAGGTCAACCACAACCATTCGCATGGCCTCGCGTGACGGCTTGTGTTCCCTGTCAACATAATGCTTGTAATCCAGATCCCAGCAGCGGGTCTTGTAGGTTACATCAGGGTTGCTGACATAGGTCTCGATGTAACCGCTTGCTTCATTGACTTCCTGAGTCGGGCATGAAGTGCCGAGGGTGCTTGAGAAGTCGAAGACAAGTCTTGATGCTTCTTTGGTGTAGCCACTGCCGATATTGACTTTGATGGAGAATTCTGTGGAGTCTCCTGCCAGTATTTCATCAGGGCTGATTGACGCATCTTTAAATACGGTACTCATTTTTTGTCCTTTATAAAAAGTACTCAAAAACTAATTTGAATTTATATCGTCATTTATCTTTATCAGAGAGCAATCATCAACGATCGCGTAGGCGTCTGCTTTATCGCGCAGGGCGACGAAACTTATTGCAACCGCGGCCTTGTCCAGATTTTTTGGGATTACATAAAGGAAATCATACTTGGTCCATTTGTTCTCAATCGGGACGTCGCCGGCCTTGAGCATGATTTCAGCTTTGCTGGTTGAGAGGGCATTCTTGAGTGGTTCTGCTCCTGCAATCTTAATCTTCATGTGTTCAAGATCTTTACCTGTGGCGTAAAAGACAAGCTTGTATGTCCCGCTGGAGATTCCTGACATGACATATGTCACCATTCCGCGCTTCAGGTTCGGCCCCCATTCAGGGAGTTCTTTAAGTTTGGTCATAACCGCACTTTTACCGCTGAATGATTTGTCAGTGCTTTCGAGTATTACCCCGAGCTTGCTTTTTTGCGCCCAGTTTTTGAGTCCTGATTCGGCGTTGCCATTTTCAAGAAGGTTGCCGGCAAGGCTGTCGATCCTGAATAGAGGGTAATGGAATCTGTACTTGTATGAAGCACGCTCAAGCTTGAACAATGTTTCTTTCGGCAGGCGTTTTGTGCCGTCAGTCCTGCATATTTCAAGGTATATGCCGATGATCTTTGCCGTGTTTGATAGCGGTGTAATTTCAGTGAGCGGAATTTCCATGGTCATTGTGTAGCCGGTTCGGGCTAGTTCAGTCTTTGCTGAAGCCTTTGATGAGTCGAGGTCTTTAAGCAGTACTGTGTCTCTTGCGATGACGCTCTTTCCTTCCTTTGGTTCTTTTGCTGCGAAGACAAATTGTTTGGTCCCAAGCGCACCATAGGATTTCCCCTGCTGGTCGAGGTCGAGGCGTTTGAATGGTGTGCGGTCGATAAATAGTTCAATCGCGTCACCATCAAAAATATTAGCTGAGCCGGCGGCTGTCACCTGACGGTCTTTTACTTCGGCTTTCACATAAAGTTTTTTCGAGTCAGTCCAAAAAGATATTTTTGAGCCTTCCGAAGCGGTGAGTTCAACTGGCTTGTCCGCACTTGCAGGGATAATGTATTCGCCTGTATTCTTGATGATGAGCGTTTGGTCTTCAGTCATCTCCGTCTCGCCGTCCACACCTGAAGAGTAAGAGGTTGCCGCTTCTCCAGGATGTTCAAAACCGATATAATCATTGTCTTTAAAGTGCATATGTAGTGGCGGACAGTTGTCTTTGGGATTGACGTTTACAATATTCTCGCTGCCTGAGAGATTCTGTGCTTCATAGAAAACACCTTCCCCCTTAAAGGTTCTGGCCCGCAGGATAATAGGCTTGCCCATTGAGTAGTTGCCCTTTTCAAGCAGGTTCTTCAAGTCCTCCAATGAGCCAGTCAGAAATATAGGATCAAGCCGGAGAGGAATACGCGTAAGGTTGTCCCATTTTATTTTATTGCCGAAGGTGTCATAAAGAACAACGCTTCCAGCATTGACGGTGGGGGTCAGGCTGGCTCCGGATGGCTGCAAAGCCCAGAGCACGGCAGAGCAGTTGCTTTTGTCCTTGCCTGCAAAGATGCCGGTGCGGATAAGCTTGTTTCCGGAAGTGACCTTGATATGCTCGTCTTTGTCCGCAAGAAATGCCGAGACTGTATTCAGCGCCGCGCAGATATGATTGGGGTTCAGATAATCTTTATATAATGTAGCTGGGGCGTTAATGGCACTTACCCCGGCAAGGTCATTAAGCAGGCAAAGCATATAGTGGCGCTGCACATCACCGGAGGAAAAATCACTCTGCGCCCCTTCATACTGCTTGCGCTTTGAGTTGGGGATGTAGTAAAGTTCGGTATTCCAGAGAGGCTCTCCTGGCATGATTTCGCGCAGACGCCTGACGAGGTTTGAAAACCTGAAACGTACTCCTGACTGGTAATCAAGTCCGGACTGGTAAGGATGAAAAGAGAGATAGTCCTGATATTTTCGGATGCCAAGCTTCTCCAGCTGTTCCACCCAGTCAGTCAATTGATTGCCCGCGTCACTGGTCGCATTGCAGCCGATTATCTCTGCTTTGGGGTTGTCGCGTTTTAGGATTTCGCAGGCGGTCTTCTGATAATAGAATAGATCCTTGGCTGTCATCGTCCATTGCGGTTCGCGGAAGATTGCCCACTTTGTGATCTGCTGCCCGTAGCGTTTTGAAAGGCCGTTGATTAAAAAGTCCCAGGCTTTTTCCGGCGGCAGGTAACGTATTTCAGTCTTGCCGTTCTTGATTTTATTGTATGTTTTGTCACTCTTGTAGTACCAGCTTGTATGGGCGTGACCGATGCTTAAGTTGCCACGTTTGTGTTTGCGCTGGTGATAGGTTCCGCTGCCGATGCAGGGGATCGGTTCGATATCATATTTTTTAAAGAGCGGGAAATCAATCTCCGGCAGGCTGAAATCAAGTTTGTCAATTTCAGGTTGCAGGGCTTTGAAGGTGAAACTGTAAAAGGCGTTTCTGAAGCCTGAGAGGGCAAACACTTCCGCCTTTCTGCCAACGCCGGCGTGTTTGAGTACTATGCAACTCTCATCGCTTGGTGTCAGGCCGTAATAACCGTCTGGGCCATAGTTGGCGCCGATTTTACGTTGCATCTTTGAGGCTTTTTCGGGGAGTTTGTGCAGAACCACCATGCTTCCGCCGGCTGATGGAAGAGGTCTGCCATTCCATTCGGTAATAATATTAAAGCTGCCATAGCGGTTTGCGGCAAATGATACATCACCCTTGAAAACGCTGCGCCCGAATTTGTCTGTTGAGCCTTTTTGAGCCACCAGTATGGTGTCTTTAATACCGCAGACTTCATTTTCATAATCAGTGCGCAGATAGGCTTTGATCTTTTCGCTCGAATTTTTTGAAGGGAGGGAAGCCACGAGCGTGTACTTTGCGACCGTACCATAGTTGTAGGCAGTAAGTTCCTTGTCGGCGGTGAATGCGGCTTCAGGCCCTGTTCCCGGATTTTTTGTAGTATAAGTAAGTATCATGTCGTCAATACACAACGCGTTGTGCGTCGTCACCGTGTCTTCACCGGCGACCCGGAATGTTACTTTGTATTCAAGGCTTTCTCCGCCCTTGACCTGAAATTTATAAGTATGCTTCTTCCATTCCTTTGTTACGGTTATTGTCTCTGCCAGCAGTATCGGATACTTCTGTTTTACTGTCCCATATTGCACAGCCAGATCTTTACATCTGAAATCAAGAATAATCTTTTCATCAGGATGCAACTTTCCTGTTTCATCATTGTCGGCTTTGATACTGAAAGAAAGCTCAACCTCACCGTCTTTCTGAATATGGAATAGTTCGGTTTCAAGTTTATATTCTACGGCGCCCTTGTAGCCGGGAACTTCAAGATACTGGTTGCCGTCCTTATCTTTTCTGGTGAGGGGAAGGTATAGTGTGCTTGTGTCCCTGTTGATGGTCTGGCGGTTTAAAAAGAACTGCAGACTGTAACCAGGCATCGCCCGGCCGGCAACGCCAAGTTCCATGTTGCCGTTGTAGATCAGGGGTTTTCTTTCATCAAGAATGGTGTTTGCGTCTTTGCTGAGAAATTTCGGTGTGTCACTACCGGAAACTTTGGCAATAAAACATAATCCGGCCAGAATAAACAGCCAATGGCATTTTGATGAATAAATCCGGAACCGGTTTGTCTTAATGTCTGGTTCAGCCATTTGTTTCGTTCTCCTTATGAGTATAGCGATGCCATATCGACCCCTGAGGATCAATAATTGATTTCAGTTGCGG
The DNA here is from genome assembly GCA_003245715.1 of bacterium. Classification (GTDB taxonomy): domain Bacteria; phylum Planctomycetota; class SZUA-567; order SZUA-567; family SZUA-567; genus SZUA-421. Next base: position 84,277 of record QKCJ01000034.1, read on the forward strand.
TGTTTCTGCTGTAATCTGGCAGGGGCGATTATGCGAGTCTTATTATTTTATAACAACAGCGAAATGTTCTTTCCAGATTTCCCTTCCGATGGTCAGGCTTTCGTAAGAGTTGAAATTCTGCACCTGTTGTGTTGCAGCGTGATTGTCTACAAATAGCGCATTAAAGGTGTCTCCATGTACTGGGCCAATTCCAATTGCTCCGCCATTGGTTTGTGTGGTATTGTATAGATATCTGTAATCGCAGATGTGACCCTGGCCATTGTTTGAAACCAGACTTCTCTCGCTAAAAGCAATCTTGCTTGAAGACCCCCTGAATGACCCCGGAGAAAGAGCCTTGACGTCATTGGCGTTACCCATATATGCGCTGCCAACGACCCCCCACATATTTGTCCAGGGGACGCCATTGCCGGAATTGCTTACGCCGGATGAAATTATATCATATGGCCTTACCGGTATTTTACTGGTAGCGGTGTTGTAGATTTCACTGTATTCAGAGCAGAAAATAAATGGTGCGCGCGTGTAAGTTGAGCCGTCTACAGCCGTGTACTCCTGCTGCTTCAGATACCCTGCGTTAATCATGCAGTCAAACCAGCGGTCTTTGGTGATATTGTTAAATGGCGGTGAGGGATAGAAGTTAAAATCGTTTATATAGCTGTTAACCTCAACGCCGAGCTGCTTTATATTATTAAGGCACTGTATGGTATTGGCTGAGTCAATACTTTTTCTTACTGCTGGTAGCATCATTGAGGCGAGAATGGAAATGATCGCAATAACCACCAGCATCTCTATCAGCGTGAAGCTATGATGTTTTATAGAGGCCGTTGGGGTATACTTATATATCCTCATTTTTTCTCCTCCATTGCTGAAAGGAAAACATCATGAGCACTCTTTATCTCGGTATCGACCTGCACAAATGCGCCTTCACAACTTTTG
>QKCJ01000048.1 GCA_003245715.1 bacterium
CTTTGCAGAATCTCTACTCTTTGCAGAATCTCTACTCTTTGCAGAATCTCTACTCTTTGCAGAATCTCTACTCTTTGCAGAATCTCTACTCTTTGCAGAATCCCAACTCTTTGCAGAATCCCAACTCTTTGCAGAATCTCTGCCCTTTGGGGAAAACTTGCCTTTGCCAGAACGCGGGCTGCTTTCCTGAGAATCAGAAAACTTCTTGCCACCCTTACTGTTACTACGGCCGGCATGAGCGGGTTTGTCAACTGATGCGGTCTTACCGAATTTACGGTTAGCTGCCGGGTCTGGCTTACCAGACGGTTTTCCCTGCCTGCTGCCACGGTATTTGCGCAGCTTCTGGGCAAGTTCAGCTGCCTCGTCACTGCCCCCGCGCTCCATCCAGGACATAATTATATCAAATTCACGCTTGGAAAAACGCCTGTAGCTACCGCGTGAAATACCTTTGAGGCTGAAAGGGCCAATCTCAATACGCACAAGTTTCTTGACTTCATGGCCAAGAGCAGCAAACAAACGCCGAACCTCACGGTTGATACCTTCAGAAACCGTAATTTTAACAATCGTACGATCAGTTTTGCGCCCGACAATCTTCATGGCAGAAGGCTTGATAAGAACCGGCCCTAACCGAACCCCCTTCTCAAGAACTTCCTCAACAACCGAGTCCTTGACCTCCCCCTCAACAATAGCCTCATAAACCTTCTTGACGCCCTTGCTGGGGTGGGTTAGAAAATATGAAAGATCGCCGTCATTGGTCATGACAATCAGTCCAGCACTCTCCCGGTCAAGACGGCCGGCCGGATAAACCCGCTCGGGAACATCCTCCATCAGGTCAACAACCGTCTTGCGGCCAAACTCATCCTCAGCCGTTGTGGTATAGCCCCGCGGCTTGTGCAGAAGATAATAAACCTTCTTCTCAGCCTTAATGATTTTTCCGTCAACCTTGATCTGATCCTTCTCTGGATCAATCTTGACACCAAGTTCATCAATAACTTCGCCATTGATGCGAACCCGCCCCTCAAGAATATACTCCTCAGCCTTACGCCTCGAAGCGACCCCGCAGTGGGCGAGATATTTATGTAATCTTTCCATAACCAACAATTCTTTCTGCCTATTGGCAATTAATTTTTAACCCGCACAGATGACATATATTGAGCATATCACAAGCCCTGTCAACCGTCAATCATATTTAATCAAACCACTTTAGAATTAAAAGCGCACAAGGCTTGCTTGTGCGCTTTAATATTAAATGTCAGGGCGAAACATCCCCGTTTTATCTGCTTACTGCTTCTTGTTTTCCTTTTTCTTCTTCTGCATAAGCGCAAACTCGATAAGCAGCGGTGATGCGATGAAGATTGAGGAGTAAGTACCGACAAAGATACCGATAAAGAGCGCAAACGAGAAGCCGCGGATAACTTCACCACCGGAAACCATGAGCGCAATAACAACAAGCATTGTCGTAAGACTTGTCACAATCGTACGCGCCAGAGTCTGGTTGATGGAGTCGTCAATAACCTCGGCAATATCCTTACCGCTACCCATGCGCAGGTTTTCACGGATACGGTCAAAGACAACGATCGTATCATTGAGTGAGTAACCAACAAGTGTCAGCAGCGCAGCTACAACCGTCAGACTGATCTGACCGTTGAGAATACCGAATTCATCAGCTACCGCCAGTGCGCCAAGAGTGAATAACACGTCGTGGGCAAGAGCGATAACCGCACCCGCACCAAACGAAAGGCGGAACTGGAAGCGCAGCCAGATATAAACAAAGATCACAACCATTGAGAAGACAAGCGCCATAACTGCCGAACTGATCATTTCGCTGGCGACAGTTGAACCAATATTGCTAAAGCGCGGGAACGGTTCGGTGAAATCAAGCAGCCCCTGATCGCGCAACTTCTGGAACTGTCCACGAACCATCGCCGAAAGATCACTGTCATCACGTTGCTTGCCATCTGCTGCAACAACCGGAACCGTGACAACAAACTCGGCATCAGTAATATCCTTACCCTTCTCGCTGACAGCTTCAATCTCCTCAAGAACGGTATTACGCTTTACAATCTCAACAATCTCCTCAGACTTGCGCGGGGTCTCCATGGAAATTGCCACAGAGTAGGCCGCCTTCTCAGGAGTAGACTTATCCTTGATGCGCTTTGCGCTTACAGTAAGTCCATTCTTCTGCAGCGGGAATGAACCGACAACCAGATCGCGGAAATCATCAGCAGTCTTGGTTGCCTTGGTATTATTTGCGTCTGCATCAGGCGACTTGACACTTGAAGTACGAAGGATAAATTCCTTAAACTTGCCGCCCGCACCCTGCCCGTAACTCTGCAGGGACAGATCCGGGAAGTCCTTGTATAGAGCTTTAATCTTCTCACGCGCCTGCTCGACGGTAAGCTGCTCAGTCAGAGCAATCTGCGCAAAGAGACCACCGGTAAAGTCCTGAGCGAGGTTCTTCTTGCCACGCTGCACGACAAAGACCAGACCGATGATAATACAAATAGCACTGACAAGCATGGCCACGCGCCTGATCTTTGAGAACTTGATATCAGGACGCTTAAAGAAGCGGCCCATGTTAAGTTCCTTGAGCCAGCCGAACTCAAGCATGGCTTCGAAGCACCAGCGGGTGAAGACCAGCGAAGTGAAAACAGAACAGATGATACCGATGATAAGAGTCATGGCAAAGCCCTTGACCGCTTCGGTACCAAACTGGTGCAGGATAAGCGCAGTAATAAAGGTTGTAACGTTAGCGTCAACAATCGTCACAAACGCGCGCTCATAACCAAGCTGGATTGAACGGGCAAGTGAGTTACCCTTGAGGCGCTCTTCCCGGATACGTTCAAAGATCAGAACGTTAGCGTCAACGGCCATACCGACAGTCAGGATAAGACCAGCTATACCAGGCAGGGTCAGTGTCGCATTTGACGCTGAAAGAAGCGCAACAATAAGCAGCATATTGACAAAAAGAATGATATCTGTAACCAAACCGGCTATGCGGTAGTAAACAAGCATAAAGAGCAAAACCAGTGCAAGGCCGATTCCCATCGCGCTCACACCCGCACGGATTGAGTCTTCACCAAGAGTCGGGCCGACAGTATTTTCAAATTCAACCTCAACGCGGGTCTTGAGTGAGCCGCTCTTGAGAACCACTTCAAGGTTTTCCGCTTCAACAGCACCGAAATTACCGGTAATTGTTCCCTGATTTGAGATAGCAGACTGAATTGTCGGAGCGCTCTTTAACTTTCCATCAAGAACAATAGCAAGATTACGCTTAATGTAAGTGCTAGTCAGATTATAAAAGATAATAGAACCGCGTTCATTGAGCCAGAAAGCGATTTCATAACTTCCTGGGTTGCTCTGGCTTGGGCGCGCTCTGGCGGAACTGATAAACTCACCAGTAAGCGGCACTTCCTGTGAGATAACATGCGGGCGGCCATCTTCATCATACATCCAGTCATAAAGCGGATCGCCGTGTGAATCCGTCTTCATGTCACCTTTAATGATAACCTCATCATCGCCGAGAAAACGCCCATCCTGACGTGAAAAGTTTTTCTGGTCGGTTTTGCCGCCGACCTTGGTCATGGCTGCAACCAACTCAGGATCAGCGCCATTACCTGATGACGGAATAGTCAGACGGAATTCAAGCTGTCCCAAACGCTTGAGGCGGTTTATAATATTCTGCGCATCAGCCGAACTCATACCCGGCATCTGGATAAGAAGCTTGTCACTGCCCTGCGCACTGACGCCGATCTCTTCAAGACCGGAGGTATTAAGACGACTGCGGATAACATCAGATGCGTTGCGGAAGTTATCACTCAGGCGTTCGCGTTCCTCCTCAACCTTCTTTTCAAGTTCAGCGATTTCCTTGGCGTCACCCTTGCTTGCCTTGAGAGCGTCAAGTTGGCGCTGGAAGTTGTCAAGACGGGTACGTTCAGGCAGAAGCCGCAGACGGACTTCAGTACCACCGCGCAGGTCAAGACCGAACTTCAGCGGCAGACGGTCATACCATGAAGGAATCATGCCCTTAAGCTGGGAAATGCGCTGCTTGTCAGCCTCTGTCTTGTCAGACTTGGTTTCAAGGGTTGCCAACTCCTGCTTGAGAACAGGAATCGTATTTTCCATACGCGTACGCCAGGCTGAAACAAGTGAAGCGACCTGCTCGGTCATATAATCGGCAGGCATCTTGACCGCTTCAAGCTTCTTCAGCATCGGCTCAACAACCTCAGGATTATTACGTTCCCTTGTCACGTTAACTTTATTCAGCTCAGACAAAGTCTCGCCAAATTCAGCCGGGACATTAGGCCTGCCTGTGTACGAATCAAGCAACTGACGCTCAAGACGAATACGGCTGTCAAGCGCAGTCTCCTTAACCTGCGGCGCCTTACCAAACTGCAGCGCCACAACCAGAGTCAGACCGATAAGCACGCTCAGCTTGGCGTAAATCGCCTTGTTGCGGGCTGAGGCTATTAATGAAAGAACAACCACCAGTGCTACAATGAAATACTGCCAGTTTCCAATATCAAGAAAAAAATCCATCTACATTTTCCCCGTCACACGCTGCCAATTATTAGACAGACACAACAGTAAAATAAATTAAAAACATTCCCCAGAAAGACTATTTCGCTTCCTCAGCCGAAGCCTCTGACTTGCTCTCGTTACGCAGCAACGCCTCACGGTCAAAGGTCATGGTAAAGTCCTTGTTGTTGTCAGGCTTGATGGTGAAGGTCTTTTCGTCGCACTTGGTGACCACACCATGCACACGGCCGATAGTAACAACCCTGTCGCCCTTATCAAGGTTATTCATCTCTTCCTTCTGCTGCTGCTGACGCTTCTTGTTCTTCTTCATTGAATAAAGAAACCAGAGCCAGACAGCGCCAAGAATAATAAACCAGTGCCAGCTGATAGCGGGCTTCTTTGCCTCTGCGCCTTCAGCCTTGGGTACGGGTTGGGTTGTTGATGCTTCCATAGCGGCATTCTGAGCAGGTGCTGCAGCGGGAGCTGCCGGGGTAGTTGTTTCAGCCATTGTAGTTTCCTTACATTATAATAATAAGCTAGCGATAATCGTAATTTTTATAAGCACGCATACATCATTGACATAACAAAAACGCAGAGCGTACTGTTTATACGCCCTGAGTGGAATACTAATTTATAGTTATTTGCCCGTTCAAAACAAGTCTTAATGTATTATTTTATATATGCGCCCGGTAATGAGCATAATATCATGCTTGCCATAAGGTGTGCTAGTTGTATAATAGCCGTAATTGCTCCGGCCGGCCTGTTTCTGGCAGAAGGCGGGGTTTATTCCTTATAACTTATTATTAAACAAGAGTATAAAACAATGGGCAAACACGGCTACATTCTACTTTCACTGTACTGTATCCTCCTTTTTGGCTACTCACTGATCGGCGGACGTCCGCTGACCATGCATGAAGCCCGCCTGCCCCAGACTACCCGCGAAATGGTCTCAAGCGGCAACTGGCATGATTGGATTGTCCCCAAAAGCGGCGGACGCCCCTGGGTCGAGCGCCCGCCACTGCCACACTGGATCACCGCGGCTATCACCGCACCCTTCGGCGGGATTGACACTGTATGGAAAGCCAGAATCCCCTCCGCGCTTGCCGGATTATTCTGCACACTTCTTCTCGCCTCGATGACCAGCCGACTCTTTGGCCGCCAGACCGGAATCCTGACCGGTTTTATTCAAGCGACCACATTCGAATTTTTCTCCTACAGCTGGCTTGCTGAGGATGATATATTTCTGGCACTCATTATCTACTCAGCTCTGGCGGTATTTGTCAAACTTGAGTTTTCGGACAAATCTTATAGTAGTCATGAGCAGGAAACCATGACTCTTGATGAAGGCGAGACAAAGCGTAAAGAAAGTATCAACCCACTTGGCAAACGGCCATTCCTGGTACTACTGCTGTTTTTCCTGCTGGGGCTTACCAATATGGCCAAAGGTCTGGTCTTTGGCACAGTGATGGCACTGATTCCGATTGCCGGATTTCTGCTTTCAACTTTAGACTGGCGACGGATCATGCGTTATATCTGGCTTCCGGGCTGGATACTCTTTGCCCTGACTGCTGCATGGTGGCCGTATGTAGCCGAGCAACTCTCCCCCGGCTCATACGACGTCTGGCACTATGACCTCTTCGGCCGGCTGAACAAAGGCTATCTCGCCCAGCCATGGTATTATTATCTTGAAAACCTCCCCGGAATCATCGCCCCATGGACGCCCTTCTGCCTGCTTGGGCTTGGCGTAAGCTTTATGCCGATGCTTGGCGGAGATATATTTAAAATTGGCCACCTAAGTAGAAAAGAAACTGGAAACAAAGTACCATCAATCATGATATGCGCAGCAATGACCTCAAAAAGAGCTGCGCAGGCATTACGTTTTGTCTGGGCGTGGGCAGTATTGACGATAATCGTCTTTTCCTTATCACAGAGCAAGCACCACCATTATCTTCTGCATGTAACTGGCGCGTGGGCAATTTTAGGCGCTATCGGCCTGCGCTGGTTCTGGGAAAAACTGGCAAATTTGCCTAAAATCATCACTAATCCACTCATCGGTCTGGTTCTGGCAATCGCCGGACTCTCGCCGCTCTGGATCTTAAAAGACAAACTTGAGCTATCCACCAACTGGCTTACAGCTCTAAGCATATTTATTATCTGCGCGGTCTTCCTGCTCTTCTTTGCCATGCGCGCACGTAAATCAGCACTTGCCCTGACCGCGTTCCTGCTCGGTTTTGCCGGGATTGCCGCGTTCTTCTATTCTTTTGTCGCGCCAAAGACCGACCAGACAATTGAGGACACCAAATTCCTGCAGGCGGTAAAAGATCATGTCCCGGCGGATGCGCCGCTACTTATCAACGCCCATCCGCGCGGGGGGATGGACTTCTTCCGTGAAATGTTCTATCTGCCCGAGCAGACCGTGCTACTGCATAACGAGACCTACCTGATGCAGGACAAATATATCAGCAAGACCATTTATCTGGTTGACCGTTCAAGTCAGGAGCAGCGACTGGCTGCATTTGGCAGTGTGACAATAATCCTGCAGAGCAAGCACTCACGCCGTGAAGAGGAGCATGCCGGCAAGCTGACGCTCTACAAAATCCAGATCAGCAAGACTCTCAAAACCTTCCCCCGCCTTCCCGTAAACCCAATGCAGGCAATGAGCCGTGAAGACGGACCATACCTCAACCAACAATTACCGGAGAAAAAATAAAGCTGATAATCCTTGATAAATATTGTTGACGGAAATTTTCCCTGCTGATACCATGAACTTCGGTTGAGGACACAATTCAAGGAGCATCAGATGCTCGGAGATCTGTTTTACCGGGGCGCTGACCCGGAAATACTGATATTCCCAAAACTCACTGCCAGTGGCGAGTCCACTTGCAGGGGGGTGTATCTTGCCGGCGACGCATCAGGTAAATCCCTGCTTAAAAACAGTCTCAATTCCGGCGCAGAAATCACCGAACAGATTGCAAAAAAACTCAAGGGAAGAGCATTAAAAGACAACACCTTCCACCTGGCTATTATCGGCGCAGGCCCGGCCGGTCTGGCAGCGGCCAGTCGGGCGAAAAAACTCGGCCTGTCTTTTGTAATTATCGAGCAATCAATCCCCGCCCGGACAATTGAAAACTTCCACAAGCATAAACCCGTCTTCGCCGAACCCGCCGCGACAGAAAACATATCCGACCTCTGGTTTGAAGAATGCACCAAAGAAGAATTGCTTGATAAATGGAAGACGCAATTAACCGCTTCAGCGATAAAGATCAATACCGGCGAAACCCTTGAAGATATCAGGGATTATGCCGACCTCAAAGAAGTAATAACCAATAAAAATAAATACCGGGCAATGGCTGTAATTCTGGCTACCGGAAAATCCGGCTCCGCGCGCAGGCTTGATATACCCGGAGAAGATTTGCCGCATGTGCATACTGCGCTGAGTGACCCTGATTATTATAGCCAGTTGGAAGTTGCTGTTGTCGGCGCCGGTGATTC
>QKCJ01000033.1 GCA_003245715.1 bacterium
TCCGGCCCCGGAAACGAAAGAGTGGATTGGTAGTATTGGGAACATTTATTCTGGCAAGTCTTCCGTGGCTACGCCACTGCAGCCTTGCCAGAATAGGAAAGAGATTGTATATTCTTGAGTGGTATCACTACTGGGGGCAGGTCACTTGGATTCTGCACTCGCACGCTAGACAGGTGGAATATTGCTGGCCAACTTCCTGCACCAGTGAATAGTAACGACCTAAAATTGCCTATAGCAACAGCATTTTACCTACAGCGTGGTAGAGGGGCACAGATACTTCATCAGGACTTAAAAGGGGCAGGAATAGCCATTGAAAATGATATGGGTAAACTTGATTTCCATTCACTACGCCACACCTGTGCAACCCGTATGGCAAGAAGTGGAGTATCTCAGCAAGAATGTATGAAAATCATGCGGCATAGCGATCTAAAAGTAACTATGGATTTTATACCCACCTCTCACTTGAGAACACTAGAGAAGCAATTCAGAAAGTTCCTGAAGTAAAATACACATCATTAGCTTTAACCGGAACAGAGAACAAAAGCACTGAAGAAAAATGTATCCGTTTTTGTATCCCAGAAGGGTCAAATCAGGTCATTTCACGTCCTGAAATGTCGCAAAATGTCACATCAGATATTGCAGAAAAATCAACCCAAAGAAATACCGCAAGCCCTGAATTAACAGAGACTTGCGGCATATCGAATTCATGGCATCCCCATGGGGATTCGAACCCCAGTTTACAGACTGAGAATCTGTCGTCCTAGACCAGGCTAGACGATGAGGACTTGCTTTACTCTTAATATATATTTATTACAAAATTCGTCAATACCCTAATCTTATTAAATATTAAGAAATTATATTTGCATTATCTCAACTATAGAGTAAAATCACTTTATTAACTACTGTATAACTTATTATTAACTATAGGTTAATTTATGAAAGAAGCTACTTCCGCTCTAGCAAAAGGTCTAAAAGTGATTGATTATGTCGCTGACAATCAATCAGGGGTAAATTTAAAGCAGATTGCAGAGTTCCTCGGATGTTCCTCCCCGGCTGCAAAAAAAATATGCGATACTCTGCTTGAGTACCGTTACATCAAGAAAATCCAGAAACCGCAGCGTTTTGTTGCAGGCAATAAGTTACGCGAACTGTCGACCGGACAGGCGCATCTAGTCATTTCAGAGCAGATAACAGAATGTATGTTGCGGATTCAGAAGCGCATACCTGAGGTATCAGTACATTACTGCGAATATATCGGCAGCGAGGTCGCTGTTACCAGATACATCCGCTCACAAGGACCGGGTATTATCTGCCATGTTCAACCGGACGTATTACTCCCCTACACATCAGTAGCAACGATTGTTCATCTTGCTTTCTGGCCAGACTTAACCTCGGTCAGTTACAGTAAAACGCACATGTTTGATGAATACGGTTCCGGCCTCTGGAAAGAAGAAGAATTAATGCGGCAGGCGATTGCCGAGACGAGAAACAAGGGCTATTACCTCTTCCCGTTTAACCGAGACCTTGCTTTAAGGGTTGGTGTTCCGGTTTTCGGCAAGAACAATGACTTTCTTGGCTCGCTAACCATTCACTGCGTACCGGAATTAATGCCTGAGAATATTGAAGAACGATTAATTGAGATTGCCGATATTTGCATATTTGAACTTGAAGAATTAAAAAATTAAATTTCTTGGAGGAAACATGAAATGTGTGCGTTTGTGAAAGAACCGGAAAAAAATCTGGAAGTTATGAATGAGTATGATGTTGTTGTGGCCGGCGGTGGTATTGCGGGGGTTGCGGCGGCTCTGGCCTCGGTAAGAAATGGCGCAAAAACCCTGCTTCTTGAAAAAGAGGGCGCACTTGGCGGTCTGGCAACGTTGGGACTAGTCACAACCTACCTGCCCCTCTGTGACGGTTGCGGAAATAAGGTTATCGGCGGCATCAGCGAAGAACTGCTCCTGCTCTCGGTACGCTCCATCAAACACAACAATAAGGATACAATGTATCAGGTTGTTCCTGAATGCTGGAAGAAGGAAGCGACAACCGAAGAGAGAAGCAAAAACCGTTATGTCACGAATTTTCCGCCCGCGCAGTATGAACTGGACATGGAAGAAATACTTCTGGAAGCTGGCGTTAAAATTCTTTATGACACGAGGATTTGCAGTACGTTATTAAACGGCGGGACAATCACCCATCTTATAATAGAAAGTAAAGGCGGGCGGCAGGCAATCGGTGCAAAATCTGTGGTTGATGCAACCGGTGATGCCGATATCTGCTGGTTTGCTGGCGAAAAAACATTCAGCCTCGCCACCAATATCCCCTGCGGCTGGTTTTATTACACCATCGACAACGAGATAAAATTGAGCTGCAATTCACGAAACTACAATGATGACCTAAGTAAACTCGATAATGGCGATAAACTCTTTAGCGTTGATACTGCGCAACAGTTGACCGATCAGATAATCGAATCCCGCAAAACAATCAAAAATAATATTCACGAGATTCAGCAGAGAAACCCGAATAAGGATGTTATCGCAACGTCAATTCCCACCATTGCAACCTACCGGGCTACCCGTCGACTCAATAATGAATTCGTACTTGATGAAAGCATGATACACACCTGGTTTGACGATACTGTCGCGCTTACCGGCGACTGGCGCTATAACGGACCGGTTTACGCAATACCGATGCGGGCAATAAAAGCAGACAACATAAGCAACCTTTATACCGCCGGCCGTTGCATCAGCTCAACCGGCAGGGTCTGGGACATAACAAGAGCAATCCCGACTTGCGGCGTCACCGGAGAGGCAGCCGGAGTTGCCGCCGCACTGCAGTGTAAAGGCATAACCGACATTAAACAAATCCAGCAGACAATACAAAATAGTGGCGGAATACTTGATCCGGATCTTGTCAGGCCAAAGGTCAACGCCTGATTGTGATCACATAAGCATCAAAAAAGCCACCGCTAATGTAGCTGGTGGCTTTTTTGATTAATCAATCACAGGATTTATTTGGACTTGCTCATCTTGACGTACTCTTTAAGGAGGCCGGCAGTTGATGAATCATGGTGTGAAAGGTCAATGCGCTTACCCTTGAGAAGCTGTTTCTCTTCTTCAAGAATTGCTGCAGCCAGAACCTTACCAAGCTCAACACCCATCTGGTCGTAGCTGTTAACGCGCCAAATAATTCCCTGCACAAAGATTTTATGTTCGTACATTGCAAGCAGTGAACCAAGAACACGTGGGGTTAGTTTCTTGACCAGAATCGAGTTGGTCGGACGGTTACCCTCAAAGACCTTGTGCGGAATAAGCGCTGCAATCTTTGACGCATCCATTCCGGTCTTCTTCAGATCCTGCGCAACTTCCTCGGCAGTCTTACCCTTCATCAGCGCTTCAGTCTGCGCAAAGAAGTTGGCAATAAGCTTCTGATGATGGTCAGAAACCTTGTTCTGCGGCTGAGCATGTGCGATAAAGTCACAAGGGATAAGCTTTGTTCCCTGATGGATCAGCTGATAGAACGCGTGCTGGCCGTTAGTTCCGGGTTCACCCCAAATAATCGGGCCAGTCTGATATGTAACACGCTTGCCGTTACGGTCTACATACTTACCGTTACTCTCCATATCCCCCTGCTGGAAGTAGGCAGCAAAGCGGTGCATGTACTGATCGTAAGGCAGGATCGCCTGGCTCTCGGCGCCAAAGAAATTATTATACCAGACACCAAGCAAAGCAAGGATAGTTGGAATATTCTTATCGGCACTGGCATTGAGGAAGTGACGGTCCATCTCATATGCGCCAGTCAGCAGCTCTTCAAAGTTCTTGAAACCAAGTGCGCAGCAGATTGAAAGACCAATTGCGCTCCAGCTTGAATAACGACCACCGACCCAGTCCCAGAATTCGAACATGTTGGCGGTGTCAATTCCGAACTTGCTTACAGCGTCAGCGTTTGTTGAGAGAGCAACAAAGTGCTTGGCAATAGCCTCAGGCTTCTTGAGAGCCTTTAATGTCCACTTGCGCGCAGTATTGGCGTTAGTCATGGTCTCAAGGGTTGTGAAGGTCTTGCTTGCGACAATAAACAGCGTCTCTGCTGGGTTGAGATCTTTCGTCTTCTCAACAAAATCAGACGCGTCGATGTTGCTGACAAAACGAACATCAGGACCTTTACCCGCGTAAGGCTTCAGTGATTCGCAGATCATAACCGGACCAAGGTCAGAACCCCCGATACCGATATTAACTACAGTTTTGATCGGCTTGCCGGTAAAGCCTTTCCAGCTGCCGTTACGCACAGCAGTTGAGAACTTTTTCATCTTGGCAAGGACTTCACGCACCCCAGGCATAACATTCTTACGGTCAACAGAAATGCCGCCCTTACCCATGTTACGCAGAGCAACATGAAGAACCGCACGCTCTTCAGTGAAGTTGATCTTCTCACCCTCAAACATCTTCTTCTTCCAACCCTCAACATCAGCAGACTTGGCAAGATCCAGAAGAAGCTTCATTGTCTTGTCATTAATACGGTTCTTTGAGTAATCAACGAAGATGTCATTGAACTGGACTGAGAACTTGTCAAAGCGTTTCTTGTCAGACTTGAACATATCCTTCATTTCAACCTTGGCCATCTCCTTCTGATGAGAGGTCAGGGCTTTCCATTCTGAAGTTCTGGTCAGAGCCTGCTTGTCTGCCTTCTTGACGCTTTTTGCAGCAGGTGTTTTTGCTGTTTTCTTTGAGACCTTCTTCGCTGCCTTCTTGGCAACCTTTCTGGTTGTCTTCTTTGCCGTTTTCTTGGCAGTCTTTTTAGCAACTTTCTTTCCGGCTTTTTTGGTTGTCTTCTTTGCGACCTTTTTAGCCACTTTCTTTGCTGCCTTCTTAGTTGTCTTTTTGGCAGTCTTCTTCGCAGTTTTCTTGCGAGCCATAAAAATCTCCTCTTTCTCTTTCATTTCAACGAATTTGAAATATTCGTCATCTTCTTTCTTAAAATACTCACGGATAGCATCTTTGCCTGAGGTAATCCAATACCTGTCACCTTCAAAATGAATGTTATACGTAACATCTGCACCGATAAAATTATCAAGAATGATTGCAACCGTACGATTCGTCTTTCCAATTACATGATACTTGTCAGAGCTGACCAATTGACCGTCAAACCATGTATGAAAATGCCCTTCATCATATTTAATAACAATTCGCCCAAGCACAAGTTCAATCCGCTTGTGCAAAGACGGAGAAATTTTCTTACCATTTGAGGACTTGTCAAGATGCTCAAGAGTGGCCTGTTTATCAGAGACCCAAAACCCCAACAACCTCTTGTCACTCAATACGAATTTCTCAGCTTCTGACAGCTTTTTCTTCATTTAACAACTTCCAGTTTTTCCGTTAGTTTGTCCAACCACTCCTGACGGATCTTGTCAATCGTTCCATCCTCACGGATTTTATCAAGCGCCTCCTGCCAGCGCTGATACACCTTTTTGTCTGTCGCCTTATTGAATGCGATATAAAGCGAAGTAACAAACGCTGTATATGTCCCATTGATCTTGTCAAAGGCAACGCCTTTTTCGCGGGAAACAAATCCGGCTTTTAGATCACCGACCAGCCACAAATCAATCTGTCCGTCCAACAGGCGCTCAAGGTTAAAAGAATCAGTTTCGGCAACCAGCAAATTGGTAAAACCTTTTGAGCGCAAAAATTGCTCGCAGATATCATTCTTGTAAACGCCAACGCGATATTTTTTAGCGTCATCCAAATGGTTGATGACAATATCATTGCCGGCCTTGGCGTAAAAAATATAATTTCCCTGACCAATCGGGCCAAGCAGATTGAACTTCTTCTCACGGATCGGATTTTTGGCAATCGCAAAGACCGCAGAATTTGGCGTCGTCTCAAGTTTCTCAAGCGCCTCACGCCAGACCATCATTTTAATCAGCGAATTATCACCGACAATTTTCTGCAATCTTTTAACAACATCAACAGCAAAACCGATTGTCTCTTCCTTACCATTCTCTTTACCGGTATAATTATAAGGAGGGTACTCCTCTGTCATCAACAGCAGCTCACCAGAAAAAACCGGCAACATCAACAACAAAGCCAATAAAAATAATATTTTCATTTACACCCTCCCCAGGTTATGAATAAATTATTAAAGCACCATACCGTCTTTTACTTCAAGCCCCTCAGGGCACTTCCCGGCAAACTCGTCCTGATCCAGAGCAAAAAGCGGTGATATCTCAATATTAATACTTACATTACCCTCGCCATCACGCGGTACACTCTTACCGGCAGCCTCAAGCCATTCACCAAAACGGTTAGACATCAGCTGGCGGCAACTTGCCGGCGAGTCAAGCCCGTCAGCATTCTTAACCGGTGCGAACTCTTCTTCACGCGCAACCTCAAGAGTAATACTTGAAGATGTGATCGGCAGAGCGTCAAAGACAAACGTTTCGAATTTTATGCCGTTATTGGATGACGGAACAACGTGGGAACCAAAGTCATCAATAAACGGAATCTTCTTATGGGCAACATGCCAGGGCAATTTCGCCTGACCGCCCACTTCATCAACAAAAGAAGTCGAAAGAATATGAATCGCAATTGAACCAGCCCAGAATTTCAACTCGCCATCATCACCCTTGGCGTGCATCTGATCCTCAGGCATATCGCTGTATTCAATAACCGTCGTCTTCCCTTCATCAAGACAGATATGACCGACCTTCTCTTCAGGGTAAGCCTTCTTGAGAATCTTGCTCGACATCTGCGCACCGGCCTTAACGTGATAACCGATAAAGAGCGGATCGATAATTTTAACCAGCGGGTTGTCAACCTGGAAGTAGCTGAGGTACTCAATACCGCGCGTCTTCATATCATCAAGTGCGCCACGGTTACATAAAGCCCAGAAACAGCCGCCATGACCGTCAGGATTAACCGCCAAACCATCCTTCTGCGCCAGAATCAGTTTATAATTCAGATCAACTGATGGAACCATGCGCTGCTTAAAGCACTTTACATTCTCAGCACCAAGTCCGAAGTAATCATTATCCTTGAAGAATTTTTCAGTATCATCATGGTTGAGTGTGCTGGTCATGATATACCAGGGAATACTTACACCGTAACGGATAGAGCTTGCCCTGATCTGTTCAGCGTGCCACTGGAAAAGTGTTTTGTTTGTACAGGGGCCAACTTCATAACAACCCTTCGGGCCGTTAAAGCCAAGACGGCTGCCCTGCCCGCCGGCAACAAGAAAGACGCCGACCTTTCCGGCCTTGAGCGCTTCAATGCCAAGTACGGTTGCTTCCTTGTGATCTTTGGTGTCTGTTAAGCAGATAACTGGTGCTGGTGTGATATCGGTAGGAATTTCAATTTCATTGATGCCGTTTTTAACATTGTCGCAACGTTCTTTGAGCCATTTGAAATCAACCTGACTGCATGACTCGATAAGATTGTTTTTCTGCGACGGGTCAAGCTCATTCCAAAAACCGAATACATGTTCCTGACCGTTGTCCTCAAATAATTTTTTTACATCTGATTCATTCATGAAAAAATCTCCACAAAAATAATTAAGAGAAAACTATTTTAAGAATTTAAGCTTCATACGCAAGTAAACTTACAATATTTTAATAAAGAATATACAGTTTTATTCTTCTTGATATTTTCGTGAAAAATAAAAATTCAATACAAAAAACAGTCAATAACACTCCATAGACTGAGTATTTTAGAAGTTGATATATAATTTGCTTTTGTTATAATCAGAAAATCAGATTTTATAGAGGAAAGCAATTACAATGAAAAAACGAGATTTCACCGTTACTGTTATCAGTAATAAAGAAGTAGCGCCGGATTTTTTCAAGATGAAAGTCAGCGCCGATAATATTAAATTCACCCCCGGGCAATTTTTTCAGATTACCGCTCCTGGTCATTTAC
>QKCJ01000031.1 GCA_003245715.1 bacterium
AACAGATAGAGATTTACGATAATTTATTCAAACGAAAAAATATTATATATACTTATATCGAAAAACGTTAAAAAATATTTTATTAAAAATAAATATACTTATCAATCTTGACAACTCAAGTACTTCGTCTATTATTGGTTAATCCTAACCGATTACACATTTGCATCTTTTTGATTGCTTTTAATTTTTTTTGAAAGGTTTTACCATGATTGTCCTAGTTATCAATTGTGGGTCATCGTCAATTAAGTACCAACTCTTTGACATGCCCTCGAAAAAAGTCCTTGCAAAGGGTATTATTGAGCGAATCGGTCTGGAGACGGGTAACCTGACCCACAAAGTCGAGGACTCAAAGTACAGTTTCGAGCGCGAGATTCCTGACCACAAAGTCGGCATGAAGCTCATACTTGAAACACTCGTAGACAAGGAACACGGAGTTATCAAGGACATCCATGACATCAAGGCAGCAGGCCACCGCGTTGTTCATGGTGGTGAGAGGTACAGCGGTTCAGTTATTATCAATGAAGATGTGATAAAGGGTATTGAGGAAGTAAGCGATCTCGCTCCTCTGCACAACCCAGCCAACCTCGTCGGTATCCGAGCAGCAATGGACGCTCTTCCTGGGGTTCCGATGGTTGCAGTCTTCGATACCGCCTTCCACCAGACCATCCCACAGCACGCTTACCTCTACCCACTGCCCTACAAACTCTACAAAGAACACAAAATCAGAAAATACGGTTTCCACGGTACATCACACCACTTTGTAACCCGCCGTACCGCAGAACTTCTCGGCGTTCCGGAACACACAATCAACTGTATCGTCTGCCACCTAGGTAACGGCGGCTCGATAACAGCTGTCCAGAACGGAAAATCAATCGATACAACCATGGGTATGACACCGCTTGCCGGTGTCATGATGGGAACACGCTGTGGTGACGTTGACCCGGCTATCGCCTTCTACCTTATCGACCAGGGCATCTGCAAGGATTACAAAGAAGTTGATAACCTCATGAACAAGCAGTCAGGTATTCTGGGCGTCTCGGAAATCACCAGCGATATGCGTGACATCGAAGATGGCGCTGCGGAAAAAGGTCCAAAGAGCCGTGAGCAGCTCGTGCTTGATATGTTCTCCTACCGCGTCTCTCTTTATATCGGTGCTTACATGGCTATCCTGCCGCGCGTTGACGCTATCGCCTTTACCGGTGGTATCGGCGAAAACGGCCCGATCATCCGCTGGGGCGCCTGCCTTAACCTCGCCAATATCGGTATCCGTCTTGACCCGATCAAGAACAAGGAAACCTGGCGCGGTAAAGAAGGCGAGATCTCATCATCTGAAAGCCGTGTGAAGGTCATGGTTGTTCCGACAGACGAAGAAGGCTTCATTGCCAGCGATACTTACTCACTGGTTGCCAACTGAGAGTAATTAATCAAAAGACTCAAAAAAAAGCCACCCATTTTCCGGGTGGCTTTTGCTTTAATAACATCATGTAGAAATTACAGAGCAGCGCAGATAAAAAAGTGAAAATATCTGCCAGAAAAAATGCGAATAGTAAATACCCGCATTAGAGCATACTGTTTGAATTCGGAAAAAAAACATCCGGCAGCGACTCAGCCCTTACAGATACTTCCGCCACAGGATGATCCAGCCCCGGCCGTACAGCCGAAACAATAATCCCCGGTAACAATCCGGCGCCACATCAGACAAGGTTTACGGAAAGCATTAATGTGCTGTGGACACGGCAGATCGAGCTGCGCCCCCATCGCGAGATTAAAATCGCAATCATACAGACTGCCATCCCAATCAACACAAATCTGGCGGCGACACATGAGATTCTCCACTGTATCAGGATTATAGCCGTCCTCAAGCGTCTTCTGATATTTTTCAAGCACTCCGTCTTTTAGAAGATTACTCCGGAAATTACCAACCGGCAAATTGTTCAAAGCAATCAGATTTGTAAACTCGATACCATTAGTCAGGCGAAAGTGCCTGCGGTATTTTTCCTCCAGCTCCTTCTGACAACCGGGAAGTGCCGCACCGGCAGGGTTGTAGACAAGGGTAAGTTTCAGTTCATCATCAACACCATAGCCAAGCTCATTGAGCTGCTTCAGGCATTTTATCGAATAACCGTAAACCTCATTATTGGTTGAACCGGAGACATGTGACTCAAGATAACAGTGCAATGAAGCATAAATGGAGATCTTTTTATCCGGCAGCAAATCCATGACAGCGGGGCGTGAATACAGAGCAGTCAGGTTTGTACGCAGAATAATGTTGACGTCATACGGGCTTAAGGACCGGATAAAGTAAGGAAGATTATCATTAAGCTCAGGCGCGCCGCCGGTTATGTCAACAGTCTGGAAATATCCGTAACGCACCACATTGATGATGGTCTCCATCACAGAAGCAGTCATCATCTCCTTGCGCTCAGGACCACAACCAAGATGACAATGGTTACAGCTCAGATCGCACTTCCTGCCAACATTGACCTGAATTGTTGTTATATCACCGCTGATAAGTTCATGCCCGATTTTTGCAACAAAAGAGTTCACATCAGTACCAAGTTCAATCATGTTGAGCCCCTCTCCAAAATATCTGCAGATCCAATATTTCAGCTCAATCAGTATAATATCGTAATACAACTCAAGCCCACAAGTCGGCTTAATTGTAATTGAAACAACAATAACATTACTGAAAGATTATAATAATCATTTCCTTCCCCAGGAAATTCTAACAGTATTATTATATTTTTCAAACTTGTAATGTCCAGAAAATTTCTGCAAGAGCCTGTATTTATGTATTTAAACACTGTATAAAGTGTTATTCTCCAACAAGAGCAAAACCTCCACAGTGCTATACAAGTATCATCAAAAAAAAACCAGCCATACAAGTATGACTGGCGTAGTAAATATAAAAGTATTTTTTACTGTTATCGAAGTTTTAAGACACTCATCATTAATTTCCGGAAACTACGCGGCCAGAGGTCGCCTTAGCCATATGACTAACAATAAATGTATCAAGGGTAAGTTGAATAAAATAATAAGCAAGGCACGGTACAAGCGTCAGGCCGCTATCCATCTTTATTGCGGTGAGAACACTGATTGCCATGGGCAGGGTTTTTTGCGCGACACATAAAATGAATGCAACCGAGTCCTCGTGATTAAGCCGGAGCAGGCGGCAGGAAAGCGAACTGATAAGCATAAGCACAATATGCAATGCCGCAGCCAGAAGCAGCACCAGTGGAAGACGTGAATAATCAAAGCTTTTGAGCATTGAGCTTGAGGTACAGAAAGCCACATAAACAACCAGAATAACACAGACTGAAGGCAGATATGACACAACAAGTTTCGGCAGTTTGCATAGTCGGCCAAATCCGTAACCAACACCAAAAGGAAGCAATACCAGAAAGAGCATCTTCTTGAGCAGGTAGATTGAATCAACGGAAATACCGGTATCGACATTTATAAACCAGGGCAGCAGGAGTGGAATTGAAATGATCGCGACAAGGTTGAGACCGATGGTAAAAAACATCGCCCACGCCCGGTTACCGCCACAAACACCCGCGATAACAATTGCCGAGGAAAGAGTCGTCGGCATCGCCGCCATGACAATAAGCCCCAATTCCATATATTCGTCAATATCAACAAGCAACGTCCCGATATAGCCAAATACCGGCCCGAGAATCAGCGACACCACGACCGCGCAGAGCAGCACAAGCACGATCTTGCGCCCCATCCTGACCTCGCCAATACTGAAACTCCAGCCATTAATACAGAAGATCGCCATTACCAATACATAAACCGCGCTGTTTTGCCTCATCCATAACCCCGGCTCAGCCCAGAGCAGCGCAAAAACAACAGCCAGAACAATACCGACCGGTAAAAATAACTTCTTGAAACTCATAAAATCTCCATTTTTTCAGCACAGACCATTATCAGCAATTATAACGGTTCAAGCAAGAACACAGCATCCCGCCACAAGCAATTTATGTATACAATACATCATAAGATTCTATTTGTCAAGACAGTATATGATTTATAAATAGCAAAACAGCACTAAAAAATGTATATAAATAATAAACTCCGACCTTAAAGCCGGAGTTTATCAGCATAACAGGTTTCAACTCAACCCTTTAGAGCGTGTCGTCACGATATTCATTTAGTGGCAGCGTTTGATGAATTCGGGGCGTAAAGTTCAATCACATCGCGGTTCATGTTATTCATCACGGCGTTGTAAAAACCGGCGTACTCACTGGGTTCCGCATTTATCACTTCAACATGGCCATCGCCATAAAGGACAGTGCCGCCTTTAGGACTACCGGGTTTTTCGATAACAATAATAACATTCCCTCTGGCCTCCTCGCCATTTTTCAGCGGGACAAGGTCAAAAGCAATTTCATCATTGCCCTGAATTGGACTGTAAAGCAATTTTTCCGAGAGCAGGTCGGCTTTCACTAATTCATCAAGTGACGCTGGCGCATGATTATTCTGTTGCTTGTAGAACATATACGCGGTACCGATCTGCTTGAGATTGTTGGTTGTGGCTACATTCAGCGCCGCTTTTCTCGCATTCATCAAAGGACCTGAGAGCATCGCCGCCATAATTCCCACGACCGCCGGATTGCCCATGAAGGTATTATCGCGCAAGAGAGAATTAAATTTACTGAACAATGAATTACCCATAGGCAGCGGCCCGTAAATAATCATGCACTGTTCAGATTCTGAAGGCTGGAAAACCGAGTTCCAGGAATCAAAGAGGTTTTTGTTGAAAGTGTGCTGTGAGGGCAGCAGGTACAGCGGGAAGGCAGCACTGAGATAACGGACAAACTCGACGGGATTGCTTTTAGGGTCGGGGAAAGGCAGCATTGACGGCGCATTCTGAACCCCATTTTTATGGTTTTCCTCGCTCTTGATGTATGAGTAAACAACACCGCCGGCAGTCGAACCAAGGCCAATAAGATTGTTCCACAAACCGGAGATCCCGTCAATTTCCATATAGCCATACGCAGAAGGGGCTGCGGTAATACCGCTCATACCGGCAACACGTTTAATTTCGGAGAGGATTTTTTCAGATGAGTTATCAGCGAGAATGTTATTCTTCCCAGCCTTGGCTTCAAACGCGCGGATAATAGCATAAGGATTGGCGGCCATCAGGATTTTATCACCATCAACGGCGTAACAAACCACCAGTGAGTTAACAAGAGCAATACCTTTAATCTCGGCGTAATCTGTTTTCAGGGAAAACTCTGAAGCGTTAAAATTCGCGCCGCGTTTGGCGGCAAAGGCGATTAGCTTGTCAAATACCTGAACAAGCTTCGCAGTATCAGCAGGCTTGATTACCGCAGTAGTACCGGCGAGGCCAATAAGGTTCAGCCCCGGAAGATCTTCAGGTGTCTGGATAAAAACAATGCCCTGCCCCTTCAGGAGCGGCAACAGGTCTTTCTGAAGATCAACGTCGGTCATCTTTTTGGCAGCGTCAAAGAACTTGGCAATTTCCTTTTTGACGTCATCTTCAGATTTACCCTCGCTTTTAGCCTCAGCCTTGACGGCCGCCTGGACAGAACTGATGATAATATCAAAAGACTTAGTAAAGTCAAAGAAAGCAGAAGAATACAGAACAGGTTTTGTCGGGACATAAGCGCGCAAATCATCTGATAGCTTGCTGCCGACGCCAACAGAATACGGATTTTTGCCTTCAAATTTATTATATAAACGCTGGACAAAACCGTCACCGTCGATTGCAATTGAGTACGCCGCCGAGGAAAGCCCCTTAAGACCGTACATAGCCAACTGTTCTTTAAGCAGTGTCATCTGCTCAGGCGGAAGCGGGATATAGTCCATCGTTTTCATCCGGCCAAAGAATGAAAATACTTTATTGCCGCCAGACTTCTCAGCCCACGCCTTATACTCAGCGTCCTGTGAAAGCCTGCTGCCATTACCGGCAAGAACACTTTTAAAGACCTTTTCATCAGAGCCAAGAAAAAGCACCAGGCGCTTGCCCGTGACATTAATATGCAGAGTCATAACCGGATTGAGCGGCATTGACATATTAAACACGCCATTAACAACCATGTTCGGCATGCGCTGCGAAAGGATATCTTTTACCGGATCAAAATCATCCGCAAAATCGGCAACCAGCATAACTTGCGGAAATCCCTGACCGGGAAGCACACCAACAGCAACATGCTTACCGAGAACCCCCAGCACCCTCTCTGCGTCAACCCCGCCGCCCATCGCTCCAGCAAACTTCATCAATTCATCAAGCTTAACCTTCGCGTGTGATAAAAATAGCTGGGTCTGTTTATCATTAAGAATTTTCGAGAAGGCGGTTTTATTGAACTTGTCCTTGATAACTCCGGTATCATGCAGTTCAATCAGAACAAGCGTATCAGCCGGAAAGAGTGCATCAAATGAGCCTCCCGCAGAACCATCCTGCGAAAAAACCGGCATAATCAAACCAGCCAGTACAACAAGCAAAAGTGTTATTTTTTTCATTTCTTCCCCATACAATAAAAGCAAAAAAAACATCAGACAATATATATCACCATAATACGGATTAGCAACACAGGTAACAAGAAAATTGGCATAAAAAAAACGCCCCGGACAACTGCCGGGACGTAGGTTAAATTATTTACAACGCTCAAACTCGGTACTGATGATGATTAATTCCCGGCGATCATGTCCGCACCGTGCATGATATGCTCGCCAAGAAGCGTGACGGCCTTATCATAATCCATATTCTTTACCGCAGTCATTATGTCATAACGTTCGCGGTTGGTCATTGCCAGGTCATCAATTTTATAAGCGCGGTAATTGCGGTAGGCTGCGGTGCGAAGCTGAAGACTCTTGATAAGCTCAACAAGCTGGGAGTTCGGGCAGAATTCAAGTATAAAATTATGCATCGCCATATCAGCATTGACTGAAGCGGAGCGCTCATCCTCGGAATTATCAACCGCCTTGATCGCGGCAAAAACAGCATCAATGCCGGAATCAGTAATAAACGCCTTTGCCTGTAAAAGCGCCGCCGCTTCAAGAATTGTCCGGCACTCGAATAGTTCTTTTATTTCAACAGGACTGAAGGTTCGTACCTGACAGCCATAGCGGGGAACTTTTTCAACCAGCCCATCCTGCGCCAGACGTACCAGCGCTTCGCGCAATGGCGTCCTGCTCACGTCAAGCTCACGACAGAGCTTCTCCTCACGCAATTTCTCACCACTCTTGAGTTTGCCCGAGAGTATGCGATTCAAGAGCGCCGAGTACGCCTTGACTACCGGTGAAATATTACGCGCCATGAGTCATCCTCCAAAAATATAACAGAGCCGCACCGCCAAGATTATTGCTTAACAAGTTTTCCAAGTACCTCAAGACCGCGCTCGATAGTCTCTTCAGAAGCTGCATAGGAAATACGAAAATGCGTGTGCTTCTCAGAGAAAACGCTGCCCGGAATAACCAGCAACTGGTTCTCAATACATTTTGCGACAAACTCCTCATCCGTCCCCCAAGGCACCTGCGGGAAGATATAAAACGCGCCGCCCGGTTTCTCAACAGTATAGCCATGCCCGATAAGTCCGTTATAGATTTTATCACGCTTGAGTTTGTACTCGGCAACGTATTTACCCATGTCAACATTGAGCGCCTCAAGCCCGGCATACTGCGCAATTGACGGGGCGCAGACAAAAGTAAACTGCTGGAACTTGGCCATGGTCTGAACCAATTCCTTAGGCCCGGCCGCATAACCAAGACGCCAGCCGGTCATCGCGTGGCTCTTGCTGAACCCCTTGAGCAACAGCGTACGGTCGCGGTAATAATCGGCAATACTTGCAAACTCCTGATCGTAGCAGAAGATGTCATAAATCTCGTCGCTGATGGCGATAATATCGTGCTTGTCAAGAATTGTCGCAAGCGCCTTGAGCTCGTCAGCCGAATAGACAACACCTGTCGGGTTCGACGGACTGCCGATGACAATAGCCTTGGTCTTTGAGGTGATAAGGCTTTCAATCTTCTCAAGCGGCAATTTCCAGTCCGGGTAGGTGTCATAATAAACCGGCTTCGCCCCCATCATCAGCGCAAGCTGTTTATACATCACAAAGTACGGATCAGGAATCAGTACCTCGTCGCCTTCGTCAAGCAAGGCAAGAAATGAAAGGTTCAAACCGCCACTGACCGCCGAGGTAATAATCATCTCGCCACTCTGGTAATTGTTACCGTGTTTGGCATTGAGCGCCGCAAGCAGGTCAGCCCTGCCCTGAGTCGGGGTATAACTGTTCAACTTGCCATTAATCGCCTCGCAAGCTTTCTGGCGGATAGTCTCGGGAACATCAAAATCAGGCTGCCCGATTGAGAGGTTAATGGGGTTTTTGAGTCCTGCCGCCAGATCGAAAACCTTACGGATACCACTGATGTCAGTCTTGCCGGCTCTGGCAGCCAATTTTATCTTGCTCATATCAAACACCTTATCACTTAATAAGCTAATGAAAACAAATGCGTCACGAATATTGATTATTGTAAACAAGCAGCGCGATCTTGCAAGCAACTATAAAAAAAAACGGCCGGAATAATCCGGCCGTAAAAGTTCTGATAAAGACTCAGTCTTCTGTCTTTTTCTTCTTTTTCTTCATGACAACCTTGATTGAGCGAACCTTTGGCATACCGAGGATCTTCTCTTCGGTGTTCCAGCGTGTGCCTTCTGCAAGCTTGCTAAGACGTTCTTCACGGGTCAGAACATTACGGTGCTTACCCATGCCGCCGCCTGATTTAAAACTGTTGTGAATACTCATTTCGACTCCTCTATAGTTAACAAATAATTAAAATCAGTAAGATTAAAATCTACCGGAAATAACCTATTCTTTATCCTTGCCATCAGTCGAGAACAAAACCCTTCTCTCCCGCCCTTTTACCTTCGGCGCTGTTGACTGCACTTGTTGCTGCTGCTGTTCATCACAGTACATCAGGTAAAACACTTCCCTGCCACAACCGCGCAGAGTCTCAAAATTAACCCCACCCTTGGCAATAACAAGCTCCGCACCTGTAAAAACCTCACGGAACTCACTTGATGCCTTCTCAAGGGAAACCCCAAGCATTCCTGAACCCGGGTCAATAATATCAACCCCTTCAGAAATACCGGCGATCTTCGCATCCTCACGCATAGCCCGCAACGCTACAGGCTTAGCTGCCACCGCCAGAGAAACCTTTGCATTCTCAGCCAGAGCATTAACCAGCATCGAGTCGATAACCAGCTCTCCAGAATTGGCGCTGACAAAGAGAATACTCTTCGCACCCAATATCTGCTGCTGCAGCCGCCGGCTGGCTTCAAATTCAAGCTCGGCACTGAGACTGTCTCGAAGATACTTCTCAAGCTCAACCACCGGTCTGGCAATAACATCCTTGTCCGAAGCCGCAAGCGAGTAACACATAAATGCAGTCAGCGAGCGAAACGCCTCAGACTTGTCACCAAGGATGCGTTTCTTCACGGCAACCGCCGAATGGTTGAGGCCAGACTTTACCTCCGCATACGGATCTTTCACCCCAAGAGCATGATACGTCGTCTCAAGCGCATAATACAGAAGAGATTCTGCACTGCTGCCGTATCCGAGCTTGCCTGCCAGTGTACTCAGTACGCGGTCAAGCACCTTCTCATGGATGAAGTGATCCGAACTGACCTTGCAGGCCGTCGCAATCACCGTATCCAGAACCTCTGGCAAACAATAGGGAACCGCTTTCATATTTTGCTCCCCGGGTTTAACACCAGAAAAAAATCACTCCAAAGGCTTGCCGAGATCTTCAACATTCTCTACAGACAACCCCTTAAATCCAGGTATCACCTTACTGCCATTCTCTTTAAAATACTGGCGCAGATTTACCAGAATATCATCATCACGGCGGTCATACAATCCGACCACCAGGGAATAGTTCTTGTCATTACCGATTATAAAGACCCCAAGCGGGTTACTCTTGATAATCGGACTGGCCAGCAAGTCCAGCCGCAATTTGCGCATCTTTTCAAAGTTTCTGGAGTTTTTATCAAGCCCCAGCACCTTTAGGGTAAATTTTCCCGGAGCAATTGTAACCTCCGGCCTCAGCCGTGAAGGATTCTCACCGATCAGGGTGATATTTTCACTGCTATTGCTGCGCGGAATATCATACGCACTGCTGCGGTTAAACTTCTCCTCGGCTTCAGCCAAACCCTTGCGAAACCCCAGGTAAAAACCGGTACCGATAAGCAGCAAAACCACAAAAAAGATGACAAACGCCCCCTCCAGCGAGAGTATGATCTCCCGCCCCGTCCTCTGCGGAAGACGACGTGAGACCAGCAACGGATCACCACTCCCACTCAGATCAGCCTCGGAAGACTCAGAGAGCCGGTTGGCAAGTATATCATAAAGCTCAACTTTACGCTTCTTCACCATTGCCCAGCCAATCATATTGCGTACAATCATACAAAACCAGCCCAACAGGCTGGCCCGAGTGTTGAATCTTATAGCATAACCATACCCAAGTCAAGTACTTTGGTGGTTTTTTATCTGCGTGCAAAGGGAAATAAAATGTTACATCTTCCAGAGAATGTCCTGGCCTGGTCTGAACTTGTCTGTCAGAAAGGTGTTGCGGAGTTCTGCGGCTATCTCTGGCAACCGGCCCAGCACGCAGCAATACTCGGTATTTCCCAGAAAGCCGAAGCAGAACTAAACATGCAAGCAATTGCTGATTCAGGAGTTAAGGTAATTAGGCGCCAATCCGGCGGCGGTGCGGTGATACTCTGCGACAATGTTTTATGTTTTGGTTTTTTCGCACCGGCGGGTGATATTTCGCGTGACCTGACCATACGGGAATCTTTTGAGATTTTAACCAGACCGGTAGTTTCGGCTTGTGAAAAAACTTTCGGGATACGCCCTGTAATCGCCGGAATCTCTGATCTTGCGGTGGAGTATAAGGGTGAGCTTAAAAAAATCTGCGGTTGCGCCCAAATGCGTAAACGCGGGGCGGTTCTTGTCCACGGAACAATCCTTGTCAATGCGGACCTCTCGCTTCTTGAGAAATACCTCGCCTGGCCTTCAGAGGTTCCCGACTACCGCAAAAAGCGCTCGCACACAGATTTCTGCGTTAATCTCACTTCTGCAGCCAGCAAACAGGGAAAAATTACTGATCTGGCGGCTGAAATTAAAAATGAGAGTGATAATGCAGGGTGGAAATGGCTGACAATCCCTGACGCCCCCGATTCGCAGACCGCCGAACTCGTCAGGCAGAAATATGCAAATCCGCGCTGGAATATCCTGCGGGAAAGACCAAAAGGCTAGAGCGTGTTTTCCAAACGACCTGAATAACGCACTAATTAACTGAGGGGATATTCAGCCAACGGTTCACCTGAGCTTTATTGGCCTTGAGCCAATCATAAACCGCTTTACCGGGAAAGGTCTCATTCTTCATGTCATTAATAAGGGTAGAGAGCTGCTTACTGGTAATGCGGATGCGGGAGATTGCCTGTGAAGTCTCGGAGAAGTTCTCAAAGAATGAGCGCGAGCAGACCATGTTGATACTGCCGGAGTCCCCCATCACCCCCAGCGGGTCAGCAAGCATTTTGAGGTTATAAAAGCCAAAAGCCCAGTGCGGCGTCCACAGGCCAACCACGATCGGCTTGTTATCCTTTATCGCCTGCTGCAGATTATCAAGCATCACCCGGTCATTCTTCTCAATAACTCGGAAACCCTTGAGTCCGTAATCCTCAATCGCGTTATAGATCCTGCGGTTAAGCACAGAATCCGGATCAATACCGTAGATAACCCCGGAAAATTCTTCAGGCTTGAGATCTTTGATGGTGTCAGCTTTCACATATGACGGAACAGCCAGCCCCATACGAGCCCCCATCAGATATGAACCAAGATCAACAACATTATCCCCCGCCTCTGCGATATACCCCTCACTGTCTGGCATAACAACAGAAAGGCAGATATCTGCTTTATTGTTCAGAAGCATCGACCACATATCACGGTAACCGTCAATATGCACAGGCTTGAAGATCACATCCGTATTAAGGTTATTCTGCAGTATTTTGGCAAGAAGGCGGGAAAAAGCGACACTTGCCGGCCATTCCGAGACATAGGTCAAACGCACCAGCGGCTTTCCCTTGAGGTGGCGAAATTCGTCCTCCTTACTGATTTGAGGAGTACTCCCGACAAGCACAGCATCAAGAATGAAATAACAGAAGAAAACCGGCACCACCGAGAGCAGTATTATCTTTGCGACCTTTGACAGACCACACCACCACTCAAAGCAGCCCCTGAAAAAACCGATAACACCCGCCAGCCATGATGCGTGCGTAGGTTGATCTGAAGACTCCTCACCAAGCACCTCGTCTTCATCAACCGCCCCCTCAGGCGGAGTCTGCTCTTCCTCAGGCAGAGGAACAACCCGCAAACGCAACTTCTCAAGCATCGCCCGAAGCTCTTCAGGAAGCGACTCCTCCTCTGCATCAGGGAGTTTTTCCGGTAAACGGTCGATAATTTTACAGAGCAGGGAGTGAATGATCTGGCGGACAAACCCGGTTATTCTGGGGATAAAGGACATTACAGACTCCGGGAATTATCATTTGCGTTTAAGGGCAGACTTATCAGAGACAAATTCCGTCTTAACAACCTTACCTGTGGAATTATTAATATAAATCCGGTAATACGCCATCAGATACAGCTTCCTGTCGCCCCTGCCCGCCCAGAACTGATAAACCTTCATACCCGCATCACCACTGCGCGAACCTAGTATTTTGGTTGTAAGGCTCTTGTCCTCAACATTACCCGAATAACGCGCACGGTCAAGAATCGGCAGAATATCACGGAAGAACATGCCCTCGCGGATATAATTCCTATCAAGCCAGCGGCACGCCTCAAGCCGCTCAGCCGGTACAGAACTCGCCAGCATTTTCGCGTAACGGTCAGTCCCTTCCGGGGCGCCGGCCAACACATACTCCTGCTTGCGCTCCTGAGCCTGGGCTTTATCAGAGTAATCCTGTGAAGATAGGACCCAACAGCGTTTATGGAACTGATTCTTGAGAGTCCCCTTACCGTCACACTTCAGACAGCTAATAGAAACACCGGAAATCTTCGTATCCATATCAAGCAGTTTGGGCAGCTTACGCCTGCCGGTGCCATGACACTCCGGACAGACCTCGTCGCGGTAAAAGGTGATACAGAAGATATCCTGCTTATTCTCATCAATCCAGGCCGTCAGTGTCGCCTTATTGCCCTTCTGATCAGTGACCCGCTCACGGTATTTGCCGCCCGCACGCAAAACGCGGACAATTTCCACCGCAACCCCGGGAGAATTCAAATTGTATTCGGCGAGATAACCCTCAACCGCAGCTCTGGTCAGAGATGCCTTGCCACCGGCATTCTCACCCGGATTACGCAGGCAACCAGCTACGGCAATACAACAAAAAAATAGGATATAAGAATATTTGCGTAACATTAATTGTCTTTCATTTCATCTTTAGCCGCAGGAGTTTTCGTGCGGGGAAACTCAATAAGCGCAGCCCGGCGCAGAGACGCAACCCATTCATCAAAGGCCTTGTCACGGGCATTTATCCGCGCCTGATACTTGACTTCATTATATACCTGTTTAAAATCCCTGGCATTCCCGCGGATAAAATTATCCATTTTAAAGAAAGCAATGCAGCCAGGCAGCGCAATCGGCCCCACAACCTTCCCCGGCGCAAACGCCTCAAGCTTGCGGCGAACCGGTCTTGCCAGATTACTTACCGGAACAAGCCCGTCAACTGAAGACGTTCTCAGCTTGCCGCCATCACTGCGAAACGGCCCTTCCGAGTAACGTGAAGCCAGCGCAGAAAAATCAACGCCGTACTTTATCTTGTGGCTGACCTCAGAGGCAATAACCTCAGCCTCACGTCCGTCAACCCTTCCGCTGCGGTCAACATAAATGATAACCGCCCTCAGCAGATACTTGTCCGGCTCGGAAAACAGCTCAATATTATCATCATAAAAACGGCGCAGATACTGCTCGTCAAAAGAACCCTCCGCCCCCGAATAACGTCGGCGCATCGCTTCGATAATCGCTTCGTCGCGAGCCTGTTCCATAGTCAGTCCGGTATTTTTTGCTATTGCCGCAACGGTATCAGGAAGTGGCTTATAACCGATCTTTTGCGCCGCCTGCACAACCAGTTTTCGGTCAACAAGTTCATCAATAACTTTTTTGCGGATATCCTTAAGCTGCTGCATGGTCGGCTTGCCCGTACCGGAAATATAACGGTTAAGCCGCAATATCTCAAAGTTTCTGGCAAGAGTCCGGTAGACCTCACTCTCAGAAACCCCTTCGCCATTGACATACACGGCAGCCTTAAGGGTTTCACCAGCGGTCGGCAAGGCTGAAAGTACTTCTTTCATCTCAGGGGTTGCCGGTTCAATCAAGGTCTGGCGCGGCACAGTATTTACTGATGTGGCTGTGCTATCTCCATTACCCGCGGTCATAGTTTTATCACCGGCGCCGGCAGATGATGTTGAGTATTCCGGGGCATTAAGACCCGGCACAACCGGTTCTCTGGAATCAGTCTTGATTTTGCTTCCGGCAGTTTCGGGAGCCGCGCCTACAGTCTCAACCGGACTGATACTCCCCTTGCCTGCTCCGGTTGGCGGCAGGTATACAGCTTCAGGCAGAACCCGCTGCACCAGACCGCAACTGCCGCATTTAAAAGGCTGGAAAGATTTTAGTTTCGAGACATCCATCCGCGTGCCGCAGGAAGGACAGACCTGATAAACCTTTACCTCAAGCTCGCTGTCAGGCAGACGCTTCATTACATAACCGGTCTTCGGACAACGGATAGCCGCACCCGGAGGGATTGTCGTCACAATCAGCGGGTTGTGGCACTTGTCACAATACTGGATACGCTGCAGCTCAATTGTCGGGCTGGCCAGATCATAGTCAGCAGCCCAGACGCTACTATAATCGAAAGTAAACGCCAGAAGCAGAAGAAGAAAAATTTTAATAATTGACTGCATATATTAATAACTCACTTAGTATTTATCTGGGGAAATCCGAGAGTATCCGGTCAAGCAGGGCAGCGTCGTCAGATGCCGGCTTCTTTGGCTTGACTTCAGCCGGCGAAGTATTATTGTAGCGCTGCTCATCCTCCTGAGCAATCGACATCGCAGAAATTCCGGGAACTTCAACATCGACAACTTCTTTCTCCCATACGGAATTTCCCCTGACAGCCTTAGATTCAAGTACTGTGCCTTCAGGTAATTTAAGACTGTCAAACCTGCTCTTCTCACCAACCGCTTCAGGAACATCGGGAAGGTCATAATTCTGGTGAATATTCTCAGCCGGTTTTACCACAGGGTTGCTGACCGGCGCGGTATTGGAGCGCTTATTGCGCTGATTTGAAAATACTGCGCTGACATCATCGACGTCAGGCAAATCGAAATTATCGAGGCTGGTATTTTTAGGCAGCGGCACGGCTTTGCGAGAACTGGCAAGAGGCACCGCCGGAGTTTTGTCGGGGTCGCCAAAGACCGGGGCGCTGGCGGGGATATTTCTTTTCAGATTGGCAGGTTTATTGAATGACTGGTCAGAAAAAGAATTATCCTGCATTGCATCAGCGCGGCTGTTTATCGCGGCCTGCTCAGCTTTTTTTCTGGCCAGAAGTTCCTGCTGTCTGGCTTTGGCCTGAGCCTGCAGGCGCAGCTGCTTCTGCTGGAGCGCCATAGCCTGAGCCTGTTTTTTAGCCTCTTCCTTTTTCTGCACCTGTTCGCCGGTAATCCTCTTGGGGGGAACCTGCCTGAAAGCCACAACCTTGCCGTCAAGCCCGACGCTATAACCGCGCAAACCCTCATGCCCTGGTCTGGCCCGGACTACCCCATCACGCAAAACATCAACCTCAAGTGTGTAGGCCGCAAAAAAATCCTGCACCGAAGTCTCTTCAAATAAACGCGGATTCTCCAGACGAAGCTGTTCAACCTTGATTTCGCGCCCACCCGCCAGAGACTCACGCACGAGCCTTGAACCGGATATCAGCCGCTGCAGAATATTTCTTGCCGACGCTTCAGCCAGCGCGTTAGACGCGTTGGGGCCGTCCACCACCCACCAGCGCCCATCCTCACGAACCAGCGCCGCCTTGCTGATATGCCCCTTCTCCTCACCCGGCTCCTGCCGCAAACCAAGACGCAGAGTCGCAATATCACCGGAAATGCAAAACTCGGAAAAGCCCGGCGGAGTAAGCACGCTCTCATACTTGAAACTGAGCGGATGCCATGAAGCGCAAAAATCCCGGTAACTCATCTGCTTGCGCGAATACGGCAAGACCAGATTATATGCTGATTTCATATCACCGGTGCGCAATGAATCAAGAAAGCCATCCCAAACCTTCTGCGGCGCGGAAAAGTCATTGCCCTCATCTGCCCCGGCCATAAACGCAATGCCCAGAACTATAGCCAAACCGGTAAAAATGTACTGCCTGATTTTATACATATACTATCCCTGAATTTTCACTGGAATTGAATTTTAAATATACTCCGGGCTAATTGCAAGCAATATTCAACTTTATTCGAAAAAATACTGGACTTTTATCTGTTAAAATGCAAAATTCATAATCTGGCAATATAATATAAACGAACTTACAAGGCAATTTAGAGAATGGCTGAAATTATCCGACTTGTCTGCCCTGAGTGTGACGCGGTACACCGTGTAAAAAGCATTACACTGGGCAAACTTTACCGCTGCAAAAAATGCAAATCCGGGCTGATTACCATGTCACCGGCCGTTCTTTCCTGCCCATCCTGCGGAGGGACAACCCCGCCGGCGCATATTGAAGTTTCGCGCCTGATAACCTGCGAACAGTGTGAGGAAGCGCCGCTGCTGAGTGTGCGTTTTGCCAATATCGGTACACGGCAGCGCAGTCTACACAGCCTGCCTTCGCTTGAAGAGAGTAAACAATCTGATGAGTCTGAACCGGCAAAAGGGCAATCCGCAAAAATAACCTCCCAGCCAGAGGAAGAACTGACTTCTGTTTTTGAGCCACCTCTGCCGGAACCGAAAGTTTCCCCGGCAAACAAAAAACAGAGGGAGCCAGACAGTCATTTAACCGGTTATCCGGATAATGACG
Organism: bacterium; assembly: GCA_003245715.1. Taxonomy (GTDB): domain Bacteria; phylum Planctomycetota; class SZUA-567; order SZUA-567; family SZUA-567; genus SZUA-421. The sequence goes on from QKCJ01000031.1 coordinate 17,093, forward strand.
CAGTCTCCCCAGAAGAGGAGGATAAACAAACCAACCATGCCGCGCTAAAAAATGATCGTGAAGATAACGAGGTCTCACAACCCGCGCACCAGATACCCAACGATGCTTCAGACGCAGTTTCGCTGGAAGAACAGGATTTTCAGGACGAGCCGGATATTGATGACAAGAATGACACCGTTTTCAATGTTCCTGAGACTGAGCCAGAGAGCCGCAAGCTCACTGACGATGATGAAATAACCCGCGGTGATCTGGACAGTGCAAGGCGCTCCGCCCATAGCAGCAAATATGATACTGCGGTATTAATGAGCAATGAAGACTTCACCCAAGCCGACCTTTTTGAGCAACCGCCGTTATACAAAGAGAATGACACCACACTTAACCCTGCGGTGAATGATGACACGGATTTGCCTGATGATTACCGGCGGCAGAATATTGATGACATCGGCAACGAGCCATTACATACAGAACCACCGGCCTTCCGCGAAAGTGCTGTTGAGGTTGGCTACCACTCATCCGGTGAAATCAGCGAGCTGCAGCTGACTATTGAAGAAATTGTCAGGCGTTGCCAACAGCCGGTAGTTGAGGAGATCACCAGAAACCGCCTGCGCGCCCCGCTCTGGGTAACGATAACTCTGGCGCTGCTTCTGGTTGGGTTGTATGGCTGGCTTATCGGCGAGATGGATACGGTCAGGGCTGATCTTCGCGCGGCCAAGGCAAAGCTTGAGGATAATGATGCCCTGCTTGATAAACGCAGTGAAGATTTTGCCAAAGAGCGCAAGAAGCTTCTTGACCTTCTTGACCAAAAAGAACTCGATAAGAAGAAACTTGAGCGCGACCTTACTGAGATAATGCAAAAGAATGAGATGCTGCGCAAGTCCATGCTTGGCCTGCCAGGCCCTGATTTAGGCATAGACTGAGCAGGCTGATAACCGCTCCTACCGGAAGACCGATGAAGCAATACACCCTTACATTACTGATGCTGTTGGCACTAACAGGCGTGATCTACGGTTACGTCGCGGCGATTCTGACGATCATCAGATAAAAATGGAGAACACCTTGGCAATGTCCCAGCCTACCCCGCAAATAAGCTACAGCCTGCACCATGGACTCACTTATGCTGAGGGGCTTGCGCTGCAGCAGAGTTATCTTAAAAAAATGAAAAAGGACGATTCACAGCCGCAGCACATCTTCTTTGTTGAACACAAACCCGTCATCACACTCGGACGCTCGGGGGACGGCAGCAATCTCAAAGTAAGTGAAAACAAGCTCTCAGAAAAAGGAATTGAATTTCACCGTGTGGGCAGAGGGGGGGATATCACCTACCACGGTCCGGGGCAATGGACGGTCTATCCGTTGCTGCGCCTTGAGGACTTCTGCCGCGATCTGCACCGCTATATGCGGATGCTTGAAGAGGTGGTAATCAGTTATCTTTCGGGTTACGGCATAGATAGCGGCAGGCGCGACGGCAAGACCGGCGTCTGGATTGGCCACGACAAGATCTGCGCAATCGGCGTATCGGTGAGTCGCTGGATAAGCTGGCACGGCTTTGCGCTCAATATCAACACCAACCTCAGCGCCTTTAGCGAATTGATGACCCCCTGCGGGATTAGCCCTGAAGACGGAGGGGTCACCAGCCTTAATCTGATTACCGGCAAAAAACAAAACCTGCGTGAGGAAGCAGAAAAAATAATGCGCGCGGTCTGCATGGTCATGCCGCTGAGCAATCCACAGCTGATAAAGGAAGAAGATGTCCAAGATTGTAACGCTTGAAGAATTTGCGCCCATTCGTGAAAAATACCGTACCGAAGGCAAGACCCTGGTCTGGACTAACGGCTGCTTTGATCTTCTGCATGCAGGCCACCTGCAAAGTCTGCGCCTCTCACGCGCAAAAGGTGATGCGCTTATCGTGGGCGTGAATGCCGACAAATCAGTCAACAGTCTCAAAACTCCCGATCGTCCCTTTGTCAATGAAGACGACCGCGCGACGATGCTGGCGGCTCTGGAATTTGTCGATCATGTAATCATCTTCAGTGATAGGCGCTGTGATAAAATACTTGCAGCAGTTAAGCCGGATATCGCGGTTAAGGGTGAGGATTATAATCTTCAGACCGTCGATCAGGACGAACGCGCGGCAGTTGAAAATAACGGCGGACGCATTGAATTTATCCCGCTGGTCAAGGGGCTGAGTACAAGTAATCTTGTAAAAAAAATCCGTCGTTCTGATCCGGAGAAAATTATTTCCGGCGCCTTTGCCTTTATCCGCGACGGGCAGAACCGCCTTCTGATGGTTGCCAACAATTACAGTGAAGGCATCAAGTGGGGACTTCCCGGCGGCGGGCATATCCGTGAGGAAACTTTAGAGTCAACCGTTATCCGCGAGGTCGAGGAAGAGACAGGACTGAAAGTGAGAATCAGACGCTATCTCGGACTGATTGAACGCATCGACATGAACATCAACCTGCATCTTCTCTGCAACCAGTTTGAAGCAGAAGTTACCGGCGGCGAGCTTTATGTGCGCCCCAACGAAGAACACGTAATCGAAGCGAAATTCCTGACGGCTGAAGAGATCGCCGGCTTTGAGGGAACGATCCTCGGCAGGGAATATGTTCTGAAATATCTGGCAGATCCCGAGAATTACCCAAACTATATCAAAATGTTCGCCGGGGAAGAGTAAGCCCCGTCTGCGATAAGGGTTCAAAAAAAACAGCAATAACGTCTGCACGCAATCTCTACTCCAGCGATTGGATTATATTTTGAATTTTCTCAGCACTGAGACCAGAGAGAATAAATTTCTTCTCGGAAGAAGTGTCGCCGCTTTTAAGAATGATATCACGCTGCGCCAGCCCAAAAGATTTTGCCAGCATTTTGATTATTGCCTTATTGGCCTTGCCCTTTTCAGGCGCGGTCGTCACCTCAACACGCAGAGCCCCCGCGTGAACGCCACCGACATGGTTTTTGCGCCCGCCAGCCCTGACCTTGACCGGAAGCAACACCCCGTCCTCAAGTGACTGAAGCTGTACGGATTCACCAGCAGACATAGCTATTTTTTTATCAGCCCGCTAAGGCGTTTGCGCTCACGTACAGTCATCATTGAGTAATTCTTGTCCTCGGCGAAGATCGTGGAAAGATAATCAATCTGTTTTAAGAGCTGCTCAGCGGAGGCGCCGCTCTCACGCAGGTCAAGGTAGGAATTCCATTTCCGGCGGAAGAACAGTTCCTTCTCAAGAGCAGCCTGAGATTTTTCAAGGGCAGCAATCTTGTCATCAACTTTTTTCATGTTTGCGGCATTCAGGGCTACCTTGGTCTTGAGCAGATTAAGAAGACCTATCGCCGCAGAGTATTCATCGTTTTTCTCGTGAACCGCCACTTCTTCAAACACAGAAACAACCGGGTCGCGGTTAATCTGCCAGTAGATGCCGCCAGCTAAAGCAAGTACAAGAACAATCCCGACAAACACAATGCTTCTTGACCTACTCCTGCGGCGCTTGCGCCCTCCTGTAGTTTTAAGGCGTGACGCAGCGGAAAAGCTGCCCGTGCCAGGCTTTACAGCTCCCATCAGAACCGTCGGATCTTTCTTGCGAGACTTTCTCTGTTTCTTGCCGACATTTTCAAGCAGACGAAGAAGTTCAGTTGCTGAAGGACAGCGGTCCTCAAGATTCTTCTCCATGAGAAAGTCAATAATATCCGCAAGCTCAGCCGGGCAGTCAGGCGCAAACCCCAGAATATCCGGATGCTCCTCGACTACCTGCTTTTTCATTACCTCACGTGCCGAGGCACCGGAAAACGGAGTCCGCCCCGCCAGCATCCGAAACATCGTACAACCAAGCGAGTAAAGGTCGGCACGGTGGTCAACAGGCTTGCCGCGGGCCTGCTCAGGCGCCATATAATGCGGCGACCCGAAAACTTCCTTACGCCGCTCCTGAAACCCGCTGACACTTCGCGCAATACCAAGGTCAGCAATTTTTGCCGTACCGGTAGTGGTAAACATTATATTGTCAGGCTTGATATCGCAGTGGACAATCCCCTTGCCCTCGGCGTACTCAAGCCCCTTGGCAACATCGGTGATAATACTGACAACATCCTTGGCGGTCAGACGGTCGCTCTCACGGAGCTTACCGGTAAGGTCACCCCCGCCAACATACTCCATGCAAATATAACAAACGTCACCCGACTCACCAACATCATGAACCTGGACAATATTGGCATGGTTAAGATTACCAGACGCCCTTGCTTCGCTGAAGAACTTGTCAACGAAATCACGGTCTTTGGCGTGTTCAGCCGAAAGCGTTTTTATCGCCACCTCCCGCTCAAGGCTCAACTGGCAGGCACGGTAAACCTCACCCATACCCCCAACCCCAATACGCTCGTAAATTTCATAACCGTCAATAACCGGCAAGCTGTCATGCGAGGCTTCCTCAGCGGTCTCGTCACGCTCATAAAAACGCAGATAGGTGCTTCCCGCCTTAATCAGGTCGCCATGCCTTACGGGTGAGCTTGGCAGGTTGACATCGTTGATCTCAATGCCATTTGAGCTGCCCAGATCCTCAACCATCCAGCCATTGCTGTTATTGATGATTTTAAAATGCTCACCTGAGGCGAATGGATCATTTATAGTGATATCCGCAGTGTCAGCCCGACCGCAGACAACTTCATCCTTGCCAATATGAAAGACTTTTCTTTTATCAGCACCACTCTCGCATAACAACGTAGCCAAGCCACAACTCCCATACAGAAATTCAACAACCGACCAGCCCTAAAGCCTCAAATAATATAATCAGCCTGAAAGCTCAACACTCCTGCGACAGGCAGCATTAACCCCATTCTGCAGAACTTTGTCAAAACCGCAGGACATGAATTCCTTAATAGCAGCTTCAGTTGTACCGTTGGGGCTTGTAACCTTGCGCCGTAGCTCTGCGGGGGTATCCTCTGAGTTAGCCATCAATGTGGCTGAACCAATAACCGTCTGCTGGGCCAGTTTCCTAGCCATTACAGGATCAAGACCAACATGAATAGCCGCATCAGCCAATAGCTCGGTAAAGAGGAAGAGATAAGCCGGGCCGCTACCGGAAACCGCAGTAACCGCGTCAAGCAAGTTCTCTTCGACCTCGCAGGACTCTCCAGCCGCCGCACACATATCAAGCACCATCTCAACATCCTGCGCAGTTGAATTACATCCACCCGCAACCGCACTCATGCCAGCGCCAACCAGCATCGGCGTATTGGGCATGACCCGGACAATCCGCGTACCTTCCTTAACCACCTTGGATATTTTCGCGGTACGGATTCCCGCAGCAATGGAGATAATCAGCTTGTCAGGGCCTAGTTTGTCACCAATACCGGCAAGGACATCAAACATCATCTGCGGTTTGACGGCGAGCAGAATTATGTCACATGCCGCCGCGTCTGAATTATCCTCACTAACCCGCACGCCCATATCACTGAACTTGGCACGCCTCTCTGCAGTCGGGTCACACGCAACCACCATCTCCGGCTTAATCAGACTGCTGCCAAGCACGCCGCCAACCAGCGCCTCAGCCATATTACCCGCACCAATAACCCCAAGTGTCTTATTATCAAACACGCTTACTCGTCCTTATTAAAAAATTTATTTATCGCACAGGCAAAAACTATCGGTACAGCGCAGTCCCCACCCGGACATGAGTCGCCCCCTCTTCAACAGCGACCTCATAATCATTACTCATTCCCATCGAAAGACAATCAAGCGCTACGCCACATTCAGCCCCAAGCCTGTCGCGCAACTCCCGCAGACCGGCAAAGACCGGCCTCGTATCCTCCGGCTCATCATAAAACGGCGCCATCGTCATCAGACCGCAGACCTCAAGGTTATCATAAGCCAGCACACTCTCAAGAAAAGCTCTGGCGTTATCAGCAGTAAGGCCGTACTTGCTCTCCTCGCCACTGATATTAACCTCGAGAAATACCTTCACTTTACCAATGCCCTGCTTTTGCGCTTCAGTTGAGAGCACCTTCGCAAGCTTCAGAGACTCAAGGCTATGCACGCAGCGAAACCCCTCAAGAGCTTCCGAGGCTTTATTGCGCTGCAGATGCCCGATAAAATGCCAGTTGTAATTCTCGTTGCAGAAAAAATCGGTCTTGGTAAGGCCAACCTGCACCCGGTTCTCACCAAAATCCCGCACGCCTAAACGCGCAAGCTCCGCGACCTCTTCATTACCGACAGTCTTGGTGACAGCGATCAGACAGACCTCATCCTCACTGCGCCCGGCGCGCTTACAGGCACGGGAAATATTATCCCGCACCCTCTCAAGATTAGCCGCAATATTCTCAACCGGCATAAAAAACTCCCGGAGCCTGTATCTGAAAAACAAAGGCAACGCAGTACAAAAATACGAACAAGCGCCGCAAAACAGACAAAAGGCTGTCTCTCAGACAGTCTCTTATCTTTCAACAATCTGCAGAATATTACCCTCTGGATCACAGAAGTTTCTGAGCCTGCCGCCGCCAACCGCCGGGCTGATCTCATTAGTCCAGGTGATACCGGACTTTTCCAGAGTACTGATTGCAGTATCAAGATTCTTGACACGCAGAGCAAGGTGGCTCAGACCTGCGGTGAAGACACTGCGTGCAGGACGCGGTGATCCGTCTTCGGGCATGATCTCAAGATAAGTTCCATCAGCAAGACCAAGCAACCATGCACCACCAGCAACCTCGGCTTTCTTCTCAAAACCAAGCGTGTCAATGTACCATGTGCAAAGTCCGGCTACATTACCTGTAGCAATCGCAGGGTGGTCTACCCCTGTAAGAAAATCTGGCATTTTTTGCATTCCTTGTAATATCTATTAGTTCAAATTGTTAAAAAAAACATATATGTGTCAAGTTAAGAATATATGATATAATATTTATTTGCCTAATGACTTTCAACATATATACTCATAAAATATGGAGTTTATGTATACAAATCAATATAAAGGCAATAAAATGAGTAACAAAACCTATATTTACACCGGAGAATTAAAGCATTGGCCGGACAATTACGACTATGATCCGACTTACGGAATGAGTAAGGAGGAGTTTTTTAATTTCGGCCCACCCCCGGAACCTGAGGATTTTGCCGACTTCTGGCAGGAGACCTACAGGCTTAACAGTGAGATTCCGCTGCGCTATTCAGTCAAAAAAATATCCCTGCCCTACGACAACGATTATGACAAATACGAGGTCTACTATGACTCATGGGAACACTTCCGCACCGGGGCGGTTGTCTGTATTCCGCGCAATGGCATCGTCAAACAAGGTCATATTGCCGGCCACGGTTACGGCGGCAGAACAAACTTTTCCGTAGACCGGGCGATCAGGGACGCGGCATTCATTTATCCGGTACACCGTGGCTTTGATATGTCAAAACATGGAGAATTTCCCGAGAATAACTCCTCAAAACATGTTGTCCATAATATTGAATCACGCGAGGATTATATAATCAGGGGCTGTGTAGCTGAAATGTGGACGGCGGTGTCGGTGCTTCTCGATTTTGTCCCGGAAGTCGGTGAAACTATCTCCTACAGCGGCGGAAGCTTCGGGGGGGGGATCGGCGCTCTTGCCCTGGCCTGGGAGAAACGCGTAAAGAAAGCAAAGCTGTCTGTCCCGACCTTCGGACACCACCCCAGCCGCCTTGCCTGCAAATGCAGGGGCAGTGGCAACGCTGTAAGCGAATACTACCGCCTGCGCCCGGAAATAGCCGATGTTCTTCGCTACTACGACGCTGCAATTGCCGCTAAATATATTGACATCCCGACTCTGGTACTCCCGGCGTTTTACGACGCAGTAGTGCCACCTCCGGGACAGTTTGCCGTCTGCAACGCCATAAAGGGGCCGACCACCTACTACATAACCTCATCCGGTCATGGCGTCTTCGATGACAACCGCTTTGAGTATGACAACATGTTCGCCGTTGATGAAGAATTTTTCGCCCTGAGATAACAACTGACGATGATGAATATTTAACCTTAAACAGAAAACGCCCGCAGGATTAATCCGTGGGCGTTTTTAAATATTTCTCACTCAGAATCAGCGCCTTGCAGCCTACCAGACAACGCAAGGTTTGGGCAGCATCTGACGTTCCTGCTCGATACGGCGGTCATTACGGAATGCCTTTTCAAGCCAGATTTTCGGTGCATGCCCCTCACAGAAACGCTTGCCTGACAAGACGTCCATAACGACGCAGCGCTTCTCACACCCCTCCTTGCTGCAGGTGGCAAGCGATTCAACAAAGAGTATGTTTATAGCAATGGTATTTTCCATTATTCCATGACTCTCTCAGGCAAAGGAAACAAATTGCAAAACCACCACAATATTAATTATACCCCAGACCAGTTTTTCCGGCAAGAAAACTAGCCTGAAATAGAGCTTAATTATCACTTGGTTTGCATATCAGGAATATCTTCGGACGCGTAAGCTGAAAATTTAAAACCAAATTTTCTTTCCGGTTAAAAATGAGCATTTTGCGCAAAAGTTCAGCTTACAGAAAAAATCAACCGGTAATTGCTGATTCAGCGCCATATATTCGCATTTATGCCATATTTTTATTGACTTGTCCCTGTAAATCTAAAAAATTTAACCCATTGGATAATAATATCCGCTTGCCAACCGGCTTAATAAAAACAGGAGAAAGTATGCAGCTTTCAAGCTTCCTAAATGAAGACCATTTTATTTGCGGCAAAAAACCTCAAACCCTTCAAGAAGCCCAAACACTGATGCTGGAGTTGTATAAAGAAGAAACCGGCGGCGATCCTGAGCTGGTGAAGGAAGCACTTATTGAGCGTGAAAAACTCGGCAGTACAATTATTACCCCGGGAATTGCCATCCCCCATATCCGCGAGAGTTTTCTGAATGATTTTTATGTTTTTATCGGCATCTATCCTGAGGGGGTGGATGCGGGGGATGAAAATGCTCCGGTTAAAATCTGCATAACATTTCTGGTGCCTGAGGGCAAGAGCAACCTGTATCTGCGCGTGCTTGCGGCCTTCAGCAAATTTCTGGCCGTAACCTCTCAGGAGAAGATAACCTCTTTTGCAAACGGTGGGGAGTTCATCAGTTATGTAAAAGAGCATGATGTTCAGGTCGGGGAAATCGTCACCGCCAGCGATCTGATGAACACGGAATTTATCAGCCTGCCGCAAACGGCCACCCTGCGCGAAGCTGCCGACAAGATGGTCGAGAACAGGATCACCGACATCCCGATTGTCAACGAAAATGGCGAGTTCCTTGGCCTGGTGACGACGGGGCGGCTTCTGAAGGTCGGTATCCCCGATTACCTGCTGATGATGGAAAACCTGAGCTTCCTCAAGACCTTTGAGCCGTTTCAGGACCTCTTGAAGCAGGAACAGACCATCAAGGTCACCGAAGTCATGAAAAGAGAGAAAGTACCGACCTTTGCTGCTGACACGCCAATGATTCAGGTGGCCAGCAAGCTTGTGGAGCAGCATATTGAGCTAGGCATCGTTCTTGATGGCAAGAAACTGCTCGGAACCATCACCCGCTATGACTTCCTGCACAAGGTTGTCAGGGTATAATTACCTGTAATCAGGGAAACGGAGAATGAATTGAGTTGTGATAACAGCCAGCGCTACAAAAACTGCGGTATCTGCGGACAGTCTGTCCCGGCGGAGGAACTTGGACTGCTGCTCGACCGTCAGGCCTGCCAGTCCTGCCGCAGGGCAGCCCAAATAACTCAGGCAGAAACTTTCGGCGAACTTGACTATTCAGAGAAGGAACTCCTGCACCAGATCGCTTCAGAACAACGCGGCAATACCTGGCTTCTGCGCGGTGTAATTATCGCAATCGCCATTCTCGTTGCACCGCTTGACGGCTCTGACCTCTCGCCAAAGTCAGTGGCGATTTTAGCGGTACTCTTTGTTGCGGTGATGCTTTCCATCATCCCCGGCAAAAAATCACAGGAGGAAATCATTGAAAATCATCAGAACCTCCCTGAAGAAACAGACAGGAAGTAACTGAATATGCTTGCAATCGGCACACTAATCTTCATTCTGACCTATGCGGTAATCGCTCTTGAGTCCAAGCTGAAAATCGACAAGACCGCTGCCTCAATCTGCGGCGCATGCCTGATGCTGTTTATTGTCCTCAAAGACAGCGGTGAAAGCGGACACAGCGACCTCTCTGCCTGGAATCAGCATGCAGACTTTGACGTTGTCTTTCTGCTGGCGGGTATGATGGTGATTGTTAATGTGTTGCGCGAGAGCGGCGTTTTCCAGTTTGTAGCCATTAAATGCGCGAAACTTGGCAAAGGTTATCCACTGCCGGTTCTGGTTCTGCTGCTTATGGCAACGGCCCTTCTTTCGGCGTTTCTCGATAACGTGACAACGGTTCTCCTGATGGCACCGGTTACCCTGCTTGTGGCGGCAGAGCTTAAAGTAGACGCCCTGCCCTTTCTGATACCCGAGATTCTCGCCTCAAACCTCGGTGGTACGGCAACGCTAATCGGCGACCCGCCAAACATCCTCGTCGGCAGCAGAGCCAGCAAGATCTTCGCCTACACAAACGACATCTCCTTTGACTTTGTAAGCTTCATGCACGTACTGACACCGGTCGTAATCCTTACAATGGCTGTTTTTATCGGGATACTACTGATTAAATTCCGCGGCGGAATGAATGTTACGGCTGAGGAACGCGCGCGCATTATGGAACTTGATGAAAAGGCGGCGATTTCCGACTGGCATCTGATGTGGATCGGCCTGCTGATAATGCTTCTGACCCTCTCAGGCTTCATGCTCCACAGCCTTATCCATGTCGAGCCGGGGGTTATTGCCATGTCCGGTGCGGCGCTGATGCTGATTATCACAAGGCAGGATGTTGAGGAAGCGCTGGCTAAAATCGAATGGAATACGCTCTTCTTCTTTATCGGCCTGTTTATCGTGGTTAAAGGCGCAAGCCATGTCGGCCTGCTAGATATCCTCGGCAAGGAGCTGGCGCAGGTAATCGGTCATCCGGACGCGATTATTTATATCGCACCGATAGTCGTACTCTGGGTCAGCGGAATTTTAGCCGGTATCATGAACAACGTCAGCTTCACGCTCGCCGCCCTGCCGATCATCGAGACGCTTTCTGTCAGTTTTTTCGGCGAAGGCCCCAACGGAGCAATCGCGCCGCAGGCCGCACCGATGTACTGGGCGCTGGCACTGGGGGCCTGTTTTGGCGGAAATCTCACCCCGGTAGGAGCCGCGGCGAATATGGTGGTAATCAATATCGCCTCCAGAAACAACAAGCATATCGGCTGGGGCGAGTACCTCAAATGGGGTATTCCCTGCGCAATTGGCTCATTAGTACTTGCAACGGGATACATTTGTCTGTATGTTTATCTTTCTCAGTAATTATTAATTTGCCGGCAACCAGGCACATTCAGCAAGAAAAAGAGATTTAATGATGGAAATAGCGCACCCTCTGCTTGAAGAGAATAAAGCAGCGATGACCCCCAAAGAGATCGTCGCCAAACTCGATGAATACATTATCGGCCAGAATGATGGCAAACGCGCTGTTGCGGTGGCAATCCGTAACCGCTGGCGCAGAAAACAGATACCTGCAGATATGCGCAAGGAAGTCATGCCGCGCAATATCCTGATGGTCGGGCCGACCGGTGTCGGCAAGACAGAAATCGCCCGCCGCCTGGCCACACTTGTTGACGCGCCGTTTATCAAGGTCGAAGCCAGCAAGTACACCGAAGTCGGCTATCACGGTCGCGATGTCGAGAGCATGATCCGCGACCTTGTCAAGGTCTCGGTTGCCCAGTTCCGTGCCCGTGAAATCGAACGCGTTTCCGAGCAGGCCAAAGGCCACGCCGAGGAACGGGTACTCGATCAGCTCTTGCCCTCGCCTGATTATCACGAGGATGACGAGGAACGCAGGAAAGCGCAGGAACGCTGGGAACGCACCCGCGAGAAGATGCGAAAACGGCTGCAGAACGGCGACCTCAGCGACAAACAGATTGAAATCACCGCCCACAGCAGCCCGCAGGTGTCAGGCATTATCGGCGCAATCGGCGGGGATGACATGGGCTTTGAGATGCAGGACATGCTCTCAAACCTGATGCCGAGCAAGCCCAAACAGCGCCGCGTCTCTGTTGATGATGCGTTGCGGATATTCACGCAGGAAGAAGCCGAAAAGCTCATTGACGAGGAAGCGATCAACCGTCAGGGGATTGAACGTGCCGAACAGGAAGGTATCGTCTTTATTGACGAGATCGACAAAATTATCGGCAGCGACCGCGACGGCGGGCCGGATGTCAGCCGTGAGGGGGTGCAACGGGATATGCTGCCAATTGTCGAGGGCAGCACTGTTGCCACCAAGTTCGGCCCCGTCAAGACCGACCATATACTCTTTATTGCCGCCGGTGCTTTCCACGGCAAAAAACCGGGCGACCTCATCCCTGAGCTGCAGGGACGGTTCCCCATCCGCGTCGAGCTGACCTCACTGACCAAAGAGGATTTTGAGCAGATTCTGACCCATCCCAAGAATGCCCTCACCAAGCAGTACGAACTTCTGATGGGCGCAGAAGGGATTACCCTTAAATACGAAAAGGAAGCACTCTCGCTGATTGCCGAGATCACCGCCAAGGTAAATTCCTCAACCGATGACATTGGTGCGCGGCGCCTGCATACGGTAATGGAAAAAATCTTTGACGAGATATCCTTTGACGCGCCGGAGATGCGCGGCAGAAGCTTTGATGTAACCCCGGAACTGGTCAATGAAAAACTCGGCGCAATCGTTGAGGATGAAGACCTTTCACGCTTTGTACTGTAGTAATTTGATTTATGATTATGCCGAAGTTATTGCGGCTGGAATTTGAATAATAATTAAGGAAAAGATATGTTTGACACTAACGAGTATTTTGATGGCAAGGTAAAATCAATTTCGTTCACCAAAGACGGCAAGAAGGCGACTGTTGGCGTGATGGCTGCAGGTGAGTATGAATTCTCAACCTCATGCAACGAAGACATGCACGTTCTTAACGGCTCAATGCTGGTAATACTTCCCGGTAAGAGCGAGTGGGAAGAGTTCAAGACCTGCGAATCTTTCAAGGTTCCGGCTAATGCGTCATTCAAGGTAAAGCTCGCAGCTGACACAGCCTACGTCTGCGAATATTCCTGAGTTTTCAGGCGGTAACGCATGCAGAATGTACCACAAAATAAACTTGAATCACAAAGCCCGACCGCTACAATCAGGTTGGGCTTTTTTTATTATCTGTTTTAACGGGAGACAGATTTACCATGCTTTTCTTCTATTTATTTTTTCCATACATATTCATTCCGCTACTGGCAAAGCTCAACAGTTATTTTTGCCGCCTCTTCTTTAAATATCATGTAACTTTCCGCACCGCGTTATGGGTTATTATCCTTCCGGTGTTGCTCTCAAAATTACTGTCCTTGAGCATTCTGAACTTTTCATTTATGCACCCCCTGAGCGACAAAACAATACTCAGTATCACTCAAATTGCAATCTGGGCAAGTTGCTTTATCATCTGCCTTAAAGACAAAGACGGTCAACGCCTCGGTTGGCTGCGCTCAATGGTTGTTTTTATAGTAATCGCCATCTTCGCATCCGCAACTTATCATACTGTCACAAAAATAGTAAAAAAGAATAACGCCAGCCCTGAACCGATTGAATGGCGCTCCCACTAAATAGAAATTGTCACCAACACTCAATTTATGATTGCCAACCAGCCTTTTTATCAGTATAATGTAAGTATATGGATACCATAACACATACGCTAATTGGCGTTGCAGCGGCGGAGGTTGGTTTTCGCCATAAATTAGGCAAAAAAAGCTTACTGGTGGCAGCTGCCTTATCCGCCCTGCCGGATAGTGACATTGTATCCGCTTATGCCGGACAATGGGAAATGCTCAAGTGGCACAGAGCCGAGACCCATTCTTTCCTGATTGCCGCAATCGCCGCCCCACTTATCGGAATGCTTGCCGCTAAATTCCTTGACAAGGGCAAACACTACGGCCTCTGGATACTCCTTAGCCTGCTCTGTCTTTCCCTGCATATTCTCGACGATCTCTGTACCTCCTGGGGAACGGAAGCCCTGACGCCACTCTTTGACGCCCGTTATGCCTGGGACGCGCTACCGATTATCGATGTTTTATTCAGCCTGCCACTACTGATTGCGGCCTTCAGCGCTCTGCTTCTGAAGACCGCCAGACTGCGCCTGAGTATCGCCACAATCGCCGTAAGCTGGTGTCTGCTCTATACCGGACTTGGCTTTTACATGAATCACCGCGCACAGCAGATTGCGGTAATACCTGAAGATTTCAAAGCAAAATCCGTGCGTTCAATTCCAAGTATCGGAACGGTATTCCTCTGGAATGTTGTCGCGAAAAACGACAAAGGCGATTATTACACCCAGACGGTTTCAACCTGGACAGGCAAGTCATATTTTCCGCAGTTTCATGCCTTTACCAACCACCCGCTCATCGAGCTTGCGTCAAAGTCAATGCAGTACAGGCTTCTGGCAAGAACCAGCGGTAACATGCTTCTGGCCTTTACCGGCAACACTCCTGAAGGCAAACGGACGGTTAAGGTTATTGATATGCGTTACGCTAACCCGCTCAAGGCCGAAAAACCCGAGCCGCTTTTTTCCACTGTTTTCGAGTTCTCGCGCAATGACAAGCTGACCTCCGTTACCCGCATGCGCAACGGCCCGCCCCTGCGTTCAGACACCAATGTGCTTAAACGCTACATGGCTCTGACTTTTGGCTGCAAAGAAACCAAAACCTGCCAGAAATAAGCCTTTCAACCAGCACATTTAAGACCTGTTAATTATTTGCTTTGACATGAGCAAACGCATATAATTTTTATTCAAGACAAAACAATATTTTCGCAACTAAGGAATCCGGATAAATGAGTATTACAGAAGGTATTTTAGAAGGTGTGGCAAAACTCTTTGGCAAGGTTTTCGGTACTGCCAATGAACGCGAACTTAAATCATTATGGCCACTGATTGAAAAAGTAAACGAACACTGGGCAGAAATCCGCAAACTCAGCGATCAGGAACTGTCAGAGAAGACCAATGAATTCCGTCGCCGTCTGGTTGAAGGAGAGACAGAGGACGACATCCTGCCTGAGGCTTATGCAGTCTGCCGCGAGGCCAGCCACCGCACCCACGGCGAAGGCAAGTCAACGCGGGAGAAGTATGAACGCCTGACCTATAAAAACGGAAAATTCGAGTACGAACCGGCAGAGGGAGAGATGCCCTACTTTGCCCACTTTGACGTACAGGTTATCGGTGGTATTGTTCTGCATCAGGGCAAGATCGCGGAAATGGTAACTGGTGAGGGTAAGACCCTTGTTGCCACGCTCCCCTGTTATCTTAACGCAATCAAGCCTGCAGAACAGTGGGTTGAGATGGCACGCAAGATGCAGGGCGATGATGTCTCCAAATGGAACTTTAATCCGTATGTCATGCACTACGGCGAGAATGGCCAAGAGGTCTGGACGCAGGTGCAGTGGCTGATTCCTGAGGAGAACGACGTAACCTGGCGCCCGCCGGTGCGAATTATCCCCCGTTCACAGGGAGTGCATGTTATCACCGTCAATGACTACCTTGCCGGACGTGACGCTGATTATAACAAAAAACTCTATAACTTCCTCGGACTGCAGGTGGGGGCCATCCAGTCAAACATGGACTCTCATGAACGCATTCCGATCTACATGGGCGATATTGTTTACGGCACAAATAACGAATTCGGCTTTGACTATCTGCGTGATAACCTCAAGGTCACTCCCGAATCACAGGTGCAGCGCTCACGTATCTATGCGATCATCGACGAAGTGGACAGTGTGCTTATTGATGAAGCGCGTACCCCGCTTATCATTTCCGGCTCAGCGCAAGAGTGCAGCGACAAGTACCAAACCGCAGATGCAATCGCCAGAAAGCTCAAAGGAATCGACCAGAACGCACTTGAGCTTATTATCGAGAAGAATATGAAGTCCGGCATGCAGCGTGAAGACGCGCGAATGGCGGCGGAGGAAGAATCGGCGTCGGACTTTGTCTTTTCTGAGCGTGACCATTCAGTCAAGCTCACAGAAAAAGGCGTGCAGAACGCGCTAAAGATCCTCGGCACTGATGATATTTATTCCGGCGCAAACATGGATATGCCGCACTATATCGATAACGCCCTCAAAGCGCACTCGCTCTACAAGCACGATGTCCATTATATTTTGACAGAAGGCAAGGTCTGCATCGTTGACGAGTTTACCGGACGTGTTCTTGACGGACGGCGCTGGTCTGACGGGCTGCATCAGGCCGTTGAAGCCAAGGAAGGCATGAAGATCAAGGAAGAGTCGCAGACTATCGCCAGCATCACCTTCCAGAATTTCTTCAAGCTCTATAAAAAGCTCAGCGGTATGACCGGTACAGCCATGACCGAAGCCAAAGAATTTATGAATATCTACAAACTCGGCGTTGTGACAATCCCGACCAACCGCCCGCTGCGCCGCATCAATTTCCCCGACCGCATCTACGGCACAATGCCAGAAAAATACTGCGCTCTGGCCGACCACGCACTTGAGGTCCACAAGACCGGCCAGCCGATTCTGATTGGTACCGTCTCAATTGAACACTCTGAAATTGTTTCAGAAAGCCTCAAGGTACGCGGCGTCAGACATGAAGTCCTCAACGCCAAGCACCACGCGCGTGAAGCTGAAATTGTTGCCAAGGCCGGCCAGCTTGGCCAGGTGACAGTTGCCACCAACATGGCCGGTCGTGGTACGGATATCAAACTCGGCGATATCGAATTATCCGCGCTGCTTGACCACTGGAAGTCCTGCGGTCTCGCGCCAAAAGACGCAATGCCGGCAATGGATAACGAAACTCTTCTGAACAGACTTCTGGCGCACTGGGTCGATTATTACCTGCCAGAGAATAAAGAAAACTTTGCAAGCAAGACGCAGGAACAGTGGCTGACGCTGCTCAAGAAAGCGTGGGTCGAGTACGGCATCCACGGGCCTTATGTCTGCGATAACGTGACTGGCCTTGGTGGTCTGCACATTATCGGCAGTGAGCGCCACGAAGCGCGGCGAATTGATAACCAGTTGCGCGGACGTGCCGGCCGTCAGGGTGACCCCGGTTCAAGCCGTTTCTTCCTCTCGCTTGATGATGACACCATGCGGCTGTTTGCCAACGACAAGGCGCGGCAGATCATGCAGTGGGCGGGCCTTAAGAACGGCGAAGCAATCGAGAACAAGTTCGTCAGCGGCCAGATTGAGAAGGCACAGCGCAAGGTCGAAGAGCGCAACTTTGAAGCGCGTAAAAACGTCCTTGAATATGACGAGGTCATGAACGAACAGCGAATGGTTGTTTATAATAAACGGCAGGACTGGCTTGAGGGCAAGAACCTCCGCAACTCAATGCTTGAGCTTTGCTTTAACTTCATCGCCTCAAAGGTCGAGGAGTACACCGCAAATGATGACGGCTGGGATTACGACCATATCATGGACTTTATGATGGAATCATTCCTGACCGACGTAAAACGCGATGAGCTTGAAAAATGCAGTGATCTACCTGATTCCGAGCAGAAACTCTCAGACCTCCTCTGCGACAAACTCGAAGCCTCATACAACCGCAAGGAAGAACAGATCAGCGAAGAGAATATGCGCCTGCTTGAAAAGCTTCTCCTGCTTGAGACTATCGACCGCAAATGGATGGACCACCTTTACGCAATGGACCTGCTGCGCGAAGGCATCCACCTGCGCAGCTTTGCCGGACAGGACCCGAAGATCCGCTACAAGGTTGAAGGGTATGAACTCTTCCAGGAGATGTGGCTCTCACTGCAGACAGAAGTCTCCGACCTTATCATGAAGGTTACACCAGCCGAGAACATGCACGCTGAAGAACAGGTTGCTATCGGCGAAAGCATCCACGATGACTTTAACGCGATGGCCGAAGAAGCTGACCACCGTGGCGAGGGTATCGGCGAAGCTCCGGCGGTGCAGACTATCACCAATATATTCCCCAAGGTCAAGGGTAATGACCCTTGTCCATGCGGCAGCGGCAAGAAGTTCAAGAAGTGCTGTGGCAGATTCAGAAACTAACCGGTACACATGAATGTGTTTTTAATTGCCAGCAAAAGAGGAAATCACCAGTAATGAGCTTTATGACCTGTCTGACCGACGCTTTTTATACCTTTACGATATTGCCATATATCGCCAATCACAAGTACCGCACCAAGAAATACGGCGAAAGCGTGAATGAAAAATTCGGCATGGTTCCGCGTCGTGCTGGTGAGAATAAATGCCTGCTGCTACATGCGGTTTCGGTTGGCGAAGTTATCGCGGCAAAGACGGTTATTGACGAATTTGAAAAACGTCACCCTGACTGGGCTGTCAGAATTTCAGTCAGTACCGCTACTGGTCGGGATGTTGCCATAAAGCGCTATGGTCAGGAGCGGGTATGCTTTTATCCGCTTGATATGTCAAGATGGGTCAACCGTTTTTTTGACCAGATCAGGCCGGATGTTATTATCCTGATGGAACTTGAGGTCTGGCCGAATTTTCTTGAACTTGCTGCTGAGAGAAAGATCCCGGTTATTGTCGCAAACGGACGCATCACCGGGAAAAGTGCGCAGCAATATAAAAAGTTCGGCTTCGTTCCGATAGTAAAAAAAATGCTTAACGCCCCATCCTTATGGCTGGCGCAAAGTGAAGAATATGCTACGCGTCTGCGCGAAATCGGTGTAAACGCAGATAAAATCCACGTGACCGGAAGCGTGAAATATGATACGATCAATACCGACAGCAACCAACAGACCAGAGAGAAATACCGCTTGCTGATTGGCGCGGACGAGAAGACAAAGGTTATCGTCGCCGGAAGCACCCATCCTTCCGAGGAGGAGACTGTTCTTGCGGCATTTAAACAGATCAGCGCCGAGTTTCCGGGTAGCAAACTTGTGCTTGTCCCGCGTCATCCGCACCGCCTTGATGAAGTGGAGAACCTTACTGGCGGGATCGGCAACTGTATACGCCGCAGTAAAATTGAAAATAGCGCCAGCGCTGATATAATTCTGGTCGATACCATGGGAGAGCTTTCAAGTTTATATACCGCGGCCGACGCTGTTTTTATCGGCGGGACTTTTATCGACCATGGCGGACAGAACATGATGGAGCCTTGCGGATTTGGCATACCGACAGTTATTGGTCCAAGCACCTATAACTTCTCAGAAGCCGTAGAGATTCTTCTTGCGGCGGAGGGAATCATTAAAATTGACGGGCGCGACGAGCTTTATCCCAGGCTTAAAGAGATAATAGCCAATCCTGTACCGGCAAATGAAATGGCTGCCAGAGGAAAAGAGGCGCTGCTCAAACAAAAGGGCGCATCAGCAAAGACCATCGACTTTTTTGAGGAGGTGATAGAGAAAAATGCAATATAACAGCAGCTTTGACCAGCATTTTGGTAATGTCCTTCTTGAACGCGGGCTATGTGAGGAGAGCGCAATTAAAGAAGCGCTGGAACTTCAGACGCAGCAGATTAAAAGTGGCAACCAGCAGGAGCTTGGCGACGTTCTGGTGGCCCTCGGCAAAATCTCAGCAGAGCAGATGAAGCTTGTCCAGATCACCCTCAAAAAGAACAAGGCCGTTGTCATAAACATCCCCGGCTATAAGCTTCTGCACCGAATCTCAAAACACGGCCCGGCCATGACCTTCGCGGCTCTTCAGGAATCGGTTGACCGCAAGGTAATTATCCGTCTGGTCGCCAAAGGCTCAAAGAGCGAACCGGCAATGGAGAAATTCCGCCATGATGCCAAACTTCTTGCCAGACTCAACCACCCGTCCATTTCCAACGCAATTGACATGGGCGAAAATGAGAGCTGCCTGTATCTGGTCCTGCACAAACACCGCGGCCTTACCCTGCGCGAACATATAACAACTCATGGCCCGCTCGACAACAACCTGCTGATCTCGATAACCGCCGACATTGTCGATGCACTTGAACACATGGAAGCAAAATGCCTGTTCCATGGCAACATCTGCCCCGGAAATATCATAATCACCGACTCCGGCAAAGCCATCATCACAGGTTTCGACTTTATCAAGGAAGCCGGCAAGGACAACAGCAAACCGGCAGAAGCGAAGTCTTTTTATCCTGAGCCAGTCCGCCACAGCCGTCTGCACCCGATCAACCAGGACCTTTACGCGCTGGGCATGACCTTGTTTTATGCCGCAGTTGGCATTGAAGTATTTGAGACTCAAGACGCAGTCAATGAACAGAAGATCCCCAATCCCTGTGAGTACAAAAAAGTTCTCAACACAAAGATTGCCGCGATCATTTACCTGCTTATCAACTCACAGTCATTTGAATATTACCAATCGACAAAAGAGCTGAAGAAAGAACTGGATAACATTATCAGCGGCAAGGAACTCGAATACACTCCCCTGCTGCCCGGAGCCTGGGGGACAATTTTATGCTTCCGCACCTGGCCGACCACAAGTGCTGGCCGCAGCCTGCTGAAAGTTTCATCATTTCTTCTGGCAATTTTATGTGCGTTTCTCTTCACGGCCTACCTGAATAAAGATTTATTCATCAAACCATCAGCAACACCGGATCTGCTGAAATATCCACATTGGCAATCAGAAAATATTCAGCTGGGAAAACGCGCGGATACAAGCTATGAATTATGGCGCAAAGCAAGACTCAGCTACGGCAAAAGCGAACCCGAGCAGGCGCGGCAGTTTATCAGAAATCTGCTGACAAACTACCCCTACAGCGCCTATGCCGGTTACGCCAAAGAATTACTTAACAGCAGCAATTAATGTTTAGAACCTGTTTTCAATTAATGGCCAAGAAACGCCGTAAGCTCGGAGAGAAATTTTTCCGGATCGTTGTAGACATGAGTCTTGCAGGGTAAGGAATTCTGAAAACTCTTGCCATAGCGTTTGGCAACGATACGGCGGTCGGCGACAATGACAACCCCGCGATCACCCTTATGCCGGATCAAACGGCCAAAGCCCTGCTTGAATTTTATCACGGCAGTAGGCAATGAGTATCCCATAAAAGCGTTGCCGCCCTCAGCCTCAACCTGCTCACACCGCGCCTCGACAACCGGGTCGCTGCAAACACTGAAAGGCAGACGCGCAATCACCAGGCAGGACAGCGCCTCCCCAACAACATCCACCCCTTCCCAGAACGAATGCGTACCAAGAAGTACCGAGTGAATATCACGCTTGAATACGGCGGTGATATTTTTACGCGAACCACTATGCCCCTGAGCCAGAATTTCAATACCGTCATGCAGAAGCTCATCATTAAGAATCTCAAAGGAGCGGCGCAGCATGTCATAACTCGTATACAAACCAAGCGCCCGGCCACCGGTCTCACGGAAAACATCCGCCAGCAGCATCGCCAACTCCGCAGGATAGTCTTTGCCCCTCTCCCCCGGCTCAGGCAAAAAGCCCGGAACCATCACAAGACACTGCCTCGGATAATTAAACGGACTACCCGCATCAATTTCAATCAGGCGCGATGACTCAATCTGATCAACCCCCATCCGGCCTTTGAGAAAATCAAAACTACCGTTAACAGACAACGTCGCTGAAGAAAAAATCACCGAACGCTTACGCGAATAAATCTGGTCATTGAGGAGCTTACCGACAAGCACCGGCGCCCCCACAAGGCGGACATTGCCCGGTTTATTGGAAACCTTCTCAATCCAGTAAACATACTCGTCGTTTGCCGCCGCCAGAAGAAATTCGATATTCTCCGTCAACTCGCGGATACGGATAATCGCCGCATCAAGATCACGGCTGAACTCTTTCTGGTAATCAATACTTTCCTCAGGCATCTCGTTAAGATCATCAAGAAGATGCGAACAGGTGTGAAGTATCTCAGCCAGCGCCACGCAGAAATCTTTTTTGGATTCAGCAACTGGCCCCCAGATATCTTCGCGCATGCGCTCAATGGAGTAACGCAGCGAGACCGAATCCTTGGCGGCCTTGCGGACTGAGTCAATATCGGAGAAGAAATTATTGGCCGGCGCCTCCACAGCCGCAACCATATCCGGCAACGCTTCCGCATGACGCAAAGCCTGGTCACGCAGTTCCGGAGAAAGGCGGCTGGTCGATTTAAGTTTTTCAGTAATGCTGGGAATAAGCCCGGTCGGATTTTTTTTACGGCCAAACCGTAACAGTCGCCCGGTGACAATATTAAGCTCCTGAACAGAAACCGCAATCGAAAGATGACGCGTCGCGGCGTCCTCAAGATTATGCGCTTCATCAAAGACTATCTGCGCGTGCGGCGGGATAGCCGGATTTTTAGAATTAAGGTCAGCAAAAACCAGTGAATGGTTGGCGACCACAATCTGCGCAGACATCGCCTTGGCCCGTGCCTTACGGAGAAAACATTTGCGGTAATGCGGACAAGCCCGTCCCATGCAGTCCTCGCCGATGGTTGAGAGCTTCGCCCAGGTAACCCAGAAACCCGGACGCCCCGTAACGATATTATCAGAAATATCGCCCGTCTCACTCCAGCTCGCCCAGGTAAGAATCGTAACCAGCTGCATCCGTTCTTCATTATCAAGCTCGGCATCCGCCTGACGCAGAACATACAACAACTTGCGCAGACAAAGATAATTGCTCCGCCCCTTGATGATGGCCGCTTCAAAATCCATGCCCAGAGACTCGCGGATAAACGGGATATCCTTCTCAAAAAGCTGGGTCTGCAGATTTTTGGTATTGGTGCTGATAACAACCGGCACATGATTCTCACGCGCCCAGATAACCGAGGGGATAAGATATGCCAGGCTTTTACCGGTTCCCGTTCCGGCCTCAACCAGAAGGTGACTGGCATTATTAAATGCCTCAACCACCTCCCCAGCCATCCTGACCTGTCCATCTCTGGTCTCAAAATTATCAAAGGTCTTCTGCAGGAAACCGCCTTCACTGAAAACCCACTCGACCTTGCTGCGGTCAAGCCTGGTCCAATCTTCC
Source organism: bacterium (assembly GCA_003245715.1). Lineage (GTDB taxonomy): Bacteria > Planctomycetota > SZUA-567 > SZUA-567 > SZUA-567 > SZUA-421. Next base: position 40,058 of record QKCJ01000031.1, read on the forward strand.
TTATCGCCGATCTCCTCAGGAATAACCGGACGGACATCAAGCGCGCTGAAAACATCCTCAAGTTTTTCAGCATGGCGGCCGAAATTCCTGGTGACAATCTCAGACTCTAGAAGGTGGAAAAAATCTTTATACGGGTGCTTGTCGTGCGTGGCCAGGAGATAGTTGATCTCACCGATCACCGGCAGCGGGATGGTCAGCGCTTTTTCAAGGATCTTCTTCCAAAGCTCCAGAAGCGTCACGCAATCATCATACGCGCGATGGGCATTGTCCGGAACAAAGTCGAGATAATCACACAAACAAGCAAGACTGTGGCTCTCAAGCTCAGGAAAACAGATACGTGACAAGCCAACCGTATCCAGAACCGTGTGCGAGAACCGATCACGCGAAGCCTTGCGCAGAAATGAACGCTCGAAGGTGGCGTTGTGGGCAAGGCAGATAGCGTCCTGCGGCAGAAAATTCAGAAAACGCTCAATCACATCCTCAAGCGGCGGTTGGCCTTCAAGGATCTCGTTGGTTATACCGGTAAGCTTGATAATCGGCGAAGACATCTCGATATCAGTAGCGGCAAGCTCGCTGAACTTGGCAACAATCTCACCATTTTTATAAACCGCTGCTCCAATTTCAATAATCTGATCGTTGAACGGATCGGGACCGGTTGTCTCCAGATCAATGGCAATTACCGTATCGTATAACATTTATAAGCACTTTCACTAAACTTGCGCGCAACACGCAAAATAAAAATAGCACTATACAAAAATACCCCCCGCGCAAAAACACAGAGGGGTATTACTGTGCAGAAAGATGACGTTATTCATAAACAGTCATCTGCGGGCGCAACCAGAAACTGGTTATTAACCCACTCAGCCAGCGTTGATAGCGCTGCTTGGGCATTCGCCTGCGCAAGCACCACAATCAACACACTTGTCTGCGTCGATTGTGTACTTTGTGTCGCCAGCAGAAATAGCCTCAACCGGGCAAGCATCGATACATGCGCCGCAAGCTACACAATCATCTGTAATAACATAAGCCATTTTGATTTCCTCCAATCAGTTTGTAAAAAAAGCATCATTACTTGACACTTAAATATTCTATTAATCCGGCGTAATAATGCAATAATATTTATTGCCACCAATACGCTATCAAACCAAGCGCCGTGAAATATCAATTTTCAAAATATTTCGCACCGCACATGAGATCCAGTACCAGCAGTTTTTAAACATCGAACGCTCCCAGGGAACACCGATATTATACTGCCGCGAAATTCGCAAAACTTCCTGCTTGCCGACAACCCGGTTACGCGGAATAGTCGTAACTCCGCCGTGATAATGCCTGGTAACCAGCACATCGATAAACTTCGCATCATGCTGCAGCAGTTCCCGGCAGAGAAATTCCATATCACCAGCCAACCTGAAAGAATCATCAAAGTTGCCGTGAAGTTCAAACAGAGAGCGGTGATGAAAGGTCGCCACATGCGGGATCATGATACCTTTAGTCAGCGCAACCTTGGCTTTATCCCAGGGTTGCCCAAGTACCCGCCCCTCATCCTCATAGCCGCGGCAGATAGCCGCTTTGCCATAGGCAACCCGAACTTCTTCAGGCAGCTTTATTAATTCGGCAACAACTTTCTCAATCGCCTCTTTATCGGCAAGTTGGTCGTCACTGCCCAGAAAAAGTATCCACTCACCGGCGCAATGCGGCAGCGCCTTATTCCACGCATTATAAATACCCTTATCAGGTTCAGACAGCCACCAGCTCAGGCGGCTGCTGCCCTCATTCCTTTTCAGTAACTCAACCGTCCCGTCTTCAGAACAGTTATCGATGATAATATGCTCAAGATTGGCATAAGTCTGAGCGGAAATGCTGTCAATACACCGCTGTAAGGTGCTGACAGAGTTAAAGGTAGAAGTAAGTATCGATATTCTTGGTAAATTTTCCATAACTCACATTTTACCTATTTATATCTTTGCGTCAAAGGGCAGAAATGTTTTTTTTACGATAAAAAATGACAATAAAAAAACTCACGCCCAGCCCTTGAGAACCATCGCCGTCTCACCACAATCAGGAAATAGCGGGCAACGGGTACATTCCTGCCAGACTTTATGCGGCAAGGTGGAACGGTCTATTTCGACAAAACCAAGTTTACTGAAGAATTCAGGCACAAAGGTCAGGGTAAAAACTTCATTGACCTGCAGCAGGCGCGCATCATCAAGAAGGGACGCGATCAGCTTGCGTCCAAGCCCCTTTCCCTGCAGGGATTTGGAAACCGCCAGCGAACGCACCTCAGCCAACCCCTCCCAGACAACATGCAGCGCCGCACAACCAACAACCAGCCCCTCATCATCAATCGCCAGATGAAAATCCCTGATACGCTCGGTAATATCACCAAAAGAAAGCGATAGCATCAGATTTTCCTTGGCAAATTCACGAACCAGCGCGTGAATAACCGGCACATCATCAACATGGGCTTTACGGATTTTATACATTTTAATTATCAAACTTTTCTAAAATATGAGCCTAAATTCGTCTAGGAACCGGATAAGCCCATACTATCAGGCCGCCCCTTCAGATGCCACTTAAAAAGCTCCAGACAAACCAAAACTTTATGCCGGGACTTTTTAAAGAAGAGCGCCCCGAAAGAGTTTAAAATTAAATCAATTCCCAACCTCAGAATCAAGCCTGAATATAATAAAATATTTGCCCCCGCACCATAATGTTTCCGGAAATAAGTATAACGGCTGCGCCAATATTCGATTCTTACAGGGATTCTGACCTTCTTGCCGCTCTGTCCCTGAAGGTGATAAATCTCTGATTCAGGAACAAGCACCGCCTTCCAACCAACTTTCGCCCCCCGCAGACACCACTCCGACTCCTCAATGAAGAAGAAGAAATCCTCATCATAAAAACCGATCTGTTCAGTCATCTCACGTTTGGCAAGCAGGCAAGCCCCCACAAGCGTCTCAACCTCAGTCGGCTGCGAGAAGGTAACACGTTTTGAGTGATAACGCTGCGGAAAGATCCACCGTAGAATGGATTTCTGCAGGAGTTCAGTGGCAAGAGAAGGGAAATTAGCAATCGTGTGCTGGATAGAGCCATCTTCATTCAATAATTGCGGGCTGGCAAAACCAACCTCCGGATGCCTGGTGGCATAATCAAGAAGAATATCTATTGATCCTGCGGGCAGGACGGTATCAGAATTAAGCAGGAGAAAATAATCCCCCTTTGCCTGCCTGAGCGCGAGGTTATTAGCGGCGGCAAAACCGATATTTTTTTCATTTTCAATGAGCCGCACCGCAGGAAAGAGCTTGCGCACCATCTCCTGCGAGCCGTCAGAGGAGCCATTATCGACGACAAAGGTCTCAAAATTATAGCGTGAAATCCCGGCAGAGAGAGAGGCCAGACAATTCTCAAGCAGCTTTGAGGTGTTCCAGTTTACGATAACAACAGAAAGCATCACTCGTTCTCATACCATTTCTGGAAGACAATTTCATTTGTTGAGTTATTATATACAAACTCAAGGTTCGCTTGAGAAGTTATTTCTGATTTTGCCAGATTCATCAATACTCCACGCACCCGTACTCGAAAATAAGGCCCCGGACCATTTGCCCCTGCAGCATCATTCGGCGCAGCCAAACCAGAACTGCCACTGGCAACCAATCTGCCAAATTTTTGGGAGTCAAGCCAGGCTGCTGTAATTGCCGCTGAAGTTGAGGTTATGATAAACATATCTCGATCAGCAACATCTATCGCACTGCTTCCATCAACATCAGTAACCTTGCCAAACAAGCAATAAGCAACAGCACTAGCAGCAAGTTTCTGATTTGCGGTCAACGTAGAAAGAGCAACAATATCATCTGCAATATCAGTAACGCTTTTGCCTGCGGCTCTGGAATTTTCAATTTGAGAGGCAATAAGTTGAATTTCATTAGTACCTGTCTCATTTAACTCTGTAGATACAGTTACAGGTCCAATTGCAGTAACAGGGGGTGTTGCAGTAGGAACAGCAACTCGCTCTACCCTTAAGCCACAATTCTGAACCACATTTTTTACCATTGCATAAATCAGTTTGGATGAGGCGGTATAAACATTAATGCACAGCGGGGTTCCATTAGTAGTATCTATTTTACCCCATGGCGTAAAGTTAAGGCGTTGCAGATTATTAGACGAACTGCTGTCACCAAGCACAACCTGCATATCATCAAATGATTTAGGCTCATCAACAGTACCCGCTTTAATTTTAGTAAGAACATCCTCAACATTGTCAGGGGAATTATCAACACCCCCCATCATGTTATATAATATTTTAACTTGTGCCGGGTCGTAATTATTATTTGCGGCATTATAGTCCAGATTCAAACACCCTCCCAAGTCCTGAATACAAACCGCATAGCGGGATGCATAAAAGGAAACTGCAAGTTTACCACTATCTGTTGTCGGAGCAGATGGTGATGTCGGATCCCAAGGAAGAGCCATATCCTTATCAAAATAACTATTATCTACATATTTAAAATAGTCACCAACGGATGAGAATTGACCATACTCACGTGCACTGATAGTATTTGCGTTTGAAACCGTGTATGTTGGTGGACTAGATACACTGGTCCCTGTCACATAAAAGACTCTTGAAGAATCGAGCGTCTCACCAGCAGCAGTGGCAGTAATTCTGGCAAACGCATTTCCCAAGGACTGAGCAGCCTCAAAAGGCAGCATAACCGCACACTGCTGACCATAGCTGCGGCCATAAATTCCCAGATTAAACACCGGAGACAGACAATAAGCAGAAGGGAAAACCCCATCACTATTAACAGAAAGCGGAGATGTTGCTACGGCATATGTTGCCGGATTAAGTGTTGTTACAGTTGAATTGGTGGCCAATGCAGACCGAAGCAGATTAATAGCGTACGCTTTGCCAGACAAAGCAGCCAAACGCGCAAGATCTTTATTGAAATAAATTTTAGAACTGTCACCAACCCTGGTGACGACACCAAGCAAAGCGGTAGTAACCATAATAAGTGCGACCATAATAGCAACAACAACAACGATCGCAATGCCTTCTTGATTTTTTCTATTCATAGCTCAAACCTTTAAAGTAGAGTATCACGGAGCATAGGGTTTCACCGAAATAGCACGATCGAAATTAATCCAGATATAGCCGCGGTTTTCAGCCTCAAGTTTTCTATTGAGAGCTTCAGTATCATAATTTGCGTTGGTTATACTCATCACAGCAGTATCATCATCCGAACCGGCCTTAAGATTAGTTAAAGCAAACCGAATCCGAATGCCTTTGATATTACCAACAAGCGGATTGGTATTTGGAATACGCGAAAACTCAAAACCTCTGATATCATTAAATGCAACAACATTATCCACGGTAACAACCGCAGCCATACCGGGGGAACCAGCATTTATCGCATTGCCGATAATTACCGACGCTCTGGCTGCAACAGCCGGATCTGTAATAAGACGGCACAACGCATAGTCGTTGCTACCGTCAGCATTCAAATCCTGACTATCAGTTGGAGCAACATAATACCACGCAATCTGGGCATAATCATTATTATAAAGCCCTGTGGCATTGCTGACGCTTTCCGTATAACGGCTGCGCCGCATAGGAAGAACAGTTTTAAATACAAGCTTTGAACTTTCCAGAGTCGCAGCCGCAAATGTGGTATATGGCTTTGTATTCGCCACGCTTGAGTCATAATACAAATTGGAAATATCACGGGTTAAGGTATCAAGTATAGCCCTGCCCTGCAATTCATACTGCAAAGTAGAAATAGCCCCCTGGCTTGCTTTCTGAGTATTATTGAATGCCATAGCCACAAGCAGACCGATCAGGACTGTCAACGCTACAGCCATAAGCATTTCAATTATTGTAAAACCTTTTTTCATAACGTTATCCTAAACAGAAAACTTTAAGGAATATATATATTTACTGTTGCTTCAAAAATACTGTCAGCAGCAACAGAAGAATACGTTGGTGTTGCCGCAGACATATCAAGAACTCGCCGGTAAACTTTCACATTTACATCAGGATAATAAGTTGGAGTTGGAACCAAGCCACCAAAAGCCGGTGCAGAACAGGTAAACTGGACTCTATATTTATCAAAGTTTTTATAAATAACCGTATTAGTGGCATTTACACCGTCAAAGGTTCCACCGGCTTCAGCATAGGCAATAGCACTCTCAACAGCCTGCACAACAGCCAAGTCTTTTCTCGATTCCCCCGCCCATTTCAGCGCCGGAAGAAGAATACTCATGGACGTGAGTATTCCAAGAGCAACAATGATAATCGCCACACAGATTTCAATAAGTGTGAAACCGTTAGAAGAACACCCTGAAAAACCATTACCAAAAACAGTATGGCTAATTTGATTTTCCACTAAAACCACATTTTCACGGTTGTCCATTTTTTACACCCTCATTAATTAATTACTTCTGGATTTTCATAAGATTGATGTTGCCACCAACATTATCAGCATCAGGCTTTTCACCACTTACCGTTACATCAAAGTAATCACTTCCGCTCTTATACTGTAACTTCACATAACCGGCACTATCGCTACCGCCACTATCCTCGCCCTTGCTCCATATTTCAGGCATAAGCATATCAGTATCTACCCAATTATTTTTAAGAGCATAACTTACCGGCCCCATGAATCCACCATTAGATGATGTACCGCCAAAGGAACGCGCAAAAAATTGTTTGCCGTTACGTGTATAACTGACATAACCAACAGTAGACGCAGAAGGAACACCGGAAGAGTAAAAACTGCCTGAGGTAAGAGTATGGGAAGTAACCCAGTTTAACGGCATATTTGAAGTATTGGTGTAATTATCACCAACATTCATATATGTAGCGCCAGCAGCCAGAGCACCACCAGCCTTATCTGTGAAGAACTGCTCCGGAGCGTAACAATAAGCCAATGAAGCCCCCCAAAGGTCCTTAATTTCTGCAGCAACAATCATACTGCTTGGAATATCTGTCTCTTCAAGATAAGTACCAGCCCAACGGGTACGAGCTCTTGTTTGAGCAGTAGTAATACCACCTGGTAGCGCCGGAGCAGGAACCGTGGCACCAGTAGAATCCACAAGTCCCTGACAAAGCCTGTAAGCTAAAGAATTGTCAATAATCCAATTACTACTCGGGCTGTATGTATTACCACCAGCCGCACCACCAGCTGTATCAACGTCAACCGTAGGATAATCGCCAAAGTCCTGCTTGAACTGCTCGCAGGCATGTAATATCTTCTTGATCTGATTGGCCTGCGCCTCATTCTTAGCCCGCGCCGCACTGGTCATAAACACCGACCCCAGCACACCCGCAAGTATGGAAATAATCACCACCACCACCAGAATCTCAATCATTGTAAAACCGGAGCGTAATTTATTCATTTTCATTTATCCATCTATTTTCAAGCAGTATAAATATCAGGCAGAATTATTTCTTGTAAATCCATTCCGTTGACTTGTCACCAGTAGCTGTTGAAGCATTACCAGTACCGTACGAGTAAATATAGATTTTATTGCTACCTGTATTCTTCGGAAGGCCTACCATACCAGTAACAGGAGCACTAGCAGCATCTTGCCAAACATAAGCAGCACCAAAAGGGTCTTTGAAAATTATACTACCCTCAAGCTGTTCTTTATCAAAGGTGAAAATCCTCGCTTTTTCATAGGTATACAGTAACCCGGAACTAGTCGAAAGATCATACTCAAGGTTGGTGGCATCAGAGTCTGTTCCTGCCGGATTATCAGGATACTCCCCATACTTGAACTTGTACTCCTCATAAGCCTTGTACAGCCCGGCAATGTCGGTCTGCGCTTTGGTACGCATCGCAGAAACCCGTGACTTCATGACCGCGGTCGTTATCAACCCCATCAGAATTGCAATAATCGCAATAACCGCCAGCATTTCAATCAATGTAAAACCACGGCGCAGAGAGATGTTTCTCATTATGAATTTCCCCTTATCATCGTATCGCATTTAGCAGGTGCGAGTTGTTGCGTTTATCACGTTTGACAGACAACTCAAATATAATTATACAAGATCAGAACATTAATAGCAAAATTTTTTTACACCGGAGAAAATCAGTTATTACCCACCGGCAAGACCCTGATTTCCTCAACCAGAATAACCGGGGCAAAGTAAGCTGTATTGCTGCGTGGGAGGTCTTTAGCGTCACGCGGCTTAACATCATCGGGTCTGCGGATATTAGGCGCGCCGTTAGCAGCCGAGAAACGGTAAGAGCCGATACCGCCATTCAGGTCATAATCAAGGAAAGGAATAAAGCTGAGTTTTCCGGTAATCTTAAGTTTCTGTTTTGCCGGCAGCGGGAATTTTGCTTCAATCCCGGCCTCATCAACCTTACCGCCGAAAGACTTTTCCCTTGCTGTAGCCCGCTTGACCTTCTGGTTGCGGATATCAAGCTGTCTTTTATATTCCTCGCTCACCGACTGCAGGGTCTTGAGTTTATATTCGTCGCCGCCAAAATCAAGGATCGCCCCTTTGGTCGAACCGGCCATATTAAGCTCGTTATTGAACCGCCAGACATACACCGGAGCGGCGGGCGGGGCTTTGATGATGCTGGCCGGGGCATACTTGCCGCCAAGTTCATCGGCGCGCATAATGATCGACTTTGCCGCCCCTTCGGAGAAGACCGCCTCGGATACGATATAGGGAGCTTTCAGCGTCTGGGCAAAATCAGCGAGTGCCTGATTGCTGCCGGCGGGCCATTCTGCCGGGTATTTCGGCGTCTCTGGGGTGATATTATCAGCTTCCGCCTCGACAGTTATTTTCTCATTTCCAAGCGAGATCAGCAACGGAAAGAAGGTCTGCGGATCTTTCATGTTCATTTCTGGCAGCGGAACACGCGCGCGCAGATCTGCAACCGTATAGTCCCCCATTCTGGCCGCAAAAAACCAGATAATGCAGATTGCCAGCAACCCAAGAAGCGAAAAGAGGGCAATCATGACCCCGACCCCGACCTTGCGCCCCTGCTCTGCCCGCTCCTCCGCTTCATCAGAACGAGTTACTTTTTTGCTACCGTCAAGGTTAAGCCCCTGCGAGTGCATGTTAGCCGAGCTGATAGCCTGACTCAGGCCGATCTTGCGCCGCAGTTTAAGGTGATAATGACATTTGGGGCAGCTCTGCTCGTTCTTGGGAATAGACGCGCCGCAGGAAGGACAAAGGACTTCGGACTTCATCGTTACCGTAGCGTCTGCCGAGGCATCAGCGGCTGCTTGCGAGCGTCCGACAACCCTGGTCGGCCGCACGGCAGTGGAGCGCGATGACGGGGCAGCGGTTTTTCTGGCGACAGGAGCCTCTGTTGCCCCGGTGGTTTCACTGGCATTTTCCGGAACCTGAATTATAGTCTTGCAGCCGGGACAGCGGATCTTCTTGCCGGCCAGTTCATCCTTGAGATTAAGAGTTTTCGCGCACTTTGCGCAGCTTATGCGTACAGGCATGAAGAGTGATCCTGTGAAAAAATATAGAAAACACAGCCCCCGAGACGGTCTCGAACAGAGCTATGCCGGTAAAAAAAGCAAAAAACGGTAAATATCTGCGAATTTACCAGATCCAAGGATATAGAAACAACAGGTTAATGTCAATTTTTTTTATTCCCCCCAGGCAAATATGCAAGCTTTTTTAATAGATTCTGTTCACATTCATGACAGTATCATTATAATTGATTTTTTGCATATGCTTTATTACCGGAGGTTACCCTTGAGTTACTGGGACAACATACGCCTGATACTTCGAATCTGTCTGCGCCGGCGGATCGTTCTGATCCTGGTCATTGCCATTGCCGTACTGGGCTTTAACATCCTCGACCTTGCCATGCCTAAAGCCCTGCAGCTTCTGGTCGCCTCGCTCAACAACCATAAACTCTCCGTCCTCGGTATCAGCCTTGAAAACCTGATTACCAAAGAAAACCGGATTATCTTCTTCACCCTGATCCTGCCGGTACTGGCGCTTCTGAAATGGGTTGTCGGATATTTCCGTGGTGTCTGGGAGGCCAAACTCGGTCAGGGCGCGCTCTATGACCTGCGCAACAAAATATTCAGCAAAGTCCAGTCCCTCTCCTTCGCCTACCACGACCAGACTCACAGCGGACGGTTTATCGCCAACATCGTCGAAGACGTGGGGCAGGTTTCAATGTTCTTTGAACGGCCGTTTTTCATGATTCTGCAGGTACTGGCGGGGCTGAGCTGCATTTACGCCTTCATGTTCACAGTCTGCTGGCAGGCGGCGACGGTCTCGCTGGCGATTATGCTCCTCTTTCTGAGTACCACCCTGTTATTCCGCCGCTTTGGCTATCCGGTCTACCTGCATGCCCGCGCCAGCCTGGAGACCATGGTCAGTTCCTTCTCCGAGAACATGGAAGGCAACCTCCTGATCCGTTCATTTGGCCGCCAGGAGCAGGAGCGTGACAAGTTCGCCGACGCCGCCAACGACTACCATAACGCGGTCATGCACTCACGCGTCCTCTGGAACCTCCTCAACCAGTCGCTGCTCTGGGGGGTATTCCTGGGCATCCCGGCAGTAGTCTACGTAACCCTGAAACTCCTGCAGCAAGGGCAGTTCTCCTCAGACAACATCTTTCTGATCTTCATGTTACAGACGGCAATGGTCATGCAGATGCGTATTTTATCGCGAACCGTAGACCGCGGCGTTCATTTCTCAGTATCCGCCCAGCGCCTTGGCGGACTGTTTCATGTTGAGGATTACCTCCCCGACGTCTCCGACCTCACCACACTCACCGGCAGCAACGACCCGCACCCAAGCTGCCTCGTAGACCTCCCCCACGGCACGCTTGAACTTTCAGATGTCAACTTCGCCTACCGCGGCTCAACCGCCGGGGTAAACGGCATAAGTATGAAAATCGAGGAAGGCCAGACCATCGGACTCGTCGGCGAAACCGGCTCAGGCAAGAGCACTCTCGCCCTCCTGATGTGCCGCTTCTACGACCCCGACAGCGGCAGTATCACTATCGGCGGCGAGGACATCCGCCACATGCCCGTCGCCCAGCTGCGTGAGGAATTTGCACTGGTATTCCAGGACACCTTCCTCTTCTCAGCCAGTATCAAAGAGAATATCTCCTACGGCAAATCCTCCGCCAGTGAAGATGAAATCATCAACGCCGCAAAACTTGCCAAGTCGCATGATTTTATTATGGAATTCCCTGAGGGTTATGACACCATTGTCGGCGAGCGGGGGGTAACTCTTTCCGGCGGGCAGCGCCAGCGTATTGCCATTGCCCGCGCGATTCTGCGTGAGCCGAGATTTCTTGTCCTTGATGACGCGACAAGCTCGCTTGATATGGCAACGGAAAAAACAATCGAGAAGAGCATCAATGACCTGCCCCGGAGCATCACCAGAATCATCATCGCCCACCGCTTCTCCAGTATCGAGCGCGCCGACATGGTTTATGTCCTCTCAGACGGCCGGGTTCTTGAGCAGGGAACGCCGCGTACGCTGAACCGTCCCGGCACAGAGATGAGCCGCATCCTCCAGCTCTCCGAGGATGAGGATAAAAAGAATAACTCCCGTGAGGACTTCCCCAGCCCCGAGTGCGGGCAGGTAGGGCCGAATGATATTATTAACTGTTAGCTTGTTTGCTGCCTGACAAACGGCAGACGCGAAAATAGCGTTATAACTTTGGAATAATAAAAATGGCAAAGACATTAATCTCGGAACAGATCGCCGACAAGGACCGCCCGGAGTTATCTCCGCGCAGCCTGATCCGCTGTTTCGGCTTTCTCGGGCGCTACACGCCACTGGTACTCATCGGCGCAATACTCTGCGTAATCTGCGTCTGGGCGGAGATGTCACTGATTAACGAGATCGGCCTGCTTATCGACCGCAGCGATCTTTCAACAACCCCGCTCTGGACACTGGCCGCGCCATTTTTATTCTACGGCGTCATCAACCGCGTCTGCGGCGGCACGCAGTGGCTGGTCACCGTCTACTCCACAAACCGCGCAACGCTGATGCTGCGCAAGGCATTTTTCAACAAGCTCCAGACATTAAGCAAAGCCTTCTTCGACAACCATAAAATCGGCTGGCTCGTTGCCAGAAACTCCTCAGACATCGGCCGCATCAACGACTTTCTGACCTACCCGCTGATGATGATCTCGATCTTTGTAACCACAACAGTCTTTGCTATCAGCAAGATCATCAGGATCACCCCGCTGATGCTGGTGCCAGTAATCATCTCCATGCCGATTTTTGCTCTCCTCACCGGTTATTACCGCAACCGGATGCGCCGCGCCCAGCGCAAGGCCAGCGAACAGAACAGCCGTATCGTCGCCAATATCAGCGAGACTGTCCGCGGCATCCGGGTCGTCCACGCTTTCTCGCGCGAGGATGAAAACTTCAACCATTTCGAGAACCTCAACGACGAAAACCGCAAGCTCAATATCAACCTCGCCCGCTTAAACGGCCTCTTCATGCCCTCGCTTGATTTTATCGGTATGCTCAATATGTCGCTGGTCGTCGGCTTCTCCTTCTGGCTGATCGCGCAGGGCTACAAGACCTCCTCAGGCAATCCGATAACCGCAGGTGACGTCGCGCAGTACGTGCTTTATATGAATGCGATCCTGCACCCGCTGCGGATGATTACCGATATCTACAGTCTCTCAATCAGCGCCAGCGCCGCGGCTGAACGCGTCTTTGAAATCCTCGACATCACCCCGGCGATCAAAGACAAACCCGGCGCTACCGATCTACCTAAAATCAAAGGCGAGATCAATGTCAGAGACCTGTCCTTCCGCTACAACGACGACCAGCCCTGGGTACTGCGAGACATTAATCTGCAAATCCCCGCCGGTCAGACACTGGCAATCGTCGGCGAGACCGGCGCAGGCAAGACCACCCTCGCCTCACTTATCGCGCACTTCTACGAACCAGTCTCCGGTGAGATCAGCGTAGACGGCTACCCGCTCAAAGACGTAACCCTAAAGAGTTACCACAGCCAGCTCGGCTTTGTCCCGCAGCAGGGCTATCTCTTCACCGGCACAGTAATGGACAACCTCCGCTTCACCGCCGGTAATATGCCGGAAGAGGAAATCTACCGCCGTGCGCAGGAACTCGGCGCACACCAGACCATTCTCAGCCTCCCTAAAGGCTATGAAACACAGGTCATCGAAGGCGGCGAAGGCTTGTCGCTTGGCCAGCGACAGATCATCGCAATTCTGCGCGCAGTTCTCGCTGATCCGCAGATCATGATAATGGACGAACCGACCTCCTCGCTTGATATCTTCCACGAACGGCTCGTGCAGCAGGCGCTGGACAAAATCTCGCGCGGACGCACAACTATCGTCATCGCCCACCGACTTTCCACAGTCGAGAACGCCGACCAGATCATCGTCATCAACAAGCACTCAATCGCCGAAAAAGGCACACACACAGAGCTACTTGAGAAAAAGGACGCATACTATAATATCTACCACCATTCGCTCAGGAATCCCGATATCGAGTAGCATCACCGCCGCACAGATCAAAACTTTCGGCAACGGTAAAGGCGCAGACAATGCCCTTCGTCTCTCTCCTCAGTGACCTCAAAACCGGCCCTCTCAAGAAGCGCCTTCATAATCCAGTCAAGCGTGCTGTACTCTTTAGCCGCATGACGCGCCGCCGGAGTACGGGTCGCCTCAGGCAGTAAGTTCACAAAGCCATCAAAACACGCCGCATAATCACCATTCTCCCAAGAGAAAACAACATCCCGCAGAATAAATATGCCCCCCGGTTTTAAGACACGGTTTATCGACTCAAGCGCCACCATCTTCCAGACATCCGGCAGATGATGCAACGCCGCAGAAGTATAACAGGCATCAAAACTAGCTGCAGCAAAATCAAGCCCCAGAAACCCACCACGCACAAACTCGATCATCCCCGCCGGTATTGACTCCTTATCAGCCATCTCCGCTGCATATTTAAGCATCATCGCCGAGATATCAACCGCCGTAACCCCAAACCCCGCACGGGCCGCAAAACGTGCAAAATGCCCCGTCCCCGTACCAATCTCAAGAATCCTGACATTCTCCCCCGCCTTCAGGCCAGTCAGCGCCAGAACCGCCGAGTTCTCCCGGTCAAAATCCCGGAATTCTCCCATCCGCTTCTCATAACGCCCAACCTCCTCAAGACTGTCATAATCCGTACCCACCTGCTGCCATTCATCCCACATCCACTCCGGCTTATCCATGGCGAAAACCCCTTTCTGCAATTGTAACCTAAAACAAAAAAAACCGGCAGGAATCTCCTGCCGGTCTGCGCAAATCATATTCATAAAAACCAAATATCAGCACACGGCAGGATTCAACATTTGAATTCCGGCAATAATAAGCACGCTGATAATAATTAGGCTGCGAAACATAAAAATTCCTTTTTGTAATAAAACACGTTATACCTCTTCCAATCGCCAATGTCAATCTATTTCGCCCGTAATTTAAATTCAGGCAAATTATAATTAATATTGAACAGGGACGCTGTATCTGTAAAATCAATTATAATCGTATGAGTATATAAATGAGGAATGTAATGCAGTTTTTTGACACCCATTGCCATATCAATTCACCACGCTTTGACCACGACCGTGACGAGGTCGTCGCCAGGGCTGCTGAACATAATACCCGCATGGTAACTATCGGCACCGACGCAGCCACCTCAAAGCACTGTGTCGAGCTAGCCAATAAATATGAAAATGTCTACGCCGCTATCGGCATCCACCCCAATGACGCGCATCTGGCTACAGAGGACTGCTGGCAGACACTGCGTAAGCTTGCTGATGACAGTAAGGTTCTGGCTATCGGTGAGACCGGCAAGGATTTTTATCATCAGGACGCACCGCGAGAAGCGCAGCGCATTCAGTATGAAAAACATATGGAACTGGCACTCGAAAAAAATCTGCCGCTGATTCTCCACGCCCGCCAGAGCGGCCCGGAATGTCTGGAGCGGCTTGAAGACTTTATCAAGGCCGGTGGCAAGGCTGTCTGGCACTGTTTTTCTGAAAGCAAGAAAAAGCTCCCCCAGGTACTGGAGAAATCACTCGAGCTTGGCCTGTACTTTGGTATCAGCGCGATGATAACCTTTGATGAGCAGAAGTATCTGCGCGAAGCGGTAAAACAGATACCGGACCGTTACCTGCTGCTTGATACCGATTCACCGTATCTGCTCCCGCGCCCGAAGACTGTTGAGCGTAACGAGCCATATTTGTGCATCCGCATAGCCGAGGCGCTCTCGGAGCTGCGCGGCGTAACCCTTGAAGACATCGCCCGCATCACCACCAGAAACGCCTGCGGCTTCTTCAATCTGCCGCTGCCTGAGGAGGAAGACGTCAGCAAGATCGCCTACCCCATCCGCGACAGCCTATATCTGAACCTCACAACCGACTGCACCAACGACTGTATTTTCTGCGCGCGCAATCAGGGTTATGTCGTCAAGGGGCATGACATCTCACTGCCGCGCGAACCTGAAGCGGACGAGGTTATTGCAGCGATGGGAGACTTCAGCGAGTATAAAGAAGTTGTCTTCTGCGGCTACGGCGAACCGACCATGCGCCTCGAAACCCTGCTTGAAGTTGCAAAATACATTAAATCAAAAGGCAAAAAAGTCCGATTAAATACTAACGGGCAGGCAAATCTTTATTATAAAAGAAATATTGTTCCTGAACTGAGCGCGGTTATTGACACCGTCAGCATCTCGCTTAACTCAGCGGATAAGGAACAATACCAGACTCTCTGCTGCAGCCGCTTTGGCGGGGCTGGCTATGACGCAATGCTTGAGTTTGCGCGCGAGTCTTTAAAAGCCGGCATAAAAACGATACTGACAGTTGTTGATATGCCTGAGATTGATGTTGAGGCGGCAAGGGACTTGGCTGAAAGTATCGGTACTGAGTTCAGAGTCCGTTCATTTGTCGATGCAGGCTGAAAATTAACCGGCAAAAATTATATTAATAATTTTAAATTAACGCATTAAATTTTTATAGAGCAAGAAAGGTAGTTGATGAAAACAGCAGTAATTACCGGCGGCGCCGGATTCTTGGGCAGTAACCTTTGTGACCGTTTTCTCAAGGAAGGATGCAGAGTCTTCTGTCTTGACGATCTATCAACGGGGCGCATGAGCAATATCGAACACCTCGCAGACAATGAAAACTTCAGGTTCTTCAAGCAGAATGTCTACAACCACATCCTGATCCCCGGTGATGTTGATTACGTCATGCACTTCGCTTCACCAGCCAGTCCTCCGGCCTATCTTGACCGTCCGATTCAGACCCTTAAAGTCGGCTCAATCGGCACCATGAACGCACTAGGCCTGGCCAAGGCCAAGGGCGCGCGTTTCTTTCTGGCCTCAACCAGCGAATGCTACGGCGACCCGACCGTTCACCCCCAGACCGAAGACTACTGGGGCAATGTCAACCCCGTCGGCCCGCGCAGTGTTTACGACGAAGCCAAGCGCTTTGCCGAAGCCATGACCATGGCCTACCACCGCGAGCACGGCGTAGCAACCAGAATCGTCCGCATCTTCAACACCTACGGTCCGCGCATGCGCCTTGATGACGGCCGGGCGCTGCCGAACTTCATCGACCAGGCACTCAGGGGCGAAGACGTTACCGTATTTGGCGACGGTTCACAGACCCGCAGCTTCCAGTTTGTTGACGACCTGATTGAAGGCATCTGGCGTCTGCTGCACTCGGATGAAGTTTACCCGACCAATATCGGTAACCCTGAAGAAGTAACCCTGCTTGACTTCGCTAAAGAAGTAATCGCGCTCACCGGCTCAAACAGCAAGATCGTCTTCAAGGATCTGCCCAAGGACGACCCGAAGATCCGCCAGCCTGATATCACCAAGGCAAAAAGAATTCTCGGCTGGGAACCGAAGGTCGACCGCGCAACCGGACTTAAAATCACCCTTGATTACTTCAAGAAAGAATTCAAGCTTTAAGACGCACCAGAAGAAATACCGGCAGCGATCTGTCATGGCGGGAAGCAGACTGCCGGTAAATATAAATACGGCTGGGAGAATATAGGGGAAACATATGGAAATTAACCGTTCAAGACTTCTTGAAACTTT
Organism: bacterium; assembly: GCA_003245715.1. Taxonomy (GTDB): domain Bacteria; phylum Planctomycetota; class SZUA-567; order SZUA-567; family SZUA-567; genus SZUA-421. Next base: position 57,129 of record QKCJ01000031.1, read on the forward strand.
TATTGATCTGGTCAGGATACCCTCAAATTCGTTCAACGAACGGGCGGTAGCGGACTACATCAAAGACGAGCTGAGCTTATTTGGTTACACCGTCGAGGAGGACAACGCCGGCGAGGAACTTGGCGGAAACAGCGGCAACCTGCTTATCCGCGTACCCGCAACTGCCGATGGCAAGGGGCTTAAAAAGCTTCTTATCGGCGCGCACATGGACACAGTCGAAGATGGCATCCACCATGTCGAGCCTGTAGTCGATGATGCCGGTAATATCCGCTCAGCAGGAGACACTATTGTCGGCGCTGATGACAAGACCGGTGTTTCGATAATCATGGAGATGCTACGCAAGATCAGTGAGGAAAAAATCCCCCACGGAGAACTGCTCATCACCTTCACCATAGCAGAAGAGAAAGAAGCCCGCGGCGTTCAGGAAATCCCGGCCGAGCTTTACAAAGGCTTTGACGCGGGAATCGCGCTCGACCATTCAAACCCCGATTCAATCATTGTCGGCGCGCCGGCCAAAATCGCTATTCTGATAACCATCCACGGAGTCGGAGGTCACGCCGCCTTCCCCGAGCAGCGTATCAACGCCGCGCAGGTACTCGCCAGAACCGTCTCACGTCTGCCGAGCAAACGCCTTGACGAGTTCTCAACCGCCAATCTTGGCATTATGCACTCAGGCACCGCCATCAACGTTATCCCCGGCAAGGCCTACGCCGAGTACGAGCTGCGCAGCCATAATGAAGACCTCCTTGATTTTCATCTGACACGCACTCTGGCAACAATCGAGTCCACCGTCCGCGAAGCCAGACTATATATCAGCGACTCAAACAAAGGCGGCATCGGCGATGACAATTCTGACGAATGCCCCATCCGCAAGGCAACTGTCGAAGTTGACGTGGTATCCTGCTACGAATCATACCGGCTTGACGATGACAGCGCGCCGGTTACGATACTTAAAAACGCCATCACCAAATCCGGCCTTGAGTTCAAGTCAATCATTGCTCAAGGTGGCTCAGACGCCAATATCTTAAACGCCCGCGGCCTGCCCTCGGCAGTTTTAGGTTGCGGCATGCACGGCGTACACGGCACAACCGAACGCGCCAATCTGGACGAGATGGTAAAATGCGCTGAAATTCTTCTCAGGGCGCTGGGAGAATAAATCAGATAACTGATATATTACAGGATAAGCTCAAACTACCGGAGGAAACGCTATGCCTGCAATAACTGCTAAAGAGTGCGCAAAAATGATTATCGAGTCCGATAACATCGTCGCCATGAGCGGCGCTGGCATCTCAACAGCGGCAGGCATCCCCGATTTTCGCGGCCCTAACGGTCTTTACGTCACCCGCCGCTACGACCCAGAAACTGTCTTTGACATCAATTATTACCTACGCCACCCAAAATCTTTTTATGACTTCTCGCGCGACCTCCTGAGTGTCGTGGACACCCTGCAGCCGACCTTCACGCATTACTTTCTGACCGAGCTAGAGAAGGCCGGAAAGCTTAAAAGTCTCATCACCCAGAATATCGACCCACTGCACCAGATCGCCGGTACCGAGAAGATCATCAGCGTCCACGGCAACTACAGCTCCAGCCGTTGCCTTGACTGCGCAAAAGTTTTCGGGTATGATGAATTTGTAGACCTGCTTAATGCCCATGAAATTCCGCTCTGCCACTGCGGAGGGCTGATTAAGCCGGATGTGGTATTTTTCGGCGAAGCGGTTATCGGTATGCGCGAGGCTGAAGAGCTGGCCTCGACCTGCGACCTGATGCTGGTTCTGGGATCGTCTTTGAATGTCTACCCGGCAGCGATACTGCCCCAGATAGCCCAGAAAGTTGTAATTGTAAACAAAGGACAGGTCGGCATAAAAGACCAGCCGTCACGGTATTTTGTCAACAGCGACCTTGACCGTTTTTTCACTGAAATCGCCGCGGAACTTGATATTGTGGTAAAGAGCACCTGAGCAGAAAATAGGGAAAATTCTGCCGGCCAATTGCGCAAATGGCATATTTTTCCGCAATTGGCTCAAGATTTTTTACAAAATACCGATGATAAAGATGTGAAAAGACCTGTTTATAAATAGAGATAAGGTAAAACAGTGAACCCTTACGCAAAACAACAGAAAGAATATCTGCGCACCCAGATCCAGACTGCCAGCAAAGAGCAGCTGGTTCTGATGCTCATGGACGGAGTTATCCGCTTCTCCGAGCAGGGCCGCAAAGCAATAGAAGAACACAATATCGAGCAGAAACAGTTCAACCTCGTCCGTTCTCAGGATATTATCGTCGAGCTTGTCAACGGCCTTGACCATGAACAGGGCGGTGACATCGCAACAAACCTCGCCAGACTATACTCCTACTCACTGCGCCGTCTGGTTGACGCGAACATGAAAAATGACACCACCGGCATTGACGAAGTTCAGAATATCTTCCGCAATCTCCGCGAAGCCTGGGAGGTGGCGATGGAGAAAGTTGCCAAAGAAGGCGCCGCCGCCAACGGTCCGGTCATCGAGTCCAAACCCAACTACCAGCAGCCCGCGCCAAAGAGCCTTGATATAAATAACGACAAGCCCAAAGCCCCGCCGCCACCTCCGGGTGAACGTCCAAGGCTCAGCATTCAGGGCTAGGCAAATTCCCGATAGCATAACAAAGCAAAACAGCCCCGGCCTGAACGCCAGAGCTGTTTTTTTATGTACTGACATGTACGCGAAAAATCATTTCCGGTTAAGCAGAGCCGCCTTCTCTTCCTTGATAATTTCACGCAATTCATCCGAGCCAAATTCCAGACGCTCAGAAACTTTATTGAGCAGTTTCATCTCATCAGAGGTAATCTTGCCGTCACTGAGCGCCATACGCACCATCGACCGCATCCAGAGACGCGCCTCCTTGTCACTCTGCGGCATCGGTGTGAAGAGATTACCCGCAAGCGCCGAATCAACCATGTGCGCCAGCAGGTCAGCGGAAATATTTCTGGCCTTGGCCGCCTTCCTGAGCAGAAGCTTCTCCCGGTCATCAATCCTGCCATCACTGACAACAATATTAACCAGCCACGCCATCAGCGAATACGCCGAGACATTAAAGTCCTCACCGACCACCGGCCCCTCATCATCGTCAACCTCAGAATCATCAGTATCGCGCGAGACAGTTGAAAGCTGCGTCAGATACTCCTGCGCCTCCTGCGAAGCCCATGAGACAACAGCAGAAAGAACCCAGTTGCGCGAGCCGTCATTCAGGAGCGTCCCGCAATACCGACACGCGCCATTCTCACCCGCAGACTCCGGCGCGCCGCACCCCGGACAATGTGCCGAGCCAACCTGATTAGTCTCAACCGACTTCACCCCGGCCTTGCGCTTTAAGATATAAAGTTCACGGTAAATCGCCTTCTGCGACTCCTGCCCCTTTTTACCAGCTTCAAGACGAACCTTCTCACCCGACCAGATAATCTCAACCAGCCCGGTATCAAAATCCCTGGCAGGGATAATTCCCTTGGTATCGACCGAGCCGACCGCGCAATTATTAAAAATCACCCGGGTGTCAGCCTTGATTTTATCGCACAACTCAGAATAACACTCATCACTACAGCAGCCCTTGGCAGGTTTACTCTCACCACTTTTAAGTGCAAGCATATACCGCCAGTAAATAACCGAAGCCCGATCCTCAAGCATCCGCGGACTGAACTCCGCATCACTCTCCTGAAGAAGCGACACGCCACCGATATCTTCAGACGCGCGATTATCATAAACCGAATCCTGCGAAATCTCGGTAAGCACCCAGTCATACTCGCCGCTGCGCAAAAACGCCTTGCAATGCTCACAGTTGGCCGACTGGTTAATCCCGATCTCCGCACCGCAATTCGGGCAATGCCCTTCCATCAACCCTTCAGCGCCGGGTTTGGTCTTGGCTCCCTTGCGTCGCAGGAATGTCCAGAACTCGACAAAGCTGCCGCTGCTCCCGCTTCCGGCAATCCGCTCATTATCAGAGAGACTGACGCGGTAATCCTCCGCAGACGCACTGATACGGACAGTCAGTTCCTCAGTATTACCCGAGACATCATACTGACTCATCTGCACAACGCCAATATTGATATTACTCATAAAATCGCGGTAACCTTCATCCTGCTGTTCTTTGATCTGCATGCTCCAGCGCTCAAAGATACCGTCAGAGACAAACGGACGAATCGGCTCAAGCTTCTGCTCGCACCACGCATCCTGCGCAGTCAGAAAAGCTTTTTTAACCCGGGCATTAAAAATTTCTTCCGAGAATTCCGGATCATGCTCTTGAATGTCACCCCTTATCTGATCCGTATTAACCTCACGCCTGCGCGCAACATTTCCCCGTATCGTCGAACGCTGATTAACCTCTTTACCCTTCAGGTAAACTGCAATTATTACAAAGATCAAGACCGGTACGCCAATCGCCGGATGTTCAAATAAGAGATAGATCAGCATAACCAGATCCGCGCCGTTACCACTACCGCCGCTGTATCCTCCACTACCCCCGCTACCGCCACGGCTACCACCGCCGCCGCCACCACCAAAGCCGCCGCCGCCACCCGCACGCGCCCAGACATCATCAGCAACACCAACGAAAATCAGAAGCAGCAGACTAAAAAGCGGCCCATACCGCCATAAGAAATTATATATCTTAGACAATGCTCTAACCTGTCATGCTAAAAGTAAATTTAGAAATTAATCAACCAGCCCCATGACGGATATTATTGAGGAGGAAGCGGCGGCGGCGCTATGAACATGCCGGATAAATCAGACTGCCCCGCGGCTTTCTCCCAGCCAGCCATGCCCTCTTTCCAGACCAGACTCTCAGCCGTAATCTCACCACTGGCTACCTTGGACTTGAATAGCTCAAGGTTAAACGGCCCCGCCTGCGCACCATTGATCGCCACAAAATATGAGACCGCCCCCGGAAGCGGCGGCGGCATCGCTCCGCCCGAAGCTCCGGTCGCACCGGTCGCAGCCGCAGAATTCATCCCCGCCTGCATCGCACCAGTAACAACCCCACCCATGCCAAGGCCGGCAATCATTCCCATTCCGCCCGCGCCCTGCCCCGGATTATTAGCCATATCACCAATCGCGTCCGCCGTCTTCATCTGGGTATACGTTCCCATGTTGCCGATAACGCCCATCTTCGTACGCTGGTCAAGCGCCTTCTCAACCTCTTCCGGCAGGGAAATATTTTCAACCAGTAACTTCGTAAGCTCAAGTCCGTACTCATTAAACTCCGGACGTATCTGGTCGATCAGCTTGCCGCCAAGTTCATTATAATTAGCCGCCAGATCAAGCGCTGGGATCTTCTGCTCGCCAAGGGCATCGGCAAAACGGCTGCATAAAATATCGCGGAGCTGCCCCTCAATCATGCTCTGGTCAAAGTCAGGAATCGTTCCCGCAATTCCTTTAACAAACGCCCCCGGATCTTTAACCTGAAAACAGAACGTACCAAACGCACGCAAGCGCAGCGGCCCGAATTCCGCGTCACGCAGCATGATCGGATTTTTCGTGCCCCACTTCAGGTTAAGAAACTGACGGGTCGTGACAAAATAAACATCACATTTAAACGGCGCATCAAAGGCGTATTTCCAACTCTTAAGCGTAGTCAGGATCGGAATATTGTTAGTCGTCAACTCGTGACGCCCCGGCATAAAGACATCACCAAGCTCACCTTCATGCAGAAATACCGCCGCCTGCCCCTCACGGACAATCAGCTGCGCACCATTTTTAATTTCGTTATCATAGCGGGGAAATTTCCAGACCACCGTATCGCGTGAATCATCCACCCACTCGATAACATCAATAAATTGCCCCTTGGCCTTATTCATAAAACTGTCAAACAGTCCCATCTGCCATCTCCTTGATTTTTAAAGTTTAAGCTACCCGCTAACGGCCCGTAGCCATAAAGAATTATCCTGAAAGTCATTTTACCTAGCAACCGGTTTTTCTTCAAGCAAAAGAAAAATACCGGCACAAATATATGCCGGTAGCTGCAGAAATGAATGACTGTTTTATTATTTCAGCTGATAAGTTGCGAGAGAATCTCTTTGGCGATATCACGCTTACCTGTCGAGTTTATTTCCTTCTCAACACCGCCGCGGGTTATCAGCACAACCGTCGAACTCTCAGCAGCAAACGCCGAGACCGAGTTGACCGCAATCAGGTCAAGATTCTTACTCTCAAGCTTGCGCCTCCCTTCAGCAAGATTCATCGAGGCATCAAGTGAGAACCCGGCGATTTTTTTAGCCCCACGCTCCGGACGCGAGCTGATTGTCAGTAAAATATCCGCAGTACGCTTAAGCCGGATAACCAATTCACCCTCAGATTTTTTTAGCTTTTTATCCGTATACTCAAGCGGAGTGTAATCAGCCACCGCCGCCGTCATAACAAGATAATCACACCAATGAAAACCAGCCTCAACCGCCGCCAGCATCTCAGCAGCACTGCGCACCCTGACGCACGCAATAGCATCCGGCACAACCGCCGCCCCCGGCCCCATTATCAGTAGCGGCGCAAGTCCAAGTTCCTTAGCCGCCAACGCCGTCTCAATCCCCATCCGCCCCGTCGAGCGATTAGTAATAAAACGCACCGCATCAATATCCTCACAGGTCGGCCCGCCGGTAATCAGTACCCGCCCGCCCCGCGCAGCATCAAGTGCGTCAATCGCCGCTGATATTTTTTCTGCAACCCCTGACTGACCAGCCATAACAAATATCCCGAAAATAAATGATAAAACCATTATATAAAAAACCGCCGCCAGAGTAAACCGGCAGCGGCATAATTACTTAAAATGTTGCAGAGATCAGAATGTGCAGAGACTATTTCTTCTCGGCCTCATCATCAACAACCGTGAAGTCCGCATCAACCACATCATCACCACCACGCTCACCGCCAGCTTCTCCGCCGCAGCTTCCGCCGCAACCTGCACCCGCGCCAGCGCCAGCACCACCAGCGCCAGCCTCGGCCTGTGACTGCTGATACATCTTCTGGGCAATTGAGTGGCTAGCCTTTTCAACATTCTTAAGGGCGGCTTCGATATCAGAAGCGTTCTTGCTGTCTTTAACCTTGTCAAGAGCTTCAAGAGCGGCTTCAACCTCACTGACATCAGCCGCGTCAAGCTTGTCCTTGTTCTCGTCAAGCATCTTCCTGATCTGGTAAACCGTCTGCTGCGCCTGATTCTGAAGATCAACAATCTTCTTCTTCTCTTCATCTTCCTTGGCGTGTTCTTCAGCATCGCGGACCATCTTGTTGATGTCGTCTTCGGTCAGACCTGTGCTGTCCTTAATGGTGATTGACTGCTCTTTGTTGGTAGCCTTGTCCTTGGCGCTTACTGACAGGATACCGTTGGCGTCGATCTTGAAGCAGACCTCAACCTGCGGAACACCGCGCGGTGCCGGCGGAATACCGTCAAGCTGGAACTTGCCCAGAGTACGGTTATCCTGCGCCATCTTGCGTTCACCCTGAAGGACGTGGATGTCAACAGCCGGCTGGTTGTCAGCAGCAGTCGAGAACACCTCGCTCTTCTCAGTCGGGATAGTAGTGTTGCGCTCAATCAGCGGAGTCATCACGCCGCCAAGAGTCTCGATACCAAGGGTCAGCGGAGTAACATCAAGAAGCAGAACATCATGAACGTCACCAGCAAGAATACCACCCTGAATTGCAGCACCAGCCGCAACAACTTCGTCCGGGTTAACCCCACGGTGCGGCTCCTTGCCGAAGATCTTCTTGACCACTTCCTGAACAGCCGGAATACGGCTTGAACCACCAACCAGAACCACCTCGTCAATCTCACCGGTTGAAATACCGGCATCACGCATGGCTTCTTCACAAGGGGTCTTACAACGGTTAATCAGGCTGTCGCAAAGTTCTTCAAACTTCGCGCGAGTCAGCGTCATCTGCAGGTGCTTGGGACCACTCGCATCAGCCGTGATGTAAGGAATATTGATATCAGTTGAAGTAGCAGCAGAAAGCTCACACTTGGCCTTCTCGGCTGATTCCTTCAGACGCTGCATAGCCATCGCGTCATTAGAAAGGTCAACCGCCTGATCCTTCTTGAACTCGGCAATGATCCAGCGGATAATCGCTTCATCAAAGTCGTCACCACCAAGGTGGGTATCACCGTGGGTTGACAAAACTTCAAAAACACCGTCACCAACCTCAAGCACAGAAATATCAAAAGTACCGCCACCAAGGTCGAAGACCGCGATCTTCTCGTTCGACTTTTTATCAAGACCATAAGCCAGTGATGCCGCAGTCGGCTCGTTGACAATACGCTTTACATCAAGACCCGCAATCCGCCCAGCGTCCTTGGTAGCCTGACGCTGTGAGTCGTTAAAGTAGGCAGGAACGGTGATAACCGCTTCTGTAACCTTCTCACCGAGATAATCCTCGGCACAGCTCTTGAGGTACTGCAGAACCATCGCAGAAATTTCCGGCGGGGTATATTCCTTGTCGCCGCACTTTACCTTCACAAGATCAGACGCGCCGCCAGTGATCTCGTAAGGAACCATCTTCTCTTCTTCACCAACCTCGTTGTGACGACGGCCCATGAAGCGCTTGATTGAATAAACTGTGTTCTTCGGATTGGTCACAGCCTGACGCTTAGCCAGCTGACCCACCAGACGCTCACCATCTTTGGTGAATGCCACAACAGAAGGGGTTGTCCGGTTACCTTCCTTATTCGGGATAACCTTCGAATCGCCGCCTTCCATAACCGCGACAACTGAGTTAGTCGTACCGAGGTCGATACCAATAATCTTACCCATAATATGTCCTTTCGTTTATGTCATAATAGCCTTAAATACACTCGTTAATCTTATATTCTGCAAATAGTGTTCCAGCACCATCAACAAAGCCTAACAAAGCACAAACCGCATTGATATAAAAGGACTTACGCATACCAAAAAAAATCCACCAGCAACAGATTTGCAGGTGGATTGAAGTGATAAGGTCAGAATGACACCCCCTAAAACATTATGACAGGTGTAAGTATATGCCCGTTAAAGGCCGGATTTTTCTGCCCTTCTTCCAGGCAAGCGCCCGGCAGACAATCCAGGAAAGCAGAAACCCTAGAGCAACCCCAGTAGTATTGGCAATCAGATCACCAAGTTCGCATTGCCGGTTTACATACGGCTGAACCAGCTCTATAATCCCGCTAAAAAGCACCAACCCAATCGCAATCAGATATTTAAGTTTATTATGCTTTAATCCTACCGGGAAAATCACAGACAAATAAGCAAGCATATGACCTACCTTGTCCCCACCGATTGCATGCACAGGCTGGGCAAGCGTTTCAAGCGAAAACAGCGCAGTAATCAGCAACAGCATAACCGAGCACCAGTAGCGATACTTACGCACCAGTCGCATCAGGCGCAACGGCATTTCCCAAAAAAGGTTCTTAAGCATTATCAACCATATCCCGGGCTTTCTGCAGGATACCAGAGGCCGCATCTTCATACTCCTTGAGCATACCCGCTTCATCAGCCAGCGCACTCTCACTGGCCAGTTCAAAATAATAACGGAATTTCGGCTCAGTACCAGACGGTCGCAGCAGAATCCAGCTACGGTCCGGAAAGATTACCTTCAAACCGTCAATGACATTAATCGAGGCTATTTCCTTCTCGCCAGAAGCAAAAACAACCTTGTCGCCAGCCTTATAGAGTTTATGCTGCAGAGTATCAACCACCGCCTTCTTATAAGCCTGCCACGCTTCAACGCTCACACCCTTGACATCCGCGCCGGCCTTTGAGGGATAAAAATAACCATACTTCGCGCGCAGCTTGTCATACTGTACAGACAGATTCTCACCACGGGCAATCATCGCTTCAAGCGCCAGTAATAACCCCGCAAGCGCACACTTCTCAAGCGTATGCCCCATGCAGGAAATACCGTCAGACTCTTCAAACGCCAGAACGGCCTTGCCACTGCCAAGCGCCTCGCGGAAATTCTTAAAGCCTACCGCAGTTTCAAAGACTTCCATTCCCTCTTTCTTGGCGATCTCAAGCGCAAAGTCACTCGACGGTGCTGTTGATGCAATCCCGCCCTTGAGGCCACGCTCAAGCAGACTCGCATAAGCAATCGCGCCAAAACGGTTCATGTCAATATCCATAAACTCGTCGGCAAAACGGATACGGTCAGCGTCCGGATCGAGCGCAACCGCCAGTGAAAACTTGCGTCCCATCTCTTTAAGCATTCCAAGCAGCGGAGCCTGATTAGCCGCGCTCGGTTCAGGCTTAACACCGTGAAAACTGTAATCCTCATCCTCATGCAGAAACTTGATCGCACCTGCTGCAACCAGCTCGGAAACAACCTGCGCCCCAAGCAGCGCCTGCACATAACCGCGTGACGAGCCGTGCATGAAATCAACAACCAACGCCAGATCAGACTTGTTAGCCAGCAGCCACTCACGGATGCGGGTCAGATCAAAGACCTTGCTCTTGGTCGCAACAAAATTGGTGAATATTTCTTTGGCATTAATCTCTTCACACCTGCCATCACAGTCAGCCGGAATAAACACCCCGCCATTCATGTACGCATTGGACTTCTCTTCAATGATGCAGGTCAGCTCAGGACCGGCCGGACCGCCGTCAGCCGGGTTGAATTTCACACCCGCATAATCCATCGGATTATGTGACGGAGTAAAGTTAATTGATCCCGCCGCGTCAAGCTCTGTAACCAGAGCAGAGCCGACACCAGTCGGGCACTCGCCAGCCAGATAAACCTTAACGCCCCCCGCAGTCAGCTCACGGATAGCGATCTCCATAAATGAATCGCCCATAAAGCGGTTGTCGCGGAAGACCACAATCCCATGGCTCTTGACCTCATCAAAGGACTTGTAGCTATTAACCTTCAGAAATTCCGCGCTCTGCATCATCTCGACAATACCGCGGATAACCTTCGCGACGTTAAGCCCGGTAAAATCCTCGCCGATAACCCCGCGCCAGCCTGAAGTTCCAAAGACAACTGTCGTAGTCTCAGACGATTCCATGGCCTTGTTACCCTGAAAGTCACGGATGCTCTCAATAATATCACGACACTCTGAAACAACCTCCGCGCTTGTTCCGGGACGGTTATAATACGCGCCGATTTCCTTGGCGACCTCCCAGATCTGGCCACCGGCAATATATGAATCAATCTGCGCCAGAACATCCTTGTCAGAAATTGTCTGCTCCGCCATTGATTTGACTGAATTTGAAAACTCCGCAACATCCATCTGTATCTCCTGTTTTATTTCCTGTCTTGCATAAATGCAAAGTATAAAGTATCAGCAAAAAACTTCAAGCCCGGCTGTCAAGCTCAGACAATTTATTACTAAGTTCAAGGCGCTCCATCTGAGAACGTTCATAAAGCTCAGTCAGTTCATCAACGCGCGCCATCTGCTTCTGGATAAAATCCTTGTTCGCACTCTCAAGCTCGTCAATCTTGAGCTTCAATTCATTATTCTCACGGATCAGCTCCGCGTCCCCACAGCCAAGTTCAAGCTCCTCGACCTTCGCCTGCGCGCCAGCCAGCGCCTCCTGCTGGTCATGCACCTCCCACTCAAGATCAACCAGAGACTTCTCAAGTATCTCCATCTTCGCTTCACGGGATTGTGCTTTTCTCAGCTCTGTACCCAGCCTGCGCCGGGCAGCCTGCTCAGTCTTAAGCTCAAGGCTAAGCTGGCTGATAGTATCCGCCAGAACGTCAAATTCATCACTGCGGTCAGCCAGCGCATGCAGACGGTTAACCAGCATCTGCAGGTCCTCAATCCGGCTTGCCATGCCCGCTTTTTCAGAATGCAAATCACCAATCTGCTCCTCAAGGGCAGCCTTGCGCGCCGCGGCATTCTCAAGCTCTTTTTTAAGCAACTCTATCTCGTCACTCTCACGCGCCACCTCAACCGCCGCCTGCTCAAGCTCCTGACAACGGATCGCATAACCGTCGCGCTCCTCCTCGGCAGACGCCAGCTTCCAGAGCGTGTCCTTGACCTCCTCCTTAAGCCCGTCAACCTCCGCGCGCAGAGTCGCCGCATGCTCTTCAGATTTCTGCAGCGCCGCCTCAACCTTACCGCGTTCAAGCTCCAGATCATTATCAAGCTTTTCAATCTGCGAAACCCTCAAGGTCAACTGCCCCTGCAGGCTCTTGATCTGCTCATTAAGTTCCGCCGATTTCCCGCTCTCAGCTCTGGCCGCTTCAACCTTCTTGCGCTCCTGCATCAAATTATTCTCAAGCTCCTTAAGTTGCGCGGCGTTGTTCTCAAGCTGAGCCTGCAAACTTCTGACCTGTTCGTTTAATGCCGCAGACTTGTCAGCCTCGACCTTGGCCGCTTCAAGCAGGGATAACATTTCCTTATTATTATTGAGCGCCCCGGCAAGTTCTTTTTCAGATGCGAATAATTTCTTCCGCACCGCTTCAACCTCAGCCGCCGAGACCAGTTCCTTCTCACGCTTGAGCGCATCCTCAAGGAGTTTCTCAAGCTTGCTGCGCTCCTCTTCAACCGATTTGAGATCACTCTCGGAAGAAAGTTTTTTCTCAAGTTCACTAACCCGCGCCTCAGCTTTCTCCCGCGCCTTCTTCTCACGCTCAATAGCAACATGTTCCGCTTCAATAAGCGCAGTCTGCCCCGCCTCAAGCTCGCGGCAGCGCTCCTCAAGCACCCTGATAACCCCCTCAAGGTCCTGCATCGCCGACTCCGCCTCACAGCTCTTCTCAAGCAGAGAATCACCGATAAACACGCCAGAATCCACCGCCGCAGTCTGATCCGCAATCTCCCTGACCTCTTCAGCCGAGAGACAATTATCGTCTACTTTTTCTACTTCTTCAGGCGAAATATCCTCAGACGCAACCTCAGCGTCCTGCTGCTGACCGGCCATATCACAGATCCCCGGCTCAGCCACAACACTCTGACTATCACCCTCAGCCGGCTCTTCATCACTGGCCGCCTCAGCCGCTTCCTGCGCCGCAACTGACTCCACCTTAAAGTTATCAACCTCGTCCCCGATAGTCGCAGAGAAACCAGCATCCTGCGTTACAGGTTCCTGAACAATTTCATCCTCTTGCGTAACCTCACAGATGACCTCCGCCGAGAGTTCTTCAATATCTGCCGCGTCAAGCTCGTTCTCACTGTCATCTTCCTCGACATCCAGCTCAAGCTCCGCCGGATCAATCCCCTTAACAGCTTCAGGCTCTGCCGCCGCAGCTTTATTAAACGGCCCCGAAGTATCAACCCCAGCGTCACTGAAAGCAGCGCAGACATTTATCGCGCCGTTAATATCAACCTCGCCATTGCGAAACGTGCCGACCGCACCAAGCGAGATGACTTCATGCTCAAGGTGATGTTCGTCATGGTTAAGCAGCACCGCCACCGGCGTCTCACGCGCCAGCATCTTCATAGACTTTAAAACATCAATCCCCTCACCATCACGCAGATGCAGCGAGAGCAGAACCAGATCAAACCTGCCGTCATCAAGACGATGCCCCGCGTCACGGATATTGGAAGAAGTGTTGAGCTTGACCCGCCCACCGGCCTCACGGATAAACTGCGAGAAAGTCGCACTCATACCACGCTGACAGTTTTCGACCAACAGAATTCTCTTGGCAGTATCGGTCATAATATAATCCCGTTATTTTCTATAATGCACTTAACAATATAAAACGTTTTTCCACCACCACAAATAAGCCCCAGCCTGCCATTCACCCAAACAGACAAACCAGCCCCGGCTTATCAACATAACCTCAAAACACAGCACCACCGACCGGCAAAAACATACCCGCCACCAGCGCTACAATTTTGCACAGGATATTATATTTATGTTTGCTTTTTTTTACAGGGGAAAATCCGCGGGTATTCGGTATGAGTTGAGATCAGAGCTTTACCCGGTCAAAGGCTTCAGCCATCTCCTCGGCCGTTTCAAAACGCTCGGCAGGATCAATATTTAAAGCCCGTTCAATAACATCCGAGAGAGATTTAGGCACTCCCCGGCAGAACTTGGAAAGAGGCGGCGCGCCTTTCTCCATCTGGCGGCGCAGCTTGGCCAGGGCATTGGTCTTGTCAAACGGCGCACGCCCGGCCAGGCAATAATAAAGAGTCGAGCCAAGCGAGTAGATATCACACTTGTGATCGACCTCACCATTCTTGACAAGCTGTTCAGGCGAGATATAACGCAATGTCCCCACAAACGCCCCCGTTACCGTAATACCGGAATCATTTGACGGCTCATCATCGCCCTTGGCAACACCAAAATCAATAATTTTGACCTGCCCCTTGAAGTTGTAGAGGATATTCTCAGGCTTGATGTCACGGTGTACAACTCCCTGATTATGCGCGTACGCCAGCCCGAGTGCGGCCTGCTTGCCGATATTGACAACCTGCTCATACGTCGCCGGAGTATGTTCAAACCAGTCCTTAAGATCACGCCCCGGGAAGTACTCCATGGCGATATAAAGAGATTTACCGACCTGCCCGATATCAAAGTAGGTTATGATGTTTGGATGGCGCAGATGGAGACTCAGCTCCATTTCAAGTAGAAACCGCTGCAGCAGCTCATTTGACGAGGTTCCACCGCTGTTGGGCAGAATCGTCTTGACCACGCAGGGCGTTCCGTTAGCTTCTTTCTCGGCACGGTAAACCCGCCCCATGCCGCCCTGCGAGATAATCGCCAGAATCCGGTAATCACCAAGAAGACGCCCGATAAGCTTGTCATCACCGTCAGTTTTAAGATCAGGGAATACCAGCCCCGTTCCCTGCAGGTCGTCAAACAGAAGCGGACACGGCGGATAACCGCTCCCCTCAGGCGAGAGATATCGGAAGTTAAGATCAACCAGCCTGACCATATCCCCGCCATGGAGCAATATCCCGCCATCCTCAGCGGTGATCTGCTTCTCATTGACCCAGGTACCGTTACGGCTTCCCAGATCATAGATATAATACTCGCCGCTCTTCTGGTCACGCACAAAGCGGCAATGGTTTCGTGAAAGTACCGGATGATCAATTGTAAGCTGTGATTTGCGCCCGACTAGAATCTCATCACCGGTAAGCTTGTACTCGTTGTTACTGTTGGCCCGCAGGACATGCCCCTCAGAACATTCGCACTCATAAGTAAGGACATGGCCGGTAGTTTCGCAGCGTAGGTATGTGGTCGCCCCGGGATCAGGAATAGTATGCACTGTTGCGCAAGTGCAAGGCAGAACAACTTTACGGCGATTATTCATAAAGAAAATTCCTTGCTGGGCGAATGTTAAGAATATAATATTACACGTAAGAGTACAATTCTGTCAACTAATTTCCCGTTAATGTTAAAATTTCATTTACACAAGCCCACCAATCAATATTATTATACCAATTGTTCCGGTAATTTGTACAGGTTGTAACCACTTGTTGTTTAAACAATTATCTGTAACCGCAGGCCGTCAGGTCAGATGCGCAGAAAAGGAAATAATAAATGTCTTTCGTTGGCAGAGGAGGTGACAAACTATCATGGGCGCTTGACACTTTCGGGGTTAATCCTGAAGGGGCTGTCTGTGTTGACCTTGGCAGCAATGTCGGGGGCTTTGTCGATTGCCTGCTGCAGCGCGGCGCAGTAAAGGTTTATTCGGTTGACACCTCCTACGGGACACTCGCCTGGACCCTCAGAAACGATCCCCGCGTAGTGGTAATGGAGCGCACCAACGCCCTGCACGTTGAAATCCCGGAGCTGGCTGACATTGTAACCTGCGATGTAGGCTGGACTAAGCAGGAGAAGGTAATCCCCAAAGCCTTGTCGCTGCTTAAAGACGGCGGAAGGCTTGTAAGCCTCCTCAAGCCCCAGTATGAAGCGGAACGTGACGAGATGGAAAAAGGCAAGAAAGGCCGGGTAAAGGAAGAAGCGCTCGCCAATATTCTTGAGCGGGTCGAGGAAACCATCAGGTCTACCGGCCTGCCCTACAAGCCACCGGCACGCGCACCATTTCTGGGAGGCAAGGGCAAGAACCCGGAATTCTATTTCACCATTTCCTGCCAGAAATAATCCGCCCGACTATCCGCGCTTCAGCCACAAAACATCCAGCAAACAAGCCCCAACAAATAATCATAAATGATTATTAAATAATCAATTTTGATTATTTACTGAACTATTGTCCGCTTACCGGAAAAAATCTCAGCCAAAGCAAAAAAGCAACCCGAAGGCTGCTTTTTTACTTTTTCTCTTCTCTTCCCCGTCCCCTCGCATTACTGACGGAAAGAAATTATAACACCATGTATTTAAAGACCTTCTGGCAATTTATCAACAAACGCCCTGATCTCGTCGCGCACCTTGCGATAGCAGTCAAGCTGGTCTTCTTCATCGGTAAACTCTTTTGCCATCGCCGGAGGGTCCTGAAAACCAACATGGACAACCTTGCAGTTACCGGTAAATAGCGGACAATTTTCATTGGCATGCCCGCAGACAGTTACAACATAATCGAGGGCAAGATCACCGAACTCGCTGATATTCTGAGACTTATGCGAAGAGATATCAACCCCCGCCTCAGCCATGACCCTGACGGCGTTCGGGTTGAGCCCATGTGTTTCAATCCCGGCAGAGTACACATCAAAGAGATCACCCTTAAGATGCCTCGCCCATCCTTCAGCCATCTGGCTACGGCATGAATTACCGGTGCAAAGGAATAACAACTTCTTCTTCTCGGACATTTTTATCCCCGTAAAATTCGGCAAATATTTATCAAACCAATATTTAAATTACAAGGAGCATTATGATTAAAACGCATAAAACAACAAGTTAGTTAAATGTTAGAGGTGTTTTTATCCCAGCAGGAGAGAGACTTGATGGTCTTGACCGGTACAAAGCTTTCAAGCAGTCCGCCGCCCATTGCGAATTGATAGATCTCAAAAAAGGCGCTGCAGGCTTTCTTGAAGGAGAAATTACCGCCGCTGTTACTGCCGATCAGATAGGAGGTGAAAGCACCGAAATCCGGCTGATGCCCGACAAAAAGCACGACCGATTCTTCAGGCAGAAGCCGCAGAATGGCAAAGGCATCGGGGTAATCCATACCGCAGCCAAGGTCACGTTCGAGGATAACCTCGGGCGCCTGTTCAAGACTGCTTGCAACAATCTCGGCGGTCTCTTTGGCGCGAAGATACGGGCTGGAATAAATGTGGGTAAACCTGATACCGATAGAGTTATAGAAATCCCCTACGGTCTCAGCCTGCTGGACACCTTTATCAGTGAGAGTGCGCTCGAAATCACTGGGGGCGGAATTAACGGCATCACCGTGGCGAAGAAGTACTAACTTCATTGTTCAAATCCTCTGCCTTTGGGCATGTGTTCTTCGTTCATTCTGAAGATACGGGTTGTGGGGTAAGCAAAATCGACGTCCTTCTCATGGTCAAAAGCCTTGAGAATTTCCTGCGCGATCAGATGCTCACGCCCGCGCCGGTCACGAACCGGGCTGAGGAAGCGCAGCTCAAGCCTGATTCCGGCGTCCTGAATTGTGGTGTAAACAGTCGGGGTAAGGTGGCGGAAATTAATGGCAAAATCCTTCTGCATGACGTCAATCCGCTTCTTGACCTCGGAGATAATTTCATCGGAACGCTCGGCGGCGATATCAAGCATGATCTGCTTGCCTTTCTGCCAGTTACTCTCATAGGTAACCGTCACTGCCATCTCACTCCAGACAAACGGGAAGCCGTAGGTGTAATTGAAGACCGAGTTACGGAAGGCCTGGCTGTTGGGGATGGTATGGATGCGGCCGGTACTCTGCTCACCGAAAACCCAGCTGCCCCCAACTTCAAGAAGCTGGGTGTGGGTCAGGGTGATGTTGATGATGTCGCCTTTATAGTTGTCGATCTCCACGCGGTCGCCGATATCATAAACGCGGTTGACGATAATATGCAACCAGCCGACAATACAGAGAACCGTCTCCTGCATCGAGAGCGCGATACCCGCACCGACCAGACCAAGAAACGTACCAGCTTCCGTCCAGCCGATAGAGATCATCAACGTTGTTCCGGCGAGAATAATAAACAAACCCAGACCAGCCCAGCGCGCAGCCCGGCGGACCTTATGCAGGGTCGTCAGATCCTGATCACCGCGAGAGAGGCGGCGCAGCAATGAAAGATGCAGCAGATATGACGCCAGCCCCGAGAATGAGAGCAGGATTATAGTCGAATACCCCGGAAGCTGCTTGGTATATTTCTCGACAAAACCGATAACCGGCAGGCGCTCACCCCAGACATCAATGAGAAAGAGTGCGGCCAGCAACAGAATTGTTATCATGACAATCGTATGCGGCAGGCGACGGTTGACCGGACGCATATTGAAGAAATAGCGGAAGAGGAAATACAAAACCAGCGCCAGACCGATGACCAGAAAGCTCTGGAAAAGTTCAGGCATGTACATGTAAAAAACGACTAATGCTCGGTCTTTCATATTTGTCTATCCCAAAAAGTATAAGGCGATATTACCGGCGATATAAAAGAGGATCATCAGCCAGACATCAAAACCGATATTCAGGAAACTGCGCTTTGAACGCATGACCAGTCCCATAATAACGATATTGGTGATGACGACAATCAGCGCCATGGTAACAAGCAGCGAGTGGCTCATGCAGCCAAGCAGCGAGTTGCCCCGTAGCGCAACGTCAACAAGAAACAGCCCCGCAAGGTTGAAGATATTGCTGCCAAGAACATTACCCGCAGCCGCGTCATAAGCCTTGAGACGCACCAGTGAGTAACAGACCACGACCTCTGGAAGACTGGTAGCAATCGCCAGGAAGATCGTGCCGATAAAGCTCGCGTTAAGCCCGAAGCCGCCAAGCTCGGCAGGCTGTGACATCTTCTCGCCGATAAAGGACATCCAGATACCGCTGCCGACAATCAGCACGCAGAGAATCACCAGCACCGAATAAAAACGCACTGGCGAGAGCGCGACAAGTTTGTCATCAGTAAGGATGTCCTCAGCTTCAAAGTCCTCACCGTCCATGCCATGGTCGCGGTTCTCAAGCTTGCCGAGGACAACCAGACAGCCGATATAGGCAAAAGGCATAACCAGCATCGCCGGACTGACATCAAGGTAAGGCACCAGCACATCCGCAGCCGGGGACATATCAAGGGCAAAGCCGAAGATCATTATCCCCATCAGGAAGAGACTGCACGCCGCGCTGAGGATGTTCTTGCGGCTCAGGCGGTAAATCAGCGCGCCCTTGCCCTGACAGAAATCAATAATCACAAAGATCATCAGGTTGAAAAGGTCAGAGCCAAGCAGATTACCGGCAGCAAGATCAGCCCCGGTATTAAGAACCTTGCGCGCTTCCTGCAGGTTAAGCCCAGCTACCCTGACACTCGCGTCAATCGCCGCAGATACCGAAACAGTCAGATCAGGCAGGCTTGTAACCAACGCCAGAAAAACCAGGCCGATAATGCCCGAGCCGATACCGGTACGCTCACCGAGCGCGTCGCCGTACTCGCCAAGCTTCAGACCGGCGATAACAACAATGCCGGCAGCAATTATAAAAACAAGTACAAGCCCAATCTGTGAACCGGCACCCAATAATAAATTCCATGTCATAAGCTAAAACCTGTCACTTTCTAAAAAACGTTTAATCATCTGAGCAGCGTTTTAGGGTATTAGTAATATTCCCAATACGGCTCCCAGCCGCCACTTGGCGCAGGGCGGCCGCCTGCCTCCCAGGACTTATTCTCTTCAGCATTCTCGGCGGCGCGTTCCTGAATTGCCGGGGTGTACATCCGCTCGGCTGTGTCATCGCCGGGGTTGTAATTACTTACCGGAGCGTCGCCGACACTCTCAACCCCGACCACGCAGCCAGTAAGAAAAGCCGCAGAGACCAGAAGCGTTATCATTAATATATTTTTCATGTTATTGTTCTTTATCTTTTTTACCGTCCTTATACTTGTCATAAGCATAGGATGCGCCTTTCTCGGCGTAGTAGAGAGGGTTGGTTACATTCAACCCGAAATTGATGACATTCCAGACCTTCTTGCCGGCCTTGACTGTTTCATTGTTATTAATATCATCGTACTTGGCTTTGGCACCGTCCATACAGCCAGCCGAAAAAAGCACCGCAAAAACAAATACCCCGGCAATAATTTTTTTCACACCCGTCTCCCCAAAAAACGTGTAAATAAAAACGAAGCCAGCCGCAATTTCTGGGGCTGGCTCCGGTTGATTGTAAATTGCTAGTCGCCCTCTTTCTCAGCAGCCTGCCCGGAATCATCTGACTCCGGCTCAGTCGCTGCTTCAGAGTCAACCGCGACAGCCTCAACTTCTTTGACGCCACTCTTATCGTCAGAATCCTTGAGCGGTTCTTCTTTGAACTCAAGATGCTCGTCCTTGACATCAACGACAACCTTCAGACCCGTACTGAAGCGACGGCGCAGGATCTCCTCGGCAATCGGGTCTTCAACAAACTGGCCGATTGCGCGGCGCAGAGGACGGGCGCCAAAGTCCTGATTATAGCCCTTGTCAATGAGAAACTCTTTCGCCTCGGCGGTCAGTTCGATATCCATATCAAGGTCCCGCATGCGGTTACGCACACCGGAGATCTCGATATCGATGATCTTCTCAAGATCCTTGCGCTCAAGGTAGCGGAAGATCACAAGCTCATCAAGACGGTTGATGAATTCAGGACGGAAATAGTTCTCGACTGCTTCTTCAAGTGACTGCTTGAGACGGTCGTGAACTGACTCGCTGCCACGCTTGCCAAAGCCGAGGCTGCCCTGATTCTTGATAAGGTCGGCACCGACGTTACTGGTCAGAATCAGAATGGTGTTTCTGAAGTCAACCTTGCGGCCGTAGCTGTCTGTGAGCTGGCCTTCTTCCATGATCTGCAACAGGATATTAAAGATATCTGAATGTGCCTTCTCAAGCTCGTCGATAAGGACAACCGCGTACGGACGGCGGCGGACTTTTTCAGTAAGCTGACCGCCTTCCTCAAAACCGACGTAGCCGGGAGGGGCGCCAACGAGCCGGCTGACAGCGTGCTTCTCCATATACTCAGACATGTCAACCTGAATAAGAGCGTCTTCATCGCCGAACATAAAGTCGGCAAGTGCCTTGGCAAGAAGGGTCTTACCAACACCGGTCGGGCCGAGGAACATGAATGAACCCATCGGGCGGCGGGGGTCTTTCATACCCGCGCGGCTTCGGCGCAGACAACGTGAAATCGCCGAAATCGCCTCGTCCTGGCTGATAACCTTCTTGTGGAGTTCTTCCTCCATCTGCAGCAGACGTTCGGTCTCTTTCTCTTCAAGACGCGAGAGCGGAATACCGGTCATTGAGCATACAACCTGCGCCACCACTTCCTCATCGACCACTCCCTGCATTTCGCTGGAGTTCTCACGCCACTCTTCCTGAATCTTCTTTTTCTCGGCCTTCTTACGCTCGGCCTGGTCGCGGAGGTCTGCAGCCTTCTCAAACTCCTGCGCTGCAACCGCTTCATTCTTTTCACGTTCAAGATTGGCAATCTCCTTTTCGATCTCGGTAAGATCCGGTGGACGGGTCATGCTCTCAAGGCGAACCCGTGAACCGGATTCGTCAATAACGTCAATTGCCTTGTCAGGCAGAAAACGGCCACTAATATAACGCTCACTGAGCTTGACGGCTTCAGCAATCGCATCGTCAGTAATCTGAACCTTGTGGTGGGCTTCGTAACGGTCACGCAGGCCCTTTAAGATTTCGACTGCTTCATCGCTGCTTGGCGGGTTGACCATGATGGTCTGGAACCGGCGGGCAAGCGCGGTGTCTTTTTCAATATATTTGCGGTATTCATCAAGAGTCGTCGCACCAACACACTGCACCTCGCCGCGGGCCATGGCAGGCTTCAGAACATTGGACGCGTCAATTGAACCTTCCGCGCCACCGGCACCGACAAGGGTGTGCAGCTCGTCAATGAACAGGATCACATTTCTCGCGCGGCGCACTTCAGTCATGACCGCCTTGATGCGCTCCTCAAACTGGCCGCGGTATTTGGTACCGGCAACCATCATCGCAAGGTCAAGAACGACAATACGCTTCTCAAGCAGCAGTTCCGGGACGTTACCGGAAACGATGTCCTGGGCAAGCCCTTCAACGATCGCTGTCTTACCGACACCGGCTTCACCAAGTAGAACCGGATTATTCTTGGTACGGCGCGACAATATCTGCAGTACGCGGGTGATCTCTTTCTGCCGGCCGATAACCGGGTCAAGCTTGCTTTCTTTGGCAAGCGCTGTCAGGTCGCGGCCAAAGGAATCAAGCGCCGGAGTCGGGCTTTCGCCGGCCGGCTGTGAGCTTGACGATGAAGCGGATGAGCTGCTGGTATGTTCCGGACGTGGCTGGGAATCAGTCATCGGTTCAGCGCCGAGAAGTTCCATAACCTCCGCGCGTACATCCTCAAGGCGTACGTCAAGATTAAGCAGAACCTGCGCGGCCATTCCTTCGCTCTCACGCAGCAATCCAAGCAGGAGATGCTCGGTACCGATATAGTTGTGGTCGAGATTGCGCGCTTCTTCCATGGCCAGTTCAAGAACCTTTTTGGCCTTTGGCGTAAAGGGCAGAGAGGTGCTTGCGCTCTTGGTCTCGCCTGAGGAGATGACATACTTCTCAACCTCGATACGCACCTTCTCAAGATCAACATTGAGGATCTCAAGGACATTGGCGGCAACCCCCGAGCCTTCCTTGACGAGTCCAAGCAGGATATGCTCGGTCCCTATAAACTCATGCCCGAGGCGTTCAGCCTCCTGTCTGGCAAGATTTATAACTTTTCGCGCTCGATCCGTGAATTTTTCAAACATCAGAGATATCTCCAGTTTCGGTAGACAGAATAAATTCAATTATCACTAATTGTCTGGTTTTTTATTTTTTTTTCAAGGGGTTTTAACCAACTAGCAAAAATCATATACTAGTTTTTACAATTACAAGGATATGAGCAAAATGCAGGATAATACGATTTCCATAAAAAATGGCTCGGTCTGGGAGGCGGTCAGAGTGGCTCTGCCGCTGATTATCGCCGCTTCCGGACACGCCATAAAATTATTCACCGACCGGCTGATGCTCTCGCATTATGATGGTCTGGCGCTGGCGGCGGCGCTCTCCTCTGGCGTTATCGCCTTCACGATGATGAGCTTCTGGCTTGGCACGGCGATGTATACCAACTCCTTTGTCGCCCAGTATATCGGAGCTGACCGCCCCGAGCGGGTGGGGCCGGCGATCTGGCAGGGGATATTCTTAAGCGTCATCGGCGGGCTGATTGTCGGCAGCGGTTATTTCTGGGGTGAAAACTTCATAACTGCTTTAAATTCTGTATTTACCGATTCTGAGGGGGCTAAAAAATCGACGGAACTGCTCTCGTATGAGGTCAGCTATTTCCGAATTATCACCGGTACTTCGATATTTTTCATTATTAATGCGGCGGTTCTCTCTTTCTGGAACGGCCGGGGCAAGACGTGGGTGGTGGCGGGGTTGGAGCTTTTCGGCACGATAGTCAATGTTGTTGCCAACTATGTGCTGATCTTCGGCGATAAGGGGGTAGAGCTGACTATCGGCGGCGTTACGCATCATCTTCCGGGTATCGGCGACAAGGCATATGGCATAGTCGGGGCGGGTCTTGGTACGGGTATTTCGGGGTGCTCGGTTTTACTGGTGGCGCTGTTTCTGGTGCTGCGCAAGAATAACCGCGAAAAATATAACACGCTACCGAAAAAACTCTTTGATCCGCAGCTTTTCTGGCGGCTTATCAAGTTCGGCATGCCAAGCGGAGTGCATTTTATCCTTGATATCGCCTCATTCAGCGTTTTTGTAAATATCTTAAGCGGAATTAATCCGGTGGTGGCGATGGCAAGTTCTGCGACCTTCTCGGTCAACGCGATTGCCTTTATCCCGATGACGGGGCTTGGAATGACGGCGAGTATCTTTGTCGGGCAATGTATCGGCGCGGGGAAGGTCAAGCTGGCCTTAAAGGCGGTACGGAGCTGTCTCTTTATCGTTCTGACTTATATGGCCTTTATGGGAATCATGTTTAATCTATTCCCGGATACGCTGCTCTCACTCTTCCCGCTACGCGGGGTTGAAGACCCGCAGGCGGTATACGCAGTCGGCAAGACGATGTTCCGGTATATGGCCTGTTTCCTCTTCCTTGACGGGATGTTTATTCTCTATAATTCGGCGATCAAGGGCGCGGGGGACACCAAGTACAGCATGTGGATGGGGATTACCATTGCCTGGCTGGTCTTTGCCCTGCCCTGTTATATCTCATACAGGTACTTCCATGTAGAGGTCTGGACGTTGTGGAAGATTTATGTCGGCTACGCGGCTGTAGCGAGTGCGTTATTCTATATCCGCTACCGCCGGGGAAAATGGCAGCGGATGAAGGTTATTGAGAATTAAGCATTTTTAATCACGCGAACAATAACTTGAATATACAAAATAAAGGGCAGTCACTTGAATTGTGAGCTGCCCTTTATTTTCAGATTAATTGCAATGCCTGACATTCAGTGACAGCAGCAGGAACCACCGCTGTCTTTTTTGTCTTCGTCCTTCTTCTCGCCTGAACAGCAATCATTTTTTTCTGATTTTTCATCTTTGCCAGAGCAGCAGTCAGATTTTTCCGTTTTGTCTTCATGACCGGAGCAGCAGGAATGGTCATCTTTATTTTCTGTTTCCTTGTCGCCACTGCAGCAGCAGCCTGAAGATTTCTCCGGTTTATGCTCTGAGCAGCAGGAGGATTCTTTTACTGGCGGAGTTTTTTCCGAGCAGCTGCCTGAAGACTTTGCCTCTTGGCTCTCACCATGACTGCAGCAGGATGAAGCTGTAGCGTGGCTAACGACCGGTGCGCTCTGGCTTTCATGTGAGCAGCAGCTTTCTGCCGGGGCAGGAGCGCCACTGAACCAGCCCTTGATTTTACCGGAAAAGGCGCTGTGAAGCTGGACAAGTATTAGCGCTACAGCAGCCAGATCAGGCAGCCAGCCGGACGTTTCTGCATGCCGGTGCACCATCTCGGCTGGCGGGACGAAGTTAAAGACCGTCCAGATATAGTCAAGCAGCACGCCACCCAGAACCGCACCGATAACAATTGCCAGAAGCACCGCAATTGTTGACCTCTTGCCGATCATCTTCCAGAGAACGGTCAGCGTCGCGGCATTTGTGGCCGGGCCTGAAACGAGAAAGACCAGCGCCGCACCCGGACTTGCGCCAAGGGCGATAAAACCGATTGCCAGCGGAATTGAGGCAGTAGAACAGACATAAAGCGGGATACCGATAACCAGCATTATCAGCATCGTGCCAAAGCCGCCGCCGAGAAATTCATTGACGATACCGGTGTCAACAAGCGCGGAAATTATACCGGCGACCAGAATACCGATTGCCAGAGGTTTGCCGATGTCTTTAGGCAGGCGAACCAGCCCGTAGCGCAGAGCCTTGAGAACGGCCTGAGGGATGGAAAGTTTCTCATGGGTTGGCCCGTGTTCCGAGCAGCATGAGCCTTCCTCTTTTTTCTCGACAAACTCCTCGACGTCCTTCTCACCGAAAAAGTTCGCCAGGATGCCGCCGAAAATGCCGATCACAACCGCAAGAAACGCACGGTATAAGGAGAATAATGGGCCGAGCATACTCCACGCCGCCATGATCGAATCGACACCGGTTGTCGGCGTAGAGATCAGAAACGACGCCGTAGCGCCCCGCCCCGCCCCGTGCTTGCGCAGAGACGCCGTAACCGGGATAACCCCGCATGAACAGAGCGGTAAAGGCATACCAAGCAGCGCCGCCTTAACCGTTGATGCCAGACTACCGCCACCGAGATGCCGCTCAACCAGCTCCGGCGTGATAAATATTGACAAGATCCCCGCAACCAGATAACCCAGAAGAAGATACGGCGCCATCAATCCCAGCGTATTCCAGATGGAGGTTAAAAATGATATGATAAAGTCCATGATAACTCCTGACTCTTTAAAAGGTTAAAATATACTCTGACGGTATTTACTGTCGTTTTGAGCATAAAATCACTCAAAACTGGTATCATTTATATTTTACTCGGCGGTGAAAAAAATATCAAGGAAAGAAATTCCGCGCTGGACGGTTAGGGTAATTGTGTCACCGGCGGAGAGGTTGGCAAAGTACTGTCCGACTCTGGCAATGGCGCTGATACTGACCGGCATTGAACCGATTTCAGTGATAAAATCCCCAGCCTTGAGTCCGGCGATATCAGCGGCGGAATTGTTGATTACGGCGCCGATTTTCGGGTATTTGTCGCCTGATTCGGGTCGAGCTAAAGTGAAAGCCTGTTTCCACGGGCGCAGGGCTGGCAGCGGGAAATTGAGCCGACGCTTCTGGCCGACATTTTCGACCTCGGCATGAAGTGAGTTTCCGGCCGGGTATAAGCCCTGAATACTGTTAAAACGCGCAACTGTCGGAATGTGGTAATCCATGAAACTGATGACGGTATCACCTGCCTTAAAACCTGCGTGCGCGGCGGGACTGTTTGGAGCGACAGACTTTACGCTCACCCCCGCCTGCTGCGCGCCGCCGGAATCAGTGATTTTATCCTCAAGCTCAAGTCCGGTCAGGCGGCCGTGGAAGACATTTCCGCCTGCGGCGTTGCGCAGATAAGGCAGCCAGAGCTTGATCTGGTTGATGCCGATTGCGTAGCCGACACCGGTGTTACTCTTCATGCCCATGCGGGTCTGGGTCATGCCGTTGATGCCGATAAGCTCACCGGCGTCATTAATAAGAGGGCCGCCGGAGTTGCCGGGGTTGATTGCCGCGTCTACGACTATCGCGTCGGTATAGCTGCGGCGGAACTGGTGCAGGGCAGAGATAACGCCTTTACTGACACTCGGGCGGCGGTCATCAGCGCCTAGTGATAACGGATTGCCAAGGGCGTAGCAGCTCTGGCCGATCTGCAGTTTGTCGGAGTCGCCGAGTTTGTAGGGGGTAAGCCCTTTTGCGCCATTAATCCGCAGCAGCGCGAGATCCCCCTGCCGGTCACGCCCGACGACCTCGGCAGAAAAAGTCCGCCCGTCACTGAGAGCCACGCCAAAGGTCTCGCCTTGCGCGACAACGTGGTTGTTGGTGATGATAAAACCGTCTTCAGAAATTATCGCGCCACTGCCGCCGGAGATAAAGACAAAGGGCTTCATCGCCTGGGCAATCAGCGGAATCTCACCAGCAAAAACATAGCCCGCAAGTAAAACAAACGCGAATATCATGTGTTGTGCAATCGTAGGAAAAAAACGCACCTGAGCTCCTGTTTTTTTATTTTTATATTGCCACTACGCCAAATCAGACTTTCAATTTCTGCCGTAAATAATAAGCAAACGCGGCAAAAGCGCAAGTAAAACTATACACACGAAGGAAATATTGTAGCAGCCTGACATACAGCTCTGGAAAATATTGAAGAAATATTCGGCTAACGTTTTTTCAACTTGCACCGGATACGGGAAATTATGATAATAAGCTCTAACAACGATTAAGGGGTAATAATGACACCAGAGCAAGCAGCAAAACGCAAACGAATCATGCAACGATCCATCTCCCTCGGGCATTGTGTCTGTGATCCGCAAAAGCCCTGCCCCTGCCCTTTATTTAAAGAGAAGAATATCTGCGAGTGCGCCGGCGAGAGATTGCCGGTCTCTGAGGGGCCGGTGCGCCTTACGGAGCATGTGCGCGCGGCCGGGTGTGCTTCAAAGATCGGACGCAAGGAACTGGCGGAGGCTTTGGCGGGCTTGCCGGATATTGATGATCCGCGGGTAGTTGTCGGCCGGAGTGCCGGGGATGATGCGGGGATTATCATGCTCACGGAGGACACGGCGACGGTTTTGACGGTTGATGTCTTTGCGCCGTCTGTTGATGACCCGTACACCTTCGGGCAGATTGCGGCGGCCAACAGTCTCAGTGATATTTATGCGATGGGAGCGAAGGCCGAGTCGGCGCTCTCGATTGTCGGCTTTCCGATCCATACGCTTGCGCCGGAGGTGATGCGCAAGATTCTGCGTGGCGGCATCGACAAGATGGCTGAGGCGGGGGTAAGCGTTATCGGCGGGCATAGCATTAATGATGAAGAGATCAAGTGCGGCTTTGCGGTGCTTGGTACGGCGGGCGCGGGCAAGTTCATGCAGCACGCGGGGGCGGAAGTTGGCGATGTGATAATTCTGACCAAGCCGCTTGGCAATGGCATCACCGCCTTTGCCGCGCAGATGGGGTGGGCATCCCGGCATGAGCAGGACGAGATCGCCGCGGCGATGATTCATCTAAACAAGACTGAAGGCGAGCTGATGCAGAAATACGGTGCTACGGCGGCTACCGACATTACCGGCTTCTCGCTGCTTGGGCATCTGGCGAATATCGTCAGCAAATCCGGTATTGAGGCCACGCTAGATTTTGATGAGCTGCCATTATTCTCGCAGGTACTCTCCTATGCGGCGTGTGACGCGTTTCCGGGGGCGGTGGAGCGTAACCGCGAGTCGGTTGACGCGGCGCTGCTTGACTTTGGCGGCCTGCCTGAGCGATTGCAGAATATTCTCTTTGGCCCGGAAACCAGCGGCGGGCTTCTGGTCTTCCTGCCTGAAGATAAAGCGGAAAGCTATATTCATGACCTGCGCAGGAGCGGTAATGCGTGGGTGAAGAAGATCGGCTCGGTGACCGGCAGTAATGAAGCGGGACTGATAAAGATTTCTGGCGGTGCGGGGATTGATCTTGACGGGCTTTATGCAAAGGCGGATTTCAGAAACACCGCTGCAGATGAAATAGATGATGTACAGGAGCTGTCTTCGGAATGTTGCTGTAACGGAAATAATGGGAGCATTGACAAAATTTCTGAGAACGGCGCGGCTTATGAGACCAGCACCGGGGGAAATTCCTGTTGCTGCAGTGACGGCGGAGCGGAAAAAAATAATAAAAATCCGCAGAATGCTTCAGCCTGCTGCAGTGGTGCAATTGATCCAGTAAAAAGCGTTAGCGGATTGGTCAAAGCTGCTGCCGCATCAGAATTTGGCGCATATATGGCGGCGGTAAACAACCCAGGCGCACTTGATATAAAAAATAAAAAACTTATCGCCCTGGCTTTGTCGGTATCGCACAAATGCGAAGAGTGTGTTATTATTAATACAGAGGCTGCACAAAAGGCCGGAGCAAGTGCGCTGGAAATTTCAGAAGCGGTGGCGCTGGGAATTTCCTTTGGCGGGGCATCAGCGAACATGTTCTACCAGACACTTTTAAAACGCCGCAATCAGCCGCAATAACCCCCTGCTTAGAAAGGGATATCATGCGTAAAACATTCGTTCTTGACACCAACGTTCTCCTGCACAACCCGGAATCGTTCCACCAGTTTGAGGAAAATATCATCGTACTGCCGATGGCGGTTATTGAGGAACTGGACAAGTTCAAGACCCATAATGACGAATTGGGCAGAAATGCGCGGCACGTTATCAGGGAGCTGGATAAACTGCGCCTGCGTGGCAGCCTGCGTTCGGGAGTGGATATGGATAACGGCGGCACCCTGCGCATCATGGTCGGTAAAGACCTCGTTGAGGAAACAGGGCTGACCAGAAAATACGCTGATAACCGGATTATCGGTGTTGCCTACCACCTGCACCGCCAGCTTAAAAAGAGTGACCCGAACGCAGTGGTAATCTTTGTTTCAAAAGACATTAACTGCCGTCTTAAAGCAAGCGCCCTTGGCCTTGAAGTGCAGGACCTCGAGGGGCAGAAGGTCAGCTTTGACGATCTGTATTCGGGGCTCAAGACGATCCATGTCGCGCCTAATATTGTTGATAAATTCTACGAGGAGCATCACGCGCCAATTGAGGAGGAGCTGTATCCCAACCAGTTTGTCCTCCTGCAGGACGCGGCAAATGAAAAGCACTCGGCAATCGGCAAGCATGACGGACATGGCAAGGTGGGGATGCTCTCGCCGGCTTCGGAGCATTGCTATAATATCAAGCCGCGCAGCAAAGAACAGCGCATGGCCCTTGAACTGCTGCTCAGCACCAATGTGCAGATTGTGACGCTTGTGGGTAAGGCGGGTACGGGTAAGACGCTGCTGGCACTGGCGGCCGCCCTTGAGATGGTGTTTACCAACAACCTTTATGACAAAATCCTAGTAACGCGCCCGATTATTCCGATGGGTAAGGATATCGGCTATCTGCCGGGAACAAAAGACAACAAGCTCGCACACTGGATGCAGCCGATCTTTGACAACCTGACCTACCTGATGAGCGGAGGGCATGACGACCCGGACACTATCGGCGCGCACAAGCGGGTAGAACAGCTCATTGATGAGGGGGATATCGAACTTGAGGCGCTGACCTATATCCGCGGCCGGTCGATCCCGAAACAGTATATTATTGTCGATGAAGCGCAGAACCTGACACCGCATGAAGTCAAGACAATCATCAGCCGCGCCGGTGAGGGGACGAAGATGGTGCTGACCGGTGACCCGCAGCAGATTGACAACCCGTATCTGGACGCGGAAAGTAACGGGCTGAGCTACGCGGTAGAGCGTCTAAAGGAAAGCTCATTGCACGGACACGTGACCCTCCACCGCAGCGAGCGCAGTTCTCTTTCGGCGGTTGCGGCGGAATTACTCTGATTTATCTTGACAATCCGGGTAAAATAAATTGTAATTACTAAAGCAGAGGATAATTACGGAGTTTTATATGGCCCGGATAATAGTTGCCGAAGACGAGCCGATGCTCAGGCAGATAATGAAAACGAGCCTTGAGGGTGAAGGGCATTTTGTCATTACAGTCAGTAATGGTCGGCTGGCGGAAGAAGTCATTATTGATAACCAGGACTTTGACCTGCTTATCAGTGACATTATAATGCCTGAGCTTGACGGCAGGGAACTGGTTACTAAAATACGTAAACAGGACCATATCAAAGATCTGCCGGTAATTCTTATTTCAGGCTTTGTCCCGTTTAATGACATTGTTGAAATCCTCAAGCTTGGCACTACTAGATTCCTGCCCAAGCCAATAAAGAACCGGGATCTGATTGATACCGTCAACAACTGCCTGGAAGAACAGGCGGACAAACAGAAAAAATGAATTTGAAACTGAAGGAGAGTTTATGAAATATACAGAGGGCGAGATCGGCAGAGTTTTTGTTCTGCAGTTTGAAGAAGGCGACGACCTTGTCAAATGCACTGAGGACTTTGCCGCAGACAACGGCATCGCAACCGGCTACCTTAATTTCACCGGTATGCTTGGTAAGGGATCGCTCAAAGCCGGTATCGGCGCGGCAGACAGTGACAAGATCAGTATCGACGCCACTTATGAAGGTTCCGCGATCGGCCTGCTGGCGGTTAACGGTGAAGGCAAACCGACCCTGCACCTTAATGGCGTGCTGGGACACGGCAGCAAGGTTGTCGGCGGTTATATGAGCGAGAGCGTGACAGTCAGCAAGGGCGGGCAGGCGATTCTTTATGAAATCACCGGCGCCAGCTGCACCCAGTCGCAGGATGACACGACCGGCCGTACCGCGCTTCTGGCAAAGCCGCAGGAAACAAAGAAAGAAAGCGCAACCAGCGACCGTTTCAGCGCCAGAAAAGTCAATGACACCAACTCACAGATACTGCATCTCTTCAACTGCAGCATTAACTAAGGCTGTTTTAAAAAACGCGACGATAACTATTTCAACTTAAAACCTGCCTGTTAAACGGCAGGTTTTATTTTTGGCAAAAGAGGACTTCAAGCCATTTCAGACGCGGGGAGAATCGGCAAGCGCCTTAAATAAGCGCTCGCGCAGCAGTGGCATATTTGAAATACGCATCTCTACGGCAAGCGAGCAGACACAATCCTGAAGTTCAGGGGGAAGTACCTTGGAAATTTTGACCGCGTCTTTTTCAGTAATTACAATCAACGCAGAAGCCGCATATCTGACAACCTCACGCTCGATCATTTCTTTTGTATAATCGGCGTGGTCGGCAAAATCAAGGCAGTGGATAACCTCCGCGCCAAGATCACGCAGGGTCGCGGCAAATGAATCGGGACGCCCTATTCCGCTAAGGGCAATCACCTTCTGCCCGACCAGTGAATCAAGGCGTACATTATGTCCGGCAAGGGTTGTCAGGCGCACCGGGCGATGCACCGCTGAGAGGACTGTCGTGTTCGGGCAAATATCATGCACCCGCTCAGAAATCAATTCAATCGTTCCCGCGCTTACCTGATCGGTGCGCGTCAGGCAAATCAGATCGGCAACAGAAAGAACCGCGCGAAACTCCCGCAGTAACCCGGCCGGCAGCGGCATCCCCCCGCCGAAGGGACAGGTCGAATCAAGCAGGACAATATCCATATCGCGCATCAGTTTCAGATGCTGAAAACCGTCATCAAGCACCAGTACATCATACCCCGCTTCCTGCGCCCTTAGACATGAGCGAACCCGGTCTGCACCGGCAAAAACACCAAATTCAGGACATAGTTTTTTATACAGTCTGGCTTCATCCGAATCATCAGGGTTTGAAGATTTGTAACCACGCAGAAGTATCGCCGGTTTGCGCCCCATGATTTTGAGGAGTCGGCAGATCATGATAACAAAGGGAGTCTTGCCGGTGCCGCCCGCGGTGATATTACCGATACTGATGACCGGAAGCGGTGAGCGGTGGCGCAAGAACCAGTTGTAGGAATACAATCTGCGGCGTATCTTGCCGATTATCCCGTAGGTCAGCCCGAAGGGGTAGAGCGCAGCCCGGAGCAAACCAGGCAGCCAGCCATTACGGCGGCGTTCTAAAACTTCACGGATTCTGGCCTGCATTACCTGCTCCCCTCATCCTGCTGCTTGATCTTTTTAAGGTACTCCTCTTTATATTGCCAGATCATCTTCTGGTCGAGTCCGCCATCAAGGATTTTTACCGCCAGATCATAATTTCCGCGCGAGGCGTGAATCTTTGCCGCGGCTATCCGGGCAAGGTCAGCCTGCTGGTATTCGTTATAGAAAATCGAGAAGACCCGTCCGTAATAACGCAGAGCTTCCTGAATATCACCAAGCGCGGCGTAGGCATTACCCTGCTCGCGTATCGCCTCCGCCCGCTGGGCGCGGCCGAGTTTGCTTCTGGTCGCGGCTCTCTCGGCCCGGGCAAATTCAACCCGCGCCTCTTCAAAGAGATTCTTGTCGCCAGAAGCCCGTCCCCCCTCAAGCAACGCCCTGCCCTTGAGGATATAAAGAGCCTGAACCGTGACAACCGCCCGCGGGTCATTGATGAGTTTGGAGATGCCGGCATCAGCTTTCTCAACAGCAAGCTTCCACTTACCCCGCGCCAGCATCCAGTCACCAAGCAGAAGCAATCCCTGGCTCGCCCAGCGGCTGCCGGGGAACTGTTCACTGAGGCGCATCAGAGCGTCGGCGGAAATTTCCTCCTGCGTCGGGATCTCGGCTTTACTGCGGACAATATCGCCAGCGTGCTTTAGACCAAGGGAGTGGGCGAGGTAAACCGCTTCCGGAATCATCTCGGAATCGGCACCGTCACGTTCGCGCGCGGCAGAGATACCCTCCACAAGCAGTTCATAAGCCTTTCTCGTCTGGCGCAGTTCAAGCAAAATATTGGCAGCCTGAATCGCCGAGAGCATGTCACGTTTGACATAAGGCAGAAGAAGCGTAACCGCATCCTGTTTGCGTTTTTTCTCAGCCAGAGCCGTGGCCATATCACGCACGGCTTCAAGCTTGCGCTCAGGGCTGATGGTCGGTTCGTTTACTAGGATGGTGAATTCATCGAGACCCTTTTCAAACTGGACAGGGTCGTCGTTATACTGCCCAAGCGCGAGGTAAATTTTACCGATCAAAGCTCTGGCCTCGATCCGCAACTGCGGGTCATTGACCGAGTCGACGATTGTCAGGCTCAACGGTTTTACAGCCTTGGTGTAATTCTCCGCGCCTTCTTCCTCAAAGGTAACCGCTTCCGCGCCAAGACCGCGTGAGCGCCAGAAATTTGCCAGTTCCATTTTAAGCTCGGCTACAGAATTATAAATGCTGCCCAGAAGATAACGCGCACGCGGCGAGATAGAACCGCGCGGATTGGCCTGCAGTGAATTTATCAGAATATTCTCAGCCTCTACATAAGCGTGGAAGACCGGATCATAATCAGAAATCTTGCTGTTGAAATTAAGCGGTTTGGCATCACGCATATTCCGCGCCTTGAGATAAAGGACCTTTCCCTGCACATACTTCAGCTCATCCTCGCGCAGGCGCGGCAGAAGGCGCCCCTTGAGATTGTTAAGAATGTCAGAAGCCACATCAAGCTGCTCAGGGCCGGCGGTACTCCACTGCTCCAACGCGCTGGCCCGGAACTCGACAATATTGGCGACCGTATGGATATCACCTGAGCCGCCCGAAGAAACGGCCGTCAGTGCGACAATTGACTCGCCAAGCCTCCTTGCGGCTTCCTGCCGGCGGCTACTGTCATAAACGCCAAGTTCGGCCGCAGCAACCGCCATACCTAATGACGCCTTGGCCACAAGATCAAACTGGCGCTGGCGGGCGGCAATAATCTGTGCCTGACGGTAATACTCATACGACTCGGCATAAGCACTGCGGTCACGTTCAAGCTCGGCCAGGGCAAGCATCGCATCAAGACCTTCACGCATCCCGGTGTTACCGCCAGAGTACTCGATAACGGCGTTAAAATATCTGGTTGCCGCATCAAAATTTCCAAGTCCCTTTGCCGCAAGCCCGGCAAGATAATTAGCCTGCAGTCGCAGGCGCGGCTCGGTCAGAAGATCACGCAGATACTCCATCGCGTCCTTGTACAGCCCCATCTCGATAAGAACAGGGGCAAGATTAATCACCGCGTCCTGACGCTTGCGCCCGAACTTCATCAGTTTAATTGCCTGCCGCAGAGCCGCCTGCGCGCGGGTGAGGTTGACCAGGCGGTTTTCAGGACTTGATGACTGGGCAAGCCGCGCATTAGCCCAGCCGTAACCGTACAACAGGTCTGCCCGAATATTGGCGGAAGCGTTTTTATTGACCTCGATTGCTTTGCGGAAAAGCTCGACCGCTTCCTGAATACGTCCCTGCAGGTAGACGGCGTTGGCCTGATAATATGAAGCCATGGCGTAATTCTCGCTGCCGGGGGTGGCGCGTTTTAAAAGGTCTCCGGCGAGGCGCTCGGTGTCTTCATATTCTTTAAGCTGGAAGCGCAACTCGATCAGACGCAGCTCGGTTCCGGCATCATAACGGCTCTGGGGGTGATTGGTGAAAATCTTCGACAGCTCCTGCTCGGCTTCACGCAGCAGGGTCGCCCGCGTTTTCAGAACCTTCATCGGATCATCGGGAAGGTCAAGCGGGCTGCGGCCGGGGCGGTCATTTGGTTTGTTACCGACAATGTCGGCAAGATTTTTCAGCGCGTCAGCAAGCAGAAGCGAGGATTTGATATCAAGCTCGGAACCGGGGTTGTTAGCCGCGACCAGCCCAAGAACCCTGATCGCCGAATTATACTCACCCAGATAAAAATATCCCTTGCCCTGCCAGTAATACGCCTCGGCCTGATACTGTGGAGAGTCGAAGAGATAAAGATTTTTGGCAAGATATGAAAACTCTTTTATCGCCTCGCGCACGCCCTCGTTATTGCCCTTGATGATGGAATCCTGATAAAGCGCGCTGGCCATATAATAGAGAACCATCTCCCGCTTCAACTGGCGGCTGGCGCGGACATTGAGTAGATGGGTGTATTTGCTGTCAATACTGTCAAGCACCGTGTCAGATATCGGTGAAAACTCAAGCCCCTCACGGTTGACCGGAGGAATAGATGAGAAGTACTTATTGTTAAGCAGCTCCCGACAGACCTGGCGGGTCTGCATATAACTGCCGCCTTTATAGAGACGCTCGATAATATCAAAATTGGCGTCGATCTTCTCGGGCGTATCCGCGTTGCGGGCTTCTTCAAGTTCATTACGCACCAACCCTTCTTCACCCTCAGCAGCAAAGGCCGGTGAAGCAGCAAGAAGGAGCAGAACCAAAAGAAAAAGATATCGCATTAACTCAGCTTCCCGTGATTGAGTATTTACTAAAAGCAGTTGAGATCTCTTCAGGAAATTGCATCGGCTTGCCATCACGGTTTACGCAG
Source organism: bacterium (assembly GCA_003245715.1). Lineage (GTDB taxonomy): Bacteria > Planctomycetota > SZUA-567 > SZUA-567 > SZUA-567 > SZUA-421. The sequence goes on from QKCJ01000031.1 coordinate 93,125, forward strand.
GCAAGCTCGACAACCCCGAGGGTAATGGGTTTTGAGTAATCCGGATTAAAGGCCATAGTCGTGAACTCAATGCGGGCGCGGCGCAGATCACTCACCCAGGTAGCCAGAAGGATCTCATCATCATACTGCGCAAAACCGAGGTATCTGGTATTACACTGGCGGACCGGCAGAAGAACGCCACGCTCCTCCAGATCCTTATAGGCATACCCCATACTGCGCAGCATCTCAGTTCGGCCGCGCTCAAACCAGACAAGATAATTGGCGTAATAAACCCTTCCCATCGCGTCGGTCTCGGAATACGGGACGCGGTACTTCATGGTGTGCGCATTTTCCGGCGGCACTGGCACGGCTTTACTCATATATAATCCTTCGCAGGCAGGTAAATGAAAATCACGGAACAGCAAAAACCCTATTAAATATCATATAATTATGCATATAATAAGCAATGAATATTCTACAGATTAAGGACGGTAATTACTATGAAAATTCTACTGCATGTCTGCTGTGCGCAATGCTGGCTCAAGGCACTTAACGGCCTGCAGCACGAGCCGGAGCTGGAATGCACCGCACTCTGGTTCAACCCCAACATCCATCCGCTTATTGAATACCGTCGCCGTCTAAAGTCTGTACAGTTGATCGCGGAAAGATTAAATCTGCCGGCAATCATTGAAGACGGGTATGGACTTGGTGATTTCTGTCGAAAAACCGCCCAGAGCCAGCTTCCGCCAGGGCGCTGCGCAATCTGTTACCGGCTGCGTTTTGAAAAAGTCGCACTGATAGCCGCGAAAAACGGTTTTCAGGCTTTCTCCAGCACCCTCTGCACCAGCCTCCATCAGAGCCATCAACTGGTTATGAAAACCGCACAGGAAGCGGCAGGAAAATATGGCGTAGAGTTTATTTACCGTGACTGGCGCGAGTGCCAGCCAGAGGCCGGATCAGCTCAGGGAATTTACAAACAGCAATACTGCGGCTGCATCTTCTCGGAAGAAGAACGCTTCAGCAGCACCAATCTGCACCTGTTCAAACCCAGTAGATAATTCAGCATCTCTTCTTTTTCGTTACGAGCCAAAACGGATAAATAAAAAAAGCGCACCCTGAAAAAGGATGCGCTTTAAAGTTCTTTTGGTCGCGATATTATTCAGCAGCACCAGCAACAGCTTCCTCAGCAACCGGAGCTTCAGCCTCAGCCTTAGCACCCATCTCTGCTTCAACAAGCTCAAAGATCACCTGAGATGCACCATCGCCAATACGGTGGCTGGAAAGGTGCAGGATACGGGTGTAACCACCTGGACGCTCTGCATAACGTGGAGCAACTTCATCGAAAAGGCTGGCAACAATCTGCTTGTTGTGAAGAATCGCAAGAGCACGACGGCGGCTGTGCAGATCCCCACGCTTGGCGAGTGTAATCATCTTTTCAGCAAAAGGACGAGCTTCCTTGGCCTTGGCTGGTGTTGTAACAACACGACCATGCTCAAAGAGGCTGTTTACAAGGTTACGCAGCATGGCACGTCTGTGGTTTGGTTTGCGGTTCAAATGACGACCACGTTTTTGATGTCTCATGACAGTACTCTCTCTCTATAACTCAAAACTTATTTAATCACAAAACCTTAAATATCCATTCCGAAAGACAGGCCGCGTTCTGCGAGCTTCATCTTAATTTCTTTCAGACTGGTCTTACCAAAGTTACGCACCTGCAGCATATCAGATTCATGACGGCAGCAAAGGTCACGGATAGTCTTGATACCTTCAGCAGACAAGCAGTTAGCAGCCCGGACACTAGGATCAAGTACAGAAACCGGCTGATCGAGCTTCTCTGAAAGCTCATTATCAACAGTTTCAATCTCTGGAGTAACAACTGATCCCGGTGCTTCGTGCGGAATTTCCTTGCCAAGTTCGCCGAATTTGACAAACGGGTTAAGGTGCTTACGCAGAATAATTGCAGACTCAACAAGTGCATTCTGAGGAGTTATTGTACCATCAGTCCAGATCTCGAGAATGAGCTTATCGTAGTTAGTCATCTTACCAACACGAGTCTCTTCAACCCGCCAGCGGGTACGACGGATAGGCGAAAATGAAGCGTCAAGCGGAATCACGCCAACTTCGTCGTTGATCGAGAATGGTGCATCCTCACAGCGAACGTAGCCACGTCCCTTACGGACTTCAATCTCAGCCTTGAATGTTGTATTATCATCAACTATATTGCAGATAACATGATCGGGATTTCCAAGAATCAGACTTGGGCAACCCTTCAGGTCTGAAACAGTTACCGGTCCCTTGCCAGTCTTCTCGATCTTGAGAACTTCGGGGCCCGTACCTTCATAATTAACCAGAACACCCTTGACATTAAGTGAGATGTTGATTACATCCTCATAAATGCCAGGGATAGATGCAAATTCGTGCATTGCACCTTCAATTTTAAGTGAAACCGGAGCAACACCTTCAAGCGAACTGAGCAGAATTCTGCGCAGTGAGTTGCCAAGTGTCACACCATAACCTCGCTCGAATGGCTCAACAACAAATTTGCCGTAGCCCTGAGCTTGATCTTCCTGCTCGAGTAAAACATAGGTGGGGAGTTCAAACCCCTTCCAACGGATCCGCATTAATTTCTCCCTTTTCGCCGCCATATTCGCCTTTGGCTTCTTTCGGCATGGCTCAAAGTAAAAATTTCTAAAAAATATTTACGCCAACACTAATTTTTTAATTTCGATCAGACACGGCGACGTTTACGTGGACGGCAACCATTGTGCGGAAGCGGTGTAACATCCTCAATTGCTTTGATGGTCAGACCAGCTGCCTGCAGACCACGGATAGCACTTTCACGGCCACCACCAGGTCCCTTAACCTGAACTTCAACCTCGCGCATACCCATCTTGGTAGCCTTTTCAGCAACCTGCTCGGCTGTACGCTGAGCGGCAAATGGTGTGCTCTTACGGCTGTTCTGGAAGTTACAGGTACCAGCAGAAGACCAGACCAGTGAGTTACCGTAGATATCTGAGATTGTTATAATAGTGTTGTTAAAAGAGGCCTTGACGTGAGCAATACCCTTTGCCACACTCTTCTTGACCTTTTTCTTGCGGTATTTCTTTGCCATTCTATTTCTCTCCGAATAAGCGGTATATTATTAACGCATTGCCTTGACACTCTTCTTACCGGCAACGGTCTTCTTGCGACCTTTACGGGTACGAGCGTTGGTACGGGTTCTCTGACCGCGGACGGGCAGACCACGACCGTGACGAATTCCACGGTAGCTTGAAATCTTCTTCAGACGAGTGATATTCTGCTGAATCTGACGACGAAGCTGACCCTCAATAATATAGTCCTTATCAAGAATACCGGCGATACGGCTGAGTTCATCCTCAGTCAGATCCTTTGCCCGCATTCCCAGAGTCAGGTTTGCCTCCTTGCAAATGTCAAGCGCAGTCTTGCGTCCGACACCATATAGGTAGGTCAAAGCGATTTCAACAACCTTGTCGTTTGGAATATCGACACCTAAAAGTCTTGGCATTTCTTTCTCCTAAATGCTGCTATATCAACCCTGGCGCATCTTGTGGCGAGGATTAGCTTTGCAAACAACTCTCAATACACCCTTACGGCGAATAATCTGACAACTATCGCAACGCTTGCGGACTGACGGACCAACTTTCATTATTAGCTCCTATAGGTAATTCGTCCCTTGGTCAAATCATAGGGGGACAGTTCAACTTTGACATTATCGCCTGGAAGGATCTTGATAAAGTGTTGACGCATCTTTCCTGAAATATGAGCGAGAACCACATGCCCAGTCTCAAGCTGCACCCTAAAGCGGGCATTGGGCAGAGCTTCCTTTACCACCCCGTCAACGGTAATTGATTCTTCCTTGGCCATATAATTTCTTTTCTCTGTTAAATACTTAAAACTTCAACACCAGTCTCAGTTATCGCCACCGAATGCTCCCAATGACAGGATAAAGACCGATCTTTGGTTATTATAGTCCAACCGTCGCGTTTTGCAATGACTTCAGACTTGCCGACATTTACCATCGGCTCGATTGCCAGAACCGTACCAACCGGCAATTCAAAATTCGTATCACGCCCGCCCCTGCTTACATAATTGGGTACCTGCGGCGGTTCGTGCATATTTCGCCCTATCCCGTGGCCTACAAACTGTTTAACAATACTGAAAGAGTTAGATTCCGCCTCTTTCTGTATCGCTGCACAAACCTCAGTAAGCAATACGCCTGGACGTAAAACGCGGATCGCATTATCCAGACATCTATAGGTCGTGTCCAGTAGTTTCTGCGCTTTTTTTGAAATATTTCCAACAGCAAACGATCTTGTTGCATCACCACAATAACCGTTTATCTTGGTCCCAATATCAACGCTGATTATCTGCCCTTCCTCCAGTTTGCGCTCGGCAGAAGGGATTCCATGAACCACCTCCTCATCAATTGAAGCGCAAATACTAGCCGGATAAGGCATTACATTTACTGACGGTGCAGGATAACCTTTAAAGGTCGGTAGTGCCCCGTTATCTCTAATATATTTTTCCACCGCAATATCAAGATCAAGTGTGGAAATTCCCGGTTCTATCATTTCACCGACAAGATCCAGCGCGCCCTTAACAATCTGATTGGCTACGCGTAATTTAGCAATCTCATCAGGAGTTTTTAAAATCGGCCGGTCCATACTGTTTCCGATCTAGAGGCCGGAGGTACTGCGGCCCTTTATTTTTCCACCCGCGAGTCCAAATCCTTCATAATTTCTCATCAGGAGATAACTCTCGACCCTCTGAACCACATCAAGCGCAACACCAACAACAATCAGTAGACCAGTACCGCCAAGCATACCGGCGATAGCATAATTAACCTGAAGCGCGCTGCTGATAAACTGCGGAACAATTGCAACAAAAGAAAGGAAGATACTACCGGCAAGTGCAATACGCGTCATTATCTTCTCAAGGTGCTCGGCTGTTCTCTTACCAGGATGTATACCAGGAATAATCATTCCGCTCTGCTTAAGGTTATCAGCCATTTCATTCGGATTGAAGGTAATAGCTGTATAGAAGTAGCAGAAAAAAACAATCAAGAGAACATAAAATATTGTGTACCAGTAAGAACCCATGCTGAAGAACTGCGCAAGGTGGGTTCCAAAATTCTCATCAACCCAGCTGAAACCGTACATCGGAACAGACATAATGGCCTGGGCAAAGATGATCGGAATAACACCAGCCTGATTTACCCGCAGTGGCAGAAATGATCGCTTGCTGCCTGCCCCACCTGGCCTGCGCATGGCTTTAGATGCCTGCAGCGCGACGCGACGGGTACCGAGAGTAATCATCACAACCGCCAGAGTCATCAGCACAAAGAGCACAATAAGGACGGTCAGGGTAAACGGGGTCATGCCGCCGGTTGTACCGAAGTCCTGAAAAATCCCTGAAACTGCGCTTGGCATACGTGAAAGGATACCAGCCATGATAATCAGAGAGATCCCATTACCGATACCGAACTCATCAATCTGCTCGCCAAGCCACATCAGAAATACGGTGCCGACTGTCAGAGCAATGATGCCATAAAAATAAAATTCATACCCAGTGGCTGAAGCAGAGACAAAACTGGTCGAGCCCTGACCTCCAGGCCTTAAGAGCAGACTGCAGGCAATACCGGCCTGTACAATACAAAGCGCGACTGTTGCCAGCCTTGTATACTGATTGATCTTCTTGCGCCCGGTCGATCCTTCATGCTGGATGCGTGAAAGAGCCGGCACAATAGCAACCAGCAACTGAAATATAATCGACGCAGTAATGTAAGGCATGATACCGAGACTGAAGATTGAACCGGCGCTCATCGCACCACCGGTAAACATGTCAGCCATGGTAAAGACAGTACCCATCGCCCCGCCATTACTGGCCATATCCTTCATAAAATCACTTACCGCGTTGTAGTCAATACCTGGTGTTGGTATAAACTTGCCAACTCGGAAAACGACAAGAAGCAGCGCAGTAGCTATGATCTTATTGCGCAGCTCCTTGACATTGAGAACTTTTGCGAGTGTCTCAAACATCTATTCAGGCCTTATCTTCTGATGTGGCAGCAGCAGCAACAACCTCTACCTTACCACCGGCTTTCTCGATTTTTTCCTTGGCTGACTGACTGAATGCATTAACAGTAATAGTCATAGCCTTACTGATCTCACCAGTTCCGAGCACCTTAACAAGGCCTTCACGGCCGATCTTGATACCCTTGGCGGCAATCTCTTCAAGCCCTACAGTTGAACCGGCTTCAAAGTTTTCTTCAAACCAGGCAACGTTGAGCGGAATATATTCAGTGCGGAAGTTAGCATTGTTAAAACCGCGCTTAGGCAGACGCTGACGCAGAGTTGACTGACCACCGATAAAACCGGCATTGAGACTATAACCTGCGCGTGAACCGGCACCCTTCTGACCACGGCCTGCAGTCTTACCAAGACCACTGGCAGCACCACGGCCAAAACGCTTCTTGTTCTTGCTGGCCTTTACACGTTTGTTTACATCAGTAATATTCATCTTCAAAAAATCCTTAGTTAATCTTACTGTAAGCAAGACATCTTAGCGGTAGAATTAAAGCTCAACTCCACGAAGTTCGGCAACCAACTTGCGACTGCGAAGCTGTGCAAGACCGTTCATGGTAGCCTTGACAATGTTACGGGTGTTGTTACTGCCAACACTCTTGGTCAGAACGTTCTTCAGACCGCCAGCCTCAAGGATAGCCTTGACAGCAGCACCGGCAATAACACCAGTACCAGGACTAGCCGGAATAATAATAACTTCAGAAGAACCGTAACGACCAACAACCTTGTGCGGAATTGTATCACCATCAGCAATCTCAAAGGCCTTAAGTTCTGTATTAGCCTTCTTGATAGCTTTCTGGATAGCGCCAGGAACTTCTTTGGCCTTGGCATAACCAATACCAACCCTGCCCTTGCCGTTACCAACTGTTACAAGTGCGCCGAAACTCAGACGACGACCACCCTTAACAGTAGCTGAACAACGATAAATATCAATAAGTGTTTCAGAGAACTCGCGAACTTCCTTCTCTTCGCGACGATCTTTCTTACCACGGCGACGTTCACGGTTCTTTCCGCCACGTTCATTACGACCACGGGACTTACCACCTTCAGAACCATCAGCTTCGTCCTGTATTACTTCGTCCTGATTATAATTTTCGTTCTCAGACACATCTTACTCCTAGAATTTAAGACCAGATTCGCGGGCTGCATCTGCAAGCGCCTTGATCCGGCCATGGTATTGACGACCGCCACGGTCAAAAACAACCTCGGTAACAGATTTATCTTGCGCAGCTTTGGCGATAGCTGCACCGATTTCCTTGGCACCTTCAATGTTACCACCATTCTTGCTGAAGTCCTTGGTGTTGCTGGTTACTGTGGCAAGAGTCTTACCAGCATCATCATCAATAAGCTGTGCGCTGATGTGACGAAGACTGCGGCAGACGTAAAGACGCGGTTTGGTTGCAGTGCCATGAACCTTGTTGCGCACACGAAAGTGGCGTTTCTTAAGGCCAGCACTCTTTTTAATGTTTTTATCCATTTTAAACTCACTCCAATACCCGACCATTTCCGACAGTCAGGAATGTTGTTAATATTATCCAGATCAGGAACCGAAGCTCTTACCGTCAAGCTTACGTGGTGTTTCGTCAGAGAAACGAATACCTTTGCCCATGTAAAGGTCTGGTGGACGCACCCGACGGATCTGGGTAGCAACTTCCATCACCTTCTGCTTGTCAATACCGCGGACGATAAAGTCCATATATTCACGGCTTGCTGACTTTGGAACATCAAATTCGATACCTGCAGGTGCTTCCATATTTACCGGGTGACAGTAACCGGCGCTGATCTCAAGGGTTGATCCCTTAAGTTCAACACGGTAACCGGTACCGACAATACGTAAACGACGTTCATAACCCTTAGTCACACCAATAATCATGTTATTAATGAGAGCTCGGTAAAGGCCGTGAAGTGCTTTCTGCTGTTTTGAGTTACCGGAGCGTTCTACTGATACTGAGCCGTCCTCGACCTTGACCGAGATTGAAGTATCCATAGGCTGTGTAAGTTCACCCTTAGGACCCTTCACCTTGACCTCGCCGGGAGTAAATGATACTGTGACTCCTGCAGGAACAGAAACCGGAATTTTGCCAATACGTGACATAGTTCGTTTCCCTGTGTATTATAATTAATAAATCAATAAACAGTACAAAGTACTTCGCCACCAACATTCTGCTGACGGCACTCGCGGTCAGATAGAACACCCTTGTTGGTGCTGACGATAGCAATACCAAGGCCATTAAGGACCTCAGGAATATCTCCTACGCCACGGTACTTACGACATCCAGGACGAGAATAGCGTTCAATCTTCTGAATGATATACTCACCTTCCGGACCGTACTTAAGCTTAACACTAAGCTTGTTCTGTACCGGTGATTCAATGATTTCAAAAGATTCGATATAGCCTTCACGCTTAAGAACCTCTGCAATACTCAACTTAACCTTTGAAGAAGGCATTTCAACGTCTTCTTTACGACGAATAAGGCTGTTGCGTATGCGGGTAAGCATATCGGCAATAGGATCGGTCATGCTCATTTGCTGATTCCACCTTTAAAAAAACAGAGTTATGGAATTGAAAAAAATTAACAAAGAAAAAATCAAAACTACCAACTTGACTTCTTCACGCCTGGAATCTCGCCTTTATTGGCAAGTGTCCTAAAGCATATACGGCAAATACTGAATTTACGGTATACTGCATGCGGACGGCCACAGAGTTCGCACCGTGTATATGCCCTGGTTGAGAACTTAGGGGTTCGCTTGCATTTAACTTTCAAAGCGGTCCTGGCCACTTCCAACTCCTTTTATATTCTAATTCAAGCGCAGGCAGCTTCATATCTCAAGCACAATTTAAGATTGAAACGCTTCAGCCTGCTGATAATAAATTATTTGCCCTTTTTGGTAACTTCTGCAAAAGGCATTCCCAGCATTGCCAACAATTTGCGACTCATCTCCGGACCAGTACTGTTCTTAATAACGATTGTAATGTCCATACCGAAGCTGTAATCGGCATTATCGCTGTTTGCTTCCGGGAAGATGGTAATTTCTTCCACACCCATTGAGTAGTTACCGGCTTTATCAAAGGATGTAGGCTTAACACCTCGGAAGTCACGGATGCTAGGAACAGCAACATTAATGAGACGATCCATAAACTCATACATTCTGTGATTACGGATAGTCGCGCGACAACCAATACGCATACCTTCGCGAAGACGGAAATTACTTACTGCAACTCTTGAGATACAAACGGCAGGTTGCTGACCGGCAATATTACCCATCTCTTTGCGAGCAGCGTCAACCATCTTTGAATCATCAATTGCTTTACCCAGACCCATGTTAAGACAGATCTTCTCAAGCTTTGGTGCTGCATTGACGTTGGTAATGCCGAATTCTTTCATAATAGCAGGAAGAACTTCTTCCTTGTATTTCTGTTTAATAAGTGACATTAGCGTTATTTACCTCCAGCAATCTCGGCGCCGCTTGTCTTAGCAATACGTACGCGCTTGATTTTTTCTTTGCCGTCTACATTAACGGTAACTAACTTCTTACCAACGCGGGTCACATTATCAGTATCAGCATCAACCAGCATCAGATTTGAAAGATGGATAGGTGCTTCCTGCTGAATACGACCACCGCTCTGCGGGTTGTTGGGGTCAGTTGCCTTTTTATGGCGATAAACCATGTTAAGACCCTGAACCATCGCTGTACCCTTTTCAAGATCAATCTTGAGGATCTTACCGCGTGGTTGACGGTCATTCTCACTATCGCCCTTACCAATTTTGCGTTTGAGGCCAGAAGCCCCTTTGCCACAGATACGCTGTACGGTATCACCGACATGCAACTTGGTTTTATACAAATTCTTTTGAGCCATTTGGGTTAACTCCGTATTTTTACCCTAAGGTTTATGCTTTATCAGTAAAACCTGATACTAAATAACGTCTGGTGCCAGTGATACAATCTTCATAAAATTCTTGGCGCGAAGTTCACGGGCAACAGCGCCAAAGATACGGGTTCCGCGTGGGTTACCATCACCGTCAACAATAACAACTGCGTTACTGTCAAAGCGGATTGATGAACCGTCTTCTCGCTTTACTTCACGTTTAGTGCGAACTACCACACCCTTGCAGACTGTACCGGCTTTAAGGTTTGAACCTGGAATCGCCTTCTTTACAGTCAGCACAATGATATCACCAAGTGTTGCGTAACGACGCCTTGAATCGCCCAAAACCTTAATACACATTACTCGTTTTGCGCCAGTATTGTCAGCTACGTCAAGCATGGTCTGTGTCTGAATCACGTTAGTTCTCCTGGATCTTAATTATCCGCATCAGTCAGCGCGGCGTAGTACCTTGACAAGACGAAAACATTTATTCTTTGAAAGTTTGCGGGTTTCCATGATTTCAACAAGGTCACCAACTTTAGCTTCATTGTTTTCATCGTGAGCGATATATTTTGTACGACGATTAATACGTTTTTCGTAAATCGGGTGCTTGACCTGAGTGTTAACTTCGACGCGGATAGTCTTATCCATCTTGTCGCTGCTAACCTGGCCAATTACAACCCGGCGGAGGTTACGTGTAGCTTCTTCACTCATTTTACTTAACACCTCCAGCAATCTTCTTCTCATTAAGAATAGTCAAAAGTTTGGCAATCTCTCTGCGCAGTGTCTTGACCTGCATCGGATTAACATCATCACCAAGGGCAACCGAACAGCGCAGTTCAAGCAATTCTTTTTTCTTATCCTCAACAGACTTAAGAATATCTTCTTCAGACATGCTGCGGATTTCACCAGCCTTAATCATATTGTGTGCCTCCTCTTTGTAATACATGTCTTAACAGGAAGCTTGTAAGCCTGAAGACGGAACGCCTGACGGGCAAGGTCTTCACTAACACCGGAAATTTCATAAAGAATTGTTCCGGCCTTGACTTCTGCGAACCAGTAGTCAACATCACCTTTACCCTTACCCATACGGGTTTCAGCGGGCTGGCTGGTTGCTGACTTGTGTGGGAAGATGCGGATAAAAATCTTACCTGATCTTCCAAGCATTCGGTTAGCGGCGACACGTGCTGCCTCAATCTGGGCAGAAGTGATACGGCCTGCTTCAAGTGCCTGAATACCATATTCACCAAAACTAACAGTATTACCGGTTGTTGCCTGACCGCGGATACGGCGCTTGTGCATCTTCCGGTGTTTAACCCTTTTGGGCATCTTTACGGGAGGCATATCTTAGTTCTCCTGGGTCTCGTCAACATCACCCTTATAAAGCCAGACCTTAATACCAATAATACCCATGGTAGTTGAAGCCGTAGCAAAACCATAATCAATATCAGCGCGGAGTTTCTGGAGGGGAAGGTTTCCAACTGTATAACCGTCAGCACGAGCGATTTCAGCACCACCCAGACGACCAGCAACGCGAACCTTGATACCGTATACACCTGAATTAATCGCTGTTTCAACAGCCTTCTTCATGGCGCGACGATAATTAACACGCTTTACGATCTGCTCGCCAATTCCCTCTGCAACAAGCTGGGCATTCTTTTCAGGATCATTAACTTCGCGGATCTTGATCTGGATGCTCTTGCCGTCTACGAGTTTCTCGAGGTCTGCACGCAGTTTGTCAACTTCAGTACCGCGGCGGCCAATGACAACACCCGGACGGGCAGCCTGAATAATAACCTCTACATCATTCTCGGTGCGCTCAATTTCAACCTTGGCGATACCGGCAAATGAAAGGTTCTTGTTAATATACTTACGAATACTCTGGTCTTCACAGAGGAACTTGCCAAAATGCTGCTTGTCAGCATACCAGCGGGAATCCCAGTCCTTAGTGACTCCAGTTCTGAATCCGATTGGATGTACCTTCTGTCCCACAATTACTCCTCTGCTTTCAGTCAGTCACGAACTTCGAGTTCAACACAAATGTGGCTGCGGCGACGCTTGTAAGGAGCTGCCATACCGCGTGAACGCGGACGCCAGCGCTTCAGACGAACACTCTCATCCACCCATACTTTTGAAACAAACAGCGCATCAACATCTTCAACACCCATATTCTCGGCATTAGCCTGAGCGCTACGAACAACATCTAAAGCCATTTTGGCTGCTCGTTGTGGTGCGAACTTGAGAATGCTGAGCGCATCATTCACATCTTTTCCCCGGATCATGTCAACGACAAGGCGAGCCTTGCTCGGGCTGATAGGGGCAAATTTATGTTTGGCAACATAAGCCATTTTTCTATTCCTTATACAGCGCAGTGCCAGATATAAAAACCAGCGACAACCAAAAAAACTTATTTATCGTGTCCGCGATAGGTGCGGGTCAACGCGAATTCTCCAAGCTTGTGTCCAACCATAGATTCAGTCACAAACAGCGGAATGAAAGAACGGCCATTGTGAACATTGAAGTTGTGTCCGACAAACTCAGGAACAATGGTACAAGCACGGGCCCAGGTCTTGAGCGCATCACGACTGTTGCTTTCCTTCTGCTTCATCACCTTAATGTAAAGCTTTTCGTCTACGTAAGGACCCTTTTTGGTGGAACGTCCCATTTTTTTATTCTCCGTATGTTGCAGTTATCTGCCAACAATAAAAATCAAAGTTTATTTCTTACGACGGCTGATAATCATTGCGTCGGTTGGGTTGCTCTTCTTACGGGTCTTGCCACCACGAGCGTAAACACCTGTACGTGAGCAGAAGTGCTTACCACCTGCGCGACGACCTTCACCACCACCGAGTGGGTGGTCAACCGGGTTCATGGTGCTACCACGAACGTGTGGACGACGACCCATGTGGCGCTTACGACCGGCTTTACCAATCTTGACCATGCCATGGTCTGAATTGCCTACAATACCGATAGTAGCACGGCACTTAATATTAACGCGGCGCATTTCGCCAGAAGGCATCAGCAGGATTGCGTGCGGACCTTCTTTAGCCATCAGAGTAATGCTTATACCGGCTGAACGGGCAAGTTTGCCGCCCTGACCCGGGTTGAGCTCTACATTGTGAACCTGTAGGCCGAGTGGAATCTTCTCCAGAGGAATGCAGTTACCAACTTCGGGTTCTGCATCAACGCCGTTTTCAACATGCATGCCGACAGCAAGCTTGTTTGGCGCGAGGATGTAACGCTTGATTCCGTCAGCGTAGTGAAGAAGAGCAATATTAGCAGAACGGTTAGGATCGTACTCAATTGCTGCAACCTTAGCGGTAATTCCATCACGGTCATTACGCTTGAAGTCAATCATACGGTAACGCTTCTTGGCACCACCACCACGATGCTGGGCAGTGATAATACCACGGTGGTTACGACCATTCTTCTTGACCAGAGTCTTGACCAGTGTTTTTTCCGGTTCTTTATTTGTAATCTCAGCGTAATCAAGCTGTGTCATGTTACGCAGAGAAGGAGTTACCGGATTAAACCTTTTAATTCCCATTATCTAGCTCCAAATCCAAATTACTGGTTATTTAAGAACTTCAATCGCCTGCCCTTCAGGAAGACGAACCATCGCCTTCTTGACCGGCGCCGTTGTACCATAGCTGCGGCCATAACGGCGACGCTTACCATGGGTGATACATGTACGGACACTTACCGGAACAACACCCCAGATAACGCTCAGAGCGTTACGGATATCATCCTTGCTAGCAGCCATATCAACAACAAATGTGTAAGTGTTAAGCTCCTCTGCCTTTTCGTGAGTCTTCTCAGAAACGTGCGGGCGCTTGATAACGCGATACGGATCCATTATTTCAACTCCTCCGGTATAGCCGTCAGGGCTTCTTTTGTAATCACAATCTTGCTTGGCTTGAGTACGCCGTAGGTGTGAAGACCTGAAAGCGGTGAAACATCAGCAGCAGGAATGTTACGAACACTCTTGTAAACGTTCTTGTCTTCAGCCTTGATAACAACCAGGCATGACTTTCCAACATTAAGGTTGTTAAGTGCAGCAGCCATTTCCTTGGTCTTTGGCGCATCAAAGCTCAGATCTGAAACAACAACAACCTCACCGTCACGGAGCTTACCAAGAAGCGCACTTCTAAGAGCAGCACGACGTGCCTTCTTCGGCATATCCTTGCGGTACTCACGTGGCTGAGGCCCCATGGAAACTGCACCACCGCGGCTACCGACACGCGCTCCAAAACCCTGACGGGCACGTCCTGTACCCTTCTGGCGGAAAGGCTTGCCCTTACGGCACATTACGTTGCGGCGGGTCTTGACGCTATGTGTTCCGAGACGCTGATTAGCTTCAAACATCACAACGGCCTGGTGCATCAATTCATAGTTGACAAATTTTCCAAGGCAGCTCTCATCAAAGTTGATCTTCTCAACTTCCTTGCCGCTTCGGTCATAAACTGGTAACTCAGTCATCTTACGCTATTCCTATCAACAGGTAATTATTTCGGCAACCCATTCTGCCGAGTTACAAAACAAAAAAAGCTTTCGCGCAGAACGCGAAAACTCCCGACGTCTTACGGATCTAATTTTCCGCATGACGAACGAGAGCTGACAGTTCACAACTTTAAGCACCAGGTTTACCCGGTTCCGCAAATAACAGCGGCATGTGCTTGAAAGCTCCTTAACCAACTTGTGAGCGCTGAAGTATATGCAGAAAGGACTAAACATCAACACCTAATTTAATTTTTTTTCATTTTTTTATTCTAATCTGCAAATCACCCCCGTTTTTCTGATTAAAGTTGATGGTGTTATGCAAACATCTAACAATTATTAACTTAATTAGAGGTCTTTTATTATATTATTATTATAACTTCTTTAATCACGATTTTTTTTATCTTTTCCGGTAAAGGCTTGCGTGCCATCTGGATTATATACAGGATAAATCGTCGCATTCAAGCTTTCATCGGGCTTTTCAGCAATCCCCGCCCCGCCGGAAACTTTTCAATTTCTTCGCTTACAATCTTTTTTTTCTTTGCATCAGTCATTTTGCTCTCCATCAATAAAGCATTATAATGTCTCAAAATACACACCTATAATGATGTATTAAATTATCATTTGTTTCACAATACAGTCAATTTTAATAAGTTACAAAAAAAGGCGCCAACCTTAATATCAAAGTTGGCGTCGCCCCAGATGTTACGTTCTATTGCCTCCCGAGCAATATTGATTCATAATAGTATACGAACGCGATCTCGATTAGCCTTTTCCGGCTGGATTTGCATTTCATCAAAAGACACTGGATAAATCCGGTTATCTGCGTAATTTTCTGTATTTTCAGTGTTTTGATAAAATTTTCCGCCTGAAATGTTATCGAGTTCTTCCTTGCCAATGTTTTCTTTTTGATCTATCATCATTTTCCCCTTAAATTATTAAAAGTTTTCGGTAATTTCCCAACTTCACTGTCTTTGATGAATAGAGATAATTTTTGTTTCGCCTTTTTCAAAAAAAAATCGCCGACTTTTTTATGAAAGTCAGCGATATAAGCACCTAAGTATATGTTTTAAAATTATTAATTTCACAGAATCATGAAAATTCATGCACTTTTATAGATCAAAAATTAAACATAAAAATTTCTTAACAAATCTTTTATCCACGCCTGTCCAAGGAATTACAGCCACTTTTTACGCTTGAAATAGTAAAGCATCGAACCGGCAATCAGGGCCATAACACCTATTACCATCGGGTATGCGTCCCTGAATTCAAGCTCGGGCATGTACTTGAAATTCATGCCGTACATACTGGTTATAAAAGTCAGCGGCAGGAAAATGGTACCGATGATACTGAGCACTTTCATTACATGATTTAACTGGTTGGCAATGCTGCTCATATATAAATCAAGCATACTTGCCGCCTCTTCACGCATGGATTCGGTAATTTCCGCCGCGTGTACTGCGTGATCATGCAAATCCCGTAAAAACGGCCGGGTCGTCTCGCAGAAGAACTTGTTATCCATCCGCAGAATTGAGGCAAAAATTTCGCGCAGCGGCCAGATACTGCGGCGCAGAATAATCAGACTGTGCTTGATGCGGTGAATACGCGGCAGCAGTTCTTCGGACGGATGCCGAGAAAGTTCGGTCTCAAAATCTTCAATAGCTTCAGAGGCACTGTCAAGCACGCTGAAGGTCGAGTCCACAATCAGGTCTAAAATCGCATAGGCCAGATAATCAACCCCGGCGCTTCGTAACCTGCCGTGTGACTTGACGATACGGTCAATCAGAGGGCTAAAGAAATCATCCGAACACTCATGGAAGGTCATCAGGAGATCTTTAAAAAGCAGCAGGCTGAAACGCGTGGAAATGACCTTTTTTTTATCCTCATCAAAGGAAAAAACCTTCATGGTCATAAAAATCGATTGATCCATTTCGGTGATCTTCGGACGCTCAAGACGCTCGTTGATATCCTCGACAATAAGCGGATGGACATTAAACATTGTCCCAATACTGCGCAGAACCTCCATATCATAACCTGCAACGTCAACCCAGTTTACAGTGTCAGCTCCAGGAAGGCGCAGAAGTTCTGCTGGTGAGGCAATGGCTTTTTGTTCATACTTGTCGCGATTATAGCTGTAGAAATTTATCGAAGCCTCAAGAGTATCATCAAAGTCATAGTCAACCAGCTCACCCGGGGGCAGGCCATAACTCATGAATGTTTCACGAATATTTCCGTCCGACTTCAAATTTCTGGCATCCCTGAATATATTATTTGCCATCTACTCCCCTTGCCTGCAATCGTATCCCAAGCAGTTATCATTTTAAATAACAAGTGTTAGCTCATTGTACAGTTTAAATTAGTTATCGAAAAAAAACGCCCGGCAATTTGATAATTTCATCCAGTAAATGTTGATTTTACAATAATAATAAAATAAGCTAATAATCTGCAAACAGGAAAACATACAAATTGTTTATTGCAGCAACATTATCATTACTTCAAATTTTATAGATTATTACGGGAGAACGAAATGAAAAAGGTTATATCCGGGCATTTAATGTCGGTATTTGCGTTTGTCGTTTTCGCTCTGGTTGCTTCTGCAAGTGCAGGTGAGGATCAGGCAAAGTATGTATTCCTTTTTATCGGTGACGGCATGGCAACTGTGCAGCGTGCGGCGGCTGAGTACTATCTTGGCGCTCTTGAAGGAAAGTCTGACAATCAGGTCCCGACCAAAAAGCTGGTAATGAATACCTTCCCGGCTCAGGGCATGACCAGTACATACTCCTTTGACGCGGTTATCACTGATTCTGCCGCTTCGGCAACAGCTCTTGCCTGTGGTAAAAAGACCCGATCAGGCGTTATCGGTATGGACGCAGGCAAGACTGAGAAGTATAAGACAATTGCAGAAATGGCCAAAGACAGCGGCATGAAGGTCGGAATTGTCAGCTCTGTAAGTATCGACCACGCAACACCGGCCTGTTTCTACGCACATGAGCCAAGCCGCGGTAATTACTATAATATCTCAAAGCAGCTTGTCGAGAGCAACTTTGATTACTTCGGCGGCGGCCAGATGAAGGGCAACATGCCAAAGAAGCGTAAAGACAACAAGGAACTGCTCGCATACGCCAGAGAAAAAGGCTGGACGATTGCCACTAACCGTGAAGAGCTGGATAGCGCCAAGACCGGCCAGAAGCTGATCGCCTTCACCAAGGTTGACGGTGACGCGGCGCTTAACTACGCAATGGACCGGAAAAACGACGAGGTAAGCCTTGAAGAATTCACCAGGAAAGGAATTGAACTTCTTAAGGACAATCCAAAAGGATTTTTTATGATGGTTGAGTCCGGCAAGATTGACTGGGCCTGCCACGCTAATGACGCCGCGGCAGCAATTCAGGACACCATCGCCTTTGACAACTCGATCAAGATCGCCCTTGATTTCTACAAGACGCGTCCGAATGAGACCCTTATCGTTGTAACGGGTGATCATGAGTGCGGCGGCATGACAATCGGTTTTGCCGGAACAAAATACAAGAACTTTCCGCAGAAGGTCACAAAGCAGAAGATGAGCTTTCAGGCTTTTGATAAAATTATCGCCCAATGGAAAAAGAACGGCACAACTTTTGAAAAGGCGCTGCCACAAATCACCGAAATATTCGGCTTTGACAAACTCAGTGACGCTGAAATGAGTGAACTGAAAAAGGCCTACGCGCTGAGCATGCAGGGCGAGAAAGAACGCGCCAAAAATGACATGACCTATCTCGAATACGGTGACTATGAACCGCTGAGCGTCAAATGCACACACCTGCTGAATAACCAGGCCGGTCTCTCATGGACAAGCTACTCACACACCGGTGTTCCGGTAACAACCTCCGCTATCGGCATGGGCTCAGACAAATTCAACGGCTACTTTGACAACACCGAAATCTTCACAAAAATCAAAGACAGCATGGGTCTGTAAATTTCGCCGATCAACAGGAACTACCGATAGTAATCATTATCACGTTGGGACAGGCATGACCTGTCCCGGCTTTTATAATAAGAATCCCCTTCCCGAAACCAGCAGAGGCCATAATTTGTTTACAAAGAAAAACACAAAGCACATTATCCCGACAATTGTCTTCACAGTTTTATCCCTGATACTCGCGTTCTGCCCGTTACCGTTTTCAATAGAAAGCAGGATCAGCCAGTCTGATTCCGAGATTATCACAGCAAACGTTATTGAGACGGATAACAGTGATGTCGGCAAGTATGGGATCATCAGACAGGGCGAGCAACACCTCAAGATAATTATCAATGAAGGCAGAATGAAGGGGCAGACCATCGAGGCAACCAATCTGATTAAGGGTGATATTGAGTTTGACAATTTCAACAAACCCGGCGACGAAATACTGGTAACGCTTAACTATGACGGGAATGGGAAATTCCGATGGGCGTCTCCGGCGGGAAATTATCGTCTTGGGGCAGCCATGTGGCTGGGGCTGGTCTTTCTGCTGGCGCTGATACTGGTCTGCGGCTGGATCGGAGTCAAGGCGGCGGTGTCATTCATATTCTCTTCACTGATGATCTGGAAGGTGCTGGTGCCGTTATTCCTGAGCGGTTGCAGCCCGATTCCGGCGGCGTTTATTGTAATTGTTCCACTTGCTGGCTGCATCATGTTTCTCGTTGGCGGCTTCAGCCGTAAGGGTGTTGTCGCACTACTCGGTTGCATGGGCGGGTTATTTATTACTGCGCTGTGTTCGGTATTTTTCTCTGGTTCGTTTCACATTAACGGCGCGGTGCGTCCCTTTGCCAAGACACTGTTAATGCGTTTTCCCGAGCTGCCCATTACGGAGATTTTTCTCGCCGGAATTTTTATTTCAGCAAGCGGGGCGGTGATGGATCTGGCGATGGACATCGCTTCTGCAATGGAAGAAATACACCTTAAAAAGCCGACTATCAGCAGAATTGAATTATTCCGCTCAGGACTGAGTATCGGCCGCTATGTAGTCGGAACAATGACTACGACCCTGCTCTTTGCCTACAGCGGCGGTTATATTATGGCGATGATGTGGTTCATGCTGCAGGGCGTTGACGCGCGAATATTCTTTAATACAACCTTCATGGGCGCTGAAATTCTGAACACACTCGCCGGCAGTTTCGGACTGATAACCGTGGCACCACTAAGCGCTCTTGCCGGAGCCCTTATCTATTGTCTGCCGAAAAAAATTATCCATGAAGCGCAGTCTTTCGAAGCATAAAAAATCCCACTCACAAAGAAGCAGGACTTTAGCCAGCCAGATGATGAACCGCAAACGGTTAATTGAGGGGCCAGCTTAAAAATTTGGTTTTAATTTCTTTTGCGATATTCTCAGCTGTAACGGCCTTCCCTTGCGGAGGAATTACGGATTACTTCTGAGTAATATCTGGCTACAGGCCGGAGTACACGTTTTTTATCTCTTGATTTAAAATCAATACCGGCAAGTCCGAATTTTTTGGTGAACCCTTCCGCCCACTCAAAATTATCCGTCAGCGTCCAGTAATAAAAACCGCGAACGTCTGCACCCTTGTTGATGGCTTTTTCAAGTGACTTAAGATGCTCAGCAAGCAGACGGTGGCGCAGTTCTTCATCTTCAGTAGCAAAACCGGACTCGGTTATATAGAGCGGCAAGCCATAACGTTTGGTAAGGCTGCACAACAGGCGGCTCATCCACTGCGGATCCTGCTCCCACATATCATCACAGCTTACACCGGCCTTCTCAAAAAAATCCTGCGGCGCGCCGCTTACCGGTGACATATCGCCAAAGCCGCGAACCCGCATCCGTCCATAATAATTAACCCCGATAAAATCGCAGTCAATATTTCCGTTGCGGTCATAGACAAAACTTTCAAGTACGCGCAACGTGAAAAGATGCTTGCAGAGATAAGCATTAACTTTGTCGATAAAATGCCACTTGCGAAATGGAGTAAAATATTTAAAGTGTTTGGCAATCCCAACCATCGCTTCAGGATTGCGGTCTTTTATCATTGCCCGGGCCGCGCTGTGCGCCAGGGAAAGATTCTTGAGCGCCTTATAGCCCTGATAAAACGCATAATGCTTCTTAGGCGGAAACAATCCGATCAGATATCCCATGGTAAGATAGACACCGGGTTCATTGACCGTCACCCAGTATTTAACCGGCAAGCCGGCATCAAGCAGGCGGCTGACAAAATTTGAGAAATAAGCGATACTGTGCGCGTTAGCCCAGCCACCGCTATTGGCAAGCCAGGCGGGATTGGCAAAATGATGCAGCGTAACCAGCGGCTCGATATTATTCCCGCGCAACCACTCAAGCATCTGCCGGTAACGGGTCAGTGACTCCTCACACAACGGTGCTCCCGGCGCACGCTGCAGGCGTCCCCAGTCGAGGCCAAGTCGATAAGAGTTAAGACCGATATCTTTAAGGAGGGTAAAATCCCGCTCGTAATCCTCCCAATGGTTGCAGCCATCGTCAGCAACCGCTCCATCACGGGCGATAAAACCAGCCCATTCATTCTTGGTATTCCCCTCAATCTGGGTAGGGCTGGTAGCAGCGCCCCATAAAAAATTTGAGGGAAATTGCAGTTCTTGAGTTTCCGTCATTTGCCAAGCCCTACAACCTTAAGGAAATTTTCTACCGATTTTCCTGTATCCCACTGCGCCTCAAAACCGGAGAACTCTTTTGCCTTTTTAATATCATTTTTAAGATCAAGATTTTTCTGTTTAACATGATGAAACATCTTTTTCTTTTCATAAAAGGTGCCGAGATACTCTTGTTCAGTTTGCCCGGGTGTCGGAATAAGCAGGGCCTTACTGACCCCGGTCTCAACCAGTTCCATCATTGTGGTGTAACCGGAACGGCTGACAAAAAATTTGCAGCGGTTGAGGTAATCCCCCATTTCCTTTGTCTCAAGGAATGGAAAATATTTGACATTTTTCGGGATCTTGACTTTAGGCTTGTCGGGGTTGCCGCCGGCAATTACAACCTCTCCCTTAAGCTCGGAAACCTGCTCAAACACCTTCTCTTCAAGGATAGAACGCTGCGGTTCAGGGCCGGTCAAGGTTATAAAATAATCAATATCCTTTTTTACGTCAGTCTTTTTGATATGTGAAAGCTGACCGATGTACTCGATTTTTTTCTTACGGACAAAGCTCAGTTTATGACTTAGTTTGCCACTGAGATTTAGCTTACCGGAATAATCGGGAACGATAATTTTTTTATATTTACGCATCTGCTGGGCAAGCCAGAGTTCTGCAAAAGTTTCGGTTCCTGGAGGGGCGGCAAACCGGAGCTGATGGTTAATCAGAAACGATTGCGACTTCTTGCCAAAGACATCATACCGGCAATCAGAGATGACAAGGTCATAATTGTTCTCGTCGATTATTTTCCTGGACTGCCGGCGCGCTTCCTTCAATGACTTGAGCATCTTCGGACCGTTACTGATAAAACTCAGAACAAAATGTTCAGACTTTGTATAAGGCGAGGCGATGCTTGGGACGTCAAAATAATTGCAACGCTTGCCGAAATGATTCTCAAGAACTTTCAGCGCACGTCCAGTTGTGATAAAGTCCACACTATGCCCCAATTCAAGCAACGCTTCAACCAAAGGCTTGTCGCGTGTAGCGTGTCCAAGTCCCCAGTCAAAAACGCCAAAAACAATTTTCATACCTTTAGCCATCAAAGAACCCTAACTATGCCTGAATCAAACAAAAACCGCTGAACTCTTATCAACTACAGACTTATTCCCAAAAATTGAATCGACATTGCTGATGCTGGCGATTTGTTCTGCAAATTCAGCATCGGAGTCTTTATCTTTTCCTGATACATCATACATACTCCAGGTCTGTTCAAAGGCCGCAGAATATGTTCTGTTCCGGGCGTAAGCAAAAGCTTTTTCTTTCATTCTGGAACGTTCATTTGACGTGAGCGCAAGCATCAATTTGATCTTTTCAATTAATGATTCTGCGCTTGCTGACTGGAAAATAAAACCGGTTTCGTTCTCGATTATATTCTCGCAAGGCCCGCCGAGATCACTGACGATAACCGGCAAACCGGAAGCCTGTGCCTCAACAACAACATTGCCAAAAGTATCCGTTGAGCTTGGAAAGACCAGAAAATCACTGCTGGCATACGCCTGCGCAATTTTATCCTGCGAAAGCATTCCGGTAAAGACAACCGGAAGATCCTTGCAGTCTCGCTTGAGCTGCTGGATATAAGGACCGTCACCGCAAACAAGCATAACCACATCCTCGCGCATTTCACTGATCTGTCGGACAACTTCCGGAATCATCGCCAAACCCTTCTCCTTTGAAACGCGGCCGGAATAGAGCATTACCGTCTTGCCGGCGAGATCATGGCTCTCAAGGAAATCCTGACTGAAATTATCCGGAGAAAATAGTTCAACATTAACCCCACGCGGGAAGACCTTGATCTTGTCAGGATTTACACCCTTGTCCTTAAGTTCATAATATGAATACTTTGAACTGACCAGCACCATATCCATCTGGTTATAGAACCAGACCATGAATTTCCAGGTCAGGTCAGACAATGATTTGTCCTCAGTGAGCGCGTCAACATAATCGGCAACCGCTGTGTGGTAGGTAGAACAGACCGGCGTACCCAGAATTCGGGCAATCGCCAACGCAGTAAGCCCGATGGGCCCAGGGGTAGCGGCATGAATATAATTGAAATTGCGATCATAGCAGTAATCAAGGACTTCAAGAAACGGCAGAAAATCAAGGTTCATCTCAGGGTACTCGGGAAGGTCTTTACTGCAGACGGGCTCAAAACATTTTACACCCTTGATTTTCTCATGGCCGAGATCACTGGTGATAACCCTCATATACTTTTCACTCTTCAGCGCACACTCAAGGTTACGCCGGATTGTCAGAGCCACGCCGTTAGTCTCGTGAAAGGTGTCAGTAAAATGCGCAAGCCTTACCCGGTCAGACATCTTTCCGGGGCGCAAGCCATTGGTAATCCGGCGGCACAATCTGCGTTCAGACGCATAAAACGGATATGCGACAAAATACGGCGCTAATATCATGTACAACGAACCGGTACTGCCAAGGACATTGAAGAGATCAAAAAAATGCCCGCCCGAAAGGCGCTGAAAGAAGGATCGCGCCAGATAGTCAAGGGTGCGCTTCGAGACACTGTTGACAAACTCATACCACATATCATTTTCATCAATGCTGCCGGAATCACTGCCGGAGGTCATCTGCATGAACCGTTCACTCTCGCGGATAAGCTTGCTCGCCTCAAGGCGGATATAACCTGTCAGTGATGAATCTTCCTTATTCTCTTTGGGCGTACGCCTGCTTTCAAAAGCGAAACCGATCTTTGAGAACAGGCCGTAGTTTTTCTGCCGGTTAGGCTCAAGTATGGCATCGGCAAAGCGCAGCATGACATCGGCGCCGCTGTATTTGTGCAGGTTGAAGCGGTCTTTGATATAACTGTAGGCAACAGAGTATATATTTCGCGCAAAAGCTCTGGCCGTTGCGTCATGGACAGTGACTGTTGACTCTCCGTAATAAACCCCATCAAAAAACTCTGAGATATTATTCACACCGGCAACGCGGGTATAACTCTTGCCATAATTAATACCCGAGTGATCGTCACTCCCAGAAACAAACCGTTTGACGTGCGGCATATCAAAATCCGGTATTATCTCATGTTTGTCTGAAAGACGGTGAATCTCTTCAGGAGTCAGCGTTTCCAGAATGTGGCGAAGAGCATTATTAATCGAGCGTTCATTATCACCATTAAGTTCAAAGACTTTAAAAAGCAGGAGTAATTTCTCGAAATGCTTCTGTGAGAAATAGTCATTTACCGCGGAAAACGGGTGGGCGATGGCATGAAAAATATTTTCGCTGCGCAGGTATTTTACAAGCTCATACAGATTTTCCCGGCACGCCTGAATTACTTCGTGCTGCTCTTTTGTAATGTCATAAGCCAGAACGTGAACCTTGCAGCGATCCTCAGGAAAGTACGAAGTGATCTCTTCGCTTATAAAGGTATCGGCAAGGTGTGCAATCTCAAGGCAGCCGTCGATACTATTGTGATCGGTAAAAGTAACGGCCTGCATACCCAGTTTTTTCAGTGAGTTATAACAGGCAACAGGATCAGTAAAACTCTCCGGGCAGCCCAGCTTCTGCAGAAGCCATACCGCCGGACGCCGTGAATGCTTGGTGTGTAAATGCAGGTCAATCTTCATATCAATCCCCCCTGTCCATCCGTAAATATCGCAATTATTCATGGACATCATCTTACATCTGTATATTTACTGTAAGTTGGGGGATTGTTAGGATTAAATTTTTTGTAAAATATGTGAAATGACCGGCTTACTCTATTGACAGTATTGAATCAAAGTATTTATCCGTCATTTTCTCGTATCCCCGCGGCGCACTTTCTCGCATTCCTTTATAAATTTCAGAACGGGAATTCTGCTTTGCATCCTCATTCTGCGCAGTTGTTGAGGTATGTTTGGCGATATTCTGCTTGGACAATTTAAGCGCGTCAATTGCTGCTTTATGTGACTGCCGCAGCTTCTGCGCCTGTCCGCTGGCAAGGGAATTTTCTATCTCCCTG
The DNA here is from genome assembly GCA_003245715.1 of bacterium. Classification (GTDB taxonomy): domain Bacteria; phylum Planctomycetota; class SZUA-567; order SZUA-567; family SZUA-567; genus SZUA-421. Next base: position 118,156 of record QKCJ01000031.1, read on the forward strand.
AAAGCTTTGATTGCGGCCTTGATATTTGAATCAGGAAGATTCTGCTTGCGAAGCTGCAACATTACCTGCTCGGCCTTCTGGCGCAGACCAGTCTGGCGCTGCTGCATACGAGCCATTTTCTGCTTGAGGTCGGCTGGCACGGGACCGCGCAGACCTTCTTCACTGAAACCTGACAGTTTACCACCGCCGGTAGCACCGCCCGGTTCTTCCTTAGACTTATCATCAACGCTGCCTGTTTCAAACGGCGTCGGGGTCATGCGTGACGGGGTTTTACGCCCGCCCTTACCCTCGGCTGTGGCCTCGACCATCTGGCCGCTGCTCCTGCCGCTGCGCCCTTCGCCACTGCGCCCGCTTATTTCCATATTATTGGGAAGAGTATTACCGGTTACGCCGCGCGCCGACATATTACTTATCGGCCCGTCAGCCGCGCCCCAGCCAGCGCCCTTGTCAAGGGAGTCCATAAAGGTCGAACCAATGTCCTCAATATCAGCAGTCATATCCTCTTCCTGCTCAAGAAGATCGCCGATTATATCCTCAAGCTCGTCAGGTAGTTCAGCAACCGGGGCCTCTGGTGGCAGATCGAGTTCCTCCATAACCCACTGGATGTTATCGGCGTGATCGGGAAGCCAGCGCTCAAGATTCTGCACCAGAGTCTCGGCGCTCTCAAGGCCGGCCTGCTCACGCGGGACAGCCAACTCAATACGCTTGGCATAAAGCTCAGCGGCCGCTTTCTGGATTTCCTGATAAACTTCGTTAAACTCCTCAACGACCCCTGAATCAGAGAAATCCTGTGAGGGGATTTTGCTGAAGTCTGTAAGCTTTTCCTGTAAAAAAGCAGCCAGTTCCGCTTCTTTCTTAGCCAGCTCACCGAGAATCTTTTCATTCTCATCACTGACATCATCTGCCGGCTTATCAAGGAGCGATTTTGATTTTTCAAGAATCTTTCGCTGATCTTCAGTAAATTTCTTAAGCGCGTCAATAGTATCACGGATTACATTCTCGGCATTGACCGGAGACTGACGCTCATCAGTATTTAGTTTGCCGTTCTCCTTAAGGCTCTGCTGATAGACCTTGCCAAGCAACTGCTGCAGGGTGGTATAAATATAAGTCTGACGACCTGTAATTGAACCGACCTTCTGCCGGGTTTTATTCAAACCGGAATCAGCAACCTCAGGCAAAGTGTCAATCTCTTTTATAAGGTCAGGAAAATACTTGTCAATTAACGGCTTCATGGTATCAGCATAAATCTTGCTCTGCTCTGATGATTTAAACTCGCCATACGCGCGCTCAGCCAGATAACGCACGCCATTTTCAACAGAGTTCAAACGCTCATACTGCTTGCGCATCGTTTTTTTGGCAATTACCTCTGGAAGATTGGCCTCAAGGTTTTCAGAGAAACTGATTGCACTCTTCTGTTTCTCAACAGCGTCGCGCAGATACTTGAAACCTTTGGCCAGAACGGAATCACCGGAGATTGAGAGATCTCCGTTATTGGCAATCCTGATTGTCAGCGGTATCGAGTAGGACGGCTTGCTGCGCGGATTATAATCCTGGGCGTAAGCCTTAAAGACATAACTCTGCCCGGGCAGAAAACGCCCTGGCGTAAGAATCAGCGCATACTTGAGTTTTGCTGCTTTTTTGCCGGGTGCGCGTGATGATTTCCATTTTTTATATAATTCCAGACTTTTAGGATTATCGTCACCATTATCAGATACCAGCCCGACCTCTTTTAACCCCAGATTATCTTTCGCGCTGACCAGAAAATCTACCGTACTGCCAAGTGCAATAAGCTTCGGCGACTCTGACTTGAGCATTACCTCCGGCGCAGGATCGTCATTGACCCGCAGAGTTACACTATCAAGCGTCAGGTTTCTCTCAGGCGTTAACGATTTGGCATTGACCGTCATTCCAACCTCAGAGACAAGCTTGAATTTCGCAGTCAGCGTACCATTGTTGTTCTGCGTTTTTATTTGCTTGCCACCAAGTTCATACCACATCTGATTGAGATGATTGGCAACATCCTGCGTGATTTCAATACTCGTATCGGGAAGCAACTGACCAATTGACGAGAGATTATAGAACTCGCGTTTTTTCAACCCGGAGAATTTCGGCGGGATGACAGTTACAAGTGTCTTTTTAACATATGGCCGGGGAAGAACTTTTATACTTACCGGTTCTGTCCAGGTCTCGGTTGCATTGACGATAAATTCCTGATCTTCGTTGATGTTAGTCAGAGCCGCAGAATACTTGCTCATCTTGGTGTCAGTACCGGCGGCATCAACAACAAGAGTCATCTTGCGCCCTTTACCGTTACGCACAAAACCGGTAGGGGTATTTTTCCCGCTCTCAAGCAGAAGTTCAAGATCATTTTCAGGAGCAACGCCATCACGCCGGGCAAAAGCAGTCACCGCCAGATCATCACCGGAAAAAAGTGTAACCGTTTTCTCGGGATTAATGGCAAGCTGCAATGATGATACAGGCGGCTTGCTGGAAAAAACATAGACATACCTCTGCCAGCCTGATTCAAGCAGACGCGGCTGGTAATAAGCCGTCAGTGCAATTGCCGCAGTAAAGAGAACCAACAACAGTTGAGTAACTTTCCACTGGCCGGGGCGAAGTATTGCAGAAACCGGTATCGCGCCAAGACGCTGGTCTGATTGTGCGGCAAGAATTTTATTATAGGGATTATGTGTGTCGTGATGCTCATTCTGCAGATACCAGAAATTAATCAGAATATTATCATCAATGCCGGCAGCCTGTTCAAGCAGACGGATATTGGCTGTATGACGGAAGATCAAAGTCAGTGGACGGATAAAATAAAAAGCGCAGGAAATTATTACAATCGCCAGAAACAATATCACCAGCACCATACGCAAGGCTGATGGCAATACAAGCAACCGGTCAAGCCAGAGCATTGCAGAAAAACTCACCCCGCACAATGACAGAGTATAGACCGCACCGCGAAAGGCTTCAAACAAACGCAGCCTGCGCGCAGTATTTTTCAGCCTTGCTGTCAGCTCATCCTGAAAACGCTCACTGGCAATTGCATTACTGGTCATCAGCATATCCTTTGATTACTTTTACACGCACAAACCGCTATTTTCCAACAGTTATTTTCCCGGTACTGACAACAGAAACAGGGGCAAACGGTACAAGAACTATCTCCGGTGCGTCATCCTGTGATTCTTCAATACCCCGCGCCAAGACAAAACGCCCCGCCAGCATTATTTGCCCGTCCTCTTCACCATCAGTTTTAAAACGCCAGATATTAAGCTGCCACGGAATATTATTTTCCTGCCTCTTTTTGTCGAGTGTACTCTTTCGTCCGCGAACAAGCTTTAAAAATGCAAAAATATCATTACCCGCAACCGGCTGATAGACAAGCAGGACTTCTTTCAGATCAAAAAAATCCCGCGCTTCCTTCACAGACTCCACAACCTTCTGCTGCAGCTTCGCATCCGGTTTATTTTCGGAATGAGGATAATAACAATAAACCTTTCCCGTTGAGCGGCACGCAAAAACACCGTCAGCGATTTCTTGTTTATCAAGCAGATATTTACCGTTATCAGCTTTAAACGTCGCAGCCGTCAGTGCTGGAAGGGAGATAAAGCGAAGATCGGTCTTTTTACTGTAGTCAGGTACGAGTACCTCGACAAAGCCGTCACCCTCAGTTTTACTCTCAGTCTTAAAAATTATCTTATTCAGATAAACCAGAGACTCCAGCGAATCACCCTCACGCCCCTTTATCTTCGAGCGGTAAATAACCCGCTTCGTATTTTCACCAGAGGTCAGATAAAATACAGTTGTCTGAAGATTACCGGTAACAACCGTGCCGTTTTTAAGTGTGAAAACGGCACTAAACTCCCGCAGAGGATAACCAACTTTGGCTTTCTCTTTCTTGACCTTACCCTCTTCAACAAAATGCCATTTATACTCCATGCTTTCATTGATAAGCTTGAACTCAACTGACGCAAGTTCAGACAAGAGCAGTTCGCGGCGCTTGCCCTCAGAGACAACTATCAACCGCCTTCCCGGAGTTAATGACAGCGCACCGATGTCCTTGGTGTTATCGGAAAAAAGTATCTCAGCCTCAACACTTTCAGCAGCGTTTAGATAGCAACCCCGACCCGGGTAACCGACAACGGCAAGAAGCAGGATCAAAAATAACCATCGCAATTTCATCAGATCAGCCCTTTTCGTTTTCTGACAATATATTCAAGCGCAACCAAAAGCAGTAACAGTGAGATAAACCACGGACCCAAACTTACAACTTTCTGCTGCACCGTCTGCTCATTCTTTTTTAGAACACGTCTTAACGCCTCTGAAAACTTCAAATAATCCGCTTCAGTGAAAAACACACCGGAACTCTTATCCGCCAAAGCAGAGAGCCCCTGCTGGTCAATGTCAATATATGACCCTTCAGGCAATAGGGACGCGACATCAAAGCTATAATTATTTCGCTCGACAACCTTGCCGCTGATTGACGCTTCAAGTTGCAGTTCGTATTTCCCGCGGGTGTCAAGTATCAGGCTGAAGGTGCGGCGGTTCTTGCCGGCGACAGATATCTGCGGATAGGACTTTTTCCCGGCATGAGTGAGGATCGCTTTAAAGTCAGGAATCTTTCCCTGCTGCAAATCAAATGTGATAACGCCCTGGGCCTTTTCCCCGGGACGGTAATACTGTCTGTCCCACTCAACACTGAAAACGCCGCTTGCCCCTTTTACACTTGAAACAGTACGAACCTGCTGCCGCCAGAAAGTCTCAATTGCAGATGCGAGAGAACGGTTGATTCGCGAGAGCTGCCAAAGAGAATCAGTGGCAATCCCCATAACCCGGCCAAGCTTGACCTGTCGCAGGGATAAAACTGGGGTTTCTCTCTGCATGGCCCGCGTACTTATCAATACTTCCGTAAGCAAGTTGCTGCTTCCGACAACCGAGACAGAACTTAACCTTGCGCCGTATTCATCAACCGCCTCTTTAAAGCCAGCCAGTGACGGTGCAACCGGATTACTGAAAACAAACAGGAAATCACCGGAAACAAGACCGGGGTTATTGCCAGCCCGCCACGGCAGAACAGGTTCAAGAGCCGTAGAAAACAATCCCGCCAGATGTATGCCGCCAAGTATTATCACACCGCCGCCACCAGAAACATACTCGCTTATAGCACGGTACTGCCCGGAATTAAGACTCTCCGGCGGAAAGCTTCCAAGAATAAGACAATTGTATTCCTTGAGCATTTTGGCATTATCTGGAAATTCACGTAAGCTTTTTTTATCCTTGCGTGAGCTTCCCTGATAAATGTAACGCCCGCCGACGGTACGCAATAAAGCGCTGAAATCAACGCCCGGGTCACTGCGAAGGCTTTGACGTATAACCTTGAAACTGTTGCCAAACTCGGTTGAGAAATAAAGAACCTTGATTTTTTTATCAACGCATTCAACACTGAAAGTCCGCTCGTCATCAAGCTTTGAGAAATCACCGTCTACCTGATTTATGGCCACACGGTAAAGCTCTACGCCTTTTTTCTGCGAACTGGCCGAAAAGACAATCTCAGCGCCGCCGGTACTTAGATCAGCCTGAAGCTCGGATAATTTCAGCCATTTATCCGCCCCAATCTCACGCTCAAGCCTTACTGCTATTTTTTTGATTTTTTCGCGGAAAGCATGGTCTGCGACATTCGCGCCAAGAGTAACCCTTGCTTCAAATTTTTCTCCCGGTTCAGCAGTAGAAGGAGCAAGCACCTGCTTGATAAAGATATTATTACTCCCTTCCGTTGAGCCAACCCCGAGAACAGAAACCCCAAAAACAGGAAAGCGCGCAATCTCGGGGATCTCATCTCCCCCATCAGTAAGAAGAATTGCATGGGCATACTTTGACTCAAATTCAGGATTGTTAAGCCAACTGTAGACCGCGCCAAGATCAGTTCCCCTATTACCGGCAGCGGGGGTTATCCCTTCGGCAGGGCTTACTGTAGTATTAAAGTTTCTGGTTTCAAATTCATAACCGGGAAAATCCTTTTTAAATCGTGGCATAAGATTAAGGCTGGCAGAGTAGCGGGTTGTCTTTTTATTGCCTGACTGCATTGAGGCGGAGTTATCAACCAACAGCAGTAATTTACGATTTTGCCCTGCATTATCAGAAACATCAATACTCGGATCAAAGACCGCCAAAATCAGCAACACAACCACCGGAAGACGAAGCGCCAGAAGAAGTGCGGCAATTTTACGTCCACGGTTTTTATAGAGCCGGTAACCAGAGAGTACAGTAACCGCAATCAGAACAAGAATAATAAGCGCAGTAACTAGCGGTTCAAAACCAGGATACCAGTTAATGGCAAACGGAATCATAACCGGTGCAGAAACTGTAGCCGGCGTCTTTTTGGGGACACGGTAACCGCCATTAGCGAGCCACCCCTCAAGAACAAAACAGAACAGCCCCAGCAGTAGTAAATAAGGATAAAGCTGCAGACCACTGTCCTGGCGGACAAGCCACTCTGAAAGTTCAGCGCCGGACAAATCAGGTACAACCCGGTATTTGATGCCACCGATCACACTCTCTTTATCAGCCGTCAGAAAATTACGATCCGCCTCCCGGGCATCAGGTGAAACTGCGACAAATTTCCGCCCCTCTTGCGAATTAAGCGCATACACCCCGCGGTAACTGATCGCCGGAAGTTTATCAACGGTGTACTCTTTATTACTTCCGGTAATCTCCCTGACAGCCACGGCACTGCTTATCCCGTTTTCCGGAAGTTGCTGACCGGCAATAATATTTATAACATTATCATCTGAAGATTTGGTAATACCCAGCCGGGCAAGATTCTGGACAAAAGCAACAAACGCAGGTTTGAAGGTAAAATTCGAGGCTTTGCCATCAAGGGGCAACGCACTAATGAACACCTGGCCACGACCATAATTTTTATGGATCAACGCAGGCTGCTTTGCAGTAAGGGTTGCCAGTACTGAAGATTTGTTATCAGGATTTATTTTACTGAAACTCTCAACCCAGACCTTGCCAAGCGTAAGTCTGCCGCCACTATCAAGGCCGTCCCACAATGCCGATTTAAAGTCCTGAATTACAAGTTCCTGCCGCGGTTTAAGTTCAACCTTACCGGCAAACTGCCCCCCGCACCATTCAGGCAGTGAGCTATTACTGCTGCCATTGGCCGCCGGCAACAACAGCAGCGCTCCTCCGGCCTTAACATACTCTGAAAGCTCCCCGTAGGCGCCACGATCAAGAGCCCCGGCCTGAGCAATAACCAGCGGCACATTATTAGCCGACAAGCTGCTTTTGATATTTGACGCGGTGATATATTCAGGAAGCAGACCCGAAAGCGTTCCTTTACTGTCAGGCGAGAGCGCGCGTTGCAAAAAGCGTCCCTGCAGCTTGTCGGTAACTAGCAGCACATGGTGTTTTTGTGAAGCATCAAAAGCCAGAAATGCCTCATTGGCAATCAAGTCCCCGTCAATATTAAGTCCCGCGCGCAACCAGTTAAACCCTTCAAGCACACCTTCAGCATTAACGCGCAGAATATAATCTTTCCCCGCCTGTAACTGTGCGAAACTGTCACTCTCCGCACCATTACTCTGGCGGATAAAAACACTAACTCCATTATCTTTTGCACTCTGAGATTTAAGCCGGATATTAATCGGTATATCCTGCCCGGCAAGGCGTACACCCTTGTCTGCAGCGATGCTTTCAATTGCAACAGAAGAGTCCCCTGCTTTTTCATGTTTGAGTGCATGCACAAAAACCTGAATGTCATCTGGCACCTCTTCTTTTTTTATCTTCCACTGATACTCCTGCAGATCGGTTATGATATGAATCTGCCTGACCATGCCATTGGTTGATTGCAGCAATTTTACTGCTTTTGAAAGAGCCAGTGCAGGACTTCCTGCTGAGTCAGTTGGTTGGATCAGTTTAGAAAGGGTCTCTGTTGTGTCTTTGTCTGCGAAATTAAAGTCAGGTAAAAAAGCATCATCGACCACCCCGACCAGCGCATAAACATCATCCCCGCGCCCCGGAGCCAGAATTGCCTGCAGACGGTCGGCAGCCTGTTGCCAGAGTGTAACGCCATTTTTATTACGCGCCTTCATTGAGGCGGAATTATCAAGAATGATTACCCGCGCCGCGTTTTGCCCGCTGGCCAGATACTGCTCAACAACCGGACGCGCCAACGCAAATAAGAGCGCAGCAATAAACGCGCACCTCAACAACAGCACCAGCCACTGAAAGATCTTGCGCCGTGAATTCATCCGTGGATCAATACGGGTAAAAAACATCAGACTCGGCATGATCTTAGTTCGCACCTTGCCCTTAAAGAGCAGATGGAATATCACCGGCAGCGCCGCCAGAGGCAGCATGTATAAAAAAAGCATATTCATTATAGACGTCTTGCCCTAGTCATAACCGCGCTCATCAGCGGCATGTCTGTTGTAATAAAAGAATAATCCGCGCCAGCAGCCCCCGCACCATAACGCAGACTCTCAAGCCAGTTATTAACCTCAGCACTATAAGCCACGCGCAGATCATCAAATGAAGCTTCGATCTTCTGACTCGTCTCGCTGTCACGGACTTCATAAATCCCCTGCCCCTCCAGAACCAGCTCGCCGCTATCCAGCACATGCAGCAGCGCCACATCATGCCCGGCCTGTTTCATGCGGGCAATTTGCTTCTGCAAAGAAGTGTAATCTTCAAGAAAATCCGAGATAACTATCGCCAAAGTTTTACGCTTCCAGCGCTCAAGCAATTTTTCCAGCATCAGCGCCGCCGTGCCGTCACCGGACGGTTTGATCTCTTCAAAACCAGACCAGAGCATCGCCATCTTGTCAAACGATCCCGCTTTTTCGTGAAAGATGTGCTCCGCCCCAAAAGTCGCCATAGAAGCGCAATCACCCTGATTGAAGAGTACATACAAAAACGAGCAAGCAAGCTCGGCGGCATAATCAAATTTCGTCTTCTCGCCATGCTGCGACCAATCCATACTCGCCGAGCAGTCAAGTATCACACACGCTTCAAGCGTTGTCTCTTCATGACTCTTACGGATCATGAATTTATCTGAGCGGGCATAAACCATCCAGTCGATTTTATCCGCCGGATCACCAGGAACATACTGGCGGTACTCGGCAAACTCAACCGACGAGCCATAGTGACGTGAGCGGTGCAAGCCCTGCTTCAAACCATCAGCAGAGTGGCGCGCGGCAATAGTTACCCCGTGAAGCTGGTTGACCATCGCTCCTGAAAGATATTTGAATTTGGTTGGAGTTGTCGCGGACATCAGGCCTCCGGTTCTTTGACCGTCTCAAGCAGACGCTTGACAATTTCATCTGAATCAACATTTTCACCACGGGCAGCAAAATTACAAAAGACCCTGTGCCTCAAAACCGGATACGCCATCGCCCGCACATCCTCGCAGGAAATATTAACCCGGCCATCAAAGGCCGCACGAGTCTGCGCGCCAAGAAGCAGGAACTGTCCAGCACGGGGACCAGCCCCCCACTTGACCATCTGCTTGATAAAGTCTGGAGAATCCGGATTATCAGGACGCGTCGAGCGAACCAGCGTAGACGCGTAACGGGCAACATGCCGGCTTACGGGGATGTCACGGATCGCTGTCTGCATGGCAAGAACTTCCTCGCCGGTCATAACCTTCTTAGGCGTGGCCTGTGAGGAGCCGAGTGTGCGAAGAAGAATATCCTCCTCTTCCTGCGCGTCAGGATACTCGACATTAATGCAGAACATAAAACGGTCAAGCTGCGCTTCTGGAAGTGGATACGTTCCTTCCTGCTCGATCGGGTTTTGCGTAGCGAGAACCAGAAACGGGTTACGTAATTTCAGCGTATGACCTGAAGCAGTAACGCGTCTCTCCTGCATCGCCTCAAGCAGAGCGGCCTGAGTCTTTGGCGGGGTACGGTTAATTTCATCCGCAAGAAGGATATTGGTAAATACCGGTCCCTTCTTGAAACAGAAACGCCGAGCATGGGTAACGGGATCTTCCTCAAGAATTTCCGCGCCGGTAATATCAGTCGGCATCAGGTCAGGCGTAAACTGAATACGCTTGAAGCGCAACTCAAGAATGTCTGAGATCGTCTTAATCAGCAACGTCTTGGCCAGTCCCGGCGCTCCGACAAGCAGACAGTGTCCGCCAGCAAAAAGAGCAGTCAACACCTGATTGACCACCTCCCGCTGGCCGACAATAAACTTCGCAGTTTCCTCTTCCATCTGACTGCGGGCTTCCAGGATCATAGTCAGCATGCCTTCAGTGCTAAGCCCCTTGAGGTGCGCAGCATTACCCTCCTTCTCAGACTTGGACTCCTTCTCTTCTTCCTCACCCCCAGCCAGATCATCAAGCTCAGGCTCTTTCTCAATATCAAGTTCCATAAATATCCTAACATTAATATGCGGTCAATTTCAGGTATGAATTTTTCAGATCAAATTTTCTACTAACGGATCATTGAATATACGACAAGGTTCATGCCAAGCTGCATCGCGGAATTAGCCTCATAAGCCTTAGCCAGCGGCAATTCCATTCCGTTCCAGCCGGCAGCCAGATCAAACGGAGAGTAGATAACCGCCGGTTGATTGTCAATCATAACCGCCTCTAGAAGCGGCGCGTTAAGCTTGGGGAACTCTTTTCTAACTGCCGGAGAATAATTTACGGCGTTAATCTGAAAAGCGGTGTTAAAGAGATCATGCGCCGGGTCTACAGTTGAGAATTTTGCACCGGGCAGAACTTTATTGACTTCCCTCTTAACAGCAGTAGCAAAGGTCTTGAGGCCAAGACTGTTGTTAATCAGCAGCACCCCGCCCTTCTGGAAGAAGCTGCGCAGCTTGGCAACCTCTGCGTCGTTAAAGGTGAAATCATCAAGCCCCTCAAGGTACAAAAACGGGAACTTGCTGATATCATCCTTAGCCAGATTCACCCCAACACGCTTGAGTGAAACACGTACCGCAGAGTCCGAACGCAGGCGCTGCAGTAATTTTGCCGCGGCTCCGGGATGATTATTCCACGCGCCGCTGTGCTTGATCTGCGCGAAGACAAATTCATCAGTCGGAATCTTGTTGTCAACGCTGCCGAAGTACTCCGGCTTTGCCTCTTCACGTGCGGCCTTGCCATAGCCAGAGATATAAGCGAAAATGTTTACGCCTATTTTTCGTGCCGTGTTAATATCATAATATGTCGCCTGCTTGATGCCGTTGACATTACGCCCGTCCCAGCCACAACCAAGGCCAAAACGCGAGATTATCACCCCAAGACGCGAACCGATGTAAATACCTTCAAGCAGTGGCTGGCTGATCTCTTTAGCGTTTATAACTGTCGCAGTATCAACACTGGTTGCAATGTGATAGATCGGGTGGTCAAGCGGAATGGCGCGGATTGAATAATCCGGGAAGGCTTCCTTCATTTTATCCTTGACCGATTTGTAAAAGTACGGTGAACCGGCAATTGAGTCAAAGATCAGGGTACCGCCGCGCAGGACGTATGAACGCAGCATGGAAAGCTGTTCCTGAGTGAAACGGACCGTACGCCCGCCACTGAAAAAGAGTGACGGTGTCTGCAACGGGTCACCGTGAAAAGACGCCAGCGGGATTGTGTCATTGCTGTAGGGCGTTCCCAGAAACTTACCGGCGAGCTTGACGATACTGCCCAAATCACCCGGACACATATTCCAGTCTGTAACCACCATTTTATTACCATCTTCAAGCGGGAAATTTGCAGACTCACCCCAGACAACCTTGGCGGCAATTTTCGGAGAAGACGGCTGGCGCTTACGCTCACTGCGGCGAAGCGGTGTTACCGGAAGGGGCAAGGGCGGGAAAGCCTCGCCACCTGAGATACGACGCGGAGCAGCTTTAGGCGGAGGGCCAAGCGGCTTGAGCCAGTCACTCTCATCTGCACGCAATTCAGTGCAGTAGCCAAACAGAATCGTCAGCGCGGCAAGCACGCCGCACAACTTCTTGAATACCGATAACTCATACATACCAGTCCCCTTTTTTAATAAGGCAGTAAACCGTTATTTTTTATTATCCTCAATATCCAGCTCTTTCGCCCGCGCTCCGGCGTAAGTCTGCGGATAACTCTTTACCAGAATTTCCTTATACTTCTTCGCTTCATCAACCCGCCCGGTCTTTACCGCCGCAAGCGCCGCCTGATACAAAAGACCGCTGGTCGCCACTGCCGCGGGTCTGGTGTTAAGCCCGGCCAGCACCTCAAAATACGCCTTATCATACTCCTCAAGCGCAAAATAACACTTGGAAAGCAGTAGTATAGATTCTGTATTAAGCAACTCAAGCGGGTTCTCTTCACGTAATTCAATGATGGCGTCTACTACGTTTTTAAACTCGCCCTTAGCCAGCCAGACCTCACAGCTCTGAATTTTCCCCCGCCTCTTTAACTTCATCTCCTCAAGCTTCGCGCCTTCAAGATCCGGACTTAATTTTTTAAGCAGAGTTAACGCGTCATCCAGCTTGTTCTCAAGCAGAAAAACCTTCGCCAGTAGCATCTGCGCCTCTTTAGCCTGCCTGAATTCGACCTTGCCCGCAGAAACTTCAGTGAGCTTATCAGTGCGTATCAGCTTTGCAACATCATCCGACCTCCCCCATACCTCAAGCAGGAGCTTTGCGTAAATAATCTTAAGCCCGGTAACGTCAACCCCGCTTAATTTATTCTTTCTGATACTCGCCAGCCCACGTTCGCACAAAGCCTTGGCCCTGGGATAATCCCGCAGTACCGAACCGGAAATAAAATCAATCAGCGCGTTATAATTCTTTAACTCGTCATAAGCCAGATTAATGTCCTTAAGCTTTTCTATCCGGAGCGCGACCGCGTTGGCAAGGCCACTGTTATCTACCGGAACCGCAAGAGCCGAGACCGCCAACAAATCATCAAGACCGGCGCCACCAAGATCAGAGCTGCGGAATTTTTTAGCCGCCTCATGATAGCGCTTGCCGCTCCACTTTTCCCAGGTATTCCAGTCAGCCATTACATTAACCACACGCTGTAATGAAATCCCCTCCCCCTTGACCTCGACCTTAACCAGAGCTGCCGGCATCACCAGTGAAACTGACGCCCCACGACGGTTATACCCACCATCAAAGGTCCAGAGAATTTTCTTAGGATCAGAAAACGGATTATAACTTTTCGCGTGATTGGTACGCAGAAGGTTAAAACCCATTTCAACAAATGCATCACCGGTTGATTCTGTAACAATAACCGAATCTATCCGCGACCAGTCGATAATAAGCGGATTTTTTTCAGGATTTTTCGCTTCCGCCTTAATCAGACGATACCGGCTGATCTTGCCAAAATCCGCTTCTTCGATAATGCTGACGCCTTTCTTGCCGGGCTTTGTCCAACCAGCCGCAGCACAGAAACGTCCGTCAACATAAACATTATAGTACTCGTAAAGATGCCTTCCCTTGCCGAGCTTGACCTTTCCCTTATGCTCTCCGTAACGCCCACCCCATACACTATGCGGACCACCCCACGAAGTTACAAGTTTTCCGTCAATTACAACAAATGATGCATCTTCAGACATTGTTGAGAAATAATAATCGCCTTCCTCGTCAATATTGATATAGCCGCGATACTTTACCAGCATATCATCCGGCGCGGCACGCTCGATAGTTCCATGGAAGACCCGCGCAGTCAGGTTACGGGTTATCAGCGCTGTATTTTCATTCCATAAATCAAGCGCCTTTTTAAAGTCATAAACATGCCGCCCGAGTCCTTTGCGAACCTCGATAATAACCCCGGAATCAGGCTCCCATTTCGGCGCACCGGAGATTTCCTTCTCATCCATATAAACCTGATAAAGCTTGGCATTAGCAGATGCGTCAAAGGCAATCTCAACCTTCTCGCCCTTCTTCTGCCAGATAATCTGCGAGCCTACGCGTTTGCCGTCAGCGGTAACAACCGCAACATGAACCTTCTCTTCATCAAGCCAGCCAGAGGGCAGAAAAATCTTTCCCGTACCGCCAAAATAATTATCCTTATAAACCTCAACCCAGAAACGCAGGGGACTCTGGGCAACATCCCAGGCACCCGGTTTGCGTTTAGGCTTTTCTGGCTTCTTCTCTGCCTGCGGTTTTTCTTTTTCAGAACCCTGCGTCTTAGTCTTTACAGTCGCAGGCTTTTCTCCACCTTTAACGGACTTATCTTTATCCGTAGCAGAAGGCTTGGTTGTTTTATCTTTTTCAGGACTGGCCTTTACCGCCCCTTTACTCTCGTCAGTTGATTTTTTATCAGTATTTCCAGTAACTTTTTCAGCAGCATCATTTTTCGCCGCAGCATTCTTGACCGGTGTCTTGCTATCTGCCGTATCAGCAGATGCTTTAACCTCTGCCGTGTTTTCATTTTTATCACCACTATTTCCGTTTTCTGCCGAATAAAGACCTCCCCTAAGCAGAAACAAAAAAGCAGAACATAAAAGCAGAGCTAAAAACCGGTTAAGCGTATTTTTTATATTTTTATTAACAAATGTCATTAATAATGCCATTCCTAAACATTAATCATCAACAATTTCAGTTAAAATACTGTAGACAAATACAACACATGCTGCATTTTACCACATTCAACCAATGAAAAGCTAATCAACAGGAGCAATCAGTCAAATTTTGTGATCGGGATGATAACAGCCCCTTTTTCACGCCCCTGTTTATATTCCTCCTGAGAAATTTTCTCAATTACGATGTTATCAAAATAATAGACAGAAGCCGGATAACAGGCATAAAGCATCACCTTCATCTCGGTAACCTTCTTAGCCAGCTTGGTCGGAAAAAACACCTGTGAAACCCGACGCCACTCCTGCTGCTTACCCTTCACAGGATAAGGATTTGCAATTGTCTCCCAGATACGCCGCTTACGTCCGCGCAGATCAGCATAACCCCGCACCCACATCTTCGACTGACCAATTTCCCCTACCGTGCCTTTAAAATCAAAGGTAAGCCTGTAAGCCTGATCAGGTTCAACAGGAATAGAGACAGAATAGAATGATAAGCCGTAAGTATCAGAAATAGAATTTTTGGCAGCATCCGGAAATACCCATTCATCCATGCCGATCTTCTTCCAGTGTTCTACCATTTCAATCTCGGAAATACGAGTGTCAAAACGGATAACCATATTCTTCTTGTTTGCCGAATCAGGATGAGAAATCCAAACAACACCCTTACCATCAGGTTGTTGCCAGAATTGCGGGCCATTTTTATTTTCAGGATCAGGCGTGTTTAAATCGCCATTCTTGACAAGGTTTTCACCTGCAGACAAAGAAAATCCCGGAATTGCATAAAACGCAATAACCGCTACCGCAATTAAAAAAGAGAATCTTGCCATACGAACAACCTTTATCTGCATAATTTCACAAAATCAAAGATAGAGACGAATTTTATATTCAATTAGTGTGCCAAATTAATATTTTGAATTCGACACACTTCCGGAGCAGGATCATAAAAAGGCAGGATAACACGCAAAAAGGGTAGTTATTTGCGGGATTCAACATCGCCAGACCAGACGGTTTTCAGGGTATCATCAGCCAGTTTGACAATCGCCTCGCCATTTTTCCCGAAATCATAAAGCATGCCACAACAGCGATCTGCGCCATCACCAATCATCACCTCTTCTCCTATTTTCCAGCAGACCTCCAGCCAGCGCTCCCTGATAACAGAAAACCCGCCCTGTTCCCATTTATTTATCCAGGGTGTAATAAATCCAAGAAGGTTCTTCAGTTCATCTCTCAGATCATAGGTTTTGCCACCAATTATACAGGCTGAGACCGCAGGCTTGTCAATACCGACCACATCTTCCGCAGTCATATTCATATTTAAACCGACACCAAGGATAATGTTATCAATATTGCCAGCGCCTTCAGAACTGAAACGCTCAGAGAGTATTCCACAAATTTTCGCGTCCCCAATCATCAGATCGTTGGGCCATTTACACCGCGCGTCAATCCCGATTGATGATAAATATTCTTTTACACCAATAGAAACTGCCATCGGCAGTGATGCAATGGCAGGAAAACCGGCAGTAGAAATAAAAAAAATTGAGAAAGTTAAATTTTTTCCGGCCGGGGCAATCCATTTGCGGTCATAACGCCCACGACCACCTGTTTGCTTAACTGCTGACAAAACAGTACCTTGTACTACATCACCCGCCCTTGCAAGATCAGCTAATTCCGTATTGGTTGAGACAGATTCTTCAACCCAGATAATTTTACTGTACTCCATTGACTTCTTTCTACATTCAGGTAGCATCTACACAATACAAACAAATAATTATCGAAAGTCAAATATTGTTACGATACGTTTGTTTTTTTTAAAAAAAGGGGTTGTCAAATTTCGGCTTTTATGCTATTATCGTCGAAATTTTGGTGAACGCAAGAAAAAACCGCTACACCCCTACCAAAATGATAACTTTCACAATACCAACGTGTTAGCACGGTCAGCAGACCGGATCACAGCCGATACGTTCAAAACTAAAAAAACGATACTTTTTTTATCGATTTTGCATAAAGGATCTCACTATGGAAGCAACATTTGGAAACGGAATTGAGTTACTGTTCCTGGGAATGGGCGGGGTTTTCATATTCCTCATCATTCTGGTCTGTCTGATGAATGTCTCAGCATCTTTCTTCAAGAAATACGCACATCTCTTCCCAGAAGAAGCAGAAAAGACAGCCGCACCCAAGAAGCCAGCAGCAAGCGGCAATGATGATATCGCAATTGTTATGGCTGCGATCACATCATACAACAAATAATTTTAACAGAATTACCTTATTTATAATAACTTAGAGGAGAACGACCGTGGCAAAGAAACTTGTAAAATTCATGTGCACAGCGTTCCGTGACGGCTTTCAGTCTGTATACGGCGCCCGTGTGTTCACCAAGGATTTCATGCCTGCTGTAGAAGCAGCAAGAGACGCAGGTATCGACTGGTTTGAGGCAGGTGGCGGCGCACGCTTCCAGTCTCTGTATTTCTACTGCAACGAAGATGCTTTTGACATGATGGACACCTTCCGCAAGGTCGCCGGTCCTAATGCCAACCTGCAGACACTTGCCCGTGGTGCTAACGTTGTTGGTCTGGACAGCCAGCCACGCGACGTTATCGACCTGCACGCCAAGATGTTCAAGAAGCACGGCATGACTACTATCCGTAACTTTGATGCTCTTAACGACGTCAACAACCTTATCGACTCAGGTAGGTCAATTGTTGAAGCCGGCCTCAAGCACCAGGTTTCTGTCACCATGATGGAACTTCCTCCAAGCTGTTCAGGCGCTCACGACGTTGAGTTCTACAAGAAGACCCTTCAGGACATCCTTGACGCTAATATTCCATTTGACAGCGTATGTTTCAAGGACGCTTCAGGTACATCAGTACCAAGCAAGGTTTACGAAACAATGAAGATGGCGCGCGAACTTCTTGGCAAGGACGTTATGATTAACTTCCACAGCCACGAAACTGCCGGTATCGGCGCTCTTGGCTACCGCGCTGCCCTTGATGGCGGCGCTGACGCTATTGACCTTTCAATGACACCTGCTTCAGGTGGTACATGTCAGCCTGATATCCTGACAATGTGGCACGCCCTCCGCGGAACTGAGTACGACCTCGGCATTGATCCGGACAAGATCCGCGCTGCTGAAGAAGTATTCAAGGACTGCATGAAGGACTACCCGGACAACCCGGAAGCCAAGGCTGTTGAACCGCTCATTCCTTGGAGTCCGATGCCTGGTGGCGCACTTACAGCCAACACCGAAATGCTTCGTGATAACGGTCTGATGGATAAGTATGAAGACTGTATCAAGGCTATGAGTGAAGTTGTTGTAAAGGGTGGCTTCGGCACATCAGTTACACCTGTTTCACAGTTCTACTTCCAGCAGGCTTTCAACAACGTAATGTTCGGCCCATGGGAAAAGATTGCTGACGGTTACGGCAAGATGGTTCTGGGTTACTTCGGTAAGACCCCGGTTGCTCCGGATCCGGAAATCGTCAAGCTCTGCAGCAAGCAGCTCGGCCTTGAACCGACAACAGAAAAGCCTGTTGACATCAACGACAAAGATCCGAACAAGGGTCTTGACGCTGCTAAGAAAATGCTCACTGATGCTGGTATCTCAGACCTCTCAGATGAAAACGTCTTTATCGCCGCAACCTGCAAGGAAAAAGGCATCGCCTTCCTCAAGGGTGAAGCTACTGTTGGTGTCCGCAAGATCAGCAAGAAGGACAAGACCGCTGCAGCTCCTGCTGCCGCTGGCGAAGAAGGCTACACAGTTACTGTTAACGGCAAAGCATATGAAGTTCTCGTTAATGGCGGTTCAGCTACTATCAACGGCAAGAACTACTCAATCGATGTCAAGGAAGGTGTTTCAGGCGCTCACTCAGTTCCGGCTGCAGGTGCAGGCGCAAGTGCTGATTCAACCACCATCAACTCACCACTTCCAGGTGCAGTTATCCGCGTAACCGCTTCAGTTGGTGACAGCGTCAGCGAAGGTGATGAAATCCTCGTTATCGAAGCCATGAAGATGGAAACCCCGATCAAGGCTCCATGCTCGGGTACAGTTACTGCGATTTCAGTCGGTGCCGGTGACAAGATCACTGCCGGTCAGGCTCTGGCAAGCATCAACTAGTTAATGGTTACCAGTTAGCAGGAACTTTTGTTTAATCAATTACTTTAGGAGCAAATTGTGAATAGCAATACATTTAAAAGCTGGTTGCCAAGGCTTGGGGTGATGATAATTTTCGCCCTGACGCTGATGAGCGCCGGCATCTACGCTCAGGAAGGGGAAGGTGCTACCCCTGACAAGAAAGAGCAGTCTGGAAGTATCTTTAAAAGCACGGGTATTTACGGCTTCATTAACGGTGACAAAGTTGCTGAAGAAAAACAGGCAGCTCGTGTCGAAGATCACAAGCACCGCCTCAATGCACTCAAAGAAGGTCTTGTTCCAAACGCAACTAACGAGCAGGCTTCTGCAGCAATTGAAGCGATGGACGGAACTCACCACGCGGCCAATAAAAAAGGACTGTTTCCAATAGGTCTGGGGCAGTTTATCATGATCTTTGTCGGTATCCTGCTGATCTATCTGGCAATCTTTCGAGGTTTTGAGCCGCTGCTGCTTCTGCCTATCGGTTTTGGTGGTATACTTGCAAATATCCCGATGGCTGGCATTGCCGAAGCCGGCGCCGGCAGCATGGGTGATGGCTTCCTGCATATCATGTACAGCTTCGGTGTGACCAACGGTTTCTTCCCGCTGCTGATCTTCATGGGCGTTGGCGCGATGACCGACTTCGGTCCGCTGATCGCTAACCCCAGCACCGCCCTTCTGGGTGCTGCAGCGCAGTTTGGTATCTTCACCACGCTCGTTGGTGCGATTGCGTTCAACTTCAATATGGTTGAAGCCGCATCTATCGGTATCATCGGTGGTGCAGACGGCCCGACCTCAATCTTTGTTGCCAGCCAGCTGGCTCCACACCTTCTTGGTGCGATTGCGGTTGCCGCATATTCTTATATGGCACTTGTGCCGATCATCCAGCCACCGATCATGAACGCTCTGACCCCGGTTGCTGAACGCAAGATTGAGATGAAACAGCTCCGCCACGTCAGCAAGGTAGAAAAGATTGTCTTCCCGCTGATCGTTCTTGGCCTGTGTGCGCTGCTTCTTCCCGATGCGTGTCCGCTGATTGGTGCATTGATGTTCGGTAACCTCGCCAAGGAATCAGGCGCAGTTGACCGTCTGTCAAACTGCATGCAGAACGAGCTTATCAATATCGTTACAATCATGCTCGGTCTCTCTGTCGGCTCAAAGCTTCAGGCAGACAAGTTCCTCAATGCAGACACTCTATTCATTCTGGTTCTGGGGCTGATTGCCTTCAGCTTCGGTACTGCGGCCGGTGTTCTGCTTGCCCGTCTGATGAGCAAGATCAGCAAGAACCCGATCAACCCGCTTATCGGCGCGGCGGGCGTTTCCGCGGTTCCCATGGCAGCGCGTGTTGTTAACGGGGTTGGTCTCAAGAACAACCCGCATAACTTCCTGCTGATGCATGCGATGGGGCCGAACGTTGCCGGTGTTATCGGCTCGGCGGTTGCGGCGGGCATACTGCTCTCCCAGTTGCGTTAATCATTATCATTTTGGGGAGGATTTTTCCTCCCCTTTTTATGGTAAAGGCCCAGACAACCTTAAACGCTGCGGATAACGCATAAAACCGGAAGGGATTAAGGGCGGGGCTGAAAATTTAAAAATTATAAATTTGTAATTATTATTGTGAGGTTCGATTGGGAACTGTTTTTCTGTATATTTTTTATTAAGGAGTACTAAGCAATGGCAAGACTCGAACTCAAAAAAGGCGTTGACATCGTAGCAGATCTCGGGGGCGTCAAGACCCTTGATGAAGCCAAGGCAATTTTTGCTGACAAATGTGATGCAGCAAACCTAGCTAAAGTTGGCACCATCAAGACTGAAGACGCACTTATCAAGATCGCTAACGCTGTAGCTATGATGCAGCCTGATTCAGTTTGGTTCAACTCCGGAAGCGAAGAAGACTGTCAGTACGCACGTGATATGGCTATTGAAAATGGTGAAGAGTTCAAGATGAAGCTTCCTAACCAGACCTGCCACTTCGACCTTCCTGAAGACCAGGGTCGTATGGTAAGCCAGACCTTCTACATCGTCAACGAAGACGAAGATATCTCTGTTCTGGCTAAGAAGATGGTTCGTAGCGAAGCTTACGAAGACATCAAGGGCAAGATGGTCGGCATCATGAAGGGCCGCACCATGCTGGTTTCAATCTGGAATCGTGGCCCAGCTGGCGCAAAGGCGGCTGTTCCTGCCATCATGATTACCGACAGCTTCTACGTTGTTCACTCAGGTAACATCCTCTATCCAAACGTATTCAGCAGCTTTGACTCTGAAGTTTCACGTACCGGCGGCATCTTCTTCTGCAACTGCCACTCAACTGGCGACCTCTGCAGCGAGAACATTCCAAACGCACGTATCTTCATGGACCGCAGCTGGTTCACCTGCTACTCATGCATGTGTACCTATGCTGGTAACACCCTGCTTCTGAAGAAGGGTAACCACCGCTTTACCGTTGACCTCTGCACCTACTACCGTCAGGAAAGCATGCTTTCAGAACACATGTTCATCACCGGTATGACCGGACCTGGCGGACGTGTAACCTTCATGGCTGGTGCTGCTCCTTCAGGCTGTGGCAAGACAACAACTGCTATGGTTGGTACAAACTTCATCGGTGACGACCTGGCTCAGATCTGGATTGAAAACGATGGTACTATTCGCGGTGTTAACCCGGAAATCGGTATCTTCGGTATCATCAAGGACGTAAACTGGGAAGGCGACCCATACCTGATGAAGTGTATCAGCGGACAGAAGCCGTCTGAACTCATCTGGTCAAACATCGGTGTTGACGCTGACCTCAACCCACACTGGGAAGGCAGCGGCGAAGAACTTCCAGCTAAGTGCATCAAGCACTACTCAGCTCAGGAATGGACACCAGCAAGCGACGAACCGGTTTCAAACCCTAACGCACGTTTCACCCTCAGCTGCGAACAGATCGAGAACTACGATCAGGCTTCAGCAACCAGCTCAGCCGGTGTCGACCTGAAGGTTATCACCTACTCAGGCCGTGACGCTGACACCATGGTTCCAGTTTGGGTTGCACGTACTCCTGATGAAGGTGTTGCTATCGGTGCTTCAATCGTTTCAAAGGCTACAGCAACAGAAGTTGGTGCAACCGGTGTTAACCGTCAGCCTTGGGCAAACGCTCCGTTCACCCCTGGCCCGCTCTCAGACTACATGGACGCACAGTTCAAGTTCTTCAACTCAGACAAGATCAAGAACAAGCCTGTTATGGCCGGTCTGAACTACTTCCTCACACACGAAGCACGCGGCAGCAACGGCAAGGGTCTGCTCGGTGAGAAGAAGGACGTTAAGGTATGGCTTGGCTGGTTGGAACTCTACGCCAACAACGACGTTGAAGCTATCGAAACACCAATCGGTTTTATTCCTAAGTACGAAGACCTCAAGAAGCTCTTTGACGGCATCGACAAGGAATACCCGAAGTCACTCTACGACATGCAGTTTGCTCTCTACGTAGACAACATCGTAAAGCGTCTTGACCTTCAGACAGAAGCATACAGCAAGGAAAAGGATCTTCCGCCACAGCTCTTCAAGGTTTACGAAAAGCAGAAGGCTGAACTCCTGGCCCTCAAAGAGAAGTTCGGTGCTGTTGTTGCTGTTGAAAACCTCTAAGAAATACGAAACTGTTGGCGGTTAAATTTTAAGCCCTGTTACACCGGCTATTAACCGTCTGCAGATTCAGGTTTAACGCAAGTAACCATCAGGTACCCGGCAATGCCGGGTACCTTTTTTTATAACAGTCACAAATATCATTCAGAAACAGATAAAAATCGGCGATATCCTTTGACAGAAAGTATGTTTTGTGCTTTAATATTATCGGAGGAATACAGAATATGAATGAAAGCAGGCATACCTCAGAACGCCTTCGCAAGCGTGTTTTCAGTGAACTGGTCGAACATGTACCTGCTGTGTTTTACGATGTTCCGATCTCCTCCGAGAATGACGATGACGAAAACGCAGGTGGCTATGTAAGCCCGCAAGCTCATGATATCCTTGGTTTTAAGCCGGAAAAGCCCAGTCTCTTCCTTCATAAGTTACTCGAACTTATGCCTGATGAGAACAAAGAGCAACTCAAAAATATATGGAACATCTGCCGGGAAAAATGTCATGATTTCTCCTATGAAACAATAATAACAGACAAACGAACCCTCGAACGTTATATCCTTATCAAGGGGACTTATGTACGTTTCGGTGAAGATGGCAAGCTCCGCCAGACCGGTATGATTATAGATATCAGCGGCCGTAAGCGCATCGAGAATACTCTACGCGCCCGTGAAGAGCGTTACCGCAAAATAACCGAGACAATGACGGATTATGTCTTTACCATTATTGTAGAAAATGGCCGCATCAGCGAGACCATCCACGGTGGTGCATGCCAGCCGATAACCGGCTATTCCCCGGAAGAGTTCACGGCAAACCCAAATTTGTGGCTTGAGATGGTTCACCAGAAGGACCGGGATCTTGTTCTGCGACGTGCGGAGAAGATGATTAACAATGAAGATGTAGAGCAACTCTCGCATCGCATCATTCATAAAAACGGTCACGTTAAATGGGTTCACAGCACGATTGTCACCCATCGCGACAAAGATGGCAACATACTCTTCTTCGATGGCCTTATACGTGATATCACAACAGAAAAGCGCCTGGAAGAGATGAACAAGCAGCGTCTTTATATGAATGAAGTTATCATTGAAGCTGTTCCCTTTGCTGCGGTTCTCCTGAATGAAGACGGTGAAGTTATCGCGGTTAATAACGCCGCCCAGACAATGGGCTTCAATCAGGGTGATTCATGGAACGCGGCATGGGATGAAATTAATTCAGCCTACGAATGCACACGCCTGCTCAGTAAAGCCATGGATGAGTCGGCAATAACCACAGAAGAGATTACTCACAAGGATAAGGTTTATGAAGTGACGCTTGTCCCCAGAGAACCGGATCTGTGTCTGGTGACTTTCTATGATATCACCAAGCGTAAAGAGTACGAAGAGGCACTCAAAGCGGACAAACTGATTATCAAATCCATGATGGCTAACCCCCTGACGGCATTTGTACTGGTCGATAAAAACGGTAAATTTGAGGCCGTTAATAACACAGCGGCGCAACTTATGGATGTCAGCCCTGGTGAAGCTTCAGGACTGTCACTGCATGAAATATTCCCATACAAGGTAGCCAACCTTCGTCTTGAGATGATCAAGAAGGTTTATGACTCCAAAACACCGACCCGTGTCACCGAACATATCAATGGCAAGGACCTTGATACCATGCTTATACCGATTTTGGATGAATACCGCCAGCCAATCAAAGTTGCACTTTTCTCGCGGGATCTGACCGACGAAAAACGCTCGAGTGAACAACTGCTTGAAACCTATCAGACGCTTATTAATATTGTCGAGTACTCACCTAATGCCATCATCTCGCTTGACCTTGAAGGTAAGGTAAAGTTGTGGAATCCTGCAGCGGAAAGAATGTTCGGCTGGAAGTCAGCGGAGATTTACAGCCGTGAATTACCGATATTCGGTAATCCGGTGCCGATAGGCATAAAGAAGATTCGCGACAAAATCTATGAAGGAAACCCTGTTGAAAGAATGGCATTTAATGTCCGAACCAAGGACGGTGAAGAAATTAATGTCAATATCAGTGCAGCCCCGCTTCTTAATGCGCTGGGAATGGTTAACGGCATTATCAATATAATCGAAAAGCGCTAGATTTAATTACCAATGCTTAGAGAGTGTTTTTCCTCAGCGATAATACTCAAGCAGGGTCTCAACCATGGAAGAAATAGTTGCACTATGGGCTTCCACATCAACCGGCAATTTCAGCTCACGCATGGTTGCACTGGTCACGGGGCCAATACTGACAAAAACCGGACGCGTCTCTGAACTCATCAGAATTTTTAAATCCTCACCAAGCATCTCGATGAAATTTCGGACTGTCCCGGAAGAGGCAAAAGTAACAGCGTTAATTGAACCAGACAGAAGCTCTTCACGCGTGGCTTTCTCAAGGCTGCACTTGCCGACATAATACGCGACTATATCATCAACAACCGCCCCCTTTTCAGTCAGGCTCTCACGCAGAAATGCCCTGGCATTACTTGCCCGCAGCAGTGCAATTTTTTTATCTTTTATAGGGAATTCCGAAAACGCTTCAGCGAGCTTCTCGCCGGTAAACACCTCAGGGATAATATCAGCATTAAGACCGTAACCTGCAAGAGCATCGGCAGTGGCAGGGCCTATCGCAGCAATATCCTTGCCGACAAAAACACGTGAATCAAGCCCGAACTCAGCAATACGTTCAAAGGTCTGCTCAACGCCGTTAACGCTGGTAAAGACAACATAATCATGGTAATTGGCAACGAGCTTGGCTATTGCAATTGTCAGTGAATCCGCACCGTCAATAAGATCACCGAAGCTGTCCTCACCGACATCAAGAGGTGATTCCTGAAGGATAGAGAGCAACATCGGATTATTCTCACGCGTGTAGATAATCTTGATTTTGCCGGAAATCAGGCTTTCACGTAATTTTTCAGAGCAATGAAGATCAACCGGGATTATACTGATTGCCGGAGCTTCAACGACCTGCGCACCGTGTGACTCAAGAAGATGAGAGAGCACCCCGGCCTGCTCACGCGAGCGCGTTACTACAATTTTCTTGCCAAATAGCGGCTGCGCCTCAAACCAGTTTAACTGATCCCGCAAAGCAACAACCTTGCCAACCACTGTCATCGCCGGAGGGTTTAAACCAGAAGCGCTTACTTTTTGCGCTATGTCAGAGAGTGTACCGGCCACTGTATGCTGCGAGACCTGCGTACCACGGGCAATGACCGCCACAGGCTCATTCTCAGGCCGTCCACACTCGATAAGTTTTTGCGCAATTTCAGCAAGTTTGCCAACGCCCATAAATATACATAACGTTGCGCCACTCTCAGCCAGCGCCTGCCAGTTGGTCTGCGTTTCAGACTTGCCGGGAGCTTCGTGACCGGTAACAAAAGTTACTGCCGTTGAGATATTACGGTGCGTTACGGGAATTCCTGCATAAGCAGCAGCGGCTACACCGGATGTCACTCCAGGAATAATCTCATACGCAAGACCAGCATCATGCAAGGCAAGCGCTTCCTCACCCCCACGCCCGAAGACATATGGGTCTCCACCCTTTAGACGCACAACAGTCTTGCCCTCGGTAACCGAGTCGACCAACATCCGGCAGATCTCTTCCTGCGCCACTGTGTGATTACCCGCACTCTTGCCGACATAAACCCGCGCAGCATCATCGGGAGCATATTCCAATAACTCATCAGAAGAAAGGTAATCATAATACACAATGTCAGCAAATTCCAGACATTCTCGTCCTTTTACCGTAATCAGCCCCGGATCACCCGGTCCCGCGCCAACCAAATAACAGATACCTTTATTCATAATCAGGAAAAACCTTTATTGACATTTTGCTTTTCTCTACGATAATAATTGAAGTGCAACAATTATAAACGCTGCCTTAAAATCTTACAACAGTAATAACAGGAATAATAATGACCAGCAGCAATCTTTTTGAACGAGCGCAAAAAGTGATGCCGGGAGGGGTTAATTCTCCTGTACGCGCTTTCAACAGTGTTGGCGGTGAACCGGTTTTTATCAAATCAGCTAAAGGCGCGTTCCTTTATGACAAAGACGGCAACGAGTATATTGATTACATGATGAGCTGGGGGCCGCTTATTGCCGGACATGCCAGAGCTGAAATTATTGATGCCGTCAAACAGGCTTGCAATAATGGTCTTAGCTTTGGTGCCTGCCACGAAGCCGAGGCAGAGCTTGCCGAACTTATTATCACAGCCATGCCGCATATTGAAAAGCTGCGCATGGTCAGCTCCGGGACAGAAGCGACCATGTCTGCTCTGCGTCTGGCCCGCGCGGCAACCGGCAAAAATAAAGTTATCAAATTTAACGGCTGCTATCACGGACACGCTGATTCATTCCTGATTAATGCCGGGAGCGGCGCGCTGACTCACGGCACTCCGTCCAGCCCCGGTGTTACTCCGGGAGCGGCAGCAGATACACTCAGCGCTGAATATAACAAACTTGAGACAGTAGAAAAACTTTTTACTGAAAACCCCAATGAGATTGCCTGCATAATAGTAGAACCGGTTGCGGGTAATATGGGATTGGTTCTGCCTGAAGAGGGATTTCTGCAGGGACTGCGTGATCTTTGTGATGCCAATAGCGCATTACTGATTTTTGACGAGGTTATTACCGGTTTTCGCGTCGGCTTTGGCGGGGCGGCAAAAATATTTAAGGTTACTCCAGACCTTACGACTCTGGGAAAAATTATCGGTGGCGGTATGCCGGCTGGCGCTTACGGCGGCAGAAAAGAACTGATGGAAATGATAAGCCCCTGCGGCGCTGTTTATCAGGCGGGGACATTATCAGGCAACCCGGTAGCCTGCGCGGCGGGAATAGCCACGCTTAAATATCTGCGCGACAGGAAACCGTATGAAGAACTTGATAACCGCTGCCTGCTGCTCTGCGCTGGGCTTTCTGAAAACCTGGCTAACACCCCGCTCAAATGGTGCATCAATCGGCTGGGCAGTGCGTTTACCATATTCTTCGGAATAGAAAAGGCCACTACTTTCAGCGAGGTCAGCAAAGTTGACACAGCGCTGTATGCTAAATATTTCAACGCCATGCTTGGGCAGAAAGTTTATTTGCCTCCGGCGCAGTTTGAGGCCAACTTCATCTCAACGTCCCACAAACCGGAGGTTATCGTTGATACCATACACCGCCAGAAAAAGGCGCTGAATACGATCATTTAAGTCTATTTTATATGGAACATACTAATATAAGGAAATAACAATGGAAGAAATCTATCTGGGCAGAATTGTTGCTGTTGGCATGACAGAATCAGGCAAGGTATCAGCGATGTACCGCGTCTCATCACGAAGCTTCCCTAACCGTAAGGCGGTAGTCAAGGAAAGTTCTGTAAGTATCGTCCCCAAAGAAGGCCACGAGGGCGATGTCTTCAAGAACCCCTATATCGCCTATAACTGCGCCAAGATTGTCGGAAATATCGCGATCCTTTCAAACGGCAGCCACACCGATCCGATTGCGGAAAAAATCGCAGCCGGAATGAATATCCGTGACGCGCTTATTTATTCACTCGCGGTTATGGATTACGAAAAAGACGCCTACGATACACCACGCATCGCCGCGATCGTTGAAAAAGGATCAAAAAACGGCTGGCTCGGAATTATCCGCAAAGACGGCCTTGACGTACGCTGCTTTGAGCTTGAACCGGGTAAGTGCATTCACGTTTCAACCTATGAGCACAATATCCCAAGCTGCCACACCAAGGGTGATTTCAAAGCCACAAGCGCAGGAAGTGCGTGCGATTTTGTTCTTGGCGAAGGAGACTTTGCACACTTCACTAACGCAGTTACCGCTGTCTGCGCGGTTGAGAATGATTCAGGTTTTGCCATCGCAGCAAAAGACAAAGAATAATTGCACTTAGCAACAGCTTAAGGTAAATATGGGTCTGAATAATACCGAGTTTGACCAGAAAAAATTCATTGGCGAGAACTTCACCGGTGAGTCCTTTTGCGGCAGCGTCTTTATTGACTGCTACTTTGAGAACTGCAATTTCTCGGTTACCGACTTTACGGATACAGCCTTCCAGAAGGTTGTATTCAAGGGCTGCAAGCTGCAGGGAGTAGATTTTTCTCTCTGCAACACCCGGCTTATGCGGATGGCATTTTTTGAATGCCTTATTAAGAACACCGTATTCAGTAACCTTGAGCTTAAAGAGACGAAATTTCAGGACAGTCAGATTCTTGAATGTGATTTTATTACCAGCGACCTGACAAAAGCTGATTTTTCAGGCAGTACTCTTGCCGGCTCAACCTTTAACCGGACTACGCTAGCTGGCGCTGATTTCTCAGAGGCGCGAGAGTATCTGATAGATCCGACAAATAACAATATAGCCAAGTGCTGTTTTTCACTGCCGGAGGCAGTAGGACTGCTGCACTCATTTAACATAAAACTGGTTTAATTGAAGAACTGGTACAATATCCATCTCTGTCCATGCGATGGTGCAGGACGGAAATAATCAAGAGTTGCACCACGGGAATTAATTAAAGGAGTAACGATTATGGCTGCCTACAAAGAAATCAGTAAAGAGAAAGTCTACATGGGGAGTGCGGATTATGATTCCGACCTCTGGCTTGAACTGAGCAAAGTTTGTGAGGAGAATAACATTGCCTGCGGCGAGGTTACGGCAATCGGCGCTCTGCGTTCTGCACGCTTTGGCTACTATGGTCAGGATGAACGCAAGTACTCATTTATCGAGAAGAGCGGACATTTTGAGATTGTGTCCCTGAATGGCAACATCTCACTTAAAGACGGAAAACCGTTTGTACACGCACATATAATATTCTCGGATGAGAACGGTAATTGTCTGGGCGGGCATCTTGCGGAAGGCTGCAAGGTCTTTGCCTGTGAGTTTACCATTCATGCTTACGACTCAAAGGATTTTGACCGCGCGTATGACGAACAGACAGGGCTGACACTCTGGAAGCGCTAAAAGATAAATGCAGCGCGAAATAATATTGATAATTCTGTTTTCAGGAATATAGATTTTTGCTCACTTATTAATTTAAAGAAAGGTATTTATCAATGGCAAGACAACCCAAACCTGTTATCGGCATCATCATGGGCAGCGATTCAGACTACCCCAAACTTGAAGGAGCAATCAAAACTCTCAAAGAATTTGAGGTTCCTTTTGAGGTAAAGGTTGCCAGCGCACACCGCACACCTGATGTTGTTATGGACTGGGCTGCCGGTGCTGAAAAACGCGGCATGGAAGTTATCATCGGCGCAGCTGGTGGCGCGGCTCACCTTGCTGGCGTAGTTGCCGGGCACACCATTCTGCCGGTTATAGGCGTGCCGATTGGCGGGACTGCCCTCTCAGGTCTAGACAGCCTGCTTTCAATGGTGCAGATGCCTGCGGGTATTCCTGTAGCGACAGTTGCAGTAGGAAGCGCTGGGGCAACAAACGCAGCCCTTCTTGCGCTGCAGATTATCGGCCGCAAAGACGCAGCAATCGCCCGCAAGCTTAAGACCCACCGTAAAAATATGGCCAAGCAAGTAGCGGCAAAAGACGCTGCCCTGCAGAAGGTTATTGCCGGGGAATAAGTAAAATATTGAACCAATAATATCGTCCGGCCTGTGTATTCTAACGCATGCCGGACAAGTTTTAGTAAGGCAATGATTTAACCGCCCGGAGGAAGAACAATGAATCCGCAAGACAAGGATATTGTAATCATTCTGCAGTGCGCAATTGTCAAGGAGCGCTGCGGGGGATATTTTTGTGAAGCCGCCCTAGAAAAACGCGAAGGTGCCTTTACCCCCTACCCTGCAGACAAGCATCTGCGCCACATCAATCTTACCTGCGGTGGTTGCTGTGGCCGGGCGTCACTGAGAAAAATATCAAACTACCTCCACCAGTTAAAAAAACGTGAAGATATCAGCCGCGATAAAGTAGTCGTGCATCTCTCTACCTGCATGACCAAACCAAGTTATCACGGGCCAAAATGCCCGCACCTTGACTATATCAAAGAGCTTCTCTCAAGGCTTGAGATGGATATTGTCGAGGACACCAAAATCGGAAATAAAGCCCAGAAAAAACGGGATGAGGGAATTTATAAATGAGCCGCGACCCCAATAACGCCGACCTTAGAATTATCAAGGAATATGAAGAACTTCTCGTTGAAATAAAGCATCATAATCAGCTTTATTACAATCAGGGCAGGCATGAGATTACTGACCGCGAGTATGACAGGCTCTATGACCGACTGCTTGAGATTGAAGCGGATTATCCGGCAATTGTGCGGGAGGACAGCCCCTCGCAACAGGTTGGCGCTACTGTTGATGATATTGCGGAAGACAAACTGGTTGAGCATGAAACCAGGATGCTCAGTATCTCCAACTGTTATGACGAGGACGGACTCTTCAGGTACACACGCCGCATCGAAGCAACACTGGATGGCGCGGCTGTTGAGTATATGACCGAGCTTAAAATTGACGGCCTGGCTGTCTCGATTATTTATGAAAATGGTGAACTTACCAGAGCGGCGACGCGTGGTGACGGGCGCGTTGGTGAGGACGTCACTGAAAATGTCCTTGAAATTTCTGCCCTTCCCAGAAAAATATCAGGCGGTAAAAACGATGGCGGCCTCTTTGGCAGCAGTGTGCCCAAGCGCCTTGAGGTGCGTGGTGAGATTTATATGCCGCGCAAATCCTTTGAAACACTGGTGCAGCGCCAGCAGGAACAGGAAGCGGACAGGATTTTCGCCAATCCCCGCAACGCCGCCGCCGGCACCTTAAAGCTCAAGGACTCAGCCATTGTCAGGGAACGCGGACTGAGTGCGTGGATTTACTCAACCCCTACCCCGCAGGCGCTCGGCTGCAATACTCAGGCCGAAGCGCTTGATACCTTAAAAGATTACGGTTTCCCGGTCAACCCTGAGCGCAAGCTCTGTAAAAACCTTGACGGACTGTTAAAACGTCGTGATGAACTTGATGAACTACGGCACAATCTTGAATATGACACTGACGGCATGGTCATCAAAATCAACTCTCTGGCGCAGCAGGAAAAACTCGGCGCAGATGCCAAGAGCCCACGCTGGGCGCTGGCGTATAAATTTGAACCCGAACAAGCAGAAACAATCGTTAAGGATATCAGGTTACAGGTCGGAAAATTCGGCACCCTCACGCCCGTTGCCGACCTTGAACCGGTATTTCTCTCAGGCTCGACCATCACCCACGCCACGCTGCATAACCTCGAGAATATCGAGAAAAAAGATATCCGCAAGGGCGACAGCGTTATGATTGAAAAAGCCGGTGAAATTATCCCGCAGGTCGTAAAAAGTCTGCCCGAAAAAAGAACCGGCAATGAAGTAACGTTTGTGATGCCGGATAAATGCCCTTGCTGCGGCGGCGAGATTCTAAAAGATCAGGACAAGGTCGCGCATTATTGTCCAAATATTTCCTGCCCCGATCAGGTGCGCGCGCGCCTTATCCATTTTACCTCCAGAAACGCGATGGATATCGATGGCTTCGGCCCGGCCGTCATTGACCAGCTACTTGAGAACAAGCTTATTTCCAATGTCGCAGATATTTTTTATCTCAAGGCAGATGACCTTGAACCGCTAGAACGCCTTGCGGAAAAAAGCGCGGCCAATCTGATTAACGCAGTTGAGGAATCTAAAAAACGTGGGTTGGCACGCTTACTGACGGCTCTTGCGATATCGCAGCTTGGCTCGACCGCTTCGCAGCTGATTGCCGACCACTTCGGCTCTCTTGAAAAAATCATCGAAGCCAGCACCGATGAAATATCGGCGGTCGATGCCGGAACAACCAGCTCCTATCGAACCCTCGGAAAAACTACCGGCAAGGCACTTTATGAAATACTGCAAAATGACGAAGTCCGGGAATTTTTCACCAGCACCAAACACGGGCTTTCTGTAAAACTTGAGAAAATAGCAGACAAGGATTTCTGCAGTATATTCAAGGATGTTAACGCACTAGCCAACTTCGGCATGAAGAAGCAGGAAGCCGTCACCAAGGCTTTTGAGGGTGAGGTTGGAAAATTACTTGCCGCAAGCAACCGTGATATTCAGGCGGTTGAACTTGGAGTATCAGAAGTTAAACGAACCATCGGAGACGTTGCCGCGGCAAGCCTGCGGGCGTTTCTTGATAATCCTGAAAACCATAAACTCCTTGACCGTCTTATTAAGGCCGGTGTGTCAACAAATGCCCTCAGCTCAGCCAATACCGCCGCATCAGGCAAGACCTTCGTCCTCACAGGAACATTACCGGATATGGGTAGGGCGGAAGCAAAAAAATTAATCGAAGCCGCCGGCGGTAAGGTCGCATCATCAATTGGAAAAAGCACAGACTACCTCGTTGCCGGTGAGGGTGGTGGCTCAAAGCTGACTAAAGCTCAGGAGCTTGGCATAACAATCATCGATCAGACAAAAATGCAGGAAATCTGCAACCAATAATTTTTTATCGCTACCGCTTATTTATTATCTCAATAACCACCAACAGTTACCATTTAGCATCACGCTAAAGACGTATGAGGCGTTTGCATTTCAAGTATATTTCAGCATGTATATATGAATTATCATGTACTCCGGCTTACCAGTAATAAAATATCATTTTCTTTTACGCTGGATAAATTTGCAAAACTTTTGCGCATAAGATAAAATATAGATATACAACATTTGCAAACTTTTGCACATCAAATATAGCAAGGTGGGGAGAGTCTTATGAAGATTGTTATCGCACCCAACGCTTTCAAAGGCAGCATGACTGCCGGTCAGGCAGCAAAGGCCATGGTAAAGGGCATTGAGAGTGTAATCCCTGATGCGGATACATTAATGGTTCCGGTAGCTGATGGCGGTGACGGACTGGTCGATGTATTCACTAATGCGCTGTCGGGTAATATCATAACCCGTGATGTTCAGGGACCGCTCTGGCGGGCGATTCACGCAAGCTACTGTCTGGTTCCTGACATGAAACTGGCGGCGGTTGAAATGGCGCTTGCCAGTGGCCTTGCCTTGTTAAAAGATAACGAACGCAATCCAATGCTGACTACGACCTATGGAACGGGCGAGCTGATTGCAGATGCCCTTGCCCGTGGCGCGCAGAAAGTAGTGATCGGTATTGGCGGCAGCTCGACCAATGACTGCGGAATCGGTATGGCGGCGGCACTCGGCGTGCAATTCCTTGATAAAGACGGCAAAGAGGTCAAGCCTGTTGGCGGCGAGATGATTAATGTCACGGATATTGACCTCAGCGGCTTGTACCCGGCTGTCAGGAGCGCCGATTTTGAGGTTGCGTGTGATGTTGATAACCCGCTTATCGGTGAAAAGGGCGCAGCCAGAGTTTATGGCCCGCAGAAAGGGGCAACAGAATTTCAGGTCAGGGAACTAGAAGATGGTCTTGAAAATATTGCCGCAGTAATTGAGAAAACACTTGGTATTGATGTCCGCAATATTCCCGGATCTGGTGCTGCTGGAGGGCTTGGTGCTGGACTTATGGCTTTTTTAAATGCCAAGCTGCGCAAGGGAATTGATCTGGTGTTTGACACAGTAGAGCTTGAGGAAAAAATAAGAGGGGCGGATCTTGTACTTACTGCTGAGGGGCAGATTGACTTTCAGACCAAATTTGGCAAAGCGCCGGCCGGGGTGGGAGCTGTTGCCAAAAAACTTGGCGTTCCCTGCATTGCCATTGCCGGCAGCGTTGGTGAAGGTATAAACGAGTTACATGATCTCGGGATTAGCGCAGTCTTCAGCTTATGTGCTGGGCCGATCTGCTTAAGTGACGCGATGACTAACGGAAGTGACTACCTGACAAATATTACCGCTCAGGTAATACGGGCCTTTATTGCTGGAAGAACAATTTAATATTCAAAATTAACTAGTAGAAAGGAGGCTAATTTAGTGTAAACGACATATCTCTCACGAAAGGAGGTGCTCTATGTTAATTCTCTGGTTGGTACTAGCAATTGTATTTATTGTTATTGCAACAGCGAAGCTAAAGCTGCACCCGTTTCTGGCCTTGCTGATTGCGGCCTTTGGTTACGGCCTGGCTGCCGGAATGGATCCGATGGAAGTAGTCAAATCGGTCAATGCCGGTTTTGGCGGAACTATCGGCTACATTGGTATTGTCATTATCGCCGGTACGATTATTGGTGTATTTCTTGAAAAATCCGGCGGTGCAAAATCAATTGCAGAAAAATCACTGGCCATAACCGGCGAGAAAAACGTTCCACTGGCTATGGGAATCGTCGGCTGGATTGTTTCAATGCCGGTATTCTGCGACTCAGGCTTTGTTATCCTATCCCCCTTAAACAAAGCATTATCCAAAAAAGCCAAGATCACACTCGCAGCAGGTGCAGTGGCACTGAGCCTTGGACTGTATGCCACACACACCATGGTTCCCCCTACTCCCGGACCAGTTGCGGCAGCAGGTATTTTAAAGGCTGATCTTGGTGCTGTTATTGGCTGGGGTATCGTGGTCAGCCTTGTTGCTTTAGTGGCTGGCTGGCTTTTTGCCACATTATATGCAAGCAGAACCTACATTGATCCGAATGAAGAGACTGTGCCAATTGAAACAGAGACAGCCCCTGTACAACAATCAAAAGCTCCCGGCGCACTTAAATCAATTATCCCGATACTTCTTCCAATTGCTTTGATTGTTCTTCAGTCTATTGCCAAGTATCCAAGCAAGCCATTCGGTGAAGGACCGGTTGTTGACTGGATTATTTTCTTTGGTCAACCGGTTGTGGCTCTGCTTATTGGTGTGGCCTTTGCTTTCATGCTGCCTGAGAAGCTTAATCGTGATATGCTCAGCAGCAGTGGCTGGGTTGGTGAAGCAATTCTGGCGGCAGCATCAATTATCATCATCACCGGAAGCGGCGGAGCGTTTGGTAAGGTTCTTCAGAACTCAGGAATTGCTGATGAGATCAAAGGACTATTCAGCGCAGACACCAACCTCGGTATACTTCTGCCATTTATAATTGCAGCGGCAATCAAGACCGCTCAAGGCTCTTCAACAGTTTCAATTATTACCACCGCAGGCATCATGGCACCGCTTCTTGCAACGCTCGGACTTGATGGTGAGACCGCGCGCGCGCTGGTAGTTATTGCAATCGGAGCCGGCGCGATGGTCGTTTCTCATGCAAATGACAGTTATTTTTGGGTTGTCACCCAGTTCTCAAATATGAGTGTAAAACAGGGTTATAAATTGCAGACACTGGGTACGCTTGTGGAAGGTACAACAGCAGCGGTAGCGGTGTATATAATAGCGTCTATTGTTTTATAAAACGCGTTTTTAGACTATACCGTTTAACTTTTTTGCGCAGGACAGTTTTAAATTGCCCTGCGCATTTTTATTAATCATGAATACGGCAAGTCAAATTTTATCACGAAAAAAAATGCGTAATTACTCTCTTATGCCTTAATTTCAAGGATAAAAACGCTGTATTTTTTTCTCTTTTTTTTGTTTTTATACGTTTTTTGTTTGAAATAATTAACGTAGTTACGTAAATTTAAAATTATATTTCACTATAAGTCATCTATGTGTGATGGCTAGCAAATGAAAGGGGAGATCGTGGCAAAGAAGACTGCTAAGAAAGCTGCCAAGAAGGTAGCAAAAAAGACAACCAAGAAAGCCGCTAAGAAAGTTGCAAAGAAGACAACTAAGAAAGCTGCAAAAAAGGTTGCAAAGAAAACAACCAAGAAGGCCGCTAAGAAAGTTGCAAAGAAGACAACTAAGAAAGCTGCTACCAAGGTTGCAAAGGTTGCAAAGGTTGCTAAGGTTGCTAAGAAAGCAACAAAGAAGGCCGCTAAGAAAGTAGCCAAGAAAGTTGCAAAGAAGACAACTAAGAAAGCTGCCAAGAAAGTAACAAAGAAGACACCAGCTAAGCCTGCAAAGACTGCCGGCTGCGCAAAGAAGACATCTGTAAGTCGCGACCCAAAGAAGCCTCTTACAAAGACACAGCTCATCGCTATGATTTCAGAACAGTGCTGCGTTGAGAAGAAGGATGTTATGACAGTTATGAACTTCATTCCTGAACTCATCGAAAAAGAACTCAAGAAGCCAGGCATTTTCCAGTTCCCAGGTATGCTCAAGATCGAAAAGAAGCGTATCCCAGCTCAGAAGGCTGTTAAAAACTGGAAGAACCCATTCACAGGTGAAATCGGCACAAAGCCAGCCAAGCCTGCTTGCAACAAGATCAAGGTTCGCC
Source organism: bacterium (assembly GCA_003245715.1). Classification (GTDB taxonomy): domain Bacteria; phylum Planctomycetota; class SZUA-567; order SZUA-567; family SZUA-567; genus SZUA-421. The sequence goes on from QKCJ01000031.1 coordinate 154,594, forward strand.
CACTCAAGAAGCTTAAGGACATGGCATAATTACTGCCAACCAAAGCAAATGTTCTGCAAAGGCCGGCTAGACCGGCCTTTTTTTATTACATCTCACGGTTAAAATAATTATAATTAACTCATAACTGTATTTGCCGGAGAAGACCATGCCTACATATACTGAACGCGCCTTAAAAATACTGGGCTATGCAATGCTTGCCATAACTATCAGCATATTTATCAACTTTACCTTCTTCAAGCCAGAAACAACACAACACAGCAAACAGGCTTTTGAGGTTTGCTCAATGCAGATGTGCGATATGAAAATGCCTGCCCGCAAAATTCTGGCCAGCGAAGATAAAAAAATCCCCTACTTTGAAGATACCGAGGGCAACTGCATTATCTCAAGCGAATTTTTCTCCCCGGAGATAAAAGGTTACGCCGACGCCATTAATATTGCCGTAAAGCTCAAAAAAGACGGAACAGTTCTCTATGCCAGAGTTTATAAACACAGCGAAACGCCAGACTATTATCAACGCGCAGAAAACATTATTACCAAAACCTTCGGCATCAATATCAACAAGGATAATAAACCGGCTGATATCGTGACAGGCGCAACCTATACCTCGCGCGCGATAATTGACAGTATCTACCTTTCGGCCTGGCGCTTCACCGACTTACTGGCTAACCGCCAGTCTTCCGCATCAATACAATCCCAACCCGGCAACCCGGCAACAATAATATTTATTGCCGCGCTTCTGTTTCTGCCGCTGCTGCGCATTTATATTCACAATAAATGGTTTCACGGTATCTGGCTTGCCGGAGTAATGCTTTATTTCGGGATTATAAACAATTTCCAGTTCTCTCTTGAATCAGTGAGAAACCTCATAAAATTCAATATCCCTGATTTCAGCCCATCACAGATACTGGTAATCGGCGTTCCGCTTTCGATCATATTGTTAGGTAATTATTACTGCGGCTGGCTCTGCCCTTTTGGCGCATTGCAGGAACTGGCAGGAAGAATCATTCCGCAAAAATTAAGAATCAATCCAGATAAAAGATTATGGCGGATTATACGTTTTTTTAAATTCTTCCTCTTATTCGCAATAGCTCTGGCTGTAATCACAGATTTCTATCCCGATCTCGTTTACGCCGATCCTCTACCAGCTTTCTTTTCAGTCTCCTCAGAGAATCATTATTTGCTGATTATCCTTGCAGCGCTTCTGATACTGAGCCTCTTTATTGAAAGGTTCTGGTGCCGCACGCTCTGCCTCAGCGGTGCATTCCTCTCCCTTATCGGTCGAATTGAATTGCTCAAAAGAATTATACCGACAAAAATTTGGTACAAACTCTATCCGCTCAAGCCCGGATTATGTAATCTCGGCGTTGTCAGCTTCAAGGACGGTGACTGCATCAACTGTGATTATTGTACTACCGGAAAACCGGCTGCCGAAGAGCCGCTAACCACAACAAAAAAATCAATAACCATAATAAGCATATTTTCGCTTATAATTTACGCGTATATAATTTTCAGCTTTGTACAGGATAAAGCATTATGAGCTTGAGTGAGAAAGTTAAACTATTTTTCGAGACTGATCTTGAGGAACTGGCCAGCCCCCAGAAGAACCTTACCAGAATCAAGACCTTCGCAATCTTCTGTGTACAGACCACCCGTTCAGTAATCCGGCACCAGACAATGACCATGTCCTCAGCGCTGGCTTTCAAAACATTAATGGCTGTAGTTCCGCTGATTCTGATCGGCATTGCAGTTGCGAGCGCTCTTGGCAATGAAAACGGCCACAGTTACAGTGAGAGTTTCTTTCAGGCAATTGAAGAAAAAATACCAAGTACACCATTTCTAAAACCGCTCCTTGACCTCCTGAAGGAAATTTCAACCCGAGCCAGAGAAATCGCCGGAATCGGTCTGATCCTGCTCTTTATCACCGCCTACTCACTGCTATCATCTGTGGAATGGGCCTTTAACCGTATCTGGCAGGTAACGGGTAAACGCAAAATAATCAACCGCGTCATATCCTATCTGGCAACAATTATAATTGTACCGGTATTAATGTCGTTCTCTGTTTACCTCAACGCTAAAATTGAGACAGTAACCCAACAGGTCGCCAGCAGTATCGAATCAACGCAGAAAGAGGCGCTCGGCCTTTTCAGCCGCCTAGAAGAGAAAGTAAAGACACCAGAGGAGCCCCAAAAAACCGAACCAACCATAAATAAAAATGAGCAAAGCACTGTAACGGCTGAGGAGCGCAGTGAACCTTCCCAAAACAGCGACATAAATACCAACCAGCAAGAGACGACCACGCAGGCGGCTACTGAAAAAGTAACCAGTTCTTCCGGCAGCGCAGACAGAAAATCGCAACCTCTAATCGTTAAAATTGTTCTCGGTGTCATCTCAATTATCATCAGTTGTATTGCCCTGACAGCTCTCTTCTATTTCATGCCCTACACTCCGGTAAAGCTCAAACCAGCCCTCTACGGCGGCGCTCTTTGCGGTGTAATGATTGAACTCTTAAAGTATTTTTATTCTTATTACGCCATGCACGCCTCAACCAACCTCACAAGGCTTTACGGCTCTACGCTTCTGGCACTCCCACTCACTCTTTTATGGCTCTGGCTGGTCTGGACGTTTATACTTATGGGCGTGGAGATATCCTTTAATCTGCAGAACTACCGTGATCTGGCAATAAGCGATAATATTGAAAAACAGGGGCTGGATAACCGTTTGTATCTTGCAGTGAGAATTGTCCTTCTGGCGAGTGAATATTTTAACCTCGGCAGAAAACCACTTATGTTTATTGATGCTGCAGCCGAAAAACTTCGTGTCCCGCCATTCATCATACGAACTCTGGTTGAAGAGTTAACGGAAAAAGAGGTCTTGCGTGAAGTTACAGGCGTCAGAGACGGCTACCTGCCTGCGCGGGATATTACAGAATTGACAGTCTATGATGTCATTGACGCGATTACGGCAGATAAATTTACCTGCGCAGAAACCAGCAAAGACGCAGCGCATGATATAATTGCCAGAATGTTCAACAACACCTCCGAAAAAATGGAAGATATTCTCAGGTGCGAATCAATTCATCAGTTACTTGAGGATGAAGGCTTTTTGCAGACACCAAGTCATTACGAAGAGAACGGAACCTGTTGCTGAAACCAATAAATCATTATTCCGTTTATTGTGGTCGTCTAACGATCATTCAGCTTTTGCTTTGATAATTTTGAATATTTCCGCCGCCCCAATACCCGCCAGAACAATCATACAGGCAACTGCCGGCATCCGGTAGCGTACCGATCCCATAAAAAACGCATGCACGACAAACAGATATAGCAGTGGAAGCAGAAATATATATAGCCCTCGCCAATCACGGCGCAATCTCCAGGCGGCCCATACGCCAAGAATCATAACCGGCAGGTACGACAAACACAAAACTGCAGACTTTAGCCAGCCCGCGCCCTCCCAGTTAAGAAAAGGATTCCAGGTTCTCTTTATTTTATTTAATGACAATTCAAAAAAGCGCGGCCAATCGTTTTTAACCACCTCTATTGTCTGGCTGAAAATCAATTTATCCGCATATACCTCCGGATGAATTCCATTATAAGAATCCCCGTCTCCGTTGCTGGAAATACCGGAAACAACTTTCTGCCAATCATCAGGGAAACCAACCTTTCCATGATTTGCCCCACCATCAGCACCAGGTCCGGTCGCCTCCCAGAAAGTAAAGCCACCCATCGTTGAGAATGGTATAAAAGTAGCAAATTGTTTATAATTTCGCTGCCACCAGGGACTCATAAACGCCAAATAAGCAATCAGAATAACCGCAATAAACTTCAACGAGCGCAGCCTGAAAACATTATAAAGCGCAATGAAAATATAAAGACAAAATATAATAACCAGCAGCCCCAAAGACGCCTTGACGTATGCTGCACCAGCCAGTAAAGCCCCAAGAATAAAACTGTATTTATAAATTCTCTCAGGAGCTGACCGACTCTGTACCAGCAATACTCCGGCATAAACACAGGCAAGAACCAATGTCACAGCCAAAGTGTCAGCCAGAACAAGCGAATCAATATAAACCATGAAAGGATATAACGCCATTATCAGACCGGCGAAAATCCCGGCCAGTCTGCCGCGCAGAGTGAAAGCAAGTGAATAAGCCAGCGCCGAATTAATTCCGGCAAAAATAAGATTAGGCAACCGCAGAGAAATCATATAACCTGAAGCAAAATCCGGACTGTAAATAAACGAGAGAATATAGGAATACGCAGGCATTCTCCAGGCGTGGAAATTTACTGCATTTATATACTCACCCTTAAGATTGAGGTTTGCGGCATATGCAATAAAATCTTGGCTATCCGGAAACAGAAAAGGGAAATACAACGAAGTCCTGATATCCGGCAGAATAACCAAAATATAGACAAATAAGCGGATAATAACTGCGAGGATGAAGAATAAAAGCAGGGATTTAAGAGAAATTCTCACAAGACACCCCCAAACGCATAAATGCAGAAAAGAATTGTCTGTATAAAAAAATTGAGTCCCTTCCGAAGGGGGGGGAGGAAGGGACCCTTACATATCGACAATACCTCAAACAAAGCCATATTAGGGGGGAGCTTTACCTGAACTACGTCGAATACGTCAAGTCATATAACAGACTTTATCATAAAATATCATATTTTTGAAAATTGTCAACACATTTCTTCAGAAAGGTCAATTCCCGCGCAGCCACCAAAACACTCAAATACTTACAACGAAATACGTTATGTAATTTTAAATCAATTTTGTTTTTATTAAAATTAATATCTTTCAAACAAAAACAATTATTTTGTATCATCAAAATCCTCTAAAAGCTTATCCGGGTGTTCCATCAGATATTTAACGTAGCCGTTAAACTTAGCGGCCAATGCGCCATCAATAACGCGGTGGTCACTCGACAAAGTAATCTTCATCAAAGGACGTATAGCGATCTCCTGATTTATAACCACTGGTGTATCAACAACTTTGCCAACAGCAAGAATGGCGGCATTGACCGGATTGATGATCGCTGTAAACTGGTCTACATCATATGTTCCAAGATTACTTACCGTAAAGACACCAAATCCGTATTCATCAGGTGTAAGGCGTTTATTGCGCGCCTTTCGGGCCAACTCTTTGGCGTCATCAGAGACGTCCTTGAGGCTGCGGGTAGCAACGTTACGAACAACCGGAACAACCAGACCTTCCGGCTCAGTGGCAACAGCAAAGCCAACGTGCATTTTGCTCCGGCGCACATAACCCTGTGTCGTATAGAGTGATGCAACCTGAGGGAATTTTTTAAGGGCAAGTCCACAGGACTTAATCAACATATCATTGTATGAAATTCTGATCTTGTGTTCTTTTTTAAGCCGGCCACGCATTTCCATCGGCTCAGTCATATCCACAATCGTCGTAAGGTAAAAATGCGGCATTTCATGTCGCGCAAGGCTCATCCGTTGCGCAATAACCGTACGCATCGCATCCATTGGCAGGATGCTGTCTCCAAGATCAGGCGTAATATCACAACTCACATGAATTGGCGGAGCCGGCGCAAAAGCCTGATAAGTTGAAATTACAGACTTGCTAATGGTGGCGCCATCAGCGGTTGCCAGTGCCATCACACCATTTACCGGAACAAGTTGCCCTTCATGCGCAATTTTATGGGCAATCACACAATCATGTTCACAATCAATTTCGAGTGTCACTTTATCAATCGTGACATCACATATAGGCTGTCCCTTGCATACATTGTCACCAGTATCAACCAGCCATTTAGCAAAAGTTGCCGAATTCATGCGACGTGCCAACTTCGGCAGCTTAATTTCGATTACCATTAAATCCGTCTCCCAAACCAAACCCGTTTATTTAGCTATATATTTATTAAATGCCTCAGGCAGTGCTTCGATGATATCACTGGCAATAAGGCTGTATCGCCCTTTCACACCAGCGGCAATATCACCAGCCAGCCCGTGCAGGTAAGTACCGGCAACCGCCGCATCATAAACCGGCATCTTCTGCCCGATAAGCGCCGCAATAACCCCACAAAGCACATCCCCAGACCCCGCTGTAGCCATCCCGTCATTACCAGTTTCATTTACAAAGCATGTATTGCCGTCAGCAATCACTGTATCATTGCCCTTAAGAACAACTACGGCAGATATCTTCTTTGCCAGCTCACTCGCAGACTTACTACGGTCGGCCTGTATTTCATTTACCGAAACGTTGGTCAGACCGGCCATTTCACCGGGATGTGGCGTAAGTACCGTCGGATTCTTACGCGATGCTACTGGTCGAAGGTCACTTGCAATTGCCCTGAGCGCGCCCGCATCAATCAGCAGCGGAGCTTTAATCTCAGCAATAAGCAAACGCATCAACTCCCCACTCTCACCAGCAACCGGCAACCCCGGGCCAAGAACAACCGCGTCAGCTTCCATTGAAGCTTCAAGAAGATGTTCACGCGCATCCACCGACAAAGCTTTCTGCTTGGTTTCGGGGAGCGGCAGGGTAATGAGTTCCGGCATATAAGTCATGGCGGTTGATGACAGGCTAAGCGGTACCGCCCAGGTAACCAGCCCCGCTCCGCTGCGAAGAGCAGCACGTGAGGCAAGTGCACCGGCGCCAAGCATACCAAACGATCCGGCAATTACCAGAAGGCGGCCGAATTTCCCTTTATGAGAATCTGGATTACGTTCAGGTAACTCAGGAAGTTCACTCATATTGCCCCTTTCCAGACTTGGCAGCAGTAATACTGTTTAAAATTCTCGCAGCCAGACAAGCCGCGCCAAAACCATTATCAATATTCATAACCCCAACCCCGCTGGCACACGAATTAAGCATTCCCAGCAGAGCCGCAACGCCGTTAAAACTAGCCCCGTATCCAACATTGGTCGGGACCGCAATAACCGGACAGCGAACTAGGCCACCAATGACACTCGGTAACGCCCCCTCCATACCGGCAACCACAATAATCACCGATGCACTGCGCAACACCGATAAATTATCAAGCAGACGATGCAAACCTGCCACACCAGTATCATACAGCTTATCCGAAACAATCCCAAATGCCCGTAAAGTTTCGAGCGCTTCTTCTGCGACCGGAAGATCACTGGTACCGGCCGAAACAACCAGCACCGGCGCCAATGCACAATCAGGCTGTTTAGGCACACCAATGCGAACCGTGCGCCCGAGTTTATTATAAACCGCCTCAGGCCAGACCTTACAGACCGCCTCGCTTATTTCAAGGGTAACTCTGGAGAGTAGCACAAGTTCTGATCGCGAAAGGATACTTCTGGTAATTTCAACGCATTGTTCAGGTGTCTTGTTTTCCGCGTAAATCACTTCAGGAAAACCGCAGCGAGCCTGACGGCTATGATCAATACGGGCAAAGCCCAGATTCTCTACAGGATCAATATTGCAGTACGCAGCTTCCGGGGTAACTTCACCAGTAGCGACTTTATGCAAAAGTTCTAATATTTCACCGTTTTCAGACAAAAGCTAATCCTATTCTAACGCCTTAAAACTCTACGTTATTACCGAAATAAGTCAAGAAGTGTTTGGCTTTTTTCCTTAGTTTAAAACAACTTACAGCGATTATTGAAAACACAAAAAATGGGCCCTTCCAAAAAGAAAGGGCCCAGACGTTTATTCCTGCGGACACAGGAAAAAACCTGAATGCTGTTTCAGCACAACTTATTAGCTGCGCAGATAAAGCATTTCGTTGTAAGTAGGCAGAGGCCATACGTCTGCATCGACGATCTCTTCGAGTTCGTCAGCAGCAGCACGAGCTTCCTGGATAGCCGGACGAACAAGGTCGCGAGCCTTTTCAGCCTGCTTCATTGAGTTGTCTTCAGCTTCAACCTTGGCAAGTGCTTCCTCAATTGAATCAACACCACCCTGCAGAGCACCAAGAAGAGTACAAATCTTTTCAAGACGCCTGCTGTGAACGCAGTCGCAACCACCAGCGTCCTTAACAACAGCAGCAGCCGAAGCAAGACGTGCTGAATATTCCATGATTGCAGGGATCAGTTCACGGTTAGCAATTGTAAGGGCGGTACGGCCTTCAATCAGAACATTCTGAGTGTAGGTGTCAAGAAGGATCTCAAGACGAGAGTTGAGCTCTGAAGGTGAGAAGACCTTGTGGTCCTTGAAGACGTCCTTGACATACTTTTCCTTCATGCACTTGAATGCGTCAGGAGCGTTGGTGAGGTTAAGAAGACCACGCTTTTCAGCTTCCTTCGGCCATGCTTCTGAGTAGTTGTCACCATTGAAGATGATACGTTCGTGCTTTTTGAAGAGTTCCTGACAGATTGCCTGAACAGCCTTGTTGATGTCCTTGGCCTTTTCAAGCTTGTCAGCGATCTGCTTGAGGGCTTCAGCAACAATTGTGTTAAGAACAAAAGTAGGACCTGAAGTATTGATAAGTGAACCAGCCATACGGAACTCGAACTTGTTACCGGTGAAGGCAAACGGTGATGTACGGTTACGGTCGGTTGCATCCTTAGGAAGCTTAGGCAGTGTGCCGACACCAAGCTGAATAGCCTCGCCCTTGGCGTTGGCATTTTTGCCACCCTTGGCGATATTGGCAACGATCTTACCGAGCTGGTCACCAAGGAAGATGCTGATAATAGCTGGAGGAGCTTCGTGACCGCCAAGACGGCAGTCATTTGAAGATGAAGCTACTGATGCGCGAAGCAGAGGAGCATATTCATCAACAGCCTTGACAATAGCAGCAAGGATAACCATGAACTGTGCGTTATCATGTGGGTTGTCACCTGGATCAAGAAGGTTCATGCCATCGTCTGTTGACATTGACCAGTTAACGTGCTTACCACTACCATTCATGTTGTGGAATGGTTTTTCGTGCAGCAGGCAGTAGAAGCCGTGACGACGAGCAACCTTCTGAAGAACTTCCATGGTCAGCTGGTTGTGGTCGGTAGCAACGTTAAGAGTACCAAAGATAGGAGCAACTTCATACTGTGAAGGAGCAACTTCGTTGTGCTGGGTGCTTGCTGAAACGCCAAGGCGCCAGAGGTCGCGGTTAGCTTCAGCCATGAAATTGGCAACGCGCTCTTCGATAGAACCGAAGTAGTGGTCGCAGAGGTCCTGACCCTTGGCAGGCTGTGCACCAAAGAGGGTGCGGCCGCAGAGCATCAGATCCAGACGCTGTTCAACGTAGCTTTCGTCGATGAGGAAGTATTCCTGCTCTGCACCAAGAGTTGCGATGATGCGTTCGCTGGTTGTGTTGCCAAGAGCCTTCAGAACACGCATACCCTGCTTGCAGACTGCATCCATTGAACGAAGAAGAGGTGTCTTCTTGTCAAGAACGTCACCGGTGTAGCTGATGAACGCACATGGGATGAAGAGTGTGGTGTTGTCACCGTCGCGCTTAACGAACACAGGGCTTGTGCAATCCCATGCAGTGTAACCACGTGCTTCGAAAGTTGCGCGCAGACCACCTGATGGGAAACTTGAAGCATCAGGCTCACCCTGAATCAGCTGCTTGCCTGAGAAGTTCATGATAACGCCGCCGTCATCAGTCAGATTGATGAAGCTGTCATGCTTTTCAGCAGTAACACCTGTCATTGGCTGGAACCAGTGGCAGTAGTGGGTTGCACCCTTTTCAATAGCCCAGTCCTTCATTGCGTTAGCAACAACGTCAGCGATTGACGGATCAAGCTCATGGCCCTTCTTGATGGTGTTCTTGAGGGTCTTGTAAACGTTTTTGGGAAGACGGTGGCTCATAACAGAGTCATTGAAAACATCTTCACCGAAAATCTCCTGAACATTTTCGCAGCACATAATCGGTATTTCTCCTGTGTCCAAAAAAGAAAAACAAAAATAAAGCAAAACGGCTTTAACTTATCAACAAATAATCAGACTATAATAATATATTTATCCGCCCCGCAGACAATAGAGAACTTACATAAAAGTCTTTTTTTATTACCAAATTTTTTGATTATTTTTTCAGTAAAAAAAGTTTTTGCCTGCCGGGAATTAATTTTCTTCTTAAAATCGAACAGACAGACCCTACATTTATGTAAGGCCTGTCTGTAATCAATACATTTATGTGGCATTAGCCAATAGCTTCTTCGCCCTTTTCACCGGTACGGATGCGGTAGCATTCTTCGAGTGGCATAACGAAGATTTTACCGTCACCGATGTTGCCGGTGCGTGCGCCTTCAATGATGCTGTTAACTGTTTTCTCAACGTATTCAGCGTTGACTGCGATCTCGATACGAACCTTCTTGAGAAGGTTAACCTCAATATCCACACCACGATATGATTCGTGGTAACCACACTGCTGTCCACAGCCAAGAGCATTTGTAACAGACATCTTGAAGATCTCAGAGGCGTAGAGCTTCTGCTTTACATCGTTGAGTCTCTCAGGCTGAATATAAGCAATAATCAGTTTCATTTTAGTCCTTTCCATATTCAGAAATATAATTCATTTTAAATTCAGAACATTCGCAAGCATTTTCCGTTCCAGTTTTATCTTCATGAGTAAGGGTGTCTGCCAGTAGTAAAAAGAAGGACAGTATTAACAACTTCTGTCAGGTTGGTTAGCGTGCAGTGCAAGGCTGACAGACACCCCGGAAGGATAAACTTAAACGTTGGTAAAGATCTGGAACTGCGGATAAGCTTCGTTTCCGTGCTCTTCGATATCCAGACCACGCAGTTCTTCTTCGCGGCTTACGCGCAGACCGACTGTGAACTTGAGAATGTTGAAGAGAACCATACCGACAACAAAAGCGTAAACGAACATGAGAACAATACCCATCAGCTGAACGCCAACAGAAGCTTCTGAACCTTCCTTGAGGAAGAAGCAGAGTGCAAGTGTACCCCATGCGCCACAAACACCGTGAACACTGACAGCACCAACCGGGTCGTCAATCTTGAGAACCTTGTCGATGAACTCAACAGCGAGAACAACCAGGATACCGGCAACACCACCGATAACAACAGCACCGAAAGGTGTTACGTCGTTACAACCGGCTGTGATGGCAACCAGACCAGCAAGAACACCGTTGAGGCTCATTGAAACATCCGGCTTACCATAGCGAACCCAGCTGGCAATCATGGCCAAAACAGCACCTGCACCAGCAGCCAGACAGGTTGTTACAGCGATGTAGCCAATGTCCGGGCCACCTGCAGTTGTTGAACCTGGGTTAAATCCGAACCAGCCAAACCAGAGAATGAACACACCAAGTGCGGCAAGCGGAATGTTGTGACCCGGGATAGCCTTGCTGGAACCATCAGGACCGTACTTGCCAACACGTGCGCCGAGTGTTATCGCACCGGCAAGAGCAAGCCATGCGCCACAGCTGTGAACAACTGTTGAACCGGCAAAGTCGACGAAGCCCTTTTCTTCCATAAAGCCAGTTGACGGACCGTAGAGGCTTCCCCAGAACCAGTGACCTGAGATCGGGTAGATCAGACCACAGATGAAAACACTGTAGATCAGGTAGCTGGTGAATTTTGTACGTTCAGCCATGGCACCTGAAACAATGGTCGCGGCAGTACCGGCAAAGACAGCCTGGAAGATCCAGAAGGTCCATGTCAGGCTATTTGTGTTTGCATCGCCAACGCCTGCGCCAAAGGCGTGTGAGAATGAGCCAAAGTAGCTGTAAGTAGCTGCATCAGCGCCTTCACCTACAGTATAATTGGCAACACCCACACCGAACATCAGGGTAAAACCGATAGCCCACCAGGCAATAGAACCAATTGAGAAGTCCATGAGATTTTTCATGATGATGTTACAAGCATTTTTTGCGCGTGTAAAACCAGTCTCAACCAGAGCAAAACCAGGCTGCATGAAGAACACAAGAAATGCAGCTACAGCCGTCCAGACGATATCAACATTAGTCTGTACAGTCTCAGCCTTCATTGGTGCATCTTCCGCAATTGCAGATCCCCCCAGAGCAAGACCAACTGCTCCAGCCATACACAACAAGTTACGAATACTTCTTGGGCTACTCATCAGTTCCTCCTTCATAAAAAATAAGAATGAGTCAAACGCCAAAAATATGCCAATTTCGACAATTTTTTAATCCTTGCAACCGTATAATTCAATGACCGTACCAATTTAAAACATAATTACGCAACAAAACACAACAACTTTCATATCAACAACTTAAAAATTAATTATTTTGCACTTATTTATAAATCGCGCCAGCACCGCTAACAATAATACAAAAATGTCAGTTATGCATACTTTGACGTGACAATTTTGTTAAACACCCCACTTCCGGCGCCCCCCCTGCATAAGTTATCACATTATTTAACAATTAGTTACAGCCACAACAACTCAGTTTTTTTCGTATAGCAATATTGGCATTCAACGACGTTTCGCCAATAATGAAAATATTAACTACAAATAAGTGAGAAAAACACAATCCAGATTCCCCGCAAAAAAAAAGAGACCGCAATTTAGCGGCCTCTTAAATAATTCAGATTAATGCTTCTCTCTTACGGCTTATTGCCGCAAGGATACAGATTTTTTCAGCTATAGAACTTAGCAATAGTTTCAACAACCTCAACGATTTCCTCCTCAGTCAATTCCGGGAAGATTGGAATAGAGAGACATTCCTGAGTGGCTTTATTGGCAACCGGGAATTCTTCTTTATTACATCCGAGATACTGGAAACATTCCTGTTCGTGGAAAGACAGCGGATAATACATATCACAGCCGATTTTATTCTCCTGCATGAACTTGAAGAGCTCATCGCGCTTTTCGCACAGAAGTGTAAACTGGTTATAGATATGACGCCCTTCCTTCTCAACTGGCAGTGCTATTTTACCAATGAGATTTTTTTCTGCAAACAATTTCCGGTAAAGTGCCGCATTTTTCTGACGTCCTTCTGTCCACTTGTCAAGATACTTGAGTTTGACATCAAGAACAGCCGCCTGCATAGCATCAAGACGGAAATTTCCGCCGATAAATTTATGGTAATACTTGGGTTCCATGCCGTGGTTACGGATAAGCCCCATTTTATGGGCAAGCTCTTCATTATTGGTAGTGACAAGCCCTCCCTCACCCATCGCACCGAGATTTTTGGTCGGATAGAATGAAAAACAGCCGAAATCACCGAAATTACCACAGACAGTACCGAAGCGTTTTGAACCGATAGCCTGAGCCCCATCCTCAATCACATAAAGATTATGTTTTTTGGCAATCTTCATAATCTCGTCCATATCAGCGCACTGACCGTAAAGATGAACCGGGATAATGGCTTTGGTCTTTTCAGTGATCTTGGCTTCAATCTGCGCGGGGTCGATATTAAAGGTCTCAATATCAATATCACAGAGAACCGGAGTTGCGCCTACCCGAGCGATAACGCCGATAGTGGCAAAGAACGAGAAGGTTGTAGTGATTACCTCGTCGCCAGCTTTGATGTCAAGCGCCATCAGTGCAGCAAGGAGGGCGTCTGTACCTGATGAAACACCGATTGCGAATTTTGACTCACAATACTTGCCAACATTCTCTTCAAAAGATGCGAGTTTGGGGCCACCGATATACCAGCCACTGCGGGCAACCTCGATAATTTCCCTCTCGACCTCTTCCTGATAATCAGAGTACTGCCTTTTGGTATCTAAAATTGGTACAGGCATTTTTGTTTCACTTTCATAAAAATATAATCAAAAAAATAACAACTTTTTAAATTTTAGAAAAAAAGCCTGAGGAGGACTAATCCTCAACAGGCTGCCATTTGCTGAATTCCTTAAGACGGTTTATAATCGGCAGGTGTTGCGTGCAGGCCTGCTCGCAAGCGCCGCATTCAATGCAGTCTTCATAAGCACCCTGCTGCCCCACAAGCCTGCCCCACTGGTACTCATGACCCATCTGTTTTGTCATCGCGCTATCATCTTTACCAAAAACATGATGCTCGTTATAAACCTGCATATGCCCCGGAACATTAATCCCGGAAGGGCAATCCTTACAGTAACCGCAGCCTGTACAGATCTCATTCATCCTGCTGCCGATCTTTTCCCGCAGAGCGGAAATTTCCGCCTGGGTGAAAGCGGTGGCATTCTCAGCGACCCGGCACGCGGTATCAATATGCTCGCAGTTGGTAAAGCCATTGAGTGTCACACTTATCTGCGGACAACAAACAAGAAAACGCAGCGCAGACTCAGTCGGAGTAAGCCCCTCCATGGAAAGAAACGCAAGCTGCTCTTCATGTTTGGGGATCTCGCCCCCAGCCAGCGGATTCATCGCAACAACTCCGCAGCCGGAATCATAAGCAGCCGTAACCCCATCCCAGCGGTAAGGAAAATTCAGAATATTAGCACCAAGCAGAACCCCGCGAAAGCGGCCTTCATTGATGATATGCCTGATCTCAGAACCGGGCTGGTGTGAAGAAAAGACAATGTTACGGATCAGCCCCTTCTCACGGCACTTGAGCAGTCCCTCATACTGTCCGCCGACACGCATCGCATCGTGATAATGCTCCATCGTGCGCAAGCACCAGACATGGTAATAATCAATATATTCACAGTTAAGACGTTTTATTGAGTTTTCAACCGCCTCAATTGCTTTTTCAACTGTAGGGGCATTGGCTGGCATGCACTTGGTGGAAACGAAATACTCCTCGCGCTTCATCTGCTTGAGAGCAATGCCATAAATATCCTCACTCTTGTTCTCACAGTATCCGGGAGCAGTATCAAAATAATTTACTCCCTTGTCCCGGGCATAAAGCAGTAACTGCGCATTCTCCTCCAGAGAATTTGATAAGTCAAAACGCATACCACCAAAGCCGACTGCTGAGACTTTATCACCGGTATTGCCGTAATCTTTGAATATCATAATTATCCTCTCACTGGGGCTAGAGCCTGTAACTTTCAACCTCAAAAAAATTACCAGTTTTAATTTGCAAAGGCCAAGGAGTTTATTTTCACCATCCCCCAATAGATAATAATATATCTATTTACCTGTTAAACGCAACCTGTTTAGTTAATTATTTATTTATATTGAAGGCTAATGTTTTAGTTTAACTGTGATGGAAATACTAGAAAGCATCTGACGAACTTTATCATAAACCGTTTGGCTATAAAGATTTCTCGACAGGCTGCGACTATTTCGCAACTCCTGGATGTAGCGCCAGGCACCAGATTCACGGTAGAGATTTAGTTTTACCGGGGTATTGCCTGCTCCTGAGACGATAAGCTCCGCGGTTGCCGGAACTTTTATAACCCCGTCAGTACTTTTCCACCTGCCAATAGTGACTCCCATATTGTCAGCGATTACAGTCGCGGGAAATTCCTTACCGCTGACCGGGTCAATAGCCCTGATACGGACATTGGCCGTAACCGGCGCGGGTGGCGGGGCGTTGACATCTGAAATATAGATAGGATTGGTCATCGCCCAGAGACGTTCATTTGTCGAGACATAACGCGCGACAAGCCATCCTGTTTTATCAAAAAGAAGCCCTCCCCACTCTGACTTGAGGGTCTTCTGGTTCTCTTTTCCCTCTGATTTTGCAATGACCTTGCCGTTATAGATCAACTCGATTCTCTTAATTGAGTCACCAGCATCAGAACAGGCATAGGCATCAAGGATAACCTTGCGCCGAGTTGTTGAAGGATATAGTGTTCCGCCGATCACTGTCATATTTCCAATCTTGCCATCGTTGGAATCAGACTCCTGGCCGGGTTTAAAGCTGCGCACGTAAAATCTGAGAAAAGGCCCGTTGGAAATTATCGCGCGGCCACAGCGCAGTGCCTCAATGACCATTGGCGCAGAGATATGCTTACGCGGTATCTGCAAATATATGCCGGATTTTGGAAGGTCATAAACCTCAGCAAGATTACTTGTACTAAAGCCCCCGCCAACAGCTGGAATATGGTATCCCATATCAAGCAGAGTCCACCAGATGCGGATATCCTTGCCGCCACGCGAAATATCAATCAGGTCATATAAAGGACCGGCGACTGTAGTAAAGGGTAACTCCCCGGCAACCTCACGTTCGGCAGCCAACCCGCCGGGATAGGCGTAAACATTAAGCCCCCCGCGTGAACGAACATTGGTAAAAGCGTTGACAAAACTCTGGTTACCGACCTCAAGCTGCGGTGAGGGGACAGGGTTTATCTCAAGCGCGTAAAACCGCCCCAACTCCGGACGCTGCGCGCTCCAGGCCGCAGTTATGACAGAACGCCCCGGCTTGTTGTCATTGATAATCCCGCTTATCTCCGCCCTGCCGTTTTTCGAGATCGCAAGCTTCTGCCCGGCCTCATTCTTAAGATTCCAGAGACCGGCGCATGAAACGATATCAACGCCGGTAGCTGCCGCCGCATCCCGCAGTTTGGTGACGCCATTGATTTTGTACCCGCCCTCGGCAGCATAATCAATGTCATAATAAACATCCATCATCTTCCAGCCCGCAGCAGAGACCGGAGCGTAACCACGCAGGGTAAGCTTAACCAAATTCTCGATTCCGGCAGTAAGATTGACAATCGTAACCTCCGGCAACGCCCGGGGGCCGCCGCTTAAGGTAACAGTATATGAACCGGGCTGCAGGTATATCTTCCGCTGCCCTTCAACGACAAACCCATAACTGCCCCCCGACTCGCTGTAATACTGTCCGAAATTATCGACAATATGAATGACCCCGGCTGCAGGTTCGCCACTCTGGTCAAAAACCTGAACCAGCACATCCACATCACCCGCAGATTTATTGATGCTGCCGCCAGTATTCTTCACTTGCGCAGAATCATTAACATTCGCAGCCGGTTTCAGGGGCGGAAGAACCACTTTACTTTTGATGAAACCATCAGGAACAGAAAGATCTGGCATACCCTCACTGCCTGAGAGTACACTGTAGTTAACCGCTGAAAGCGCGGCAAGAAAGATAATCTGCAAGTATTTTTTCATGTATGAGATTGTCTTTTTCTGTAAGTGATAATCAAGCATCTTTTTGTGCAGCCGCTAAAAAGTTACCATTAAAAATAAAGCCGAAACAAAAAAGCCGACCCGCTAAAAGCGTAGTCGGCTTTAATAAAACATCAGGAAACAGCCTAGTTACTTGCTGACTTCTTCAGGCTTGCGCACACCGCCCTCTTCCCTGTTAGGAACGTCAACATCTGCAATCTCGGCGATGTCTTCACTATTAACCTTGGCAGCAAAACCGGCGCGCTCTTCCGAGCTTGACATCTCGGTCTTGATAGCGCCGTCATCTTCAGGCAGGATAGCCTGATAATCAGCGGTAAGCTTGTCAACAAACGGAGCAAGGTCGGTAACGATACGCTCCGCACCTTCGTGGGTCGGCTTCATGTCATACTTCTTGACCAGATTACGCAGGTGGTGCGGCTGGTCGATCTGAGGACATGGACTTCTGAGGTCTTTAGTCCAAGGCTGCAAACAACGTGCTTCCTTGAAGCAGTCACTGTTAATACAATCCTCAAGACTCTTTTCATGGATGCTGTCAACTGCGAAGTGGACAAACACACAAGGCTCAACCAGACCCTGGGCAGTAACGTGAACGTACTTACGTCCCCAGGCGATACAACCTTCGCAGGAGTCGCCGTCGTTCCAGAAATCGTAGGTGAGAATCGGCTTCTCGCGGCGGAAACGCAGAACCGCCTCACGGCGCGCCCAACGCTGCTCAGCACTCGGGCAAAGCTCAAGATCAGGCTCTTTGCCAATCGGCTGATACTGGAAGAACCAGCCAAAGCTCGCACCATTCTCAACCATCTCGTCCATATACTCACCAGAGCAGACAACGTCGTGGTTCTTTGAGGTGTGGGTAATTGAGAAGCCGAACAGAACACCGGCATCACGCAGACGCTGCATTGAGTTGGTGATCTTCTCGTATGCGCCCTTTCCACGACGGGCGTCAGTAAGTTCCTTGCTACCCTCAATTGAAATTGACGGGTGGATATTACCATACTCAGCCCAGCGCTTGGCTGTTGCTTCGTCAATATTCATGCCGTGGGTATAGATATGGAAGAAGCAGTCGCTGTGTTCCTTGACGATTTCCTCAAGCGGAGGCCAGAAGGTCGGTTCGCCACCGGTAATGGTGAAGAAGTAAATTCCCATCTTCTCCTTGGCTTCCTTGATGATCTCGTTGACCTTCTCTTTTGTCAGGCTCTTTTCTTTTGGATACTTCCAGGCGTAGCAGCCAAAGCAGCGCAGGTTACAGGCCATTGAAGGTGAGATTGTAATAAAGAAGGGAGGGTATTCCCCGTGGCGCTTGAAGTATTCCTGACGGATATCCTCACCAGAAGTAATTGCGTTATAATAGAAATTATAGGCAAGGTTACGCTGGGTGGCCTTGCTGTAACGCGGGAGGTTACGCTTGACCATCTCAAAGAAACCGCGGGCGCCCTCAATACGGCGGGCAAGCTCGGCCTCTGTACCCTTATGATATGCCTTCATGCGCTCGATACCGTGCTTGCTGAGCATATCAATGAATTTCACCAGTGTTGCCGGGCTGTGGTCTGAAAGCATCGGCACGGCCGTCTGCAGACCCTTGGCAAGAAGAAAACTTGCAGCTTTCTTGATATTAAACAATGTTTAACTCCTTATTTATCAAATCAAAACAATATTAATCAAAATTTAACGTTACCCGAATAGCTTACGGGTCACAATACAAATGTCTTATTATAAAAAGTAATATCTTCCCTTACCGTCAGCAGAAATAATCGCTATCCCTGCATGACAGCGCTAATATTATCGCCCCACGCCTTCTACCTGCACAATATCTATGCGTAAAAATATCCGCATTTTGAATTTTATGCTACCAAGCCCTCATGTCAAGTAAACAATCCTTATTATTTTCCTTCAGCCTTGCGATTCTAAACTTTTACAGCTTGTCCTCAAAGGCTTTATAGATATAATTAACTTGCACAAGGAAACAACACCAAAACAGTGTATTTTTAAGGAGCAGACCATTATTACGCAAAATAACGATTCCAAGAATGATTCCCTGCTGCCTGAGGGTAATTTTTCCATAACCGATACTATCGAGATGCAGCCGGAAGCGGCAAGCAAAAGACTGACCCTCCCTGAATATCAGGCGGGCGAGGAACTTGACAAATTCATCACCCATCTTTCCGATGCCTGCCCGCTTATTGCCTATCATGATGACGACGATGATGATACTCAGGGCGATGCCCGTTACATAATGGGATACGAGCTTGGCAGCGGTGCTATCGGCCAGGTTATTGACGCCCACGACGAACACCTATCGCGAAATGTGGCGGTTAAAATTCTCCGGGACAGCGGCGGGATTGACCGTGACCGCATCGCCCGCTTTATCGCTGAAGCGCAGATCACCGCCCAGCTTGAACATCCGACGATTGTCCCTGTGCATGAAATCGGACGGATGCCTGGTGGGATGCCGTATTTTACCATGAAAAAAGTTCGCGGCAAATCTCTCTCGGAAATCATCAACGAACTAAGAATCATGCCACCCAAACAGCGGCGTTACGCAACCTTTGACGAACGTTTCCTGCTGCGGCGCTTTGTCCAGCTCTGCTTTGGGGTTGCTTACGCGCACAGTAAAGGCGTTGTCCACCGCGACCTCAAGCCTGACAACATCATGATCGGTGAATACGGCGAAGTCCAGATCATGGACTGGGGGCTTGCCAAGGTTATGAACGGCTCTGAGGTGACGGCACCTGATACTGTCCACACTGTACGACTTGGTGACGGTATGCGCACGCTTGACGGCTCGATTGCTGGTACTCCGTCATACATGAGCCCCGAGCAGGCACAGGGTGCGCAGGACCAGATCGGCCCGGCGTCTGATATATTCTCCCTTGGCCTGATCCTCGCCGAGATGCTGACACTGGTGCGGGTGTTTCGCCGTGACGAACATCCGTCTCATCTGTTATACCATATTTCCCACTGCGGACCAATTGAAGCATCAGAACTCAACAGCAGCATGAAAATCGCCAAAGAGCTTGAAGCGATTATCAGAAAATGCACCATGAATAATCCGGCGCACCGCTACCAACAGGCCGACCAGATTGCTGAAGACATCCGGGCGTTCCTTGAAAACCGCGAGGTCTCAGCCGAGCCAGACACCACCCACAAGAAGCTCATCAAGTGGACAATGCGTAACCGCCTCAGTACCGGCGTGGCAATCGGCGTAATTATAATGATTCTTCTCTGGCTGCTTTTTAATCTGTAGGCATTCGTTACCGAAGGGCAAAACATATGACAATTTATGGCGACAACTACGGCGACCAACTGAGAATGGAACGGCAGGAACGTCTTCGCGAAGACGCCCAGGAGCGTTATAAAGAAAACAATCAGGGGGCGGATATCTTCTCGCTGCAGCAAGATGTCGAGCGTCTGCTTTTAATCACCGAGGGGTTATGGAGTTTTATCAAACGCCACCACGGCTATAAAGACAAAGACCTTTATGAAGTGGTAAACGCAATTGATGCCCGTGACGGTCAGATTGACGGCAAACTCGCCAAGACCAATACTCCGGAGAAATGCCCCGAGTGCGGCCGGACACTCCCGCGGCGCAAGCCCTTTTGCTCCTACTGCGGCACAAAAGTTGTCAGAGGCTGCTTTGACCGCTGAACCAGCAGGGTCAATACTACTGCTCTGCGTCTTTGTTCATATTCACAACCCCCGCCTGTTTCTGATATTTTCCGGGCGGGATACCGGTAAGCTTCTTGAACACCTTCGAGAAATAATACTCATCAGAGAACCCGACCTCGCAGGCAACCTGCGCAACTGTGAGTTTTCCCGTCCACAAAAGCTGCCGCGCTTTTTCAACACGCTTTCTGACGATGTAATTCCTAGGGCTTATTCCAAGCGCTTTTGAGAAACGGTTGGCAAAGTAGGTCGGGTGCCAGCGGTGCAGATCAGCAAGGTCGGTATTGGTCAGATCATCATCAAGATTGTCCTCAATATATTCAAGCGTTTTTCTGAACTCCATTATCTCCCGCGCCGGAAGTATGCTCTCATCCTCCGGCAGGAAATTAACCAGAATCTGGCGCACCAGCCCCTGCGCCATCAGCATATCCCGAACCCCGCCGGCATTATAGGCAAAAAGCAAGTCCTGCATCTGCCGCAACACAGTCCCGGCCTTATCAACCGTCAGCTCATAATTATCACGGGTAAGGTCAAAAAGCGCGCTGCTTGAAAAACGGTCGATAATAAAATGCACCCAAATATGGTCAAGAAAATTTTCACAATTAAGCTTCAGGGGCATATAAGGCGGTATCAGATAAAGCTTGCCTTTTTCAATCACCAGTTCACTGCTGCCGATCTTCACCTGCCCCGCCCCGTCACTGACATAATAAATCTTGGCAAAAGGATTGAACTCTTCATGATTCCACTCACGCTCAACCCTGCGTTGGTTGACCTCAACAATTTCAAGTGTCATGCCTGAGAAGATATCCGTATTTTTTGGCATCGCGATCTTTCAAATATACAAAAAAATTATGGCTCAGTCCGGAATTCACTAAAATATTTTAATATATCCCGCCTTTTATTCTTATCTATCTTCCTGATTTTATCTATAATATGTGAAAATTCCAAAAAAAAATATACTTACACCATTCTTTGCACATAATATTTCGATGTAATATGTGAATTGTCATCAGGGACAAGTTTCCTATTGGTTATTAACTTATACTGTGTTATTTTATTAGAGGACAAAAATATGCACAACCTACGATTCCGCCAGATCCATCTTGACTTCCACACCTCACCCTTTATTCCGGGAATTGGGGAAGAATTTGACAAGGCACACTGGCAGAACACCCTTAAAGAAGCAAATGTTGATTCAATAACCTGCTTTGCAACCTGCCACCACGGTTGGAGTTATTATGAAACCAAGGTCGGCAACATGCACCCTGAGCTAAAATTTGACCTTCTCAAAGCACAGTACGAAGCCTGCAAGGAAATTGACATCAACGTGCCGATTTATCTGACCGGCGGTGTCAATGACATGGTCTTTAACGAACATCCTGAATGGCGCGAAATTAATCCTGAAGGGCGTTATGCCGGCTGGAAGACGACAAACCTCGATCCCGGTTTTGCCAAGATGTGCTTCAACACACCGTACCTTGATTATCTCTGTGATGTTATCCGCGAAGTTGCTGGTCTGTATCCCGACTGCGACGGTATTTTCATCGACATTATCTCACAAGGGCAGTGTACCTGTCCATGGTGTATGAAAAGTATGCAGGAAAAAGGCTTTGACCCGCTCTGCGAGACAGACCGCCTCAAACACGCGGAAATTGTACTGATGAATTACTACAAGCGCACCACCGAAGCCGCGCGCGAAAAACGTTCAGACATGCCGATTTTCCATAACTCAGGCCATATTGAACCGGGAAATACCGAGAAACTCAAATACTTCAGCCATCTTGAGCTGGAATCACTGCCGACCGGTGGCTGGGGCTATGACCACTTCCCGATGTCTGCCAAATACTGCGCGGCGCTTGAACATGATTTTCTGGGCATGACCGGAAAATTCCATACAACCTGGGGTGAATTCGGCGGCCTCAAGCACCCGAATGCTCTGCGTTACGAGTGCGCGGCGATGCTTGCGGTAGGCGCAAAGTGCAGTATCGGCGACCAGCTCCACCCGTGCGGCAAGCTTGATGAGAGTACGTATGGCATTATCGGCGCTGCCTATAAGGAAGTTGCCGCAAAAGAAGCTTGGTGTAATACTGTTAAACCAATTGCCGACATTGCCCTGCTTTCAAGCACATCTTTCAATGAACTTTACCACAAGCGCGATCACGAGCCTGATATTGGTGCCGGACGAATTCTGCTTGAGGGGCATTTCCTCTTTGATATTATCAACGAGAATCATGATTTGGCAAACTACAGAATACTGATACTGCCTGATGATATTAATATCGAAAAATGCGCAGGTTTTAAGGAAAAAATTGCCGCCTTCCTTGCCAAAGGCGGCAAGCTGGTACTGACCGGAGACAGCGGCCTTAATGCGGACAAATCAGCCTTCCTCTTTGACACCGGGGCAGAATTCTGCGGCAAATCCGAGTTCAGCCCGTCATATATGCTCCCAGCGGATGAAGTCTGTCCTGATTTTGTAAAATCACCGCTGGTAATGTACCTTGGCCTGCGCAATATCAAGGCCACAAAAGGCAAGAGCCTCGGTAAGGTCTACGAGAGCTACTTCAACCGTACCTACAAGCATTACTGCTCACACCAGCACACACCATACAAGACCGAAGCCAGCGAATTTGACTGCGGTGTTATTAACGATAATATCCTCTATATCCCGTATGACATCTTCAGCATGTACTTCGGCTACGGGGCTGTTGCCTATAAGGAATTCATCGTGAAGTCAATCAACCTGCTGCTTGGTGAAAAGCGCACTGTCACAAGCAATATGCCTTCAACAGCACGGCTGCACCTGATGAATCAGCCTGAAAAGAACCGCGACGTCCTCCACCTGCTCTACGCAACCCCAACCAAGCGCGGCAGCGTAATGGAACTATCAGGCGGTAACGCACGCGAAACCCAACCAATTGAGGTCATTGATGAAATCCTGCCATTATCGGATGTTGAAATCTCAATTAATACCGGAAAAACACCTTCGAAAATCACCCTTGAGCCGCAAGCACAAGAGCTTCAATTCACCGAAGAAAACGGAAAAATCAAGGTTAAGGTGGCCAGCTTCACCTGTCATCAGATGGTAGTGCTGCAGTACTGAAAATAACCGGCAACACAATGACAACTAACAGGATACTGCTTTCACCACAGTGGGGGCAGTATCTTTTTTTATTGCGGGCTATCAACAATGAAGCGACTTCTGTAAAAAGCGCCACCTTATCAACGCAAACCGAATTTCAGCTCTATATGCGTTATTTTCATAAAGACCGATTATCGCAACAGCCGATAAAGTTTTTGACCTCGCAGGGGCGGGGTCTCTGGTAAGGAATACCATAAATCCGGATTTTCAACAAACATGGACGGCGCTGATTACCGGCACCTCCGGTAGACAGTATTAACCAATTAAGCGGGAGAAGATTTTGTCAGTATTAAATCAGGACAGCCACGAGAGCATCCATGACTTTCTTTCACATTTACGCATTGAAAGAAATATGTCAGACCACACCATCAGGAACTACGGTGTAGACCTTGCACAGTTCCAGGAATTTCTCAAAAATACCGGACGTATTGACAGATTCCCCGAGCGCGTTGAGCATGCGACGATCCGTTCGTTTATTGCATTTCTCAATGAAAAAGGAATCAGCAAGCAGACAATCGCGCGTAAAACAGCAGCTCTGCGCAGCTTTTATAAATATCAGGTAAAGCGTGGCCGCATGGAAAGCAACCCGGCCCAGAGTATCCGCTCACCACGCCTCGAGAAGAAGATCCCGACCTTCCTCTCAGTCGATCAGGTCGACAATCTCATCAGCGCGCCTGATACGTCATCATTTATCGGCATGCGCGACAAAGCTATCCTCGAAATGCTTTACAGTGCAGGTCTGCGCACATTCGAGCTTGTCGGCCTCAACCATAGCGACATTGATCTCTCGGCAATGACCCTGCGCACACGCGGCAAAGGCATGAAAGAGCGTATCAATCCGATTGGCAAGTACGCAACCGCAGCGCTACGCGAATATATTCAGCGTAAGTACCAGCAGCCTAACTACCCGCGTTTTGACCAGAATGCAGTCTTTGTCAATTTCCGTGGCTCACGGCTGACCACCCGCAGTATCCGCCGAATGCTGGCAAGCTACATCTCACTTGCCGATCTCCCGACAGAAGTGACCCCGCATACTTTACGCCACTCATTTGCCACTCACCTCCTGCAGCGTGGTGCTGACCTGAGAATCGTTCAGGAACTGCTTGGCCATGAGAATATTTCTACCACCCAGATCTACACCCATATCACCGATGCCGATATGCGCGAGATTTATGAACAGGCTCATCCCCGATCAGAGACAACGCTTGAAGACAGCTTTAATGGCGAGCTTAACGCAGCCCAGCCAGCATGAAAGCCCGTTTCCGAGCGTTATTAAATAACTAACATAAAGCCCCGACAATTACTGGCCGGGGCTTTATCATTAATAATTATCAGGAAGCGTCAGAACATCTATGCCTCTTGATAATTGCACTACTCATCAAGCATACCAACCGGCAAGCCTGCAGGCAACGCCTTTGGCTGGTCGCAGGTACTTTCAAGTTCATAACGGCCAGCAAGTTCTGATGATTTTTCAAACGCGTGCATGATCTCAAGAACGTGATAAGCAAGCTTGCCGTTACAGCGGTAATCACGACCTGTGCGAATTGCATAAGCCATATCCGCAGCACCAATTGAGCGGCTGTTTTCCTTATATGAATGGCTAAGGGTAATCTCGCGCCACTCCGGATCTTCAGGACGGCGAAGCTTTACCGGACCGCAAAAACCATTCGGATCAGGCACACTGAGACTTCCTTCTGTGCCGTAAATCTCAAAGCACGGATGATTATGAGCCCATACATCAAAGCTGATCGTCGCGGTAATCAGTGCGCCGCAGTGATGCTCAATAACACCTGTATAATGAGTCGGAACATCAACCGGCAACTTCACGCCAAAGTGCTGCTTGCAGGTGGCCAGACGCTCTTTATAGCCTTTTGCTGCAACCGCAGTAACACTCTTGACCGGACCAAGAAGATGAACAAGACCAGTCATGTAATATGGTCCCATATCAAACATCGGGCCACCGCCAGTCTGATAGAAAAATGCCGGGTTTGGGTGCCAGCTCTCAGGCCCGTGGCCAAGCATGAAAACGCTGCCGGAAAGCGCCTTACCGACCCAGCCGTCATCAATCAGCTTGCGACAAGTCTGCAGACCAGCGCCCATAAACGTATCAGGTGCGCAGCCAACCAGCAAGCCCTTTGACTCTGCAAAATCAATGACCTTCTTGCCGTCTTCAAGGCTGACAGCCAGTGGCTTTTCAAGATGAACATTCTTGCCGGCCTCTAGAATCTTCATACTGACCTCGGCATGCACCGCCGGGATTGTAAGGTTAACAACAATCTCAATCTCAGGATCAGCCAACAACTCCTCAACACTCATCGCCAGACACTCATTCTCCTCGGCCTTAGCCTTGGCCGCTTCGGGGTTGATATCAGCACATCCCTTAACCTCAAGAATCGGGAACATCTTCGCGCCGTTAAAGTATGCCTGACTGATATTGCCACAACCGAGAATACCTATTTTTACTGGTTTCATTTTTTTAACCTTTTATCTATTTATATATAAGTAACCTTACTTGCGGGCTTTACCAAGACCATTCTCGCTGAGATAGCGGCAACTCCTGGTTACTGCCTCGATCATGTCGGTATCACAACGGTCAAGCTCGACAACCACCCACTGCAGAACATCATCGTCAGCAGCCGCAACACATGCCTTAAGATCAATCTTGCCGTCACCAGCCGCCAGCAGCGCAGCATCACGAAGCAGACTGCCATCTTTTGCGTGCATGAATGGCGTACGCTTGGCAAACTTCTTTACCTGCTCAGCCGAATCACACTCGCCGAAATTTGCCGCCCAGTAAACATCAAGCTCAAACTGCACATCAGGACAAAGCTCGGCATAAATATCATACTTCAGACGACCGTCAAGCATTTCAAATTCCCAAAAATGGTTGTGCTGCATCAGGGTAAGGCCGGCCGCGCTGATCTTCTCGACCATGCCATTCACAGTATCAGCAGTTTCTTTTATTGCATCAACAGTTTTAAAATAATCCGGGCCATAACCGCAAGCGACATACTTCATGCCAAGAACACCTGCAACATCAATGACTTCATTCACAGAATCAGGGGTACACCAGGGGCTGTGGCTTGAAGAAATAACCATTCCCAGATCCTCGACAATCTTGCGGAACTCAGCCGGAGTATGGCCGTAAAAGCCTGCAGGCTCGACACCAACAAAACCGGCATCAGCAACAGCCTTCATTGTT
Organism: bacterium; assembly: GCA_003245715.1. Lineage (GTDB taxonomy): Bacteria > Planctomycetota > SZUA-567 > SZUA-567 > SZUA-567 > SZUA-421. The sequence goes on from QKCJ01000031.1 coordinate 181,492, forward strand.
CCGGTAAAATCTTCAGAAAGCTGCTCGCGCAAAGAATACAACTGGACAGAAATCGGTTTAATACCCATCAGAAAATCCTTATAAGAGTAAATTAGCAACAAAAGAATAATTGACATAAAATATCATTACAAATAAAATTACCCTGTTAACCGCCTATGGTCAATTGACAATTATTTTTAACAATTAACAAAAACTATACTGGAATGCCATGAATATTTTTAACCATGTCAAAGGACTGATTGACATAAACTATTTCAAAGCCCCCCCAAAAGCCGACATCAATCCTCACCGCACCAGACGCGGTGTCGAACGTATCGAACTTGTTCTTAAAGGTGCGGTGATGTTTGAATCCTGTGACGGAGATAAAGAAAGAAGATGCGGCAGCCTATTCTGGCATGTAGAGGGTGATGACACCATCCATCGTAACCTGCCGCAAACGCCATATGAGTGCATGGTTTTTTCGTTTAAGGTAGAACCCGGAATTAAACGCATAACGCCACGTATGTCTTTCTGGGCATCGCCTGAGCAGGCAATTGATTTTTCCTGGGACACATTCCACATGGTCAATGCGGCCAATGTCAACAAACTTGTCGCCTGCAGTTATGTTTACAGTACTCTATATTGGCAGGCCATGAAAGGAGGGCCGGAATCTGCGAAAAACGCCCCCCCAGAGGCGCTGCCATTCATACTTGAGTACATAGAGCACAATATCAATAATGACATACAGCTAAGCGACCTGACCAAGGCCGGAAAAATCAGTGAGCCGTATTTATATAAAATATTCAGGAAAAATTTTAACACCAGCCCGTATAAATATGTGCTTGCCAGAAAAATGCGGCAGGCCAGTATACTGCTTAAAACAACCTCCTATCAGGTAAAACTCATTAGCCGTGAATGTGGGATTGAAAACGTTGAAAGCTTCTGCCGGAGTTTTAAAAAACATTACGGGATATCGCCGCTTGAATACCGAAATAAAGACCGTCAGGAAATTTAGATCATAATCGGCAAACAGCCCTTATCATACCTCTTCAGGGCAGATTACATTATGAATTGTAATCAGCATCTCACTCTGCCGGTATGGCTTCTGAATAAAGGTCTTCGCGCCATGCAGCAGCATCTCCTTTATTCTCGTGTCCTCTGCATAACCAGACGCGACAATCACCTTAACCTCAGGATTGATTTTGAAAAGCTCGACCAGTGTTTCAAGCCCGTCCATAACCGGCATAATCATATCAAGTATAACCACATCATATTTTTTCGGATTATGCTTGAACATTTCCACTGCCTCACGACCGTTGTCAGCCTGTTCAACCTCATAACCGGCATCAACAATAAGGGCCGTTGCCATACTACGGACAATCGCCTCGTCATCAACAATCAGAACTTTTTTACCAGTACCATCAAATTCCGTTGCAATCGCCGCGTAGGAATTGGTATCAAGCTCAGCGCCCTTATTTCCTGCCACCGGCAACAAGATGTGAAACGCTGTTCCCTCGCCAACCTTGCTCTCTACAGTAATCGCACCTTCATGCGCAGTTACCGTACCAAAGACAGCCGCCAACCCAAGACCGGTTCCCTCGCCGACCTGCTTGGTTGTGTAAAAAGGCTCGAATATTTTTCCAAGATCATCAGGAGAAATGCCCTGCCCTGAATCCCTAACAGAAATCTGGATATACAAACCTGGGGTAAGTTTAAAGGTACTGTTATCACAATACGCGGAATTAAGTGTGATATTCTTTGTTGAAACCCAAAGCCGCCCCCCATCCTGCATGGCATCACGGGCGTTGATACCAAGATTTAATACGGCATTCTGTATCTGGGTAAGATCGCCATTTATCACGGAATCATCAGCTTCATAGGACGTAAAAATCTCGATTTTTTTTATGATACTGTGACGCAAAATGCCAATTGCGGACTCGATGCACTCATGGAGGTCAAACTGCGTGGACAGTATCTTGCCTTTTCTGGCAAAAGCCAGCATCTGCGAAGTAAGGGCAGCGGCGCGCTCTGCAGTAAGAAGTATCTGGCGTGAATAATCCGCAACCAGTCCCTGATCGGTGTTTTTGATGTTAATAAGCTCAGCAAAGCCCATGATCCCGCCAAGCAGGTTATTAAAGTCGTGGGCAATGCCACCAGCAAGCTGTCCGATCGCCTCCATCTTCTGCGCCTGCCGAAGCTGCTCTTCAAGGTGCTGCTGGTCAGTAATGTCCCGAAAAACCAGAACAGCTCCGAGTATCTTGGAATTTTCATTTTTGATTAATGAAGCATTCTCTGAGACAGAAATCTGTTTGCCATTCTTGTCAATCAGAATACTCTTGCCGGGTATATTAAACTGGGAGTTGTTCTTGAGCATATCGTGGATGGGGTTGGAAACAATATTACCCGTCTGGACATCAAAGATATTAAAGACATCATCAATCGGCCGGCCAAAAGCTTCATCCTGCCGCCAGCCAGTAAGTTTCTGGGCAACAGGATTCATCCGTACAATCTTGCCCAACTCGTCCGTGGCAATCACCCCGTCACCAATCGAATCAAGGGTAATGCGGATATTTTCTTCTTGTTCCTTAAGCGCCAGTTCCTGCGTACGCTGGCGGGAAATATCCTGAATAATACCAAGAATTGACTCAGCCCTGCCAACATCATCCCCCATGACAACGCCGCGCAGATAGACATACTTAATTTCAATCCCAAATGAAATCCTGAGGTTGATATTCAACGACTCACCACGCTCAATACAATCATCAAAACTTCTGCTGAATTTCATTATATCATCATCAAGAATCAGCGAACGGAAATCATCAATACTCCATAATTTTTTCTGATCCAGTTTCAAAATCCTGGCCGTCTCTTCCGACCCCTCAAGAATATCATTTTTAACATCGTAACGCCAATGCCCCACATGAGCAATACTCTGCGCCTCTTTCAGGATAGCTTCATTTTCAAGAAGCTTCTCCTCAACACTCATTCGCTCAAAAATGGTTCTGGCCTGAACAACATTCTTGAAAGCCAGTTCCGACAACTGTTGCGCAAACAACAGAAGCATTCTGCCAATTTTATCAAACTTGGCTTTAGGCATAACGGGAGTAGCCTTCAGTGATGAAACAATAGTTTCAAAATCAACCTCAGAGCAGCTACCGGATATTTCACCAGCAATTTTTTCAATATCGGCACCTTCCTCAAGGACCTGGCCGATAACCCAATTTGCCAAGTGCTTTTCCCCCGCATAAATCGGTGCAACCCCGGTCATCAGATTACACAACTTGCAAGCACCGACCTCGATATGGTTGCGGTTTGAGAAGGGGGCCAATGACTTGAAGGTTTCCTTGCAGATGCGATCACCATAAACGTGATTTTCCATTATCAATGAGCAGAAGGTTGTCTTGCTGGAGGGCTGGGTGATAAGATTGCCGTTCTGATCCACAATGAGTGATGATATTCCGACCGCGTCAGAAAAAGCATCCTGCAGAGCCTGAATATCTCGAAGAGAAAAGATATCCTTGAATTTAAAATCATCATCCTTGAAGAGCGGCTTGGTCAGCAGTTTTATCCGGTTTTTCAGCTGTTCGGCTTTTTCGCGCTTATCTGTAACATCACAAAGCGTACCGATCATCCTAGTGATATTTCCCTGCTTGTCGCGTGAGTAAACCTTACCTCTTGTCAGTATCCAGCGGTAGCTGCCATCAAGCATCGGTGCGCGGAATTCCTGTTGATAATCAGTCTTGCCGGAACTCATGAAGTTCTCAAGAAATGCAAAAACCCTCTCCCGATCTTCATCATGAACCATCATCAGCAGATCATGGTTTTTAGTCGGAAGCGCGTCCTTGGGATAATTAAACACTTTCAGGCAGTGCGGGCTGAAATAAACCTCATCCGTAAGAACATCCCAATCCCACAATCCATCATTCACCCCGTCAAGAGCAAACTGAAGCCGATCCTGATTGATCTTAAGATCCCGCGTCTGCGTACTAACCAGAGACTGAAGCCGGTAGTTGAAGAGAAAGAGCATCACAATAAGGAAAACAACCAATAATATCGAAATTATCAGAATCGCTTTCTTGTCACCGGAAAGAAATTGCTTGTCATCACTGTAATTATAAACAATATCCTTCCATGAAAAATCCTCATCGACAATGCCATACCGGTGAAGACAACGGGTAATTTCTTCCCAGCGAGCAGCACTTAAATGGCCAATGTCAACCATACTTGGCATAACCAGCAAACGCATCTGCGCCATTTCGTCCATCAAGTGCCTGACAGTCCATTGCGACCCGAATTTATCATGGAGTACGTTACAGGTTTCAAGCGGGTTATCAAAAGCATAGCGCCAACCCTTAACCGAAGCTTTTATAAAATTATCTATCAGAACCGGATTGTTTTGCGCAAATTCCTTACTGGTGAAGAGCAGGTCACCATATACATCAATATCATAATTCAGCGGTGAAAATACATTGACCTCAACACCGCGATTTTGCAAATCAATCAGCTCGTTAGTACGGTAAACCGCCATTACATCAACCGTCCCATCAAGCAGAAAATTAATATCCCAGGGATAATAAACAAGATTAAGCTTGTCTATGCCAACTGTCTTTTCAATCATTGCCAGAATATCAGCACCAGCCTTGCGGCCAAGCATCACCTTCCTGCCGATCATGTCCGAAGGCTTGCTGATTCCTGATGATTTCAAAGAAACAAGCACTTCAGGAGAATGCTGAAATAGCGCGGCAATAATCATGGGCTTTTTAGAATAATTAGCCGAAAGAATTGTACTTAGATTTGTTATGCCAAAATCAATTTTATCTCCGTTATCGCCAAGAACCGCTTTGGTGACGCTAAGCTCAGCATTCTCAGGGTTTCTCCCGATAATTTCCACATCAAGGCCGGCATCACGGTAATACCCCAAATGCTTTGCCATATAGTAGCCGGCAAATTGAAACTGAGGACTCCATTTGAGCAAAATTTTTACTTTGGGTAATCCGGAATTCCCGACATGTTCCTTGGGGATATGCGGACTCTCTGCACAATTTAGCATTGAGCCAAAAGCACAGCAGACAAAAATAAAAAGAAAAAAACAAATCTTCAGAAATTGCATTCCCGCATAACCCCAAATGACATTAAAATTATATTACTCTTTTTGAATATTTGAACATTTTTTACATATAAGGTCAAAACAAAAAATACAACAAAACCCGTACTGTTATCCAGTACGGGTTGAATGTTAAATATTAATCCTGTAAGTTACTGTAGCATTGCGGTTTTAGGATTTAACGGGAGTTTTATGATTTGCCCCATCATCAGCACCGGATTACCCTTTTTATCAGTTTTAAGGTTATTGATCCTGGTGATGTATTCTACCATTTCCGGTGAGCTGTTTTTATAAACCCGCCACAAAACATGGCTCATCCCCTCGCCGCGCTTTACTGTAATATTCTTGAATTTGTCATTCTCTTCAGAATTTGCCGCTACCTGCGGATTACCCACGGCTGGAGTGACCATTCTGACGTTATTATAGTGTGTCTGGTCGTTATGGCCATCGGAATCAGTTTCTGCGACCTCCCTGTTCGTTGCCGGGAAATCAAACATGCGATTATCATATTTCACAGGCACCTGCGCTGAATTATTAGCTGACGTGCCAGTTGTACCACACTGCCTCAAAACTGTAAGCTGACGGTTCCAGCTATCCTGCGCCTGTGTAAAATCTAATTTAACGGCTTCAAATCTTGCTTTAAGGTCATCGCGTTCAGCCTTAATGGCGTCCTGAATATTTTCCGCCTGAGCAAGGCGCGAAGCATAAGCGGCTTCCTTTTCGAGCAATTCCGTTTTGTGATTACTCCAACTTAAAATCGGGGTCAGTACAACCAATACGCAGGCAGCAGCAGCAACTGTCATTGTATATGAAAGTCGGCGTGACCGGCGTGAAGCAACCGCCTCAAAGTTGACACAACGATCATGCTCTTCACTAATCATCTCAACCAGCTCTTCTTTGTCACGCTGCAGATTCGGTACTGTTTCAAGCTTGAGTATATTATAATCCCTCTCAAGAGCGGTAATATCCTTGCCGGATTCAACCAGACGATCACGCTCCTCGGTAAGTTCAGAGATTTTGTCATTCTGCTGCTGGAATTTCTCACGCAGAGAATAAATTTCCTCTTCAAGAACACCAACCCTACCGGCAGCCTCTTTATTATCAAGTTCACGACTGTGCAGCAACTGTTCAAGATGCTTCTTGTCGTCAAACAGGTCATTGACGCTGGCGTTCAGGCTGACACTGGCTTCTTTAAACTGCATTATCATTTCAGACTGAGATAAAACAGCCTGATTGGCGTTATCAAGCTGAGAACAGAGCCTGTCAATATCGCGGTAAAGCCTGCCAACCTCACCTTTAAGTTCAGCCACTTCCTGCAGTTCTCTCTTGCTCAAGCCAGAAAGTCTCGCAACTTCATTACTCTCACGTTCAATCTGAGAACGCATCGCCGAAACCGCCCGTTTATTACAATCTAGCTCGTTTTCAAGTTCTGCGATTACTATTTGTTTCATCTCAAGCTCTGAAGCAAGCGCAGCAATCTTCTCCCCTGCCTCAACATCAGCCTCAACATCAGCTTCAACCTCCGCAAATACTGCCACCGGAGAATAATCATCTTCCGCCGGTCTTGCAATACTGTCAAAATCATCACAAGGTATCAGTAATTCTTCATCACCATGCTCCCTGCGGTATTCCTCAAAATTGGCATTAAGCATATTTGCGATCATAAGGAATGAATACTCTTCAGCCCTCTGCAACGCTTTTTCACGCTCTTCAGGACTCAGCGCATATGACGGCGCAACCGGAATAACATTACCTTCCGTCTCTTCATACTCTTCACAATTAATCAGTGTAAGATCAGGCGCAACATAACCTGAATAATCATCTTCAGCCGACTCTTCCCCAACCGGTTCCTGAACATCATAAATTCCAGCCCTGCGATAAGCTTCTTTTATCAGCTCTTCCGATTCACGGATATCAGTCAACTCGACGCCAGTCCCCATCAGTATTTCCGGGATATCCGAACCACTGCCTGAACATTCAAGATTAATTTCAATATTTTCCTCAATAACCAGCGTTATCGTTGTTTCCTTATTCATATCACTTTCAATCTCATCAAGGATCTTTGCTTCATCCTCGCAGGAACAATCTTCTTCAGCAGTCGAGATAATTTCCTCAATAACAGAGCTGATCTCCTCATGGAAAAGCCCACCAGGAGTTTTCTCAACTGCCCCTTCAGTCTCAACCATCAGCATTTCAGCAGGCGCCTCATCTACAATAGCAACTTCCGGTGGCAGATCCGCAATCTCCGCGACACCTTCCTCCTCAACCGAGAGAAACAGGTCATTCTGAATATCAACAGGCTGCCCGGACATATCACCGCCACCAGCCAATCCTTCTTCAGCCTCGAGAATCGCCAGTATTTCAGACCTCAGCGGCTCAGGGCGAGTTCCCGCCAGAGCTTTCAAGCGCTCATCTGTATATCCGCGCTTCCTGTAATCTTCCACTATATCGCCAGCTGTTCTCATCTGAGCATCTCCGGTTTTGAGAAATCCCTTAACAAAATCACCGTATCTAAACAATATGGTTATTTGTTTATCGGCCACCGGACCGTCAATACTTGAGAAAATCGCCACGATAATCCACAAAAAAATCTGCGCCACTAAATGGGCGCAGATAATATTTATTACACTTATCCGGCAAAATCACCGATAACCGGGCAAATCATTTAACCAGTTACCAGCCCCCATCTTGCGCTCACTGATAGCCCCCATCATATATGAAAGTAATTTACTATCAAACTCACTTCCTGCGGTAATTTCGGAATTAATGAAAGACTCGAATTCATCTGCGGCAACCAACACAACCTCAATGTGTTCGCCATCATCAGGCTGTGGCGCTGAAATCTGACCGTCAGGTAATTCCATATAAACATTGTAAACCGTCTCTCCGGATAGTCCCGGTGTATTAAAACTTGGTTTTATTACCCCGACAACATCGCCGTGATATCCGGCTTCTTCAACAAGCTCACGCTTTGCAGCATCCTCGACACTCTCTCCCGGTTCAACCAGTCCAGCCGGAAATTCAAGGATCGTCCCCTTTGCCGGCGGACGGAATTGCCTGATAACAACCAAACGGTTAGATGGCCTGAGCCAGGGTATGATCATAACAGCGTCGTCACCTTTAATTCTTTCAACAACCTCCCAAGTTCTCTCATGACCATCACAGTCTTTCCACAGGATCTCTTCATATTTGATAAACTTGCCGGATTTCAGTGTTTTGCGACTAACTTCCTTAGGTTCAGGCATTATCACCCCTTTTAGATTAATTCAGACATAATTATAAACAACAAATTCTAAAAACTATATCGGCAGCATCGTAAATATAACTAAAGATTCAACTGTTTTATTATTAATATTTTATAAGATTTATCATATTTTTATTTCAAAGGTATTGCAAAAACGAGTCAATCCCCTAGAATATTTAAACATAAATGATATTGCGGGTGTAGCTTAGTGGTAAAGCTCCAGCCTTCCAAGCTGATCACGGGGGTTCGATTCCCCCCACCCGCTCCAAAATATAACACGCTACAGACCAACGGCTTGTAGCGTTTCTCTTTATATATCAAGACCTTTCAAGAACAGGCAAACCCAGACTCTACCCCTGAATTTTGGCAAATCGCTGCAAATAGATGCAAATAACGGTGCTTCTGTCGTTGAGTGTAGAGACCTTGACCTTAAACCTCGAAGTGATATAATGTTAAGCTTGATTCTTTAGGTTGGGAAGGACGGGCGTGGCGAATAATATCAACACTAAAATTTGTATGAATCCAGAGTGTGCGCTCCATGGCAAAGCTAACGAAGGCAACATCCGCACTCACGGCTGGTACAAAACCAAAACATCAAGACGCCGCAGGTACATATGTAGTGCCTGCGGCAAATCTTTTAGCTCCAACCAAGGATCAGCCTATCACAGACTCAGAGCATCAAAAGAAAAGATCAACTACGCATGTCATATGAGTGCTGAAGGGGTTAATATTTCAGCAATCAGCCGAATACTCGGTCACTCTTGGAACACAATTAATCGCTGGCTGGAAAGAGCACGCAAGGACTCCCATGATTTTCAGGTTAAACACCTTGAGGGCTATGAACTCCATGAGATACAGGCCGATGAGATTAAAGCCTTCACTCATGCTAACAAACGTAAAGTTTGGATCTTGGCTCTTATCGATGTCGGTACCCGTTTGTGGCCATCAGTGCTGACAGGTAAAAGAAACTATAAAAATATCCGTAAATTATTCGGTAAAGCCCTGCATAAAGGCGACGTCGATAACAAGCTGTTTATTACAACCGATGGGTTCACTCCGTATAGTTGGGTTTTAAAGCGCATGCTCGGACCTGCATGTTTGTATGGACAAGTTGTGAAGAAGCGCAAGAAGAACCAGATCACCAAAGTAGCTCGCAAAGTCATTATTGGTAGCAAAGAGCAGATAGCTGATGCTCTTGAATGTTCAGAAGATTCTGAAAATTTAAACACCTCATTCATTGAGAGACTGAACTTGACTATCAGGCGCAATACATCTTACTTGCATCGCAAAACTCCGGCACATGCTTCTAGACCAGACAGGTTACAAGAACAGCTTGAGCTCCAGCAATGCTACTATAATTTTATGCGACCACATCAGGCACTCAAGTTCGGTGCTGAAGTTTATACGCCTGCAATGATGGCTAAGATTGCTGATCACAAGGTCTCATGGGCGGAGGTGCTTCAATTGTATCTTGCCACATTAGTGGAGTTCCTGGTAAATTGTTGTAATAATAGTTATGAACACTTGAAAACTGCGGTCTGAAGGCTAAATTCTACACTTAATGACGGAAGTACCGACCTTTCAATATGCGAATATTTATCATTATGTAATTCAATAGTATTTTACTGTTTTTCAAATATTATCCAGCTTTATTTTGTTCCAATATAATTATATCGTTTTTCTTTTTGCGAACAGGTGCGATCTGCTATTGATTTTTATGGGTAGTAAGATAGTGCGAACTTTTAAGCAAAAATAGTAAAAATTTTATAACTCTTGATATTATAGACTGTTAAAAATACTACCCATGACGGCCGCATGGGTGCTGAATTTTGGAGAAATGGAGAAAAATTAAGGTGAAATTTTCGTTCTCCAACGACTTGAACAGCAATAGACACTTCTTGGCAAAACAGCTATTTCGGCGGGTAAATTTGTAAAACCTGTTGATATATAAGGATAAAGCGAATCAATAAAAGCCCCTCGGTGAAAGCCGAGGGGTAATTTCGTAACCGGAGAAAAGTTCCCGGTTGTTGTAATGGCGGAGCACAGATCTCTGTTAACGGAAAATTCTCTATGAATTCGTGGATTTTCTCGAAATCATAAATCGTTCTATCGCTCAGGAACAGAAAGAGATACGCGATCAATTAGAGTTGACGTAATCCGCTCTATCCGCCGGGGACTCATGGCGATAAATTCTCCGATTTTTCCGCTGCACCCATATCGAAGCGTTTCGAATGCTTATCGAGTTCAAAACATCCCTGTAATAGAATTATCGCCTGCTCATCGATCAATAGATTTCAGCAAAAGAAATTCACAAAAACCTAAAATTTTGTAAGATCATATCTTTCAGGAGCCCTACAACAATTCTGTCCAGAGCTTAAGCTCATTCATTCCAACGACTTCTTAAAATCAAAAATCAGGATTTCACATCATGTTCGTGCCGGCATTTGTATCAGGGCTACTACTTGGAGCCTTCGTCCCTGCTTATCGTGACCCAGCAATTCGCTTTCTTTGTAAACAGATCGAAATCCTGCTACGAGTCCTCTCTGACCATGGCGTCTCTACCGTTGTCTGCAAACCCGATGAGCGGGTTGCGCTGCTCTCAATCGGCAAGGAGATGAAACATCACGTCAAATCCATTTTTCTAATTAACACTTGGCATACTTACCGTCGCTGGCTTCTTGAGCAGACAGCAGGCAAGCAACAAAAGCGTGCCGGTCGGCTACCGAAGTTTACTCTGGAGGAAATAGCTCTCGTTGTCCGGATCGCCAAAGAGAATTTTTTCTTTGGCCTTGGCAAGATCGTCGGTGAGATGGAGAAACTCGGGATCACAATCTCGGCAAGCACAGTGAAAGCAATTCTTCGCTCTCATAATATCACGCCGATAAATGATCGAAAAATCGACGCGAACGGAACTTGGCAGAAGTTCACCGCCAACGTTGAATCCCTTGTTGCTTGTGACTTTTTCTGCAAGCCAATTTATACCTTACGTGGTCGGTTTGATGCTTACGTTCTGACTTTCATCCACCTTGGAAGTCGCAAGGTCTGGTCGAGAGCCTCGACTCGCAGATGAGTCCTGCAACTTTGTCACCAAATGATGGCTGGTGCCGACAGCAGGCACCGAGAGTGTCGGTTGACATTGGTCGCGGCCAAAGACAATTGTCCGGATAGCAACTATGGCCGCGAATATGCCTCCGGGGCACCCGGTGTGGATTGAGGATGAAGGAATAAACTTCCGTCATCTGATCCTTGACCACGACAGTAAGTTCACGGCAAGATTCGATGAAATTTACAAAGGACTTTCGAACGCAAAAGAACCAATCGTCAGAACCGGGATTCACATGCCCGTCATGAATTCTTTTACCGAATCATTTGTCGACCGGAGTCCGGCTGACAGGCATTTCAAAGCAGAGTGTCTCTTTCACTTCGCCTGTCTTAGCCTTGAGCAACTTAATTACATTGTTACACGTTATCAAGGCGACCATAACAATTTCCGACCACACCAAGGAAAAGGAATTGGCAACCGGATACTTGATCCCGACTGGCAACCGCCGCCACCGACGGGTAAAGTAAAACGCCAGAAAATACTCGGCGGACTACTCAACCACTACTACCGGGAAGCTGCGCAAAGCCTCTTCGTTGGTAGCTTCTTATATCCATCCCAGATTTTTTCGTCAAGTCTGGAAACAGCAATATTGCTAAATTTAGGAACCGCGGAAGAAAGTAAAAGCAACCATAGATCTGATTTAGGAATTCGCGTTAAAATCATTTACGCAAACACACCTGTGGCGCAATGCCGCTTTCGATCAGATTCTGCTTTTTAAAATATCTCCCCGCAGTTCCAAATTCAAATCGCACGCAATTTCTGTATGAGGCAATTTACTTAAATGCTATTGATACAGATTTTATTGTTAACATAAAAAATCCTCACATGTTGACGTTCATTCTTAACAAGAAGTTCATGCCTGTTTATTTGAATGAGTACGTCAGGGATAACTCTATTGGCAATCATTATCTCTACGCAATTTTTCTCTGCCTTATTGCCCTTTAATTCTTCCAATAGCAATAATAACCGTTCTCTTTGCCCGGCAATTTTCTTTAACTTCAGCAAATTAATTTTTAGACTTTTTCTTTCAGCCTCAGATTGACGCATTGACAATTCAAGAAGATCAAGCCCCAAAGGCAACTCGTTTTGTATTTGAAGCATCCTTGTCGTCAAAGTTGCGAGTAGTTTTTCTCCCTTTTCCACCTGATCGTCTATTGCGGTGTCTGCCCCAATTGCTAGCTTTGTCAGTGCATAGCGAGTTCCAACCGAGTGGGCCTCTATGCCTTTGACGGCCGTTAGACGACCATTTATTATGGCGCCTCTACTATAGCTTTTATGGTTTCTTCCTATTACCTTAATAAAACCTTCAGAAGTAACATGCGAATTTTTAATATAGTATGTGACCTGAATATCGCCAATGGCCTGCACGGTACTCTCAATGATATATCCCGCGTCGATGTTGCCCTTTGCCTCAACAATAGTCTTCTTTCCGATTATTGCCTTGTGTACTTTAAGCGAACCGCCGCAATGAACAGTAGCCCCATTTTCTATAGAGCCATATACAATGAGATCTCTACCCGCATTAACAGTTATGCATGACTGGACACTGCCATATATGACAATATCCTTGCTGTAATTTATGTTCCCTGTTTTTATATCCGCATCACTGGCAACAATCAGAGCCTTGCTTATGCTTAAAGTATTACCGGATATCCTGGCTATACCATCACACGCTGCATAGTAATTAATGTGGCAAGCGGAATCATCAATTATGATATTCTCAGAAGAGCAAAGAGGAGGGATTTTATCAACGCCCTGAGCATGGATCTCCTTGCCAAAAACATCATAGCCATTTCTTGGGGCGATCGGCTTGGTGTATATTGCAATAAGCTGTCCTTCTTGCACTTCGGCGAATGGGCATAGATCAAAGAAATCGACCGAATCATTGTGTGAAGCGGGGTGTGGTTTTTGTTTAAGCTCAATCTTCCATTCGATCGCCCCGCAACTGCCGCTAAATGCCGGAATACCACTTTTTAGCTGGATAAAATCCTGTGCCTTATGCGCAGCTTTACGCTGACAGTACTCCCTGACAGTACTCGGGGGAATACCTTGCCCTTCCGTGCCCTCTGCCTCACACATCGCATCAAGCACGCAGTCGATTTGTTTTTTTGAGCCATGACTGACCGGGAGAAAATTGAAGTAGAGTTTCATTTTGTCGGGGCTTGCGAATATGGGTTTTATTACCGTAAGCCTCCCCTCGTCTGAACAGCCGATATATCCCGAAGCACTGGCAATAAAAACCATGTGAGTTCTACTGTTTGTTGTTGTCACGCCGTCTCCTGCCTTGAAAACACAGTCTTCCTCAGAGGTATTGTCCGATGTCGGACAGGGCATATTGAGCTTGAGAATGCTGTCGCCTTTGCGGACAAACATACACGAGCGGATATGGCTGGGTAGTGCTACGGATGGTGCGTTACTGTTGAGCCAGAGTGCAGCCTGGAAAAATGAAACAAGTTGCTCTGGTTCAGCTGGAGCGGTATCCTCTCCAATATAGCAGAGTCCTTGCTGGGCAGTGGGTTTCCCGGCCAGCACGATGTTTGTTATGGGCTTTTTTGTACGCCTGGCTTCCTGGATAAGGCATGCTGTGGATTCAATGGAAAAACCCCCATAGTGTCCGTGTGAAAGCATAAGGGCGATAAGGTCGGAGCATGACAAGCTTCTTCCGGGGTCGTTACTCTGCGGAAGGATGTCCAGCAATGCCAGAGTGCCGTCAGCGCTATAGTGCAGGCGAAGGGGGGCGTCAGAAGAAGTGGTCATCACAGATCTCGCAGTATTGCTGACATATCACCAATGATTTTTGGGGTCTGGCTGATAAGAACATATTGTGAGAGACTGACCTCCAGCAGTTTGATCATTGCTGTGAGCAGTTTCCAGTTGGTATGCTCCATTATTGCGCTGTTGTTAATAACAAGGACACCGAGGAGGGTTGTTGATTTATGCAGAGGAATAAGCGTGAGGTTGTCGGTCGTCTGCGGCTCGGTGATCAGCATTGTTTGGAATATTTCCGGGGTGAGAGAAGATGGGCGTAAAAAAGCCGCTGTCTCGTAAATGTAAATATTGCTCTTGCTGGTTTGCGAAACCTCCTCCAGTCGCGTGAGGATAAAACAGAGACTTTCTTCAATGCTTGCTGAGTTTACAATATGCTCCAGAATTGTTGAGCGTTCGTAGAGTTCGGTGGTGCGCTCCCGAACAATATCCTCAAGGTTGTTGTTAAGATCATGCAACTGGTCATTGCTCTGCTGCAACGCACGGATGAGCTCCCCCCTTTGCTTTTCGCTGTTCCAAAGATCCAGAGCGTTTTGAATGGCGAGGATCAGCTCAGCCGCTTTCCAGGGTTTGGAGATATAGCGCCAGATCTGCCCGTCATTAATTGCAGACATCACCTCATTGGCATCGGAATAACCTGAGAGGACAATACGAATTGAGTCAGGGCGTATTGCCGCGGCTCTGGCAAGAAGCTCCACGCCATTCATCCCTGGCATTCGCATATCGCAGATAATGACACTGATATCCTGCGCTCTGATAATTTCCAACGCATCTTCCTGCGAAGAGGTATAATGCTGCATGAATGGCTCTTCATTCAATTGACGCTGCAGCGAGTTGAGAACTTTTTGCTCGTCATCGATAAACAGTACTGAGTCATTTAGTGATGAGTTCATACATTATCCATTAATTTTGTGGTCTTTTCAGCGGTAATTGTATCGTAAAGGTCGTTCCCTCGCCCAGCTTGCTGCGTACTTCAATTTTTCCGCCGTGAGACTTTACTATTTTTTGTGAGATATGCAGGCCCAGCCCCGTGCCGACCCCGACTGGCTTGGTCGTGAAAAACGGGTTGAATATCTTTGTCAGTTCCTCTGGCGCAACTCCACAGCCATTGTCGCTGATCTCAATAAAAACACTCTGTTCTTGGGAGGAAATCGTTATTGCCACGGTACCTTTTTCGGTGATGGCCTGTGAAGCGTTAATCAGAAGGTTGAGCAGTACCTGCGTAATTTGCCCCTGATTGATCTCTACCTCTGGTGTGGGTGCGTAGTTGCGCACTACCTCGCATTTATACTTTAGCTGATTCCATGCCAGGGAAATTGCCTGATCTGCTACTTCGTCTATAAGGCAGGGGGCATATGATTCCAGTTCATCTGAACGGGAAAAAACTTTTAAATCAGAGACAATTTTTGAGATCCTATCCATTCCCTCTATTGACTCCTCCAGCAACTCAGGAAGATCCGATCGGATAAAATCGTAGTTAAGCTCTTTTTTCAATTGCTCTACTTCTGTGCTTTGGGGCAATTTTTCATATTCCACAACAATCGAAATAAGCTTTTGAACATAGCTTTTGAGGCTTTCCATGTTGGCGCTTACATATCCTGCCGGGTTATTGATCTCATGGGCAACACCAGCCGCAAGCTGACCAACCGCAGCCATTTTTTCAGACTGGAACAGCATAGACGTTCGCTCCTTGAGCACTTCCTGTGTATGGTTGAAAGCTTCTATCAAATCCTGTATCTCATCCACATCTGAAGAGTCTGTTTCTATTGGTTCCCATTTTGCTCTCTGCAATCCGACCACGCCGTCACGAAGTCTGTAAAGGGGAATGATAACTGTCCTTCTGATCATAAAAACAAGAATTACTATAATGGCCGCAATCGCAATTATTCCACTTAGATTCAAAATCTTCATGGAGTCATTGATAATACCATAGTGTGCGTCCTGTCTTATATCAATGACGACCTCAAGGGGAATTTTTTCGCTTTTAGCCATGGTAGAAAGCATACGCGATTTGTCCAGCCCATGTGAAAGGATCTCTCTGCCATTATAGAGCAATGATAGATACATGTCAGATTTTCCGATTTCGTTTTTTTCTGGCGCAAAAAAAAGCTCCGTCGGAATGGCATACGCCAGTGCTCCCTCCACTTGGTTGTTATAAGGAATAGTGGCGATAAAAAGAATATAGAAGGTTCCGTCCGCATTAGGAAGTATCTTAACAATATATTTTTCATTGCTGTTGATTGCCTTCACAACAAGGGCTTTGGCGTTAATGTCTATACTTTTGCTGGTGTAAATCTCCTCACCATTAAAGGTGTAAAGCTTAAGAACTCCTTCTGGAAATTCATGTGAAAGCTCGTTCATATAATCTTTAAGAAAAAACCGGCTATCAAATGGGTGCATCACTAATCTGGGTAGGGTAGGTTTGCTGATCTCCCGTTTGAGTTCATTAGTAACACGCTGGATATGCCAATCTATGCGGGCTGCCTTGTTCTTGACGATAATTTCATTGTCTTCAATCATCTCGTGATGAAGGGCACTTGTTGCAACCCAGTTGATAAACAGCAATGCAACAACAAGCAATCCCGTTATTGACAGGGCCATATACAGGATAAACCGGACATAAATATTATTTAGCTTTATCAGCATACTTGCTCTCAAATAGGAGTTATTTCTGATCTTCCAGACGGATATTTCCCTCACTGTCATAATATCCAAGTCGGAGGTCAGCGATTCCTAGGGCCTCGTGGGCATCGGGGTTTTCCGGACCGTAGCTGGTAAATGGTTTACTATATGTTCTTATCAGCCCCTTGACGGGGGTCTGCAGATCCTCCAGTTTGAGTCTGAGGTTATTCCTGTTTATCGCCATATCCTGTGACCACTCACACTCTTTGGCTGCCTGAAGAAGTATTTTTGTCAGATCATAGGCATGGATAAATCCGGTGGGGGCCGATATGTCTTTGAGCGTTTTGACCGACGGATCAATCTTCTGCAATTCGCTAAACGCACCTTTCCCTTCAGCAGAGAGAGGCTCAGCCAGAAATGAGTAAGGTGTCTGGATGAATTTCAGCTGGATTTTTTCGTTCAGTGTTCCCTTGCCAACCTTTTCAAATAAATCCCCGCCGGTAATTCCCCAATGGCTGTAAATCGGGATGCGCTCCTCCTGAGGACGCTCGCCCATCGATCGGGCTATCCCAATACCCTCAGGGGTATTCGCCACCAGAAAGATGACATCTGATTTGTCTTTGAAAATACTGGAAAGCATTTCATGTGCACCAGCTTTGCCAATTTTCCAGTTGAAATAATACACATCCGTCGGCTCTATGTTTCGGTTTTTTAACGCCTTTGCGAGTGTTTCATAATTTGATTTCCCCCAGCCTGTGTCATCAAGAATCAGGGCTGGGCGTTTGTAGCCGGCCTTGTCTATCGCCTGCGCAACCAGAAATTCCCCGGCCTTGGTGTCATCAACCGACAAGCGGAACACCCAGTTTTCTCCCTGTCTGTTTGTTTTGCGCGTTACCGGACCAGCTGCTGCCCATGGATCAAGCACCAGCAGGCGCTTCTGGCTTATTAACTTAGACCAGACCAGCATGGGTTGGGAGTGTAGGCCGCAGAACAGTGCAAGAGCCTGCGGATCACGTGCAAAAGCGAGCAGATTCTCCTTGCTGCGCAGGACATTTCCCCGGTGGTCAGCAACGATCAGTTTTACCGGCATGCCATGTATTTTATTGCCGGCCTGAGCGAGGGCGGTGCGTATTCCGCGCTCAATAGACTTGCCGGAGATGTGCATGTTACTCATGTCTGCATCAAGATAAAGATGAATTTCCTTTTCAGCAGCTGAGAGGTCCAGGCAGATACAAAGCATCAGCAATACTGCAAAATTGATGGTATTCTTAAATGTTTTCATCCTCAAAATTTCCTCCCTGTTCAGGAATCCATGGAAATGATATACCTGCCCCGCCCTTCATTTTTTGCCTGATACAGAGCCATGTCTGCCACATGGAAGAACTCTTCCGGTTTTTGGTATTTTCCTTCATGTGGTCGGGTACTTGATATGCCCATGCTCACCGACACGTTAAATCCGGCTTCAAATGCCGGGTGCTGAATCTTAAGATCACAGACAGATTGCTGAATTCTTTGGGCGACCTCTTCCGACTTATCGGAGTCCGCAAGTATAATTGCAAACTCCTCCCCGCCGTAGCGTGCAGCAAAATCATCTGGCCTTAGAAGGCTGGAGCGGATAGCGCCGGCGATTTTTTTCAGTACCGCGTCACCTTCTGAATGCCCTATTGTGTCGTTGATTAGTTTGAAGCGGTCAATATCGACAACAATAAGGGATAAAGACCGTTTGTGGCGGATTGCAGATAGCCACCTTTCGGTAAATGTTTCGTCAAAGCCACGTCGGTTTTTCAGCCCGGTCAACGGATCAATATATGCTAGCCCTTCAAGCTTATCTACTTTTGCGCCGTAGGAATTAACCTTTTTCTCCAAAATGGATATTGTTTTGATCTTGTCGCTTGCTTCATCAAAGAGCGCGACAGCCTCTGTGATAGTTTTAAGCAGTGCTTCTTTTCTCCAGGGCTTCTGCAAATAAAATTGAACCTTGGCATTATTAATGGAATCAATGGTGTCTGAAAGTTCTGCGTTACCGGTCAGGATTATGCGAGTGGGCAGCGGATCAATTTCACCGGCTTTTTCCAGAAATTCAACCCCGCCAAGTTCAGGCATTTTAATATCGGAGACGATCACCGCATAGCGGTTTTCACTTATGCTCAGCAACGCTTGCTTAGGGTCTGAAAAATAATCACAATCATATGGGGAATCCAGAAGATTCCTTTTCAGCGAGGTGAGTATTTTTTTTTCGTCATCAACAAACAGGAGCCGATGTCTGTTCATCAGAATCAGTCCTTACTTTATATATTGTGAGTGCCCGGATTTTTTGTTAGTACCCTATTTCCAGAATAGCATAAACAATAATTTTGTCAAACTTGAAATGTATCCAAATTAGTAAAAATTCGGACTAATTTTTTTTCGATTGACAAATATCATGATTAGAGTTAGTTTACATTTTGTCGGACAACATAAACAATCTAAAAATCAAAGCAGGACAATGTCCATGAACAATGAGACCATTGCTTATCTTTTCGCTTTCGCACCGACGGACAAATGGGGTGTGATGGCCAAACGCTATCCGCCGGAACTTCTGCCGGTGGCAAACAGACCATTTCTTGAATGGATTATTATCTGGCTTTCAGAGAGTGGTATCCGCAACATTCATATTTATGCAAGTGATAACATAACAGCATTTTCCTATTTCCTTGGCAATGGTCAACGCTGGGGGATCAATATCAGTCTTTCAGCTGTCGCATCGCCAGAAAAAGCAATTTTACGCCTGGAGCATGAGTTGCAATACAGCAATGGTTTAATCATAGACTGCAGCTATCTTGCCAAAATAAAACAACTGACCATACAGGATTTGCCTGAAAATACAAACCACCTCTTTGTCGATAAAGGGCGAACCCGCTGGGCAATGCTTTCAAATAATAGCGCTGTGTCATTTGATGGTGTAAGCGATCTGGACTCATTCTTCGGTAACATCACGATGAGCGGAGCAGATGTAAAGGAATTGGACTTTATCAGTTGTTCATGCTCGCAAGCCCTTCTTGAGGCAAATCGGTATATTCTCAGTTGTGAGGCGTACGCAGAATCGATTGCCGGTTCTCAAATCGAACCAAAGGTTTTTCTGGAGGCGGGTGTCGTGCTGCACCCTACCACGCGAGTTGAGAGCATTTCCTGTGTCGGGGAATATTGCGCGTTTGGCAGGGGCGCACGCATAAATTCCGGCACTGCCGTGGGCTCACATGTGATAATTGGTGATATGACCATTATTGAGAACTCTATTATTTTGCCTAATACCTCGCTTGGCTCTCAGCTGAATTTTCAGGACTGCATTGTTGATCGTAACTGTCTGATCAGATCCGGCAGTAATGAAGCGGTGATGATCCCCGACGGGTTTATTGCCTCGGAAATCAGCTCACATTCAGCCATCGATTTTCGTGAATGGATATGTCATTACATTCTGACTATTATTGCATTGCCGCCCCTTTTACTCGCGGCTGCTGTCACATGTTTATGGCTTTTACTGCGTGAGAGCCCTCAGGTATTTGAGCATAAACAGGCAATCTCACTTCCGGTAGAGCCTCCTCCGGAATTATGGCCGTCTTTCACTTATACAGAGTTTGCACGCCCGCAGGGAGGGTTGTTGGGTAAATGGTTGAGCATCTGTCTTGTTCGCCGCTCTCCGCTTATCTTCAAATTGCTCCGTGGAGATATGAAATGGTTTGGTGTTGCGCCAAGATCTGCTGAGGAACTGAAGAATCTTCCGCCGGATTGGCAGGATTTGTATCGAAGTTCAGACGTTGGCTTTTTCCGGCTTGCTGAAATTGACAGCCTGGATAATTCAACGGTGCAAGAGCAGGAAATGATCTCGGATTCATATTATGCGACAAGTCATACATTAGGGCAAAAGGTTAGGATTTTCTGGCGTTACCTTCTTCGATTCTTCATCGTTTAGACTGTAATTTCGCATGATGCATAAAGCAGAATCTTATATAGAGTAAATCTGAAATGGAGATGGCATGGAAACCAAGGTTGAGGATAAACAGAGATATCTTCTGGTGGAGGTAGCGTCAAACCGTCTGGATGTAGCGGTTGCGCCAGAGTTCAAGCAGAGGATTGCGGATATTCCGCTTGCAGAGCGCAAGGTGATACTGGATCTTTCAAAGGTTCCTTTTGTTGATTCAACCGGTCTTGGCGCTTTGCTTTCCCTTTTGCGTCAGATCGCACAGAACAAGGGGGCGTTACGGATTGCCGGCTTGACCGAGCAGGTTAAATCGATGTTCATGCTGGTGCGTATGAATAAGGTATTCGATATCTATGACAGCGTCTCAGAAGCAGAGCGTGGCTGGTGAAGAGCCGATAAAACAATACCGCCATCAGCATCTGCAAAAACGGAAACTCAGGGAGTTAGAGCAGACAGAGCACTGGTTATGCCAGGGGCGAGGCGGGATTGCCTTTGAAAATATTGAGTTTATTCCCAGGGCTTTGGCGTGGGGACTGAACCTCCTTGACCTCCGCAAGCGTGGGGAAAGCAATGCTGAGTCCATTATTTTTAAAGAGCTGGACTGGCAATTTCCAAACATGCCTGAATCATTCGACGGTTACTCAATTCTACACCTCTCCGACCTGCATATCGATGGTATGCAGAATTTGCACTGCAGGATTAATGACATCCTCTGCCAGCAAACTCCGGACTTGACGGTAATCACAGGAGATTTTCGCTTCTCAACAGCTGGCTCAATACACTTAGTGCTGGAGTTTATGCAGAAAATTGCCGATAAACTACCGGGCATTGACGGAACTCTGGCTATTCTTGGAAATCACGACACGGCTGAACTTGTTAAGCCGTTAGAGGATATGGGGATACGGTTTCTGCTGAATGAGAATCATCCGATCAATCGGGGGGATGACACGATTGTTCTTTCCGGTCTGGATGATGTTCATTTTTATGATTTGGGTGATATTGAACTTTGTAATTCTAGGATTTCAAACAGAAATTTTGAAGCGTTCAAGGTTCTGCTGGTGCACTCTCCAGAGATTATTGCGCAGGCCGAGCGTTTGGGCTATTCGCTCTATCTATGTGGGCATACGCATGCCGGACAAATATGTCTCCCAGCCGGAATACCGGTAATTACCAATGCAAACTGCTCCCGCAGGTTTGCCAATGGGCGCTGGCGGTTTAATAATTTACAGGGGTATACGCACTTCGGAACAGGGTCGTCAGGCTTGCCTGTGCGTTTTAATTGTAAGCCGGAGATAGTTCTGCACAGGCTTCATTATAGAAAATTAAAAAAGCTGGAGTGAAAGACAGGCAAATGACACAAGAATTCATACGAAAGCACCGGAACATTATATTCTATATGGTACTGTGTGCTGTGATATCAACATCCTGCAGTAGCTACAGTTACCGTGAAGAACGCAGTACGGCAGAAAAGTCTGCTCAGGTTAACCCTCCCTGGCTTCAGCGTCTGGTTGAGGCAAACCCGGAGCCCAAAAAATATATACCAGAGATGGGTAGCACTCCTGATAAAGGTGTCAGGCAGGAAAAACTGGAACGCAATAAGATTAACCGTCTGAAGAATCCGTTAAGCAGCTTGCCGGACCTTACAGCTTTAATTTCATCTCTTGCACCGGATGATTTGCCGGAATACAAGGGCTCTTCTACTGTGCCGGTTAACGCTGTAGGTGCTGCTCCTAATCCGGAGTTGGAGGCTGCTGATAGTGATTTAGCAACGATGAAGCCTGCGCCCAAGGGCACCAGCATTGTTATTAACAATAACAGTGAGCTTGCAAAAAAAACAAAAGTGCCACTCCCTCCCAAGATTGTTGCTTTGAGCTATATTGAGAAAATATACAATAGCATGAGCGGGTTCTCCTCCGGAAAGGAGTTATTGCAGTTTGGCTATGATATCTTCTCGCCCAAAACTGGCACCGATAAGATAGTAGAGAGTGAGGAGGAAGCTACAAAAGCCGGATTAACGGAGGCTCAGGATCAGGACTATTCGCTTAAGAGCGTTGATGTAGGAATGGTTGAGCAACCAAAGATACAGGACTTCCTGAAGGATGCCAAACTTAATCTTGCCGGACCGGTTGATCCGGATTATCTGATCGGCATCGGTGATGAGATTGTCATAAACATTGCCGGTTCTTTGGATTTGAGTAAGAAATTTACGGTTGACCGTAATGGTGAGATCTTTCTTCCTGAGGTGGGAGCTTTGAGTCTGGTTGGGGTGCGTTTTTCGAAACTAGAGGAAACGATTACAAAGCATCTGAGCTCGCATTATCAGAATATTCAGGTTGAGGTTTCGCTGGGGAAGATCCAGAGTATTAGAGTGGTGCTTGCCGGACGCTTGAAAAACCCGGGCTTGACCATGATACCGGCAAATTCCACTCTAATAGACGCTTTATCAATAGCCCAGCCAACCAAGGATGGTACCCTCCGTCAAATCAGGCTTTTGCGTAAAGGGCAAAAGGAAAAGAATATCGATTTGTATTCTGTTTTGCTCGGAAAGGGGCAGGCGGAAAATATAACATTGTTGGCGGGGGATACGATTTATGTAGGGCCGATCGGAAAGACGGTAACGGTGGTATTGCCTGAGGGTGGACATATCTTTGAAATACTGGAAGGGCAGGAACTCAAGGAGGTCATTGGATATTGTGGAGAGAGCGCGGCGTTCTTCAGGAACAACAACTTTCAAGTTGAACGGACGTACGAAGAGGGAGAGCGCAAAGTCTTTGATTACACCCTCAAGGATGAGGCGCAAAAGTTGTATGCCAATGACGGGGACGTGGTTAAGATATTTGAAATTTACGCGGAAGTTAATAATGTCGTGGAGCTTAGTGGCAGTGTTGTGAAGTCAGGCTCTTATCCTTATACGGAGGGCATGACAATCAGCCAACTTCTTAAGAAAGGCGAGGGTTTTCTGATTGACGCCAGTTTGAATAAGGCGTTGCTGACGCGTCGACTTGGCAGGACACATCGCTTCGATATAACGCCTGGGGATAAACGGGGAGTAACTGCAGAGGAGACGATTTGGGTAGACTTGACAGAGATATTGAGCGGCAATAAAGAGGCTGACATACAGCTTAATCGCCTTGACCGCCTAAAGGTTCTGTCAAAATCTGAAGCTCAGGATGCGCCAACCATTAGTATTATTGGGGCGATTCGTAAGCCGGGTGTCTACCGTTTGAGCGGGGGGTTGACACTTGAGGCGCTGGTTGATCTTGCTGGGGGTCCGACTGGCGATGCATATCAGGGCACTAGCATGATAGTTCGCAGGCGTATAAATGAAAATGGCAAGCATTTTGATGCGGAGGTATTGCCGTTTAATTTATCGCTCCTGCTGAACGGAAGCGAGACGCCCATACGATTGGAAAATCACGATCATGTTGTGATCCGCAAGGTGCAGTCGCTGCAGGTCAAGGTTAAAATTGGTGGACGTGTTCAATTTCCCGGGACATATATCCTGCCTGATGGATCAAGAATCAGTGACTTGTTGATTGCTGCAGGTGGCTTGCTTGACAAGGCTGACTTAAGAGCTGCGGTCTTTTCGCGTGAAAGTATAAGAACAATCCAGCAAAGAAGGCTTGAAGACCTATTTATGAATTCGGAAGAGCATTTTTCCCGCAACAGAAATTATATAACCAGAGATGGCAGAGTGACAGAGGCGGTAGCAAGTCATTTAGATTTACTTGGCCTGTCAAGGTTGTCGGAGAATATGCGGCAGTTTCAGGCGCAGGGACGAGTTGTGCTTGATCTCATGCGAGATGATTTTGTTGATAGTCAGGATGATCTTGTTCTGGAGGAGCAGGATGTTCTGTATATTCCACGAAGAATGAATTCGGTTGTTATCCTTGGCAGAGTTTTTTATCCGAATGCGTTTGTCTGGCGCGATGGCATGACGGTTGACGATTACATCAACAAAGCAGGCGGGATGAAGGATGACGCCGACAAGAGTCAGACATATCTTGTTATGGCTTCGGGAGAGGTCCGCTCAGCAGCGCAGGAAAAATATGGCAATAGTTTTTATTCATACAACCCGGGCCCCGGGGATACCTT
Organism: bacterium; assembly: GCA_003245715.1. Taxonomy (GTDB): domain Bacteria; phylum Planctomycetota; class SZUA-567; order SZUA-567; family SZUA-567; genus SZUA-421. Next base: position 206,363 of record QKCJ01000031.1, read on the forward strand.
GTTGATACCGAGTCGGCCTTTGGCGAGATCCAAGCTTCATTTTATTTCAGACACTGTCTCTTTAGTCAAGCAAATGGCAGAGGTCGGTCTGATTGGGGCGTCAATACCGAGGGTTAATGATTCCGAGGCAGGTTTTGCCACTGGTCTCGACCTGGGGACCGCTCCTCAGCCAATACCAACCAGTATCGGTAAACCGTATGATGAAATGCTGCTAAGGGAAAAGGCTCTACGGGTTAAGTAAGACAAACGGAGAATGAGATGTGTGAGGACAAAGAGTTAATTGAGTATGACTCACAAGAATTGCTGATACAGTCGCTTGAAAGGCTTTTGCTTGACTCATCAGGTGTACACGCAAAATATATATATCATCGCAAAATTTTAATGCATAGTGCGGCTGTCTGGAGTGTGCGGACTATTAAAAGGCTGATCGATATTACGTCCAGCTTGTTGGCGCTTATTGCCCTTTCACCTCTTTTTTTAGTAGTTGGAGTAATTATCAAACTTACAGACCCTTCTGGTTCAGTTTTTTATCTGCAGAAGAGAGTGGGTAAATGGGGGCGGGAATTTGATTTTCCGAAATTCCGTTCGATGGTGGCCAATGCTGATAAAATCAAGGATCAGCTGTTAAAAGATAATCAACATGGTGACTCCTTAACCTTTAAAATGAAGAATGATCCCCGCGTGACAGCGATTGGACGTTTTATCCGGCGGTTCAGTATTGATGAGTTGCCACAATTGTGGTGTGTGCTCAAGGGAGATATGTCTCTGGTAGGGCCAAGACCGGCCTTGCCGCGGGAGGTTATTAACTATAATTTTGCTCAGCGCAGAAGGCTGGACTGCGCGCCGGGTCTTACCTGTATCTGGCAGGTTTCCGGCAGAGGGGATATCCCATTTGAAGAACAGGCTAAGCTCGACAAGCGGTATATTGAAAGCAGGAGTCTGCTGCTTGATATTAAACTGATACTCCAGACAATTCCGGCGGTGATTACAGGTAGGGGCGCATACTGAGATGACAAGACGAATGATGTATTCTCCAGATGTAGTTGTACTTGTCATCGATGATGAGGAGAATATTGTCCATTCTCTGGTGCGCCAGATTATGAATATGGGGTATAATGTCAAGGGTACGTCATCGGGAAAAGATGCGCTGGATATTGTACAGGCGGAACATGTGGGCATAATTCTTTGTGATCAGAAAATGCCGAAAATGTCTGGTCCGCAAATACTTGAGCAGGTATGCAAACTCTCGCCATTCACCCAGCGCATAACTATTACAGGCTACTCAGAAATTGATATGATAGTTGAGGCAATCAATCTTGGAAAAACCCAGCATTTCCTTCTCAAGCCCTGGAAGAAAGAAAACCTTGAGGTGATACTGGATGTGAGTTATCACCAGTATATGCTGGCACAGGAAAAAGAAGCACTTCAAAAGATCAATGAAGAGCAGAATCTCAAACTAAAAGAACTGTCTGCGCGATTGATTCGGTTTTCCCATAGTCAGCGTACAACATTGGGCGATAGTTGGTCGTTGCAGAATTCATTATTAATTGATGAGCTACCAAGTGACCTTGAGGGTGTTGAGATAGCAGCAAAAACATTGCCCGCGCAGGATCTTGATGGTGACTTTATCTTTTGCCATGATATCGATAGCGGAGTTCTGGATATTGTTATTGGCGATGTTATGGGTAAGGGGCTGACCGCGGCTTTGACTGCGGCGAGTCTCCGTGGCTATTTTATGCACGAATGGGGGCGGGCTGAAGGGTTGGGGTACGAAAAGCATACGCCCGGAAAAATCATCAGCATGGTAAGTAAGGCCATAGTTGAGAGGCTGCTTGAATTTAACTCATTTGTTTCGTTGTTCTATCTGCGTATAGATCTTGGGCGGCGGCTGTTAAGCTATGTCGATTGCGGTAGCGTAAAACCATTACTTTTCAAGTCAAGTAATGGTGATGTTTCCACGCTTGAGTGCGACAACTGCCCGCTGGGTATCCCGGAAGGTGGCAAAGGAGTCGAAGAGGGGCAGGTCGATATTGAGGACGGAGATACTATCGTACTGTTCTCGGATGGCGTTGTGGAAGAAACAGATGCAACCGGCAAGCAGGCGTTTGGTGAAAACGGGGTTATTGCATGTCTTTGCGATCATTTCCGTGATCCGCCGTCAGCGATAATTTCAAGACTCTTTGATGAGCTTAACAACTTCAGGGGAGATATACGCCAGCATGATGATTTGACCTGTATTGCGATGAAGTTCGGCGGCTGTGAATCTCAAACCGCGTCAACGCTTAGCAGTAGCTTCAGGGATGACATGGAGATCGAGCTCGAAAGTTCATACAATGAGCTAGATCACCTTCATCATTTGGTGTCCGGAGCATGTGCGAAATGTAATATAGATGGCGATAGGAAAAGTCAGGCCCTTTTGGCTGTTCATGAAGCATTTGTTAATATTATTAAACACTCGTATGGTGAAGAGCATGATAAGCCTGTCTGGCTAAGCTGGTATTCTGATAATGAGTTTATGCATATTGCCCTGTATGATTATGGGATATCATTTAATCTTCAGGATAGCTGTAACCCCGACTTTTCCGGCAACTCTGAAAGTGGTTTCGGTCTGCACATTATTACGGAACTAGCAGATAAAGTGATCTATGATATTGATAATAAGGCGAGAAACTTCATGCAGCTGTCATTCAAAATTAATGACCGCTAATGGCTGTATAGTGCTTCCAGCAACTCACAGTGCTTTTGCAGGGAAAAGCCATTGATTGCATGTTGCTGTGCGTTTGCTGAGTATTCGAGCCAATGCGTTTCATCCCCGGTTATTTTCAGGATGGCCTCTGCCATTGCTTTGACGTCCCCATGCGCTACAAGCATTCCAGACTTTTCATGTTCGACAATTTCAGAAACACCGCTGCGTTGAAAGCCAACCACAGGTGTTCCGACACTAAGAGCCTCTAAGGCTACAAGACCGAAGGGTTCAATTCTTGATGGAACGATATTGCAGTCCATCATAGCCATTTGTTCCAGAGGTTTATCAACAAACCCATGAAAAGTTACGAACTCTTCCAGCCCCTTGCTTTTTCTGATATCCAGCAACTGTGGCATCAGCTCACCATCGCCGTAAAAATTAAAGTGAAAAGATTTGTTTGTGCGCAAGACCTCACAGGCAACCTCAAGGGCAATATCCAGTCCCTTTTGCCAGACCGCACGCCCGAAAATGCCGATTTGCAGTGTCTTGGCATGGTGAAAAGGCTGGTGTGTGATAGCGTGGTTTTCCAGTAATGGGTTGGGGATGACCGTTACTTTGGGTTCAAGTCTGGCAAAGCGCCTACAGAAATCTTCCTTGACGAAATTGGAATTCATGATCAGGCTATCCCATGAGCGTCCAGTAAGTTTCCAGATTAAGTTTGTAAAGATGCTGCGTTTCCTCCGCATAATTGTGTCGCCGTGCTCGGTATATATTTTAGTGCATTTGCGGAATAAATCCAGATTGAGCGAGACTGCCGGCGTGTCGCAATGGCAATGGATTACATCCGGGGCAGTGTGCTTAAGCATGTCATGTATTTTACAGCGCGATGACAATTGCCAACCTCTGCTTAATCCGAGAGCTTGCATCTGGAATTCTGGAAGAGTTTGAGTGTTGAGGATTCTTCCGGGTTTAGCCATGAAGCAGATTGAATGTTTGCTGTTATCCCAGCAACCGTTTTTTAATAGCTGAAAGACATACCTCTGCACCCCGCCCAGGTCGCCATCCCATAATAGATGAAGGACTTTTCTCTGCATTTTTATTCTCCGCTGGTACTGGTAATATCATTATAAATTTCGTGGATGCTTGAAGAAATCAAATCCCAGTTATATAAAGAGCGCACCCTTTCCCTGGCTCGCTGCCCGAGTTCTTTTGTCAGTTGCGGATTGCTGATGCAGGTTTCCAGTGCGGTCCGGAGCTGCTTGAGTGAATACGGGTCAAAGGTGTAGCCCCTGCTGATCGTCCAGTCACCTAGTATCTCAACCGTAGTTGGTATGGCTGAGACAATCGGACATATCCCGCGACAACTGCTTTCCAGTAGCGCAATAGGCAATCCTTCAATCTCGCTAGGCAAGACAAACGCCAGGGCATTTCTCAGGTACTGTTCTTTGCTCTCGCCTGTGATGATGCCGGGGAAAATAATATTCGGATTGTGGCTTGCCATTTCCTTGAGTTGTTGTTCATACTTGCTGCTGAAGGTTCCTCCCCCGGCGATAACAAGTTTGCAGTCGGTGTTGAGTGCGTTGAATGCTGATATCAGTTTATGCGCACCTTTTTCTGGAACCAGCCGCCCCATATACAGTATATAGCCGTCCTTGTTCAGTCCTGCTGGCGGGGCATACTCATTCTCATCGGGCAGATCACAACCGTTAGGGATGTAGATGATTCGTTTGCGGGGATAGCGCATCTTGAAATAAGTATAGAGGCTTAAAGAAACACAGATAATAGCATCCGAGAATGTTACAGCAAATGCCTCGCCTATTTTAAGTATTGAGCGCGCGATGTATCCCCATTTTGCTCTTTGCCAGTCCAGGCCATGTATAGTTGTTATTACATTTTTTCCGTATAGCTTGGGGATCCATGAAAGGAATGATGAGGCTAGCGCATGGAGGTGCAGAATATTAAAATCGCTGCGCGATGCTTTTATAATTGCCTTTAGAGCATACAAGCCGGTTTCACCGTGTTTAGTATTGAGTGTCTTAATGTTTATCAGCTTGACATTACTGTAAAGATCATTCTGCGAGTAACTCTCTTTGCAGAAGCAGGTAAGATCAATGCCCTGATTGACAAGACGGGTAGAGGTTTCAGTTACAACTTTTTCCACGCCACCCAACCCATCGCCCAGTCCGCGCAGTCCTATTATTGCAATTTTCACAATCGTTCTCCGGGATCAGATAAAACGGGAATATATCTCCAGTGTTTTTTCAGCACAGGTGTTCCAATTAAAGAAGCTAGCCCTCTCAGTGCATTTTCTCCGTAGTTCTGGAGTGTTGCGTTTATTATAAATAAAGTCCTCAATAGCGGAGGATATCTCATCCTCTTTCTTTGGGTCGATATAAATGGCAAGTTCGCCCCCCACCTCAGGTATGGAGGTCACATTGCTGGTGATTACGGGCATACCACAACTCATGGCCTCAAGCACCGGAAGACCGAAGCCCTCGTAAAGCGAAGGGTATACCAGGAATTCACCGCTGCGGTAAAGATCGCGCAGAAGATGGTCATCAACCCGTCCTGTGAAAATAATACTGTCATGAACTCCCAGCTCATGGCACAACTTGATCACCTCCCTAGGTGGCGCCCAGACGGCCACAAATTTGTAAGCAGGAAACTTTCGTGCAATTTTAGCCCAAGCTCTTATCAGGCTAAGTGTGTTTTTTCTTCCGGTTGAGCAGGCAACCGAGAGAAAGTAGGGGTAATCAATTCCCAACATTCTCTTTATATTATGGGCAGAGCTGATATCGTTTTGAGCCGGGGAGAACAGGTTGTGGTCAATACCCCATGGAATTACGGTGATTTTACCAGGATCAACACCCGTAAACTTAATAATGTCACTTTTAGTGTACTCAGAACAGGTTATGATATGGCGGCATTTGCGGGCGAAGGCCGGGACATTTTTTGCCAGATAATCATGGATTCCCCAATTTGACTCAACCTTATTCATGAACATCATGTCATGTATGGTGAGTATAGCATTTTCGGGATGTCCGAGGGGCATATAGTGATCGGTAGCGTGGTACAGGTCGGCCTTCACAAAATGCTCAATAAAGGAAGTGGCCTTCATTACCGGCTCTAGAAATTTCGGGAATCTGTAACGGCAAATGCGTTTAGCGTAAGCTCCCTTACTTAAAGCTTTGCCTTTGAAACGTCGGGCATACAGGATAAATTCAAATGGTGGGTTGAGAGAGGCTATCGTATTTAGCAGTGTCTCAATCGCCCGACCAACACCAGCTCCGGGAAACATAAACGGTGTGGCGTCAACAGCAATAGTCTTCTTGGTTTCATAATTATTATCACTCACTGGGATTCTCCATTATCAAGCAGGGGTTTGACGATGGCGAACATTTTCTCAGCAAGCTTGCTGTAGCAAAACTGTGCAGCATGGTTGCGCGCGTTAATGGCAAACTGGCGGTACTTTTCCTCATATTTCAAGAGAGTTATTATGTTGTCTGCAAAACCAGCGATATCATTCTCGGGTGCTAAAAGTCCAGTCCGTCCGTCAAGAACTACTTCCGGTACTCCGCCACAGGAAAAGGCTACGCAGGGTATCGCCCTCGCCTGTGCCTCAAGTAGAGGCATGCAGAACGTTTCATCCAGTGAACCATTAACGAATAACTTTGCGTTTGAAATCAACGCCGGGACATCCCGTCCCTCAACAGGCCCCCTGATTGTGATGCTGTCAGTCAGGTTGTTTTTCCCTATAAAAGATTCAATCTCCTGTTGATATTCTTGGCTTTCGTAAAAGCCATGCATAAGCAATTTGGCTTCAGGTATTTTTTTCACAACAATCGCAAAGGCTTTTACAATATTTAGAGCTCCTTTGTATTGGGTATATCTGCCAACAAACAGAACTAAAGGCTGTGTGTTTATCGAATCTATTTCTTGGTTTTCCTTAACCAGAACATTATCTTCAATTCCGTTGTATAGTGTTGTTGCTGCACACCCTATTTTGTTGGTTTCGTGTTGTAAAAAATTGCTGACCACCAGAGCTTTATCTACCAATGGCAACAGGGAATGAGTGAAAGCCCGGACTTTGTCGAGAGCTTTTGCAGTCTGTCCTTGATAAAAGCGGCTGTCGGCCACGCCATGATATGTAAAGATGATTTTGAAGCTAAAAAATCTCCTGAATAGCAATGCCCACCAGGCTTCCTGATGAAGGTCTACAAATACTATTTCGGGTCTTATGCATAAGAAATGATAAAACAACCTCAAAAACGTCAGGGGGTAGAAGAGTGGGAAATCATATAAGTGCCTGCGGTAGCGTGTAGGCCATACGTTCTTGGTTTTAATATTATTAAACTTCATTTTCGTTGCCACTTTGAAGTGGCTGAGGATCGTGACATCGGCGCCATTAGCTGCAAATTGTTTTGCATAGCCTACCTCGCGGTTTATCATGCCCGCACCATCACGCAGGATGTTGACATAAAACATTATTCTGCGGCTTTTCAACCAGTACAAGTCCTTAGTCATTGTTATCTCCCGCTAAAGGCTGCACATAGATGACTTCATTTCGGTATGCGACAAATAGTGCGACCAAAACCCAGAAAAAAGGTGTGATCGGGTCATAGCTAAACTGAAAACATATCAGTACGCACGCAACAGGCAGAAACGTCGCATAAAGCAGAGAGCGGTCATATTCACTATCGGCTTTCCTTAGTGCTTTGAAGAATATGTAGAATAGTAGTGCGAAAAAGATGAGCATTAAAATAATACCAACCGCGCCGTTGTCGAAGAATGTTGTTAGTGCCATGCTAAAGCCAGCGTGTACAAGTATCTTCCCTGTTTTTTTTGCCTGGTCAACAGCGGAACGGTCATAATTTTCACCCAGCAACTGCGGAGCCCAGTAGCTCCAGGAAAAATCTCCATGCCCAAATGCAAAGACCCTGAATTCTTTGGTTCCGATGCCTTGCGGAAGGCTTTTTTCAAACATTGTAGTCAGCTCCCGCATGCGGTATTCGCTAGCACTCTCACCCTTAGGCTTGGTCAGACTGTTAAAGCGATCAAAGAGGGTGTCGGAGAATGATGGAACAAGAATTAGTAGAAGTAACGCACCCACAATTCCGGATAGTGCGAGTTTATTTATAAAGCTAAAGACCGGGCGGGCGCGGCGTGTGGCGATCATGCATATTATCCACAAACCAAGGGCGAACATACTGCCAAGCCATGCTGCCCGGACAAACAGAATGAGCAGAAATACCGCGTGTACAGCGAGTGACAGTCGCATGTAAAGGGCTGGCAATATATAGTTTTTACTTATTAGTAGTGGGATTAGCGTAACCGTAGTCGCGCCTAGAAAGCTTCCGAGCACATCAGGTTCACGAAATACTGAGTATGGTCTTCCAAAGAAGATGACATCCCTATGATGAACAAAGTGATATCCAGCGACATTGGAAAGAATTATTTGCATAAAGGCAATAAAAACGATTATGTTTGAGATGTGAATCCAGATCTTAATCGCTTTTTTTATGGAGTTCCTGTCTTTATTAAAGGTGACCACGATAAAGCAGGTGGCGTAAAGCAGGATATAAAAAAATGAGTACTTGGCTGAGAACACCTTGCCCATTCCGGAGGGCATTTCACTGAGTGTTATTACAGTCGCAATTTTCGAGATTGAAAGCAGAATCAGTGGGATAAAGAGAGGGAGTGTCTTTGCTGCCCGGCTGAGTAATTGCGGTTCACGTTTCAAACCCCAAAACAGGAAGATGCAGCCAATACCGAACAGCGCGAGCATATTATACGGACGGACATTGATCCCACCGAGACTGAGCCCAAGATAGTCATTAAAAGGGGAGGTAAGAACAATAATCCAGAAAACCAGCGTATACTTATTTACAAGAAAACAGAAACCCAGAAGAATTACAGGAAATAGACACATTCCTAATACTACGGGTGATTTACTGACAGCCGCAAATGAAGCCGCTACCCCACCGCAAATCGCGGCGAGTATATATAGTGATTCTTGACTGAAGAGTGACCTTGTTATAAGTCGAATCATTCTGTCTCTGCTTTATGCTTTTGGATGATTTTGTTATAGATTTCCATAATCTTCTCAAGGTGGGAGTCTATGCTATATTTATTCTGCGCAAGCTCGGTGCAGGCGTCATTCATTTTGCCGATGCTTGCTGCGTCCAATTCGCACATCAGTTGTAATTTATCTGCCAATGATCTGTAGTCTCCAGCGCGAAAGACAAAACCATTGACGCTATCCTTGATAAGCTCTGGATTTCCTCCGGAGTCACTGGCAATGCACATGCGACCATACGCAATACTCTCAAGGATGCTTATTGAGCAGTTCTCAAACCACAATGAAGGAGTGACCGTGCATCTAGCATCTGAAATCTCTGCGACTATATCCTCATGTGATAAGCGACCCAGCCAACTCACTTTTATGCCCAGCTCAAAAGCAAGAGTTTTAAACTTGTATTCCTGTGGCCCGCTGCCAGCAATTCTTAGTTCAGGTCTGGACTCTGGAAGCAGCGCATAGGCTCTTAGTAGTGTGTCGATTCCTTTTTCATTACAAATGCGCCCGTAATATAGAATATGTTTCCCAATATTTTGTGACGGCATGGACGTTTCCGCGAAATTGTTGATCACGCTGATTCTTGAAGAAGCGAAGCCGCCCTCACATAATAGGGTTTTCATGAAATTACTTGGAGCAATAAAGTGCGTGTAGCATTTATCGTAAGTACGGCTAAAGCTATGGTACCATGAAGATAATGCTGCAAGAATACTTTTGAGTTTGCTGTTTTGTACGCAATTGTTTTTTATGCAGTGCATGTAGTTTCTGCTTATGCAGCGAGTGCATGTGCTGCCGTTCACAAAACAGTTGTAGCTTGGGCAGATAGGCTTAAAGTCATGAACGGTCATGATTACCGGTATGTGCTTGACCGTTTCTTTGAAAATAGAGGGAGATATCTGATTGTAAATGTTATGTGCATGGATAATGTCTGGCTGGAATTGCCCTATCACTCTGTTGAGTTGACGGACACTATTGGTGAAAATATGATTTTGCAGGGCTCTACAGATGTTTTTGGTAAAATGAAATAGCCCGTTGGCCCGGGTGAAGTCCACCTCGGGAATGCAGGATGATAATTGCGCATAGTTATTATTTGCATTGTGCATCCCGAAGAACATGACCTCATGTCCCTGCCTCATCAACTCCTCGGATAGTTTTAGCATATAGACCTCAGCTCCAGCGCGTGGATAGAGGTATTTATTTGCCATCAGAATTTTCATTATTGCTTTCTACTTTGTCTGCACTTAGCCAGTATTTACGGAAAGGCACAAAAAGAACCACAAATAACATGACACCTGCGCTCAGGGAACTGCAATATTTCATCCAGCGAATGCCGGTCGCTCCTGCTGTCTGCTCGCCGATGTATGGTAGGGTTGAGTACAGAGCGGCAATTGCGAACAGGAACAGCACAGGTCTCTTGATTTGCGAAAAGGTTATACCGTAAGTGTCGTTTCCCCGTGTGTTGGCAATCTGGATAACCAGAACAATTAATTCTGTAGTTATTGTTGTAATGGCGGCTCCGATCATCCCCATCCAGGGAATCACAATAAGATTAGCAAGGATATTAAAGCCTGCTGACTTAAGGTTAATCATCATCACAGTTTTTTGTTTGCCAAGTGCCTCAAGTGACTGGCCGACCAGATTTGTCAGAGAAGCGATGAGAATCAGCACACATAAAACCTGGAATACTGTTGCGGATTTTTTGAATTCATCGCCATAAACCATTTCGATAATCCACGGCCCGAGAATGATCCCCCCAATGCTGCACGTGCCGAAAGCAATCGTAAAAAACTTTAAGGTGAGTGAGAAAACATGGCCTCCTCGCTCTCCTTCTGATTTGTTGGTAAGTAGCGGAAATAGGGTATAGCACACTCCGCCACCGAGAGTGGTTAACGCCAATATAAGTTTATATGCTGCATTATAGTCTCCCACCTCCGACATTGTTGAGAAATGCCCGAGAAATATGGTGTCAATATATAGCGAGATCATTACAAACAGGTGTGTCATGCTAAATGGGATACCGGCTTTACCGATTGCAATCAGCTGCTTGAAGGTCGTGCCCTTATCCCACCTTGGGCGATATCCCCGCAGCCCCCAGCAACTGATAACGGTGCCTACGATATTGGCAATTGCGTACACATAAAGCAGTTCATAGCCGTTGTGGATGTTAGAGGTGAATGCGAGATACAGAACAAGCGTCAAGAGCCGGCTTATAATAGGTACGGTCATGTCGACAATGATGATGCTTTCCGCGTGTGCTGGTTGACGAATCAGGTCGCCGACTGTTGTTATGTAGATTGCGAGAAAGGCGGCAATTGCGGCATAGGAGTTTGCGTTGTCGCCCTGAACTGCCATGTCTGTGATAGTGATCGCAACTAGCGCCAGACAGCCGGTAAAGAGTTTGATAAGAAGAAGTTTTCCCAGATAGTGCATGCGCTCCTGCTTGGTGTGCTCCCACCACTTTTGCAACAATAGCTTTTCAAAGCCAAGATCCATCAGTGGGATAAAGAGGCTGGCAAGACTGAAATAATAAAAGAATTCACCGATCCCCTCGCTCCCGAGTTGACGGGAAGCGAAGATTATAATAAGGAAAGCCAGAACCTTTTCCGTTATTCGTGCTCCGGAGATCAAAGCACCACGAGCAAATAAGTGCATGGCTAATTCTTCTTTTTTTCAATAGATATAACCTGAAGAACAGGTAACCCAGTGTCTTCATATATATCTTCGGGTAAATGATATGTTCCATCCATGAATATCCGCAGGTAAATCAGGCCTATTCCAAAGATAAAACCAAGGAATACAGAGGCTAGTACTGTTACTTTCTTTTTTGGATAAATTTTTCTGATTTCCAAACTGGGTTTATCAAGTATGGTTATATTGCTTACCTGTTTTACCTTAGAGCCTTCTGATATCAGGATCTGAAAATATTCGGTTTCAATCTGGGATATGTGCCGCCTGTATTCGAGTAACTCCCATTGCAGGCTTTTATGCAAAACTGTCAATTTAGCCATATCAGACAATTTGTTTGTGTGGATTTTAAGAAGTTTCTGATTTTCTGTAATCATGGTTTGGATTTCGGTGATTTTGGGTGCACTCTTGTCGTATCTTGACAGCGCTCTGATCTTCAGCATCTCAAGTCGCGCAAGTTCTTTCAGGATTTCAGGTACAGGACTGAAATCGCCAACACCTTTGGCAAATTCTATTGAAGCGCTGGATACCGTGTAACCGCTTTTTGCGCCCTCTGCGCGAATCTCAGGGTGCTTTTCCTCAAACGCGATCAACTGCTCCTCTTTTTCCTTTGACTTTGTTCGCATCAATGAAATTTGTTCGTCAAGAAACTTCCTGTATTGTGTTATTTCATTGGTAATGATATTAAGGTACTCCGAGCGGTAGGCGTCAAGTAACGAAACCAGTACTCTCTGTGCGAGTTTCGGGGAGTTCATTTTCACCCCTGCGGTGATGATTTCGGGGTTAATAATCTCAACCCACGTGCTGCTTCGCAATGCACGCATTGCCTCAATTTTCGGATCATAATCCCCACTGAGAGGCTTTGCATTTTGTTTGTATCCCGTCATTTTTGCGAAAACACTCTGGCTGGGAGGGGGATTATACAGCTTACACTGATCTATGACCATCATCAGGACATCATCGGAAAGAATAATTTCGCGCTGGACCTCAACGAAGGTGGTTTCCTGTGTTCCCGGTCTTTGTACGCGCAACAGCTTGCTGCTTTCAACGTGTTCCTTAGTCCAGAGTTTGCATGAAGACATATACACAGGTTCTACAAATACGAGCATGGCGATGGATGCTACCGGAGCAATAAGCACCGGAATGATTAACATCCACTTATAGTAAAAAAGCATGAAGACAATTTTGCGTAATGACATATTAACTTATTATTCTGTAAACAAAGTTAGGGATAACACGTTTTGAATTATTCAACACAGTCCCGATAATCCGGATTTCATGTCGTTTGAGGCGCTTGAGTGTTTCCTTTGCCAACTCCCTTCTGGTCACTCCGGCCTTAATGACCAAAACACCACAATCATAGAAGTCAAAATTTTCAGGATTGCCCGGAGAGCGTAAGAAACCTGAAGAATCAACCAAAACAATGTCGCTGTTCTGGAGTATGGTGTCAAGGCACTGTCCTTCATCGCAGGTATCTCCGCCGGGGTGCTGCTGCGCGCAAAAGATTGCTGTGTTTTTATGGCTTGAGAGTATTGAAGCGAGCTTGTGGCAGATATACGTGACACCCTCTCCTCCCGCAGGCGAGAAGAACGCAAAGCATTTTTTTTTGTGCTTATGGCTTAACAGCAGAATCTCTTCAGATAATTCTATCATCTACATTTATCCCGACAATAAATATAAATATAAATATAAATATAAATATAAATATAAATATAAATATAAGATATTGATGCCAGTCTAG